>DBPT01000022.1 GCA_002304925.1 Prolixibacteraceae bacterium UBA1413
GTTTGAAGTCACCCGTAAATTCCGCGGCGACAGCTGGAAGATTACGGTCAGCAACCCCCATGGGGTATGCCGGGGAGTCACTGCGGTGACCGTCGACGGAAAACCCCACGGCTCCACGCTCCTGCCGCTCTTCGGTGACGGGAGACCTCATACCGCCCTGGTCACCCTGGGATGACCCTGGGATGACCCTGAAATGCCCCGATGGCGGCCCCTCCTGGTCTCCCGACTGGTGGTGCGGACTTCCCGGAGAAAAAAAGCCGGAAAATAGGTATCCCGGTTTTTAGAAAATTGGAAGAGTGAGGTCACTTGAATGTGATATCAATAGCGGAATTGCTATTTTTGTCCCATGACGTGCCAGTTAAGTGTAGGCTATGTCAGTTAAAGGATTTTATATGGACTTTCACCACATAAAAAAAATGGTCCGGCTAGTGGCCGGTCAAAAGAGGCTGCTTCTGTTGTTCTTTCCCCTCTTTTATCTGCTGACGGGTTTCTATTTTCGTCTGATCCTGGAAGATCCCTCCCTGAGGTCGGTAGATCCCGACTATGTCTATTTCTGCACGGGACTGAACATGGCCGAGGGTCATCTCAAGGTGGCCCATATCGACCACCCGGGTACGCCTCTGCAATACCTGACGGCCGCGGTTTTCCGCATTGTCTGGTGGTTCCGCGGCGAAGGGGCAGGATTCACCGATGATGTTCTCAGCCATCCCGACCTCTATCTGGCGATGGTCAACCTGGTTCTCTCCCTGTTACTGGCTGCCGGCATGCTGGGTGCCGGCAGGGCGGTGTTTCGCAAAACCGGGTCGGTGACCACAGCAATGGTGGTGCAGACCATCCCCCTGCTTCCCTTTATCCTCTGGGAGATCATCGGCAGAATCAGCCCTGAACAAATCCTGGCCCTGCCCATCATCGCACTTTCCGTCTTCCTGATTGGCAAATCACGCTCTTCAAAGCAGGAATATACCACCGCGGATATGCTGGTGCTGGCCCTGATCACTGGTTTTGGCCTCTCCATCAAGCTCACCCTCCTCCCCCTGATGTTTTTCCCATTGATGGTCGTCCCAGGATGGAAGAAAAAAGCAGTTACCCTGCTTCTCTCACTTCTTTTTTTCCTGGTCATTGCCCTTCCAGCGACCTTGCAAATCGAGCGCTTCTGGCACTGGATCCGCGATCTGTTTCTCTTCAGCGGACAATATGGCAGCGGGGAGAAAAACGTGGTCGACCTGGCACAAATGGCTGGGAACATCCGTCAGATAGTTCGTCTGGAACCCCATTTTACGATCCTGACTGGCATCCTAGCCGTGGTCACCCTTATTTCTCTGGCTACCAGCCGCAGGAAAAAACATCCTGTCAGCTTCAGCCGCAACCTAATGGCCATGGCCGTACTCCTGGCCATCACGCTCCATGCCCTGATGGCAGGAAAACAGTACGCCCCGCGCTATATTATGCCGGCCATGATGTACGGACCCCTGATCATCTTCCTTCTTTGTGAAACGGTCAGGGAATGCCTGCCCTCCCGGATTGTGGAGGGAGCCCTTTCGTTGCTGCTGTCGGTTTTTCTGATCTGGACCGCCAGTCGTCAGATTCCCGTCATCCGCTATACCTCCGAAGCCTTCCTCACCCAGATAGAGGCCAGGAAAATGACCCGTGAAGCTGCCGCGGCCTTTGAACCCGGAAGCATCAGAATCATCGCTTCTGCCGACTACGGCTCTCCCTTTCCGGAGTACGCCCTGCACTTCTTCACCGCCTGGGCCCCCAACTCCCTCAAACCCCACTATGCAGAACGCCTGGGAACACTGTACCCCGGAACCATTCACTTCAACCCCCTTAACAGCCAGCTCGTGTATTGGGGGAAAGCCTTCGACACTACTGCAGAATCCGGCGATATCAGACCGGTGTACCTCTTCCTGGAAAAAAACCAGGAGGAACTATTCGCCAAAACCTTGGGGGCAGTGATGGAAAACAAAGACAGCATCAAAGTATTAAAAGAGCTTCTCTTCGAGAATCCTGTTAACGGAGAGGCCCTCTACAGGGTACACTTCTTCCCGGAGAACCCTTCCGGAACGGAATCAGCATCGCCGGAAACCTCATCCACATCCTCATCTTCAACACCCCGCGGGGAATGAAAAATGTCAACTTTTACAGTTTCATCGCCCTCTACGGAGCCCTCTTCCTGGTGCTCCTGTTCAAGGTATTTCATGTGCCGGTGACCATCGATGAAGTTCCCACGGTCTACCATTATTCCCGGTTTAGCGTTTGGGAAATCATGATGTACCCCGACAATATCCCCAACAACCATATTCTGAACACCCTGCTCACCAAAGGCACGATACTTCTTTTCGGCAAGGAGCAGTGGGTCATCAGGCTGCCCAACCTGCTTAGTTTTCTTCTGTTTGCCTGGGGAGTATTCCGGATCCTGAAACTGACCCTGCGGCTTGACTCCCCCTGGTTCCTGGCGGGGGCCCTCCTTTTCGTGAATCCCTATCTTCTCGATTTCTTCGGCTTATGCCGGGGATACGGGATCTCTCTGACCATGGTCACCCTCTCAGCAGGATTCCTGCTGGCGGGATTTGGGGAAGGACGGCATAAGTTCATCTGGATGGCCCTGGTCTGCGCCATTCTTGCCTCCTATGCCAATTTTACGGCCTTGGTCTTCTGGGCAGCCGTGACCATCATCGCCGGTTTCCGGTTTCTTTGGGAATACAGAAAAAATCCGAAGCAACTGGTCAAGCCGCTCCTGCTCATCGCCCTCCTGTCCCTGGCCTACCTGGCCCTGATCATGGTCCCCCTCCAGAAGATGCACTCCACCAACGAATTTCAGTACTGGACTTCAAGGGGGTTCTACCAGGAAACGGTGATCTCGTTGATCCACAACTGGTATTACAACTCTCCGGTGCTTTCCATGATCCCTCATTGCTGGATGCTCCTGCCGGTGGCTCTCGCCCTGGGAGCTGCCCTCTGCGCCTCCTTCATCAGAAAGGCTGTCGGGCCCGGGGCCCCGGAATCCGACCTTGCTTGTCACCCCCTCTGCGGGGTGCTGGCGGCAACCCTTGTGTTACTCCCCGCAGCCATCAATCTCCTGCAAACCACCATCCTGGGAACTCCCAACCTGAGCGGGCGAACCGCCCTCTTCTTCTACCCGCTTGTCGCTCTTCTCTTCGTGATCGTCCTCACCCTGGCCTACCGCTGGCGCCACTCCCTGGCCCATAGATCCCTGGCCCTGATCCTGACCATCCTCCTGGCTGCTAACCTATCCCACAGAATATCCCTGCAAAGCGTCAGAGAATGGGAATTCGACTCCAACACGCTGGAAGTCATAGACTTCCTTAAAGAAAAATACAAAGGAAGCCCCATCTCCCTCAAAACCAGCTGGTTCTTCCACTCCTCCTTCACCTTTTACCAGATCACCGGGAAGGCCCCCTGGATTAACCTTCAGCCTTATGATTACAACATCGATATCGCCACCCCCGCTGAATATTACTATATCTTTGCCGAAGACGCCGCAAAACTCAACCCCCGATTTGAAGTGGTCCACAAATTCACTCCCGACCGATGGCTGATGAAGAAAAAAACAAACTGAAGGGTATGAGAAAAGTTAACCTGACCAAGAAAAACCTCCCGTTGGTCATCCTGTGTGTTTTCGGGATGCTCCTGCTCCTGATGGGGATTGCCAACCATTGGTATTTCCGTACCGTCACCTTCGACTACGGAAATTACAATTTTGCCTTCCGCGATTATGCCCATTTCAGGATCAGTCCGATGCCCACCTATCCTGGGAATTTCCTCCAGGACCACTACTCCTTCCTGCTGATGTTTTTTATTCCTGTATATTGGCTCTTCACCTGGCTGACCGGCACCTATACACTGATTGTGATCCAGTTGGCCATGGTTCTGGTGGCTGCCTGGTACTCCTGGAAAATGGTAACCTTGAAAAGCGACCACTGGTGGCTGGGTGCCGGTGTGATGGTGTACTATTTTCTATTGCTGGGGAGGTACACCACTTTTTCGTGTGATGTGAATCTGGCAGTCATCTCGGCCTGCCTCATTCCCCCCTTCCTTTATGCCTTCGAGAAGAAAAAATATCTGACCGCCGGAATCCTCCTTATCGTAGCCCTTCTGTCTCGTGAGAATATCCCCGTCTGGTTTATTTTTATCTTTATCGTGCTTATTATCAACCACAGGAAGGACAAACGGGCTGTTCAGATGAGCCTGGCAGGCATGGCCGTGTCACTGCTCTATTTTATCCTGCTCTTCAAGGTGCTTATTCCCGGTATGGAGAATGATGATAAGCAGTTCACCCTGTTCAACTATAGCGCTTTGGGGGCTCACCCCGGAGAAGCCCTGGTCTTTGTGGTCAACCATCCCCTGGAAACGGTTAAACTCTTTTTCGTAAACCATCTCGACGATCCCACGGGCAATGGTGTGAAGGCCGAGTTTTACCTGGTCTACCTGGTTTCGGGGGGTATCCTGCTGCTCCTGCGGCCGCAGTATCTGATCTGGTTCATTCCCATCGTCGCCCAGAAGGTGCTTAATGATTCATATATCCGCTGGGGGATCTCCACATATTACTCCATTGAAGTGGTGACGCTGCTGCCCCTGTCTCTTTTTCTGGTTCTGGCCTCCCTGAAAAGGAAATGGCTTCAGGCCAGCCTGGCCCTTCTGGCCTGCCTTGCCGCCCTGGGGATGACCCTTTATAAACTAAACCCCGACCATGTCAAAATCCGCTGGACCATGAATCCGGCCAAGGAGAGAGTATACAAAAAAGAGTTCTTCACGTCGCATTACAACCTCAGGGAAGTACACCACCTCCTCAGCACCATTCCCGCCAATGCCCGGGTCAGCACTACCGACCACTTTTTCTCCCACCTGGCGTACCGTGACTACATCCGTCTATTCCCCACGGTCGACAGTGCTGATTACATCCTCGTTTCGGTCTATGACAACAATTTTATGCTTTCCTATCAGGAGAACGAAGAGCGGCGTAACAGCTACCTCACCAGCGATGAGTGGGAGGTGACGGCCACCTCCTTCCCTGTTTTCCTGCTCAGGAAAAGGGAGCTCCCCCACCAGGGCAGCGGAGGAATTTGCAGGAGCGCCCGGTCAGACACCCTGCGCTGTGACTATGAGTCGGCCGACACCACACGTCAGATGGTGCTTTTTGACCATGGCGGCATAGCGGAGGAGAGTAAGCGGATATCCGTAGAAAAGGCCCGCAGCGGAGTTCACAGCCTGCGTCTCGACGGCACTGATCCCTATGGAAAAGCCGTGGAGTTTCCTGATGCCCCGGAACTGGAATATGTGACGGTAACCGTGCGCACCCACAGCCTCTCTGGCCAGGCCAACCTGGTAGCCACCACGGGAAAAGATTTTTATATCCTCAACAACAAACCTTCGGAAACAGACGATCAGGGATGGAAAAAACTGGAGCTCAGTTTCTGGGTGCCACAGCATGTCGACAACAGCCGCCTGATCATCTATGTATGGGTTACAGGAACGGAACCGGTATGGTTCGACGACCTGGAAATCATAAAACGGTTTAAACCTGACGATCCATCTCTTTGACTTGGTCAGAGATTCCGTGGCCCTTTCTCCATCAAACCATGAGCAAAGAGTCGGTTGATAATTCCGGACATCGGAACTTCCCGCCACAGAGCGGACGAAAAATGGGCTCGCCGGAATTCATTTCAGTAACTGTTGATGTTGACCTTCAGGCTTTCCATCAGCAGTTTCTTTCGTTTCAAATTCCAGACATACACTTTAACCTGTGCGGTTTCAGAAATGGCGGCCGACATCCGGGAAACCAGCTGCTGCTGTTTCCATCCCCCCTGGGGTGCGGCCAGGTCGATGCTTTCATAGCGGAGGTTCTTCCCATCCCCATCGATGGAAAAGACCAGATAAACCTCATCTTTGTCCAGCATCTCCTCGGGTTTGTAATTAAGGTCAACGGTGACTTCCAGGATTTCAAAGAGCTCAATTTCACCAGCGTTCACCACCAGGGTGGGACCATATTCCTGGCTTTCGTCGATTCGCCAGGCTTTAACGCTATCGGCTTCGATGACCCGGGGATCGTCCACGCCTTCAAAAGTGAAGTTTTTCGCAAAATGACCGGCCACCTCTATGGAATCCCCTTTGTTGGGTGACTTTTTGTAGATATGGATGCTGTAGTCATAGCCCCCAAGCACAGTGATTCTTTCCACCGGATAAAACGACCGTACCTTTTTCAGGTAAGGGTCCTTTTCGAGGTTTTCGAGCGGCACTTCCCCCTCATTGGGGCCGAAATGGGCATCCCAGACCAGCAGGTCACCCCATTCCATAACATTTGACGGCTGCTGCTTATCAGACACCCACCAATTGCACTGTTTCGTATCGTAAGGATCTAATTCCAGATAATGGATGACCAGGGGATTGAAATAAAAGACCTTCTTCCCCTCTTCGTTAAAGCGGATAAAATCGGTACTCTTTTTAACCAGTTGTTCCGTGGGATCGGCCTTCAGCAGGATTTTCTGGTCACGGAAGAAGATGACTGCCTGCAGGAGCGCTACTCCCCCGAAAAGGGCAAGGAGTCCATTTTTCTGAGGGAGTAACCTGGAGGCGGGTTTATAGAGGGCCATAGCAGTGAGGACCACCATCGGGGCAATCCCCCCCATCACGCGGGTCAACCCGAGGGAAGCTCCCATTCCTTGCCACCACACATAGCTGTGGGCAGCGAAATAGGAGATCCAGCTTCCGGCGATGAGGATAAAAGAGAGTGTCTCAAGCTTCCGCAGGGAAAAACCTTTCAACACGTCATAAATCCAGAAGAGCAGTCCGGCCACGGTGAGCCATACGAGAGGCCAGCCGAAAATATCATTCCTTTCCCTGATGAAATGGAAGAGGCTTCCGCTGCCATAAAAACTGGCACCCAGGGAATAGGGTGAGTGGGAGATCAGCCAGAAAAGATCGCCGAATACAAAAAGTCCGATGACGGAAAGAAGAAGAGTACCCAAGGCCAGGACAAGGAGGGAGCGCGGGGAACGCTTTAAAAGAAGAGCCACCGCGAAGATGGGCAGCAGGATGATTCCTTCGCTGCGCACATAAGGAATGAAGGAAAGAACGGCAGCCGAGAGGTCAAAGCGGTCGTGGAGAAAGAGATATACGGCAGCCGCCAGCACACAGGCAAAGAGGATTTCTGTGAGGCAACTGGGAACCAGGTGGAAAAAAACCGGGGTAAAGGCCAGAATGATGGCGGCAAAAAGTCCGCTTCCCGGGTAAAGGCGGTCGGAGATCCTGGCGGTAAGCCACAGGGTGACCAAGGCCGCCAGAACATTGAAAAATCTGGCTCCCGCAAACCCGAAGAGGGCGAAAGGAGCCATCAGGGTGGTCAGCACCGGCTTGCCCCAGAGATCGAGAAAGAGTTCCGGATACTTAAAGGCATACCTCGCAATCTGGTAATGCCCGATATTGTCAGCCCCTCCGTAACCATAAGCACTCTCACTAAAGAGAAGGATGAAAAACTGGAATAAGAAATAGAGAGTCAGAAAACCGTAAAGGCCATGTTTGTCCAAAGCTTTCTTCATGTTTTCCCGGTTTATTGGAAGTTGTATTTCACGATGCACCACAACGCCCTGAAGCCATCGCGCCAGTTGATTTTTTTTCCCTCTTCATAAGTTCTCCCGTAGTAGGAAATGCCCACTTCATAAATCCTGATTCCCGGAATGCGGGCAATCTTGGCCGTCACTTCAGGTTCGAAGCCGAACCGGTTCTCCCGCAGGTCAATCCCCTTGATGATTTCCGTCCGGAAAAGCTTGTAGCAGGTCTCCATGTCGGTCAGGTTCAGATTGGTGAACATATTGGATAAGAATGTAAGCAGTTTATTCCCAATGGAGTGCCAAAAAAACAGGATGCGATGAGGATTCCCTCCTGTAAACCGGGAACCGTAAACCACGTCGGCATTTCCTTCGAGGACAGGTTTAAGCAGGTCATTGTACTCGCGCGGATCGTACTCCAGGTCAGCATCCTGAATGATCAGAAAATCCCCCGAAGCCTCGGTAATCCCCCTGTGGAGAGCCGCCCCCTTCCCCATATTGACGGGTTGGCTGAACAACCTGATATCTTCACCGTCATGACGGGCCATGTATTTTTCAATGACCTCAACACTGCGGTCCCCCGAAAAATCACTGACGAGAATTATCTCCTTTTTCAGATCTCCAGCCAACCTGACGGCAACAACCCTGTCAAGAATGGCTTCTATGGTTTTCTCCTCGTTGTATACAGGAATGACCACCGAAAGCTTCAAACCCATTGCATTAGATTTAACCCCTCAAAATTAGAAAAAAAGCAACATCCGTCAAGAAAAGAACCCGGCACAATTTCCGGGAAATACGTCAGAAAGTAAAGAGCCGTAATATAGTTTTATAACGCCACTCCCAATCCCATCATACCGTTGAATTGTATTTGAAAGCAAATTGGATGTTAAACAGGAACAGCAATCCCATGGCATAAAAAAGAATGGCCAAGCGGATCAGTTTTCCGGAAGAAAAATCACTTTTTACAAAATTCAGCATCAGATTCCTTGTATTTGCCAAAATAGCGGTTTTATGGAAAATTGCTTTTCCCTTCGCTCTTAATTCAATTAGATATTACCTTTGGCTAGGTTTTATAAAAGCTTTGCTGATGGAAAAGATCGCCATTTTCCCGGGATCCTTTGATCCCTTCACCATAGGACATGAGTCCATCGTGAGAAGGGCCGCCGGAATTTTTGACCGGATCATCATCATGGTAGGCCACAACACGAACAAAAAGTCCTACTTTCCCCTTGAGAAGCGGGTGAAATGGATCAGGGAGGTTTTTGAATTCGACAACAACATATCCGTTGAGGTTCACGATGGGCTCACCGTGGACTTTTGTAAAAAAGTGGGGGCCAGGTATATCCTGCGGGGCCTCCGCACATCGGCCGACTTTGAGTTTGAAAGGGCCATCGCCCAGGTCAACAAGCAGATGTATCCCGAAATCGAAACTGTTTTTTTGCTGACCATTCCGGAACATACGCCCGTAAACTCCACCATCGTACGCGATATTATCATGCATGGCGGCGATGCCAGCCGCTTCCTTCCCAGGAATTTCACCATGAACGGCTTTAAACCCGGGATCACGGAGCAATCCGAAACAGATTCCACCGACACCCCGGGAACACCTTCGAAACAATAAATAGTCATGATGCAAGTTTATTAGGAGGATTCATTCTCATATTCATGCGGAAGAGTTTTTTTCTGGTTTTCCTGTTTATGACCTTGTTTGTCAGGACCGAAGCGATCCGGATCGTGGGTTCTGCACCGGATTATGCGGGCCAAAGACTCGAATTTTTCACGGTTGCCGATCCGGTATCCAAAACGCCGGTTCCTTTTTTCGAGGTCACTATCGATGGCAGGGGAAACTTCACCATTGAAAAACAGATCACTCAAAACACCTATTGTTTTGCTGACGTTGGCGTTTACCGGGGCAGGATGGTTCTGGTTCCGGGCAAGGATGTCAGAATTACCCTTCCGCCCCTTCGGGAGAAGAGTTTTGAGGAGAGCAAAAATCCTTATTTCAATCCTGTCGATATATGGTTAAAAGTGAATGAAGGCAACAAAAAAGAGCTTACCAACCTGATCGCACGTTATGACGCCCGCTTTTACCAGCTGACCGACACCTATTTCAACCAGTTGTATTACAGGCAGATGAAGAACTATCTCGATACGGTAAGGATCAGGCTGGAACGCGAATTTGAAAAGGAGGAGGAGCCCGGCTACCAGACACACCGGCACCTGCGGATGAAATCGCTGGAGGCGGACCTGCTCCGCACCGGGAGGGAAAAAGTGGCGGGATCCCTTCAGCAACTCACTCCGCAGGAATGGACCCAGCCCGCTTTTTCCGATTTTCTCAACAGGTTGTTTGTAAATACCCTGAGTACCGAGAGCAAATCTGCTGCGGGCACCAGGATGAAAATGTGGGTCGCCAGGGAAAGCCTGGCCGAACTCAGCAAATGGACCCAGGATTTCACTGCGACAGAAGGGTCATTGTCAGACCTGATCCTGCTGAAAATGTTGCATGACGCTTTCTATTCGGGAGAGTTTTCATCCTCCGCGATCCTTCGGATGGTGCAATCTCCCTGGTTTTCCCAAAACAAAGAACCCCGGATCAGGGAGATGGCTGCCAGTGTTCAGAAAAAACTCGCCTTCCTGCAAACGGGTACCCCGGCTCCTGAAATCTGTCTTCCTTCCTCAACCGGAACCATTTGGTGTTCAGGGAGAAATACCAAACCTTTTTTGTATCTCCTCTTTGCCGATCTGGAAATTCCTGTGTGCCGCGAACAGGTCAGATACCTCAAAACAATGGCTGAGAAAACCGGCAGCAAAGTAGAGTTTCTCATTGTCCTTTCTCCATCGCAGAAAGTCAACAACACGGAATTTATGAGCAGTAACCAGATCCCGGGGATCATGGTCACCGACACTCCCAACCGGAAGACAGGAAAAGAGTACAAGGTACGCTCCTACCCCTCGGCTTTCCTGCTTGACGGGCAGCACAGGGTGGTTCTGGCCCCTGCGCGAACGCCCCTCGACGGTTTCGAATTTCAGTACACCGATCTGAAGAAGTAATCAGATTCGGCAGCACGGAGGAGTTTCAGGAATCCCTTCCCGGAAGCAGCAGCATCGCTCTGAGGGGATCAGCGACAGCCAGCAGCGAGTGAAGTGAGATCTCCCACGATGCGTCGCCCGTGGAATTCATGGGCCCCTGTCAGATCTCTGATTTCCAAAACATTATAACAGGTCACCTTTCCAGCCACGAGTATGGTGATTCGGCCTGCCGCAGCCTCCATCATCTCCCTGATTTTGGCCGCTCCCTCGCGGGCTGTGGGTCTGCCCCCGGAAGTGAGAATACGCGTGATACCGCCGCATTCCAGCAGTTCGCGGACGCCCTCGGCAGGATCCTCCAGGACGTCAATGGCCTTGTGAAAGGTGACCGGCAACGGGAATGCCCGCTCCGCCAACCGCCTGCACAGGGTAACGGCCACCCGCTTCTCAGGGGTCAGCACCCCGAAAACAATGCCCGAAGCCCCCATGGTTTTGACCTTGTCAATATCCCGGAGCATCCCTTCTATCTCTTCCCCGGTGTATACAAAATCTCCGGCCCGCGGTCTTATCATCACCATCACCGGAATTGCCAAAGCTGCACATACCTGACTGATAAGTTCCTCCGAAGGTGTGAGTCCGTCCAGATCAAGACGGGAACACAACTCTATCCGATGGGCACCAAGTTCCCGGGCCTTCAGGGCTTCCTCCAGGGTTTCAACGCAAGCCTCAAGTACCATTTCAAACTTTTTACGGCAAATGTACTGTAAAATTCTCATTCTGAAACATATCCTTTTCCCCCACACTCTTCTGTCTTGTCAAATTTCACGTACTGCTCCCGATTTTGTATTTTTGTTCCTTCCTTAATCCGACAAGCGTTTGAATGATGATACACGGCAGCGCTGCATATGATATTCTGGTCATCCTGGGACCTACCGCAACGGGGAAAACCGTCCTGGCCGCCCATCTGGCTGCCAGCCTGAACGGAGAAGTCATCTCCGCCGATTCGCGCCAGGTTTACCGGGGCATGGACATCGGGACCGGGAAGGACCAGGAAGATTACGTGGTCAATGGAGTCACAATCCCCGTGCACCTCACCGATATCGCGGATGCCGGGTATCAGTACAACGTATACGAATACAAACGCGATTTCTGGGAGGTCATGGCCGCCCTCCGTGCACGGGGGAAATTTCCGGTGCTCTGCGGTGGCAGCGGATTGTATATCGAAGCGGTCCTCCAGGATTACCATCTTATCGAGGTGCCGCTTAATGAGGCACTGAGGGCCACCCTGAAAGGGAAATCGCTGGAAGAGCTCACCTCCATCCTGAAAACCATCAAGCCAAAACTCCACAATATCACGGATATCGTCAACGAAAAGCGCGCCATCAGGGCCATCGAAATCGAAGAGTACTATCTTCGGCAGCACGATTATTCTCTCCCTCCTGCGGTCACCCGGTCTTCCGGGCCCTCAGGCACCCAGTCCCTTCATCCCATGATTACCGGCATCCGCTTCGACGTGGATACCCGGCGCCGGAGGATTACCCACAGGCTTCACCAGCGGCTCAACAACGGCATGATCGAAGAGGTGGACCAATTGCTTAGGTCAGGTATTGCGCCGGAAGCTCTCACCTATTACGGCCTGGAATATAAATTCATTACCCTCTACCTGACCGGGGAACTCTCCCTAAAGGAAATGACGGAAAAACTCAACATCGCCATTCATCAGTTCGCCAAGCGGCAAATGACCTGGTTCAGGAAGATGGAACGCCAGGGAACCCTGATTCACTGGATCGACGGCAACCTGCCCCTGGAAGAAAAGGTGAAGGAAGTGATCAGAAAATTGGAGGGATAAAAGGGCAGAATGATGATGTATGACCAGCGGAGGCTGGCTTACACTCTTTGTTCCCAGACGAGTCGCGCACGGATCAGTTCTGCCAGGTCTTTTTCACGTTGTATGCTGCACAGGTGTTCCAAAGGAGTGACCCGCTGCTGCCTGACCGTCAACCGGTCATCGGGAAGCCCCTCCTTCAGAAAATTAACTTCCATTTCCCTGAGCATGTGTGTTCGGAGAAAGTCAAAGGAGTAGCTGTTGTTGATCCTTTCCAGGTATCGCCCCGTATTAAAATGCTGATTGATGTCGATTTCGTTGAACAGCACGGGGAAAAATTCCGGCTCATCCACGGTGAGGGGTGCTTCCACTTTTCCGGGGTTGAATCCCAGGAGACTTTCGGAATACCCCGGGAAGCTTTTCATTTGGCTCAGCCGCACGATCCGCCGCGAGTGGAGGTTAAGTACCAACCAGCTGCTGGTGGCCCTAATGATCTCTTCTCCCCCTGATCCCAAGAAACGGAAATCGCGGTAGGCAAAAAATCCGTCGGTACCCCGTGACCAGGTCTCCAGGGTGAATTCTTCGGTCCATCGCGGACGACGGTCTATCCGGACGTAAAAACGGGACAACACCCAGAAGAGCTCATCTTCACGTAAATCATCAAATCCAAATCCCATCACTTTGGCATGCTCCCAGGCAATCTCCTGCATATACCAAAAGAGGAAGGAAGTTGAGACGTCGCCGAACCGGTTGATGTGATAGGATTTTGCCCTTAGATGATGAATGTAGCGCATGGATGAACAATTTTACGTCAGGCAAAAATAAGGTTCAATTTTGAAAAACAGGATCATTTCACCACTTTTGCAGGAAATTTTATGATATGGGTGAGATCATTATCAAGACTCCTGAGCAAATTGAAGGCATTCGGAAAAGCAGCCGTCTGGCCGCACAAACCCTGGATTACATCGCTGAATTCGTCACGCCCGGGGTGAGCTCCGGATTTCTGGACAAGAAGATAGAAGAGTTTATCCTCGCCCATGGTGCGGTTCCCGCCACCAAAGGATACAATGGTTTTCCAGCGTCGTGCTGCATCTCCCCGAATGAAATCGTCTGCCATGGGATTCCTTCCGAAAAGAGCATCCTAAAAGAGGGGGATATTTTTAACATCGACGTGACCACCATTCTGAACGGGTTTTACGGAGATACATCACGGATGTATTCCATCGGGGAGATTTCACCGATGGCGAAAAATCTGATCGCCGCTTCCAGCCATTGTCTTAACCTGGGCATTCAGCAGGTGAAGCCTGGAAACTATTTCGGGAACATCGGATACGTCATCAGTCGGTACGCCCGGTCCAGGGGATTCAGCGTGGTGTATGAATATTGCGGACACGGTGTCGGGATCAGTTTCCATGAAGAACCCCAGGTTGACCATTCCGCCAGGAGAAATTCCGGCCCCGTGATGCGCCCGGGGATGATTTTTACCATTGAACCGATGATCAACCAGGGACGGCCATCTACGGTGGTGGACAAGAAAGACGGATGGACCGCACGCACTTCCGACCGGAAACTGTCTGCCCAGTTTGAACATACCGTCCTTGTCACCCCTACCGGTTTCGAAGTGCTTTCCGACAGCCGGGGGGAATACCCGGTAACCTGAAACTGAGGTTGAGGTGGTGGTAGAGGTTGTTGCAGAGGTTGAGGCAAAGGTTAAGACAAAGGTTGAGACTTGTGATATTTGTTTAATTTTGCCGTTAAAGTATAAATCATGTCACTGATCATCGACGAAAAGGACCTTGAGAAACTCATCATGGTGGGAGACCGGGTTTTGATAAAACCCAAAAATCCCAGTCAAAAGACTACTTCAGGACTTATCCTGCCCCCTACTGTCCAGGAAAATGAAAAAATACTGAGCGGTTATGTGCTTAAAGTAGGTCCCGGATATCCCATTCCGGCCATGACAGATGAAGAAGAACCCTGGAAGGAAAAGCAGGAATCGGTAAAATATGTTCCCTTGCAGGCTCGCGTTGGCGATATGGCCGTTTATCTGAACAAAAGCGGATACGAAATTGAATTTCACAAGGAGAAATACTTCATCCTTCCCCATTCCGCCATTCTGATGCTGATACGTGACGAAGCCCTCTTTGATTAACTCTCTCTTAACAAATCGTCGGCACAAGAAAGTTATCACGACCATTAAGATCTCTTCAGGAGGGTAATCAGGAACATTTTTTATATTGCAGGAGTTTCACAACAACAATAAAAACCAGACGATATGACGAAGGTAGCAGAACGCATCAACCGGCTTTCGGAATCGGCGACACTTGCTGTCGCGCAAAAAAGCAGGGAATTAAGAGCCCAGGGGATCGATGTGATTGGTCTCGGCGTGGGGGAACCCGATTTTCACACCCCTGATTTCATCAAGGAGGCTGCCAAGAAAGCCATTGATGACAACTACTCTTACTATTCCCCGATTGCCGGGTATGCTGAACTGCAGAATGCGATCATCAAGAAGCTGAAGCGCGACAACAACCTGGATTTCCAGCCGGCGCAGATCGTGGTATCCAACGGAGCCAAGCACGCCCTGGCCAATGTGATCCAGGTGGTGGTTGACCGGGGCGATGAGGTGATCATCCCCGCACCGTACTGGGTGACTTATTCCGATCTTGTCAACTTTTCGGAAGGGGTAGGCGTGTTCCTGGAAACTTCGGTGGAGAGCGATTTCAAGATCACCCCGGAACAGCTGGAAGCGGCCATCACCCCCAGGACCAGGGCTTTTCTCTTCAGCAGTCCCAGCAACCCCACGGGAAGCGTATACACGCGGGAAGAGCTGAAAGCCTTCGCAGAGATTTTTGCCCATTATCCCGATATCATCATCATTTCAGATGAAATTTACGAACATATTATCTACGGAAGGAAATTCGAATCCATCGCCCAGTTTCCGGAGATCCGTGACCGGGTGGTCATCATCAACGGCGTCTCCAAGGCATATGCCATGACAGGATACCGCATCGGCTTTTTGGCTGCCCCATTGTGGATTGCCAAAGCATGCAACAAGTTGCAGGGACAGTTTACGTCAGGGCCAAATTCCCCGGCTCAGATCGCCTCGGTGGCCGCCTTTCACCACGATGGTACAGAAATACGGAAAATGGTCGTTCAGTTTGAAAAGCGGCGCGACCTGGTGATGGAGATGCTTTCCGAAATACCCGGCCTCAAAACCAGCAAACCCGACGGGGCCTTTTATGTCTTCCCCGATTGCTCTTCTTATTTCGGCAAAGGAGACGGAGAAATGGTGATCGGCAATTCCGATGATTTCTGCTTTTATCTCCTCAGCAAAGCCCATGTCGGGGTGGTCTCCGGCGATGCTTTCGGCGCCCCCGGATGCTTCAGGCTCAGCTACGCCGCCTCTGAAGAACAACTCACCAAAGCCCTGAACAGAATCAGGGAAGCGCTGTCAAAGCTGCGGTAGTCCTGCCCGTCAGCAAGAATTCAGGATTGATTTGCATATCTCAACCATCAGCCCCCGAGGTACCTTCGGAATTCAAAACCCTGACGGTTATGGCAACCGGGGAGGCGCCGCCCGAAAATCCCATATCTAATTATGAATCTACAGCTCCACCCTTAACAGGTAGAAGACCAGGGAGAGGATCACATAGAAAAGGATGACCACCGGTAATCCGTACAATTTCAAAAACAGGAGAAGCAAAAGGGCGCTCAGCAGGAAAATATAGCGGTACCAATTTTCAGCAAACGAGAATCCGCTGAATTTCAGGGAAAACATCGGGATCTCCGACACCATGAGCAGGGAGGTAATGATAATCACCGGCAGAATGTTCGCGGGGGTAAAAAGGAGCAGGGAAATTTCGGGATGAGAGGCGAATCCTGAGATGATCCCGAAAGAGGCCCAGAGGATGGCATTGGCAGGCGTCGGCATTCCAATGAAGTTCACGGACTGACGGGTGTCAATATTGAATTTCGCCAGTCTGAGCGCCGAAAACGCAGGGATCAGCAGAGGAGAAAGAAGCAGGATCCATTGCCAGACGGAAGCGCTGATAAGATGAAGGGGCAGGTTTACCCCCGGCAGCCCCTTCTTCATCATTACAAAGGCGATCATTCCCGGAGCCACGCCGAAGGAGACCACATCAGCCAGGGAATCCAGTTCCTTGCCGGTTTCAGAATAGGCCTTGAGCAACCGCGCCGAAAAACCGTCCAGAAAATCGAAAAGTCCGGCAATGAGAATGAAAATGCCGGCATATCCCGGATATCCTTCCAGGGCAAAAATGATGGAGAGGCACCCCGATAAAAGATTCAGAAGGGAGATCAGGTTGGGAATGAAATTGAAGAAACGTTTCATAACGGTATTGCTTTCAGAGTTTTGCTACCATTGTTCTTCCTCCTTTGACCTCCTGCCCCATTTCCACCAGAATCGCGGCATCTTTCGGGAAGAACAAATCTATCCGTGAACCATAACGGATAAAACCCAGCTCATCGGCGGGTTTTACCACATCTCCGGGCTTCTTGTAGGTGACGATCCTGCGGGCCAGAATTCCAGCTATCTGACGGACCAGGATTTCAGTTCCCGACGGAGTGCGGATCACCGAGGTACACCGCTCGTTATTACCTGACGATTTTGCCAGATAGGCCGGGAGAAACCTGCCGGGGTGATGTTTCTGGTACACAATTTCCCCTGCTATGGGAACATGGTTGATATGCACATTGAAGAGCGACATAAAAACAGATACCTGAATCCGCTCCTCTTTGAAATATTCCTGTTCCAGAACCGGTTCGATGACCACCACTTTGCCATCGGCCACTGAAAGCACCTGGTCTGGTTCAACTCCTTTCACCGTTTGCGGATCGCGAAAAAACCAGAAATTAAAGATGAAAAAGAAGGAGGTTACCGCCAGGGCCAAATAGAAGAAAAAACCGTTTCCAGACAAAAAGTAAACGATACCGTTGAAGAGGATCCCTCCCGCCAATATCCACGGGATGACCAGCAATCCTTCCTTATGTATCTTCATAGATAGATTCTGTAAATCATTTAAATCCGAAAAAGAAGAGCCACGCCGCCACCGCCGGAATGACAAACAGATAGCTGTCGAACCGGTCGAGAAAACCGCCGTGTCCGGGAATCCACCTTCCTGAATCCTTGATTCTCAGACTTCTTTTAAGCAACGATTCGACGAGGTCTCCGAAGGTTCCGAAAATGATAACCAGGAGGCTGATGACCAGCCAGGTATTCAACGCCAGGACGGGAATGAGCAGGCCGCACCCGACAGCTGCCAGCAAGGCCGCAACAGTGCCGCCAATGACCCCTTCCCACGACTTCTTCGGCGAGATCCTTTCAAACAACCGGTGTCTGCCCAAAGCCGTACCAATAAGGTAAGCCCCCGCATCGTAAATCCAGAGGATTACGGTAACACCCAGCAATACCCAGGGATAGAATATTTCCTTTTGGCCAGACCCGCTAAAAACGAGGTAACTCGTCAGGCTCATGGGAATGGCGATGTAGACAAATCCCAGGATGGTATATGCTGTATTCGCTCCCGGGTCGGGTTTTTTCCGATACAGCTCAGCCACAAACACCCCCGGTTGCATCAACACCGGGATCAGGAGATACTTGTAAGACAGATATCCGGCAGATGATGCGAAGAAAATGAGAAAGAAAAGAATGGCGGACAAAATCCCCGTCACTTTCTGAGGTGATGATCCTGCAAGGGCTGCCATCCGGTATAGTTCCAGCAGACACAAGATGGTGAAGGTCATAAAAACCACGGCAAACAGGATGGGATGAAAAATCATCCCGCCAGCCACAATGATTACAAACAACAGGCTGCTCAGAGACCTGGCAATAAATGGTTTCAATCTTTCAATTCTTTTAATAACTCCAGCGCTGAATCCTCGGATTCCACCGGCACGTACACCAGAAACTCCCCGAAAGTAAGATACGTCGAGTCACGCTGGTTTAAGATAACTGCGCTGATGCCCGAAGCTTCCAGGATGTCTTTTGCGATGATGGCCCGGTGTTCCAGCGTTGTCAAAAATACTTCTTTCCAGCCTGTTTCCATGATAGTGAGATTTTTTTTGTAATGAATCGTTTATTGAGACAAATATGGCCAACTTTTCCGGACCATGAGCACCGATTACCAATGTCTTTTCAACATCGGCATTAAGGCTGGACCCTGAAATAAAGGTAATCATTGACCTCAGGAGTGCACCAGGATTTGTCCGGCGTGCATCGGTATTGTCATTCTGCGGAAGCGATTTTGTCATCTTCCGGCTTTTCCTCTGCAGGAGGATTCTCCTGTGATTGCATTTCCCCATGTTTGTCCCAGGCTCTTTTCCCGAAAATTTGTTCCATGTCTTCCGAGAAGATCACTTCCCTTTCCAGCAGCAGTTCGGCGAGTTTCTGATGTCCCTCCTGGTTTTCGCGAAGGATGGAGCATGCTCTTTTATATTCCTGGTCAATAATTGCTTTGGCTTCCTCATCAATGAGCTGCGCGGTTTTTTCGCTGTAGGGTTTTGTAAAGGAATAGTCACTCTGCCCGGAAGAGTCATAAAAACTCACCGTTCCGATTTTTTCGCTCATGCCGAAGATGCTCACCATGGCATAGGCCTGTTTGGTAATTCGTTCGAGGTCATTTTGAGCGCCCGAGGAGATCTTTCCGAAGACAATTTCTTCGGCAGCCCGGCCTCCGAGGGCTGAGCACATTTCATCAAGCAGCTGTTCCCTGGTGGTGATGGAGCGTTCTTCGGGCAGGTACCAGGCGGCCCCCAGGGCCTTTCCACGGGGCACGATGGTGACTTTCACCAGGGGATGGGCGTAGGGAAGCAGCCAACTGATGGTCGCATGTCCCGCCTCATGATAGGCGATGGTCTTTTTCTCATCCACGGAAATGATTTTGTTTTTCTTTTCCAGACCTCCGACAATCCTGTCGATGGCATCCAGGAAATCCTGGCGGGTGACCGATTCATGGTTTTTGCGTGCGGCGATCAATGCCGCTTCGTTGCAAACATTGGCGATATCGGCCCCTGAGAAGCCCGGGGTTTGTTTGGCAAGGAATTCCACTTTGACATCTTCGTGGAGCTTGAGGGGTTTCAGGTGAACCAGAAAAATCTCCCCCCTCTCGTTCAGATCGGGAAGTTCCACGTTGATCTGGCGATCGAAACGGCCGGCCCGCATCAGGGCCCTGTCGAGAATATCAGCCCTGTTGGTGGCAGCTAGAACAATCACCCCGCTGTTGGTATCAAAGCCATCCATTTCCGTGAGCAACTGGTTAAGTGTATTCTCCCGTTCATCGTTGGAACCGAAGTTGGGATTTCTGCCCCGTGCCCTTCCGATGGCATCGATCTCATCGATAAAAACAATACAGGGAGCCTTCTCCTTGGCCTGCTTGAAAAGGTCACGCACCCGGGAAGCGCCGACACCTACGAACATCTCTACAAAATCGGAACCCGACATGGAAAAGAAGGGTACGTTGGCTTCTCCCGCAACAGCTTTGGCGAGCAAGGTTTTTCCTGTTCCGGGAGGACCGACAAGCAAGGCCCCCTTGGGAATCTTGCCTCCCAGTTTGGTAAATTTCTCAGGATTCTTGAGAAATTCCACGATCTCTTCCACCTCCTGTTTGGCCTCCGAAAGGCCCGCCACATCCTTGAAGGAGGTATTCACACGCGCATCCCGGTCAAAAATCCGGGCCTGCGACTTGCCAACGCTGAAAATCCCGCCGGGACCGCCCCCGGCGCCTTTGCTCATGCGGCGGAAAATCCACCACCATAGCAAAATGAGAAGTACAAAAGGCCCCAGAGACCAGAGAATCTCATTCAGCCAGTTTCTTTCATTCCGGTATTCCGCCTCAATACGATCGCTCGGAGGAAAACCCTCCTGGGCCTCCATGAGCTTTTGCTCAAAAGTCTCCACAGAACCAATCGTCCAGAAAAAATGGGGGCCTCCTTCGGCAGGCTTGACAAAGGTCCCTTCCAGATCCTCCTTGTATTTGGCCTCGCTATTTTTCTTCAAGTAAAGCAGGGCCTTCTCGTTGTTGACGACCACGATGCGTTCCACATCACGATCGGCCAGCATGGTCGTCCTTACCTTATTCCAGTTGGTCTCCACAGGACCTTTGTTACCGGTAAAGAAATAATTCACCACCAGGAAAAGGACGGCAATGATTCCATAAAACCAGTACGGATTGAATTTGGGCCTGGGCACGTTGCCCCCGGCCCCTCCGGGCACTTTCCCAGGATTCTGCCTCTCTTCCTGTTTATTCTTATTGTTGTTGGCTGCCATATCAATTATCCTAATTCATCCCTTTAAATCCTTAAACTGATCCGAATCACACCCTGAAACGCATGTAAAACCCGCGCGGGCGGGTATGCCGGGCGCACCATTCCCAGTGCCCCGATATTTTACTCGCACATATGCCCTTTTGTGTAAACCGTTACATGCTCGTTTCATCTTCCGGAAAATTTATCGAAGCATCGGACCACAACTCCTCGAGGTTGTAATAATTCCGCGCTTCCTCCCTGAAAACATGCACCATAAGATCCCCATAATCGAGAAGGATCCAAATGGCGTTGCGATAACCGTCCTTATGCCAGGTTCTGGTCCCTGTCATTTCCGTGACCGTCTCTTCCACTGAACGGGCAATGGCGTCAACCTGTGTGTTGGAAGTCCCGTGACAAATCAAGAAATAGCCACATTCGGTGTGTTGAATGGTGGTCAGGTCTATTACTGCGATTTTCTTTCCTTTTAACCGCCTCATTCCTTCAATGGCGGCATCCAGAATATTTTTCGTTTCTACCAGCTTTTTCTTCATCTACTTACAATCACGATACAAAGATAGCAAAATGAAACGGAGACCATTTCAGAAAGGAAAAGCTTTTGCAGCATAATCACCTTCTTCGTTGGATGTTTCAGATTTTGTCCGTTATTTTAGGGTAACCGGCAAACGTTATCTTTTTAGCCAAATTAACATGCAATCTATGGTCCGTTCCGAGTCCAAAATCATTCTCCTCGGTGAAACAGATTCCACCAACAATTATGCCACCCGCCTTCTGAAGAAAGAAACGGTGGCCGAAGGCACAGTCATCCTGACAAAGCGGCAGACCAGCGGCAAAGGATACGGCAGAAATTCCTGGGATAGCGAGGAAAACAAAAATCTCACTTTCAGTATTATCCTTTATCCCGGCTTTCTGCATGCATCCCGGCAGTTTCTGCTCTCCCAGGCTGTTTCGCTGGGCATCACCGGGTACCTGTCGGAAAAGACCGGTGCCGTTTCAGTGAAATGGCCTAATGATATTTTGATCGGCAACAGGAAAGTTGCCGGGATCCTTATCGAAAATGTCATCTCCGGGAGCACCCTTCATTCATCGGTCATCGGTGTGGGACTCAATGTGAACCAACTTGAATTCCCCGCTTATCTGCAGCGTGCGACTTCCCTTTGCCTTGTCACCGGAAAAACGTATGACCTGGATGAAGCCTTGCAGGAAATAGTTGCCGGAATATCATTGTGGTACAATGAGTTAAAATCTGGCAGACAGGAAAAGGTCAGAAATTGTTATCTTGCAGAAATGTTCAGGAAAGATGAGCTGACCGATTTCCGGACGCATGACAGGTTGTTCAGCGCCCGGATCAGGGGAATTGACGAGTTTGGCCAGTTGATGCTCGAGGAGTTGTCGGGGAAAATCTCCATGTGGCCTTTCAAATCGGTGGAGATGGTGTACTGATTAGCGGTAGGGAAGCCTTACCAGCGATTCCGCCAGTTGGTCAATTCCCGATTCCAGCTTGTTACCCACCATCATCTTCACCATCATTCCTATTTCGGCATGCAGGGTAAGTCTCATTTTTGTCCGGGAATTTTCCAGCGGAAGCAGCTGGATCCACATTGTCAGTTCCAGGGGAAGTGATCCCTCCCCTTTTATCTTGATGGTGGAGTGCGGCGTCCGTTCCACTATCCTGATGGCGGCATTGCCTAAATTTCCGATTTCAAACCGGCAGGAGTCATAATCCGATTCGAAATTTCGGATATTCACCTGGGGGATTTTTTCAGAAACGGCGGCAAGCACATCCTTGTTGAGGTATATCGACAGATTTTGAAAATCGGAAAGGGTGTCGAAAACAGTTTCGATGGGGTGGTCTATGACCTTGACATTACTTACGTACTTGCTGAGGGACATTTTATGCAGTTTTTTAATGAAGCGTATGGTTACCTGCCCCAGTTTGCAGGATCTTCGCGCCAGAGCATCAATTTTTCCAGCTGTTCTTCCGTAATTTTTCCGGAGGCGAGTGCCTGGCTGATGAGCACCTGATAACGGCTCAGGGTGATAAGTTCCACCCCTTCCTTTCTGAAATTCTCAGCGGACTGAGGAAAATCATAGGTAAAAATGGCAACCATTCCCAGCACGTGGCTTCCGATCTGCCTGACCGCCCGGACCGCTTTCAGGCTGCTGGAGCCTGTGGAGACGAGGTCTTCGATGATAACCACTTTCTGACCGGGTTTCAAGTCCCCCTCAATAAGGTTTTCCAGTCCGTGTCCCTTGGGTTCCGAACGCACATAAGCAAATGGCAACCCCAGTTCTCCGGCCACGAGGGCTCCGTGGGCGATGGCTCCCGTCGCCACACCGGCAATGGCTTCTGCTTCGGGATACCGTTGACGGATCACCAGCACGAACTGGTCCCTGATAAAACTCCGGGCGGCAGGATAGGAAAGGATTTTGCGGTTATCACAATATATGGGGGCTTTCCAACCCGATGCCCAGGAAAAAGGATTTGAAGGTTGCACTTTTATTGAGTTAATTTGCAGCAGTAGTTGGGCTACTTCAACCTGCATTTTTTCCATAATCGTGTTTCTAGAATTTTGTGCAAATGTATGAAGTTTTTCTGAATGAGCGGAAGCTGTTGGTGGGCAAACCATCGGAGTTTTTTAACTGCTGCAGTCAGGTCAGAATCGTGGAATTGAAGAGTTTCTCTGACCTTGCTGATCAGGTCAACCGGTTCCTTGCCGGGGATGAAGAGCTGCTGGCCCTTGCCGGCGATGACCCTGCGCTGTGGTCCCGGTTTAAGAAGCTGTTCCAATTCATTCCGGCCGCCGGAGGCGTTGTCAGAAGTGAAAAGGGAATACTTTTGATATTCAGGAGGGGGAAATGGGACCTTCCCAAAGGAAAAACCGAACGGCATGAAACGGCGGAAATGGCTGCCCTGCGCGAGGTAAGGGAAGAGACAGGTCTCAGCGGCCTCGTGATCGACGGAGCCTTACCGTCGACCTGGCACCTCTACCTTTCTCACTATCCCGGAAAGCCGGAAGTGTGGATCCTGAAGGAAACCCGGTGGTTTTCCATGCATTCCTCAGGAGATCAAGAACCTGTCCCCGAAACGGGGGAAGAGATTCAGGAGGTCCGCTGGTTCACTTCACCCACCCTTCCTCAGGCACTCGCCAATACCCATGCCAGTCTCCGGGAGTTGATTTCCGGCGCTTTCCGCCCCCTATCCTGACCTTCCCCCCCGACACCGACTTCATCGAACATAGAAGGCTTCGTCGGCCGAAGTCCGAAACCCCTGTGACCACCGAAGTTATACGAAAGTGGTTGGCCCAGCTGACTTCTTAACCTCAACCTTAACCTCACCCTCAACCTCATCTGTTTTGGCATACACTTTGCTTCTGTATTGACAGATACCGGTACAGCGTGGTACAAAAACACTTAAAAAATGAGCATCATGAAAACGAGAAGGTTCACACTGCTGGCAGCCATCGTGATGATGGGCGCAGTAACAGGGGCAGCCGGACAACCGGCACGTGGAGA
Source organism: Prolixibacteraceae bacterium UBA1413 (assembly GCA_002304925.1). Classification (GTDB taxonomy): domain Bacteria; phylum Bacteroidota; class Bacteroidia; order Bacteroidales; family Prolixibacteraceae; genus UBA1413. Next base: position 24,217 of record DBPT01000022.1, read on the forward strand.
GAAAAACGGCAACCACGAAAAAAACAACCGGAAAGAGCTCAGACCGGATGAAAGAAGGGAAGTACGCGGCATGCAGGAGAGGAAACACTATTCCGCTGACAGGGTCATCACCCCGCGGGAGATGAATATGCAGAAGAATGCGCAGAAGAAGGGAAATGACGTCCGGCAAATTGAAAAAAGGAAGTTGCGGGAAGTTCCGGGGCATCCCAAAGGCAAATACATGGTCGTGGATAACAAGTTCAGCAACCCCCCCAGGTCATACAGAAAAACAGGATACCCGTATGCTTACAGCCATTATTACCGCAAAGACCATATCCCTGTTGTTTTCCACAACAACAAATACTACAGGTATCATCCCAAATTCGGGCATACCATCCGCAAGTTCGCCCATGCCCCGGTCAGGTTTTGGGCAGGCACATCGGCCTTTTACTACAGTGACGGATTTTTCTACCGGCATCATCCCGGGATTGGCTACATCTGGGTGGAAGATCCCTACAACCTCTGGTTTACGGAACTCCCCCGTGAAGCCGTCAGGGTGATGATCGCAGGACGTTTATATTTCCGGATGGGAAATGCTTACTTCACCCCCGGTCTCTACGGATTCCGGATGGCGGTACTTCCTGACCATTACTACACCAGAGGACCAGCCTTCGCCATTGACGTAAGGTTTTAGTTTTAACAGGAGCAGCCCCGGTAGATTGCCTGGGCCGCTCCTGTTTTTATTGCTGTTCCAGGCTCAGCGTCAGCGTTGGCTGGTCGCACACTTCGGCAGGACCGAAATACTGGATGGGTCCAGGGTAGACAAAGCTGGTCTCCAGGGCCCATTTCTCACGGTGTTCGGCAAAATAACGGAAAGGAGCGCCATCAAGTTCAACAAGCGCTTTCTGGATAACAGGTTTCCATTGGCCATGCCGTCTTTCCATATTCATCATCATGGTTATCGGCACTCCGGCGGCAATCCACGTTTCGGCAGGTGCCGTCAGGTTCCTTACCGAAGCCATATAGCCGGTTTTTCCCGCATATATCAATGAAGAAGCGGTAAGTCCCAGGGAATAACAGTAATCAGCATCGAAGTTAGAAGGTGCGGCACACCGACCCTCATAACCGAAGAAATGATACTGCGTGCTGAATTTGCCCGTAAAATCACCGGTTTTCTTCATCTTTTTCAATTTGGATTTCACCATTTCCCCCAGAAGGATTTCCGTCTGGATCAGGGATACCTGCACATTGCCGTGCGGATCACGGTCCAGGGTCAGTTGGTTGGCAAATCTGGCAGGTAGAGAAGAAAAAACGGCTTCAGATTCCGGAGAGAGATGGCCCGTCACAAAATCTCTCCGCGCGGCTTCATCGGCGATCGCCTTAAATTCCTCCTCAAAAGCAGATCCTTCCGCCAACAAGTCATTCAACTCATTGATCAGCAACTTCATCTCAGGGATAAATTCCACCAATCCTTCAGGAATGAGGGCCACACCGAAATCAAGACCAATGGCGGCACGGGCGGCCACCACCCGGGCAATATAATCCACGATATCGTTCAGGGTCTGTTTGTTCTTCTCAACCTCCTCTGAGACAAGACAGATATTGGGCTGTGTTTTGAGGGCACATTCCAGACCGATATGGGTAGCCGAACGCCCCATCAGTTTAATGAAATGCCAGTATTTCTTCGCCGAATTGGCGTCCCTGGCGATATTGCCTATTAATTCAGCATATACCTTGGTGGCGGTGTCAAAGCCGAAGGAGGCCTCGATCATGCAGTTTTTCAAATCTCCGTCGATGGTCTTGGGACATCCGATCACCTGCACGCCGGCACCTCTCTCCTTGTAGTATTCTGCCAAAACACAAGCATTGGTGTTGCTGTCGTCACCGCCGATGATCACCAGGGCGTTGATATTTAGTTTCTTCATGATCTCCAGCCCCTTGTCAAACTGGGAGACCTCTTCCAGCTTGGTCCTGCCCGAACCGATGATGTCAAAACCTCCCGTATTCCGGTATTCATCGAGATACTCAGCGGTAATCTCCATATATTGATGGTCGATCAAACCACCCGGACCACCCAGAAACCCATAGAGCCTGCTTTGGGGATTTATTTTTTTAAGTCCGTCAAAGATCCCGGCAATCACATTGTGTCCTCCAGGGGCCTGCCCTCCAGAAAGAATCACGCCTGCGTTGACCGGTGCCTTTTGTTCAGCCGTATTCCCTTTTTCAAAGGTAATCAACGGCATCCCGTAGGTATGCGGGAACATTTTCTTGATCTCCTCATGATGATCAGCCGACGTGGTTTTTTCTCCTTCAACGGGGTTGACGGCACCTTTCAGGGAATCGGGATATTTGGGCCGGTAATGGGCCCTTGCTTTTTGCAGCGGACTTATCATTTCAATTTTTTTTAAGATTTTTCAAAAACAACCTGCTAATTTAATACTATATCAGCGATTCATCCCGGAGTTTGAGTGTGGTTCAGAAAAATTTAAAGTTTAATTAAACCCGCAGGGACACGATACCCGGGAATTCCAACCTGCCGAAGCCAAAAGAAATGTTTAGTTTTGCGTTCGTGATCCGTGAAATTGAAATTGATGATTTTTGGCGGGCCGGTCTGCCGTTGATAGACGTCCGTTCTCCCGGGGAATTTGCCAGAGGGCATATTCCCGGAGCTGTCAATATTCCGCTTTTCACCGATGAAGAGCGGGCAAGGATAGGAACGCTGTATACCAGGGTTTCCGCTGAGAAGGCGATGACAAAGGGGTTGGAACTTGCGGAACCACGGCGGCAATGGTACCTTGAGGAATCGCGAAGGGCGGCACCTCGTGGGGAAGTGGCTGTTCACTGCTGGCGGGGAGGATTGCGAAGCCGTTCCTTTGCCCGTCATCTCAGGGAGAATGGCTTTGAAAAGGTCGTAATCATCGCCGGTGGATACAAGGCTTACCGCCAGCATGCGCATGCTTTTTTTGAGAATCCGCTGAATCTGAGGATCCTCGGCGGCTATACCGGGAGCGGCAAGACAGAAATCCTGGGAGCCCTCGCTTCACGGGGAGAGCAGATCATCGACCTCGAAGGCCTTGCCTGCCACAAAGGATCCTCCTTCGGATCCATTGGCTGCGGCTGCCAACCCACTACGGAACAGTTCGAAAACTACCTGTTCGGGGCATTCAGAGAAACAGATCCCTGCCGACCTGTCTGGCTTGAAGACGAGAGCCACAACATCGGAGGGGTGAACCTTCCCCTGCCCTTGTGGCTTCAGATGCAGAAAAGCCCGGCCTGGTTCCTGCGGATCCCCAGGGAAGTACGCGCTTCCCGCCTGGTGAAGGAATATGCAGGGTACGGCCCCCGGCTGCTTACGGAAGCTACCGGCAGGATTGCCCGCCGCCTGGGAGGTGAAAACTGCACCAAAACCCTGGAGCTGATCTCCGGCGGCCACTACCTGGATGCAGCAATGATCCTCCTCTCCTACTACGATAAAAGCTATGAAAGAGCCCTCCGGTTACACTCCTGCGGGGATGTGCGGGAAATCATCACGGATTGCATAGATCCTGAAAAGAATGCAGCCCTCCTCCTCAGTTATTGCGGACCAGGAGCCGTTTCCATCCGAAAACAAGCTGCCAGTTAATTTCCGGCGAAGTCAACCGAATGACAATCAGGGCGACTTTTATCTGGTTGACCGACTTTTTCAGGTCGATTCCGAACAGGACAATCCGTCTATTTCGGGTCACCTTCTGCATTGGGGAAGCTTCTTTTAATTCTTTTGGCATCTTTCAGTGCTTTAAAGATAATCCATTCCAATTGCCCGTTGGTACTCCGGAATTCATCGGCCGCCCATCGCTCCACCGCCGACATGACATCTTTGTCAATTCTCAATGCAAAAGTCTTCTTCTTTGTCATACTTCCGGATTCAAAAAAGTATCTGACTCTATATATCCTTTCCGCGCATCATTTTTTCCATGGCGGCAGTAATGGCCTGCACCCGCCTGGTACCGATCAGGATTGACTTTCCGTTTTTCAGGGTCAGTGTAAGCCCTTCTTTCCCCGACACGTTGTAGGCAACTTTTTTCTTTTGCCACCCCTGCCTGATTCCCCATCCGCCATATTCCAGAATCGGATTGTATGTGCCGACTTTGAAGGAGGCAATTTCATCCCGGTGAATGACCTTCCCCGACCGGTAAAACGGCCTGAACCTGAAAGAAATGGCATCCTCCGTAATCTCGGTATTCAATCTGGATGCAAAAAACAGGATGACAACACCTCCCATCAGCAAGGTGATCGCCCCGGTAGTAACAGCCAGTATTACGTCGGAAGCAGGATTGTCGCCCCAGGGTTCTCCCGTGGTCAGCTGGGATAAGAGGCCGTACCACAGCGGCACCACCGAAACTGCAAAAGCTCCCACAAGAATGACCCATAGCCACCATTGGTTAAATTTCTGCTCTTCCTTAAACAATAGCTTCTTCATATATAAATTGTTAAGACCTCGTCAAATCGAGCTCATCAGCCAATCGCATGCTTCCCTTCATAATCATTCTCGCCGGTTTTGCCGCCCCGGAAAGGCGGTTGCCCGACAGCCCCCTGGAAAGAGTTTTACCTGCACCACACAGGGTGCCCGGGACTAATAGATGGTCCCGGTATTGACGATGGGTGTCGTTTCTTTGTCACCGCACAACACAACCATCAGGTTGCTCACCATGGAGGCCTTTTTTTCTTCGTCGAGCTGGACAATTTCCTTTTTGCTCAGCTCCTCGAGGGCCATCTCCACCATGCTCACGGCACCCTCCACAATTTTAAAACGCGCTGCAACAATGGCGGCCGCCTGCTGGCGCTTCAGCATCGCCTGGGCAATCTCCTGGGCATAGGCCAGATAATTGATGCGGGCCTCCATGACTTCCACCCCGGCAATTTCAAGCCGCTCATCCAACTCCTTCTCCAACTGATCATTCACCTCTTCTCCTCCGCCACGGAGGGTCACCACCGCTTCATGGTCCTCAAAATTGTCGTACGGATAAATCCCGGCCAGCTTGCGGATGGCAGCTTCGGTCTGAATGTTCACAAAATGCTCGTAATCTTCGACCTGAAACGCAGCCTTGAAAGTATCGCAGACCCGCCAGACCAGAACAACCCCGATCATGATCGGATTCCCGATCTTGTCGTTTACCTTCAACGGCTCAGAATCAAAATTCCGGGCCCTCAGAGAGATCTTCCTGCGGCTGAAAAAAGGATTTACCCAATAAAAACCGTTATCCTTGATGCTCCCCTTATACGCCCCGAACAAAACCAACACAGCACTCTCATTGGGATTCACAATCTGAAAACCCACAGAGAGAAAAATAAAAATAATCCCCAGAACAATGGCAGGAATGATCATCCCGCGCATTCCGGCCATAACAATGGCTACCAGCAAAACAAGCTCGATAAATACGAAAAGGTAACCCGACATAGGTGAAAATTTCTTTTCCATGGTCATAAGTATATGATATTAATTTGATATCACAAATATATCATTATAATTTAATATGTACAAACATTTTTAAAAAAATGCAAAAAAAAAATCCCGGGACAGCCCCGGGATTGTTTCAATTCAGAATCCACTCCGTTTTTCCTGCCGATGAGGTATCTATAACTTCATAAGCACAGGCGAAATCGAGGATCGCCCTCACCGCTCTTTCGGGCGGCTCAAAACCTTCGGATGCGTTCATGTCTGGCAAAGATTCATTTTTGATTCCGGAGGAATCCGATGAAGCCTGAACCTTTGTAATGTGAAAAATCAACGTAGAAAATTTTTTCATAGGCACCGCGTCAAATTTTATTTTATAACGCTGCCTGCAAGCAAATATTGTGTTAAAGAATCTTAATTCCTTGTGAGTGTCAGGTTTTTTCCCCTGATCAGTTTTCTGAGATTTATCAGGGCATACCGCATTCTTCCGAGGGCGGTATTAATGCTTACGCCAGTCTGGTCGGCGATTTCCTTAAAACTCAGTCCCAGGTAATGCCTCATATGGATTACCTGCTGCTGATCGGGAGGAAGTTCTTTCACCAGTTCCCTGACTTCTGTAAGGATTTGACTGGCAACCATCTGGTCTTCGATATTATCATCGGAGAATTTCGAGGAATTGAATAGGTCAGCCTCACAGCTGTCGTTTGAGATGACGCCGAAGAGTTTTTCCTTGCGAAAATGGTCGATAATCAGGTTATGAGAAATCCGCAGCACCCAGGAAATGAATTTTCCGTTATCGGTATAACGGCCATGTTTTAACGAACGGATGACTTTAATAAAAGTTTCCTGAAAGATATCTTCAGCAAGGTCCTGTTTTTTAACAATAAGCAGGATATAAGAATAGACCCTGTTTTTGTGCCGGAGGATTAATATTTCAAAAGCCTTTTGGTCCCCATTTAAAAAACGTTGAACGAGTTCGTTGTCGCTCAAATTCTCTGAACTGAACATTACCTTCTATTTTGTTGAACAAAAAGTAAAGTTTGAGCTATAGGCAACCGTTTTTAAATGAGTGAAACAAATTTTATTTTTGCGCGATGTAAAAATGAAACATTTTACGCAAATAAACAAATTTTTTTTCATAACATAACAAATCCGGCCCGATGGTTAGTGTCAGTCTCTCCGAATGCATTGAAATAGAGGGAGCCAGGGTTCACAATCTGAAGAATATCAGTTTAAAGATCCCCCGCAAACAGATGGTGGTGATCACGGGAGTGTCAGGATCGGGCAAATCATCGCTGGCTTTTGACACCCTTTATGCGGAGGGGCAACGGAGGTATGTTGAGAGTTTGTCAGCCTATGCCCGCCAGTTTTTGGGAAGGATCGACAAGCCGGATGTTGATTACATCAAGGGTATACCTCCTGCGATTGCTATCGAGCAGAAGGTGAACACCCGGAATCCCCGTTCCACGGTGGGCACCTCCACTGAGATTTATGATTATCTGAAGCTGTTGTATGCCCGGATCGGGCATACGGTCTCGCCCGTATCCGGGGAGGAGGTGATGCGCCATTCAGTGACCGATGTCGTGGATTTTGTCTCCTCCTTTTCGCCCGGCACACCGATCCTGATCACGGCACCGCTGAAGCTGAAGGAGGGCAGGAATCTGCTTCAGGAAGCCGGCGTTTTGCTACAGCAGGGCTTTAGCAGGCTGGAAATCGACAACCGGGTGGTACGGATCGACCGGTTAAGCGAAGATGATCCTGACCTCTCAGGATGCAAAAAATGCAACATTGTCATTGACAGGATTGTCGTTGACTTTGATGAAGACACCCTGAACCGGGTAGCCGATTCTGTCCAGACCGCTTTTTTTGAAGGTCAGGGGGAGTGCATCCTGAAAGTAACGGAAGGGGAAAACACCATAACGGGCCGTTTTTCGAACCGTTTTGAAGCCGACGGGATAACCTTTGAAGAGCCTTCGATACACATGTTCAGCTTTAACAACCCCATGGGCGCTTGTCCGGCATGCGAAGGCTACGGCAAGGTGATTGGCATCGACGAAGACCTGGTGGTGCCCAACAAGTCGCTTTCGGTGTACCAGGATGCCATCGCCTGTTGGAAAGGGGAAAAGATGAGAGAATGGAAGGACCGGCTCATTTATTCGGCCGACCGTTTTGATTTCCCGATCCATTGTCCTTATTATGAACTTACCGATGATCAACGCCGTCTTTTATGGACGGGCAACACCTGGTTCGAGGGGTTGAACCGGTTTTTCACGCACCTTGAAGAGCAGTCCTACAAGATACAATACCGGGTTATGTTATCGAGATACCGGGGCAAGACGGTTTGTCCGGAATGCCGCGGCAGCCGGTTGAAGAAAGAGACCGGGTATGTTAAAATTGCCGGTAAGTCGATCCAGGAGCTGGTCCTGATGCCGGTTTCGGAGTTGCGGCAGTTTTTTCTTGACATCACTCTTTCTCCCCACGAAGAAAAGATAGGTCGCCGCATCCTCCTCGAAATCAGGAACCGGTTGGGATTTCTCACTGAAGTAGGCCTGGGATACCTGACGCTGAACCGGTTATCCTCCTCCCTCTCGGGAGGCGAATCCCAACGCATCAACCTGGTTACCTCCCTGGGAAGCAGTCTGGTAGGATCCCTCTACATCCTCGACGAACCCAGCATCGGTCTTCATCCGCGCGACACCCTGCAACTGATCGGAGTATTGAAGAAACTGCAGCAACTGGGAAATACGGTGATTGTCGTGGAACATGATGAAGAGATCATGCGGGCTTCCGACCAGATCGTGGACATTGGTCCTGGTGCCGGCATCCTGGGAGGAGAAATCGTTTTCCAGGGGAATCATGACCAGCTCAGGGATTCGGAGAGCAGTCTGACTGCCGCTTACCTGACCGGAAGGAAGAAGATAGAGGTCCCTTCTTACCGCAGAAAATGGAACAATTACATTGAAGTGACGGGAGCCCGTGAGAACAACCTGAAAAACCTGCGTGTGAAATTTCCGCTGAATACCATCACTGTCGTCACCGGGGTAAGCGGTTCCGGGAAATCCTCCCTGGTGAGCAGGATTCTGTTCCCTGCCATGTCCAAATTGCTGGGAGGGCACAGTGAAAGAACCGGATTTCACGACACCCTTCAGGGCGATCTTCACCTGGTGACAGCCGTGGAATTTGTCGACCAGAATCCCATCGGCAAAAGTTCCCGGTCAAATCCGGTCACCTACCTGAAAGCATACGACGAAATCAGGAAATTATTTTCCGAACAGCCGACCGCCAAATACCAGGGACTCAACGCATCCCATTTCTCCTTTAACATTGATGGCGGAAGATGCGATGAATGCCAGGGAGAAGGGATCATCAAAGTTGAAATGCAATTCCTGGCCGATGTTTACCTGGTGTGCGAAAGTTGTGGTGGTAAACGTTTCAAGGAAGAAATCCTGGATGTCAGATACAGGGAGCACAACATCGATGATATTCTCAATCTCACCGTGGACCAGGCCATTGAACTGTTTGACAATAACAAGTCATCGACCGGGAAGAAGATTGTCAGGAAGCTGAAGCCCCTCAGGGATGTCGGATTGGGTTACATCAAACTGGGACAGTCTTCCAGTACCCTCTCGGGAGGTGAAAGCCAGCGGGTAAAACTGGCTTCATTCCTGGCGAAGGAGAAAGATACCCCTACCCTGTTTATCTTTGACGAACCCACCACCGGCCTCCATTTCCACGATATCAAAAAACTGCTTGACTCCTTTGGCGCTTTGATGGAACGGGGGCATACCATCGTTATCATCGAACACAATCTGGAAATCATCAAATCGGCCGACTGGATCATTGACCTCGGACCGGAAGGCGGAAATGAGGGAGGTCACCTGGTCTTCGAAGGGACTCCCGAAGCGTTGATCGGGTTCCGGAATTCCCATACCGGCGCCGCCCTGCGCAAAAAACTGGAATACGGGTGACCCCGCCGGTAGCCCTTTGCATGCTTCCAACCTTTGCAGATAAAAATTGTGACCGCTTTGCCCGATCCCCGATCGCTTCATTTCCGGAAAAATTGTAAATTGCAGCCTTTGATTTCAGGGAAAGCCATAATCTGTTATCAATGATGATACGAGCATGGAACGGGACACACAAAAGGGGATGTTGATTGCCTCCATGTGAAACCAAGTTCGGCGGAGCAGCGCGGGCCCAATTCCATGGGCGGAAGGAGCAGATAAGGCATGACTGATATATGTAATTGAAGAACAATACATTAAATAAAATATATATACGAATGAAAAAAATATTGATATTCGCGATGACCGGACTGACCGTTTTATCCTGCAAAAAGGCTCCCGTCATGAGCTATCCTGAAACCCGGAAAGAAGCCGTGGTGGATACATTCTACGGAACTCCCGTAGAGGATCCTTACCGCTGGCTTGAGGATGACAATTCAGAAGAGACCGCACAATGGGTGGAAAGACAGAATGAAGTCACTTTTACCTATCTTAACGGCCTCCCTGGGCGCGATACCATCAAAGCCAGGCTCACTGCGCTCATGGATTACCCGAAAATTTCAGCTCCTTTCAAAAGAGCCGGCAAATATTTCTTCGGCAAGAATGACGGATTGCAGAACCAAAGCGTCATTTACATGTCGGAGAGTCTGCACGGTGATGCAAGGATCCTTCTCGATCCCAACACATTATCAGACGACGGGACCATCGCCCTTTCAGGAATGGAGATTACCCCCGACGGAAAATACATGATCTACATGATTTCCAAATCGGGATCGGACTGGAACGAGATTTTTGTCAAGAACATTGAAACGGGTGAAATTCTGCCCGACCACATCAAATGGGTAAAATTTTCAAGCACATCGTGGTATGACGGCGGCTTTTTCTACAGCTGTTACAACGCCCCGGAAGCAGGGAACGAATTGTCGAAGGCCAATGAAAACCATCTGGTGAAATACCACAAACTGGGAACCGATCCGGCTACGGATCCCCTGATCGCCAGCGACCCGGAACATCCCAAACGCAACATGGGTGCAGGACTTACCAGGGACAAACGTTTCATGTTCCTGTACAAGACCGAATCCACAAGCGGAAATTCGCTGGCATTCAAAGAGATGAATAAAAAGGACGGTCCGTTTATCCCGCTGATGGAATCCTTTGAGCACGATTTTAACATCATTGACAACATCGATGACCAACTCCTGGTGCTTACGAATTACAAAGCTCCCAACTACCGCATTTTAAAAATTGATTCCCGGAATCCGCAGGAGGAGTTTTGGACGGAACTGGTGCCGGAAAAGGAGCAGGTACTGCGATCGGCGAATCTTGCAGGAGGAAAACTGGTCCTCAATTATCTGAAGGATGCCTTCACCCACATCGAAATCTGCCATTATGACGGGAGCCTTGATTACGAATTCCCGCTGCCGGGCATCGGCACCACGGGAGGCCTCAGCGGGGACAAGGATGATCCGGAAGCTTTTTACACCTTTTCTTCCTACAATACCCCGGGGGAAGTGTACCGTTACGATTTCAGCACAAAGGAATCCGCCCTTCATTTCCGTCCCGAAGTGAAGTTCAACCCCGACGATTTCCAGGTCGAACAGGTGTTCTATACCAGCAAGGACGGCACCAAAATCCCGATGTTTCTGTTTTACAAAAAAGGGATGGTGAAAAACGGAGGTAATCCCGTGCTTTTGTATGGATATGGCGGTTTTAACGTTAGCCAGACGCCCCAATTTTCGGTATCGCGGTTTTTCTTTGCGGAAAACGGAGGAATTCTTGCCGTTGCCAATCTGCGCGGAGGGGGCGAATACGGGGAATCGTGGCACAAAGCCGGCACCAAATTGCAAAAGCAGAATGTCTTTGACGACTTCATAGCGGCTGCGGAATATCTGATCAACAACAAATACACGTCTTCCAGAAAGCTTGCCATCCAGGGAGGTTCCAATGGAGGTCTCCTGGTGGGAGCGGTAGCCAACCAGCGGCCCGAACTTTTCAAGGTAGCCCTTCCTGCTGTCGGCGTCATGGACATGCTCCGCTACCACAAATTCACCATCGGCTGGGCCTGGGCTACGGATTACGGAACCCCTGAGGAGAGCGAAGAGATGTTCAACTACCTGTTGACCTATTCACCTTACCACAGCATGAAGCCGGGCATCAAATACCCGGCGACCCTGGTGACGACAGCCGATCATGACGACCGTGTCGTCCCCTCCCACTCTTTCAAATTTATCTCCCGCCTTCAGGAATACAATACCGGAAAACTTCCCGTATTGATTCGCATTGAAACCAAAGCGGGACACGGTGCCGGTAAACCGACAGCGAAAGTGATCGACGAACAGACCGACATATGGGCGTTTACGTTCCATCATTTGGGAATCACCTTATAACATGGACATCAGGTTTCTGGTTATCGAAGGAAACATCGGGGCGGGCAAAACGACGCTGGCTACCCGGATGAGCGGCGAACTCAACGCCAAACTGGTCCTGGAACAGTTTGCCGACAACCCTTTCCTTCCCAAATTCTACGCCGACCAGGAACGGTATTCCTTCCCCCTGGAACTCTCCTTCCTTGCCGACCGATACAACCAGATCAAAAAAGAGGTGCTCCAGCCGGAACTCTTCCGGTCAATGCTCATCTCAGATTATTACTTTACAAAATCGGCTATCTTTGCGCAGAACACCCTCCAGGAAGATGAATACAGGTTGTTCAGGAGACTTTTCAACATCGTCTTTGAATCGCTTCCCAAACCCGACCTGTACGTCTATCTCTACCTTACGGTGGACAACCTGATGAAAAACATCAGGAAACGCGGCCGGGACTATGAACAGCAGATCGATCCCGCTTACCTCGAAAAAATCCAGACAGGCTATTTTGACTATTTCAGACAGGTAACCCAGTTCCCCGTCCTGATCATAGACACAAACCAGATTGATTTTGTTAACAATGAGGAGAATTACCTTTTACTGAAAAAAACCATTCTCGGGAATGATTACAAAGCAGGTATTCAGCGGGTCATCCTTCCCTGAACGGAGAGTTTTCGGAGCCATCAGAGTGAATCGTATTTCGCATATTAAATAATTTGAAAATAGTGTTTTAGAAATGAAGAGACAATTTAAAAGTGCCGTGCTGGTTATTATGGCGATTTTGATCTTACCCTGCTGTGCCGGTCTAAAGAAAATGCAGACGAATGCCGGAGACATCCGGTTCAAAGCCTCCCCCGAAATCATGGAAACCCATGCCGGAAATGTTGAAATATCTTTCAATGGCCATTTCCCGCAGCTTTATTTTGACAAAAAAGCAACGCTGACAGCTACGCCGGTAATCCGGTATGCCGGAGGCGAGACTCCCCTTAAGCCGGTACTCCTTCAGGGGGAGAAGGTATTGGGGAACAACAGGATCATCACCTATGATGCAGGGGGCAATTTCACTTACCAGGAGAAATTTGCCTACAAGGAGAGCATGCGTTCCTCCGACCTCGTCGTGCAGATGAAAGCCGTCAGAGGTTCAAAATGTGTTGATCTCGAACCGGTCATCATCGCGAAAGGGATTCTGGCCCTGAATACCCTGATGGCGGTTACCCCGAAAACAATCATCGGCATCAGGCGCGAAGCCAACAATAGCGGGCAATACAACCCGGACATCGACCCTTTTCAGCGGATTGTCCCCGATGAATTGCTGGCTGACATCAAGTACCTGATCAACAGCGCCATCTTACGCACGGAAGAAGCCACGGCACCTGATGTACGCACCTTTTTGGATTATACCAAAGATGCCCATCAGGATGACAGGAAGGAAGTTAAAAAAGTGGAAGTCACGGCGTATGCCTCTCCCGACGGTTCGCTGGACCTGAATACGGAGCTGGCATCGAAACGGGAAAAAAGCTCCACGGCATTCGTCGAGGAAGAGTTGAAAAAAGCCCGCGTGGAAGCCAATCTGCGGACACGGTATACCCCAGAGGATTGGGAAGGTTTCCGGGAGATGATGGAACAGTCCAACATTCAGGACAAAGATCTGATATTAAGGGTATTATCCATGCATACCGATCCTGAAGTCAGGGAAAGGGAAATCAAAAACCTGTCGGCGGCATTCACCCAGATAGCCGAAGAGGTGCTCCCCAAACTCCGGAGGGCCAAATTACTTACATCGGTCAATATCATCGGGAAAAGCGATGAAGAGATCGTTGCCATTGCGGAAAGCACTCCGGGCGCCCTTAATCCCGCCGAGCTTCTTTATGCCGCTTCGCTGACCGAAGACCAGGAGAAACAACTGAAGCTTTACCAAGCATTTTCACAGGTTTATCCCGACGACTGGAGAGGGCCCAACAATGCCGGCGTGGTTCTGGCCCGGCAGATGAAATATGCCGAGGCAAAACCTTTGTTTGAGAAAGCGGAGAAGCTCCGTAGTGATGAACCTGTCATTCAAAACAACCTGGGGGCCATTGCTTTGTTCAACAACGATGTTGATGCCGCTGAAAAGTTATTCGGAACGGCATCCGGCTCGGGAAACGAAGTGAATTACAACCTCGGGCTGGTAAACATCCGGAAAGGGGATTATAACAAGGCCAACCAGTTCTTCAGAAGCGAGGCCGATCCGAACACCGCCCTTGTGAAGGTCATTTCAGGCAACTACAACGGCGCCCTGAGCGATCTGGAAGAATATGACAAGCCCGACTGTTTCCTGAAGGAATACCTCAAAGCTGTCATCGGAGCGAGGACTGGACAGGAATCCCTGTTGTTTGACAGCCTCCGGAAAGCGATTTCTTACAACCCCGCCATGAAGCGGACGGCAGCTACGGAAATGGAATTCCGCAAATATTTTGATGATTCCCGTTTCAGGGCAATCGTTGAATGACAGTACTATCCACCTGATTCATTAACTTACCGGGAAGTTTTTCCGGTCAAAAAACACCCATATGACATTGATCAATCAGTATATTGAAAAAAACAAAGAGCGTTTTCTGGATGAGTTGTTCGGATTGATCAGGATACCTTCCATCAGTTCGCTGAGCGAACACAAGTCCGACATGTACCGTGCTGCTGAATACTGGAAACAGCTGCTGCTGGACGCGGGAGCCTCCCGGGCCGAAGTTTTTGAAACCGACGGCAATCCCGTGACTTACGGGGAAAAGATCATCGACCGCGGCCTGCCCACGGTCCTGGTGTACGCGCATATGGACGTGATGCCTGTCGATCCGCCCGACAAGTGGGTCACGCCTCCTTTTGAACCCCAGGTGAGGGATGGCAGAATTTACGCCCGGGGAGCCAACGATGACAAAGGGCAAAGCATGATGCACGCCAAGGCTTTTGAATTGATGGTTAAAACCGGCACGTTGCCATGCAATGTGAAGTTTATGATTGAAGGAGAAGAAGAAATCGGGTCCCCGAATCTCGGGAAATTCTGTGAACAACACAAGGAGATGCTGCAAGCCGACGTGATTCTGGTATCCGACACTTCCATGATCGCCCCCGGCATGCCCAGCATAACCACGGGATTGCGGGGACTGGCCTACTGGCAGGTAGAGGTGACGGGTCCCTCCCACGATCTCCACTCGGGGTTGTTTGGGGGAACGGTTGCCAATCCCATCAACGTATTGAGCAAGCTCATCGCCGGGCTCACCGATGACCGGGGACGGATCACGATTCCGGGATTTTACGATGATGTCCTGGAAGTATCACCCGAAGAAAGGGCGATGCTGGCACGGGCTCCCTTTGACGAGAAGGATTTCATGGAAGGAATCGGCGTGAAAGCCTTGTCGGGCGAAACCGGTTACAGCCCTAAGGAGCGAACGGGGATCAGGCCGTCGCTCGACGTCTGCGGAATCTGGGGAGGATACACCGGCGAAGGAGCCAAAACGGTGCTCCCCTCCAAAGCTTATGTGAAAATTTCCACGCGCCTGGTGCCCGACCAGGACCATACCAAAATCGAGAAGCTCTTCAAGGATCATCTCGAATCCATCGCCCCTGCCTCCGTTACGGTGGAAGTTTCCTACCTTCACGGCGGACAGGGTTATGTCTGCCCTGTGGACCTGCCCGCATACCGTGCTGCTGAAAAGGCATATCTCGACGTCTACGGGGTACTTCCGATACCCGTACGCTCGGGAGGCAGCATCCCCATCATCTCCACCTTTGAACAAGTGCTGGGAATCAAATCGATATTGATGGGATTCGGCCTCGATTCCGACGCCATCCACTCCCCCAACGAAAACTTTTCTTTGGAGCAGTTTTTCAATGGAATCCGCACCATTCCGTTGTTTTACAAATATTTCGCGGAAATGGCCGCTCCCATGGCATAGCCGTTTCCGTCATTTTGCTGCGAAGGCACGGAGATCTCTTTCCGTGCCTTCGTTTGTCTTCAGAAAGCCTCACCCGTTACGCTGTCACCCATCGTCTGATTCTGCCGGGAGGCCAGCTTCAGCGCTTCGGTGGTGGTGTAATATTTCACTAGCATGTTGGGCACTTCCCATTCCGGTAATTTTCCATCGACCAGGTATTGAAGGTACTTTCCGGTCACCTGTGCAAAATGGGCTTCATGACCCACCTTGAATTCTTCCGGGATTTCCACCCGCCATACCTTCTCCCCCTCCTGTGACACACTGAGCCCGGGATAGAGTCCGGCAAGCCGTGAAATCGCCGAGGTCACCGCCGCTTCAAATTCTGCTGGAGTGCAATTGGCGGTTTGTTCTATATAAAGCACAGGCTTGTAATTCTGTTCCCGGCCCTGGTTGATCACCAGGTTGCAGCGGGTTCCGCGCATGATGCTGTAATGGGTGTCACCAGTCCCTTCCGGCGCCTCAAAATTCCAGATCACCGAAACCCTGGCACGGATTCCCTTCAGGGAATAATCCAACTCCCCGTTGCTGTAGACTTTCAGAAGGTTGTCCTTTACATATTTACCGAGGTACTCCGGAAATCCGGAGAGGCCTGTCACCCGGCTGAACATTTCGGGCGTCATATCCGTGCTCCACCGGCGCGCAGCGTGCAACTCCACATCTTCCTTTTTCAGGATCAACTCCGGAAATGCTTCCCACTGGATCAGGTCAACCAGGTGGGTGGTGACATCGACGATCCCCTCTCCCTGCTGGGTGGTGTCAAAGAACCACGGAGGCCTCTTCAGAGGGGTTCCGGAAACGATCTTGCTGAAATGATGGACACTCTCCTTGGTGATGGCAGGCTCTTCGGGAGTGCCTTTCTGCAGTTCCCCGAAAACCGCCTTGTCAAGGGAGAGTTCCTTTTGCAGGATGGTGGTGATCTCATACCGTTCCGTCATGATGTCGTAGAGGAGCACCTCCTTTTCCGAGGCTACAGAAAAAGCTTTTTCCAGCACCGTAAAATTTTCAGGGGTGATGACCATCGGCTTGTCGGCCAGTACATTCAATCCTGCCTCTACCGCCTTGAGGATGTACTCCGTTTTCCGGGCGTTGTTGCCTGCCAGGACCACAACGTTCCCCGGTTTTTCAGTAAGCATCCTCTCCAGGTAATCGTCTCCGGCGTATACCTCTTCCACCCAGGCGGTGGGATCAGCGACACGCTGGTTATACGCTTCAATCCTGGCGAGATGGTCCTTCACTTCCTCCCCTTCAGGAGCATAAACCCTGACGACAGGGTCAATCTGCTCATACATGGATTTCTGAACCAGGGCGGCATGAAAATGGCCCGGATCGAGGGTGATGAGTTTCACCTCTCCAGGCACTCCCGTAAAAGCCCTCTTTTCTGCAGAGGGTCGTCTTTCCCCGCACCCTGTCACTAGAATCGTTAAGAGCGGCACCATAATGATAAGTCCTTTTTTCATAATCATTTTTACGTAAACGTTGAAAAACTTGAGTTTGCCAAAAGATAGCGGAGTTCAGATTGCAAATGGTGGATTTCGGATGGTGGATTTCAGAAGGCGGATTTCAGAAGGCGGATTTCAAAAGGCGGATTCACGATTCCATATGGTCAGTTCCCCAGGGGAAGCGTTGCGGCCTGCGGAGCATAGTATTTGCCTCTTCGCTGTTCCGGAAGCGTTCCGTTTGGGGATCCCATTCCAGGCGGCCGGGGATTTTCATGGCGATATGGCTGATCAGGCAAACGGTGCATGCCCTGTGGCCTATTTCCACTGGCGATATGGGTTCTTTTCGGCTGATGATGCTATCAAGCCAGTTGCCATGCTGGTTGTCGCTCCTGGTGAGGTGGATTTCGTTTTCGCCGATCGTCGATTCCAGGATCCGGGGGTCACTGGCATCCAGAGCTTTTCGGCTGGCATCGCGTGACACGGGGTCGCTTGCCGAAGCCACGTAATCGCCGCGGGAGACAAAGATCCACCCTTCACTCCCCTCATAACGGATGCCGTTGGGGAATCCCCCGCTGGTGTACATGGTGATGCCGTTGGCGTAATCGGCCTTGACCATAAAGTCACCGTGCACATTCCAGAGGCCCGATTTGGGGAATTCCGCCACCGCCTGAACGGCAACGGGACCAGTGTATTCGGTATCCATGCCCCAGGCTGCCGAGTCGAAGTGATGCTGTCCCCATCCTGTGATCATGCCGGCGCCGTAATTTTCCAGTCGGAGCCATCCCGGGCGGCCGTAGTCGTTTTGCGGATGAACGCCCATTTCGGTATAGGGGACCAGGGGAGTCGATCCCAGCCACATGTCGAAGTTCAGGTTTTTGGGGACGGGCATTTCCGGGGCGTTGGGGCCGGAGGGATCCCCGGGGAGGCCGATCTTTACCGTGTGGAGTTTCCCGATCCGCCCATTGCGGACCAGTTCCGCCGCCACCCTGAACTGGGAGGAGGAGCGTTGCTGCGTCCCCACCTGTAAAATCACACCCTGTCGCCTAACGATATCGCTGAGGAGGCGGCCTTCGGCAATGGTCAACGACGTGGGCTTCTGCAAATAGATGTCCTTGCCCGCCAGGGCGGCTTCAATGGCCGGCCGCGCATGCCAGTGGTCGGGCGTGCTGATGATCACCGCATCGAGGGAGCGGTCCGACAGCATCTCCCGGTAATCACCGTACATCTTCACCCCCGAATACTTGCGGGTTCCCGACCGGGCGGCATAATGCTCCTCTATAAGCTTTTTCCCATCGGAGAGCCGTTTGCTGTCCACATCACAAACCGCCACAAACCGGGCCTTGTCATACCGGATCGTCTCCCCGATGTCATGGCCCCGGGCAATCCTGCCGCATCCGATCTGTCCGATTTGTATCCTGTCCGAAGGAGGATTTTTCCCCATCACCGAAGCCGGTATGAGCGTGGGCAGGATCACGGCTCCCGTTGTGGCGGCGATACTGCTACCTAAGAACTTGCGTCTTTTCATTTCATTCGTTTTTCAACACTGCTATTGGCGGGTTGGCAAAGGCTTGCCAGTGTTTTTCAGCCTCCCTGGGGGTCATCAATCCGTCGAAGAGGACCAGGCGGTAGCGGAGGGTATAATTCTCCAGGGGATTCAGCTTCCAGCCTTCATGGCGTATCGGGCAAAACTCAAAAAAGAGATCCCCCCTGCCGTTGTTGGCGTCGGGAGGCCAAACGCGCATGGGCTCCGGGTGCATCCGGTTGGAAGGATGGCTCAGGAAAAGGATCCCCGACCGCCCTTCCGGGACCGCAGACTCCCCTTCCACGATGCACCACCGGGCATTGGTCCCGTCGGCATCTGCCCTGACTTTCCCTTCGGAAGTCAATACGCTGCTATTTTCGCGATGCCATTTTTCCGTAGCCCGGAAGCCGATACCTCCGCCATAGCGGTATGCTTCGAGCATGATCCCTCCTACAAGGGGGGTGTTCAGGGTCGACGTCAGGTCGATGACGGCCAGTTTCCCCCTGGGATAGTCCCAGGCTCTGATGTTCCATATTTCACTGATTGCCAGATGTTCCCGCTTACGTTCCCCGAAGTACACGTGTTCCTGAAGAAGGGAAAAACCGGCGAACACGGGTCCCCGGGCCGCATCCAGGTAACCGGCGAATTTCACCGTTCCCTCTCCTTTGGCCAGGTTCCAGAAATCGATCTCGCGGCCGTTGACCGTGGTTTTAGTCCACGGATTCCAGATTCCGTAGTGGTGGTAATGGTCAGGGGGCTGAATGCGGGTAAGGGGTTCTCCTCCCGGCGAAAAGAGCGGATGAATGAAGGCCGACCTGCGGAAAAGGGCGTCGACTCCCTCGGGGGGAAAGACTTCGGCATGGTTGTACGCCAGCAATGGTTTCCCCATACGCAAAATCACGGTGGCCTGATCATCCCTTTTCAGGGAAAGGGCACCCTGTGAAACCCCCGGTCCGGGCAGCATGCGGAGTACGTACTCTCTCCTGCCCTCCTTATCAGAGGGAAAGAACCAGATTCCGGGGATATGTCCCCCTTCTGCCTGGCAGGGGATCTCCTTTTCCCCTTGCGGGGAGACCACAAAGAGGGCTAATCTTTGCCCGTCACGGCTGAATCCCGCCTGGGGAACCGGCACAAAAAGAGGAGCCGGGCTTCCTGCCGGGGCAGTTTCAAGGGAAAAACGCAACATCTCCTGGGCGTCCAGCAGGACGGGAACAACGGCAAACACCAACAACAGAATCCTTTTCATACCGTAATCTTGTTTTTTCAGGCTTTCTTTAAAGCCGTCAGAAAAGCCTGCAGGTTTTCAGTGGTCACATCGGGAGGCATACCGCCGCCCACCGACCAGATGATCCTGGATTTGTCATCTATGGACCGAACCATTCTGATGGTTTCTTCGGTTACAATTTCAATGGTACCTGCGGCAAGGACATCACGGGGCGGAAGGTTGCCGAGGAGTGTCACGCCAGGTCCGGCCAGACTCCTGATTTCCACCAGGGAATGTTCAAAACTGAAATTAAAGAGGTTCACCCCTATTTTTTCCAGATAGGGAGTACTCACCAATCCCTGGGCATCATTGTGGAAGAACCGCACCCTGGCGTCGAAAGCCTTAAAAATCCGTATGAGGTAAGGCACGGCAAATTCCCGGCACTCTTCGTCACCCACAAAACCCACGATATCGTCGAGCACGAGGATGCCATCGATAGATGGGAAGGTCTCCTTCTGCAGACAGAGCCAGTCGATGGTGAACCGGGTGATTTTCTCCAGCAGCAGATGCACCCTGTCAGGATCCATCATCATGCCCATCATAAGTTCCGTGGTCCCCATTAGGAAAGAGGCGATGTTAAGGGGACCGCGGGCGATGGCGAAACGGATTTCATGACCTGCCCTTTCGATTTCGGGCTGGTAATTCAGCAGGCGCTGAATCACAAAAGGAAGCAAGCCGTCGGTTTTGGGGTTGGGTTCCCTGAGGTTGTCAATTTCCGCCAGGTCGCCGATGACCCTGTCGGCGTGGGGAAGCGCATGGCGTGTCCAGATGGTTTTTGCCCCGAAAGCCGAGGGTTCGGTACACATTCCGAATTCCGACCAGAAACCGGGAAGAAACATCACCTCCGGGAAAGCCCCGATGGCCTTCATGTTGGCTTCGAACCAGAGTTTTTCCGAGGAATAGTACTGCAGTGTAGTGATGCCTGCCCATCCGGGCAGCCACGGACTGTCGATGATAAATCCCGCGGGAGGCGACGGCAGCACTTCCCCGTCGATGACCGCTAACAGGGTCTGCCATTGTTTGTCTGTCATGTGGTAATTATTAATAGTTGAACGATAATCATATCAGAGGAGTTCGGCTTCGAGGAGGAGTTCTTCCATATCGACCTGCAGGTTAAGGGCTTCATTGCGGGCAGCTTCGGCGAAACCGTCATCCCCCGAGGCATAGAGGATGGAACGGGAAGCATTAACCAAGAGTCCGCATTCTGCATTCATCCCGTATTGTGCAACCTCCCTGAGGCTTCCCCCCTGGGCCCCAATTCCCGGAACCAGCAGAAAATGAGAAGGGATGATCCTGCGTATCCGGGCAAGTTCCTGGGCCTTCGTGGCACCTGCTACGTACATCATATGACCGGCATCACCCCATCGAAGGCTTGTTTTCAACACTTTTTCAAAAAGGGGTTCCCCCGATGCCATCGGTTCCATCTGAAAATCAGAAGCTCCTTTGTTGGAGGTCAGGGAGAGGAGGATGACCCACCGGCCGGGGTATGCCAGAAATGGCTTCACGGAATCTTCACCCATATAGGGGGCGACGGTGACGGCATCGAAATCCATCTGCTCAAAAAAAGCCCTTGCGTACAGCGAAGAGGTATTGCCGATGTCGCCACGCTTGGCATCGGCAATCAGAAAAATAGCAGGATGCTTCTCCCTGATATAGCGGACCGTCTTCTCCAGGCTGACCCATCCGGCAACTCCCTGACTTTCATAAAAGGCCAGGTTGGGTTTGTAGGCCACGCAAAGGTCATGGGTCGCGTCAACGATCTCTTTGTTAAAGGCAAAAACCGGATCGCCGGTATCTTTCAGAAAGCCCGGGATCTTCAGAATATCGGTATCGAGGCCGATACAGAGAAAACTCCGTTTCATGCGGATTTGGGAAAACAGCTCCGTTTTATTCATATGGCAGGATATTTGCTGTGCTGGTATTCAAGTTTTAAAGATACAATTTAAGGTGACATAATAATTAGTTACTTTTGAACAAAAAGAAAAAACCTGAAGATGGAAAAAGAGATCATTACGGCGATTGCCCTGGGCATTGGGCTAAGTGCGAGTACCGGATTCCGGGTATTCCTTCCCCTGCTGGTTGCAGGGATTGCCGCCCGGCTGGGTTTTCTCCCGCTCACCGAAAGTTTTTCATGGCTGTCGGGGAACACGTCACTGATAAGTTTGGGTGTTGCCACGATCGTGGAAATCGGCGCTTATTACATTCCTTTTATTGACAATCTGCTCGATTCCATCTCCACGCCACTGGCGGTAGGTGCCGGCACTCTCATCACTGCATCGGTGCTTCCGGCTGACAGTGAGCTGGTAAAATGGATCACCAGTTTCATCGTTGGCGGAGGAGCAGCTGCGGCGGTACAGGGAGGAACGGCAGCCCTGCGCCTGGGTTCCACGGGGACGACAGGAGGAACCGGCAATTTTTTGGTCTCTACAGGCGAAAATATAGCCGCCACCGTTACCCCCATTGTCACCATTATCATTCCCGTCATCATGGCCCTCCTGATCCTTGGCTCTTTTTTCATCATTTTACGGTTGCTCTTCAGGCGGAAAAAGAACAAAAGCGCCGCAAACTAAGGTTGAAGTTGAGGTAAGGGCTGAGGTAAAGGCTAAGGTTGAGGTAAAATGCAGATATCTTTCAGATTTCCGCTTCCTTGAGCCGTTCGGCGTTTTCCTCGATCATCAGTTTTTCGATGATTTCGTCGAGGTCACCGGCGACGATTGCCGGAAGGTTGTAAAGTGTGAGCCCGATTCGGTGGTCGGTGACCCTTCCCTGCGGCCAGTTGTAGGTTCTGATCTTTGCGGAACGGTCCCCTGTGGAGACCATGGTTTTGCGTCGCCGTGATATATCATCGACATATTTCTGGTATTCCATGTTGTAAATGCGGGTTCGCAATTCTGCCATGGCCTTGGCCAGGTTTTTCAGCTGTGACTTTTCGTCTTGGCAGGTTACGACGATTCCCGTGGGGATATGGGTCAGCCTGATTGCCGAATAAGTGGTGTTCACCGACTGTCCGCCCGGCCCCGAAGAGCAGTAGGTATCCTTACGGATATCACTTTCCCGGAGTTCGACGTCAAATTCCTGCGCTTCGGGAAGCACTGCCACCGAAGCAGCAGAGGTGTGGACCCTGCCCTGGGTTTCGGTTTGTGGAACCCTCTGGACACGGTGCACTCCCGATTCATATTTCATGATACCATATACCCCTTCGCCGGTGATGGTAGCCACAATCTCCTTGAATCCCCCGGCGGTGCCTTCGTTCATATGGGTCACCTCCAGCCGCCATCCCTTTCGTTCACAGAATTTGGAATACATCCTGAAGAGGTCACCGGCAAAAATACTCGCCTCATCGCCCCCCGTACCTGCCCTGATCTCCAGAATCGCATTTCTGACGTCCTCAGGATCGTCAGGCACCAGTAACAGCTTGATGGCTTGCTCCTTTTCCGGAAGCAGCGATTCCGACCTCTCCATCTCCTCCCTCGCCATGTCACGCAGTTCCTGATCACTCTCGTCATTCAGGATCTCCTGTCCCGATACGATGTTGTCAACCACCCCCTTGTACTCCCGGAATGCCGCCACCAGCGATTCCAGCCGCTTGTATTCCTGGTTTAACAGGATGAACCTCTTCATGTCGGCCATTGCAGCCGGATCGGAGATCTGCTGGGAAACCTCCTCAAACCGGAGGCGGATGGCTTCATATTTGTCAAGCAACGGATAATCAGACATAATGCATTTACTGATTTGAAAATTTGATGATTTGATAATGTGATGATTGTGGAAATTATTCTTTCGCAACAACAGCAACCATGAATGGCTGAAATCCTGGAATTTAAGACTCAGGAGTTGGGGCGAAGGTTTTGGTCGGGGCAGCTAATATTCGAAGATGCCGGCTTCGGTATGGATGGTCAGTTTTTTGCCGGTGAAGGCTTCCACATGGCCGATGACTTTTGCCTCGACATGAAAGGACTTTGAAATGTCAATCAGTTTTTGGGCTGCTTCGGGTCTGACATAAAGTTCCATACGATGGCCCATATTGTAAACCCTGTACATCTCCTGCCAGGGAGTTTGCGATTCTTCGCGGATGATACGGAAAAGCGGGGGTATCGGAAAAAGATGATCCTTAATGACATGCAGATTTTCAACAAAATGAAGGACTTTGGTCTGACCGCCTCCTGAGCAGTGTATAATGCCGTGGATTGCTTCCCGGGATTCTTCCAGCATCCTGCGGATCACCGGGGCATAGGTCCGGGTAGGTGACAGCACCAGTTTTCCTGCGTCTGCATTCACCTCGCCGATGCGCCGGGTCAGGGAATAGCTGCCGCTATAGACAAGTGATTCCGGGAGGGAGGGGTCGAAGCTTTCAGGATATTTCCGGGCCAGGTCATGTGCAAAAATATCATGCCGTGCCGAGGTGAGCCCGTTGCTTCCCATTCCTCCGTTGTACTCCTTTTCATAGGAGGCTTGTCCCGTGGAGGACAACCCTATGATGAGATCTCCCGGGGCGATCTGACCGGCGGAGATGACATCCTTGCGTTTCATCCTGCACACCACCGTGGAATCGACGATGACGGTGCGCACCAGGTCTCCCACATCGGCGGTTTCTCCTCCTGTCAGGAAAACCCCGACACCCAGTTTACGCAAGTCTCCGCAAATTTCTTCGGTGCCGTGGATCAGGGCAGCCACCACCTCTCCGGGAATCAGGTTTTTGTTCCGCCCGATGGTGGAAGAGACCAGGATATTATCGGTAGCGCCCACGCATACCAGGTCGTCGATGTTCATGATCAGGGCATCCTGGGCAATCCCTTTCCACACCGAGAGGTCCCCGGTTTCCTTCCAGTAGATGTAAGCCAAGGAAGATTTTGTGCCGGCGCCGTCGGCGTGCATGACGTTGCACCATTCGGGATCACCACCCAGAATGTCGGGAACGATCTTGCAGAAAGCCCCGGGGAACAAACCTTTATCAAGCACGCTCACAGCACGGTGAACATCCTCCTTTGACGCAGAAACTCCCCTGGATTGATATCTCTGACTGCTATCCATCTGATCATTAAAACAGGGGCAAAAATAGCATTTTTATTTCTGCTTCTGTTCGGCTTTCTGATAGTAAAGAAACCTTTTGATCTTTTGAGTTGGTGTTTTTTCAAATGGATCCTGCTGAAACAGTACCTGCTGAAGTTTCGAAAACTTATTGACCTGGGCATTGACTTTTTCCTGGATCTCCCGAAGAATTTCGTCCTTGCGAAGACTTATTTTTTCAGCAAAGAGAACGGCATCGTTTTTAAAGGAATTATACTGGCGTTCGATCTCTTCCATGTTCAGATGAATGAGAGCCACCAGTTTTCCCTTTTTCTCGACGACCAGGGATTCAACCACATACCGCATTCTGTTGATGAGTGATTCTATTTCCTCAGGATAGATATTTTCCCCGCTGGCGCCGACGATCATATTTTTGATCCGTCCCTTGATCCGCAGGAAGCCGTCCTTGTCAAAGCTTCCGAGATCTCCTGTCCGGAACCAACCGTCTTCGGTAAAGACCTGATCTGTCACTTCCTGATTTTTATAATACCCTTTCATGACATTATTTCCCCGGGCCTGGATTTCCCCTTCCCCGGTAGCAGGATCTACATCGGCCAGCCGCAACTGTACACCTTGCATGGCAGGCCCCGTGGAACCAATCCTGGGAGTCCTCGGATTCGTACCCGCAAGCAGGGGCGATGTCTCCGTCAGTCCGTACCCGATGGCATAAGGAAATCTGGCTTCTTTCAGAAACCGCTCCACGGTGCTGTCCAGTTTCGATCCTCCGATTCCGAAGAAAGTAAGCTCACCGCCAAAGGTCTTCATCAGCTTTTTTCCGGCTACCCTGTGAAGGATCTTCCGGATGGGAGGAACCTTGTAGAGTGTTCTGACCACCGGGCTTTTCTGAAATTCGGGGTAGACTTTCCCCCTGAAAATTTTCTCGATCACCAGCGGAACCGACAGCACTTTTGTCGGTTTTACCTGTTGCAGTGCAGGCAGCAATACCGCCGGGACCGGTGGTTTCCGCAGGTAATAGACGGAAGCCCCGTGGAACATCGGCAACAACAGTCCCAGGGTATTTTCATATGTATGGGACAAGGGAAGTATGGATAGTAATTTGTCATACGGATAGATTTTTTCTATCGTCCAGCATTGTTTGCCCGTCCAGGCAATGTTTTTATGGGTAAGCATCACCCCTTTAGAACTTCCCGTGGTCCCGGAAGTATAAATGATTGTGGCGAGATCTTCTTCCTCGGTTTCCGGGAACGACAGGGGTGCTTCCGCTTCGGTATCCTGACAGAATGCGGTGAGGCTGCCCAGGGCTGAAACAGGGGTACCGGGAGGCACAACCGCCAGATTATCGGTTGTAACGACCGTCCTGACGGGCGGTATGTCGGTTTTTTCGATCTTGTGGTAGAGATTCTCTGAAACAAACAGAATTTTCACCTCTGCATGTTCCAGAATGGTTTTTATCTCATTGGTATGAAAATCAGGAAGAATGGGAACGACGACCGCTCCCATCCTGAGGGTCGCAAAGAAAACAACGCCCCAGTTGGGCATGTTGGAACTCAGGATGGCCGCTTTATCCCCTTTTCCGATGCCATAATGCATGAGCAGCCGGGCCGTTTCGTTGATCCTGGCGTCCAACTGCCGGTAGGAAAGTGGTTCTTCTCCGGCAAATCCGAGGGCCGGTTGATCGTGAAATTTTTGGATGGCTTCTTCCAGCAGTGCCGGAACGGTATATTTTATCATTCTGTTAAATTGTCTGTTGAACAGTCGGAGTGACAGGACCGTTGCTGCAAATCCCGTGCAAAAATATCAAAAAATCCGCCATATCATTATTTCCGTTCCGCCGTTGCCGACGGTGAATCTGACCTAAGGCAGCAATATCTAAGATGCATACATTTGAATAACAACACCTTGTGTATTAATATCCGGGAAATACAATCACCCGCAGGTCGTTTGGAAGGAATATAAAAATGTTAAAAAAAATCGGAGTAGCTGCGGAAAAACCCGACCTTTTGACACTTATGTTTGAAAGGGTGATTATTTGTCGTTGCCGGAGACCGTCTTCCCGGAGCGATGAAAGAGGAGGATTACAGGCGGCAAACGAAATTTTTAAACAATAACATATCAATGCACTCCGGAATTATAACCATCTGCAAAATCTACCGTACAATAAATTATTCAACTGTAAAAAACACCCATATGACCATTGATCACATAGCCATCTGGACGTACAACCTGGAAGGGATGCGGAATTTCTACATGCACTATTTTGATGCTTCTTCCGGTCACGCATATTACAATCATTCCAAGGAATTTCGTTCCTATTTCCTGTCGTTCAACGGCACATGCAAGCTTGAGATCATGGAGATGCCCAATGTGCCGCGGAACAAAAACAATCCCATGAAGCAGAACACGGGGCTCATCCATTTTGCGTTCAATCCCGGATCACGGCAGAAAGTGAATGAGTTGACCCAGCGGTTGCGGGAGGACGGGTTTAAAGTGATCGGTGAACCCCGTGTGACCGGTGACAATCTTTATGAAGCCATTATCCTGGATCCCGACGGGAACAGGGTTGAGCTCATGGCCTATTAATCTGGTCCGCTGCGATTTGGAGTTCAGCGAACCATTCTTCGCCATACTTGCGGGTGAGGGGAACCTGTAGGAACCGCCACAACGGCATCCTGATTTTCTTTCCGCATTCCCGTCCCGGCCGGCAGATTTCGATTTTTTGATAGTTGACTGCATCAAAGTGGCGGTACGCCGTGATCCTGACGGGAAAGAGGTGGCATGACAAGGGCTTTCTGAAATTCAGATATCCTTCATTCCAGGCCTTTTCCACCGCACATTTGAGTATTCCCTGGTCGTCGTAATAGGAATAAGCACATTGCCTGTCGAGTACGAGAGGGGTTACCACATCGCCATCGCTATCTACCAGGGAAAAGCCTTTGTTTTCGATCACGTTCCGATGGTCTGGAGGCAGGAAGTCGCGGTAACGGGGATAATCTTGTTCGAGCAGTTCCGGTTCTCCGGGGGCCAGGGGTGCCCCGGAGTCCCCTTCAATGCAGCAGGCGCCCTTGCATTGTTCCAGGTCACAGGTGAAATACTCCCTGAAAAGATCCAAGCTGACAATAGCTTTGCCAATTTCGACCACAGTCTAAGGTTGAAGTTAAGATTAAGATGAAGGTTGGGACCGACTTCAGTTTTCGATGAGTATTTTGCCGGTCATTTCCGCGGGGATTTTCAAACCCATAATGTAAAGCAGGGTTGGCGCCACATCTGCCAGGATTCCGTCCTTTAACCTTACGTCTTTCCGCTCGCCCACATAAATGCATGGAACCGGGTTAAGGGAGTGGGCGGTATTGGCTGATCCATCCTCGTTGACCGCATTGTCGGCATTGCCGTGGTCGGCGATGATGAGCACCTCATAGCCATTGGCGCGGGCAGCTTCCACAACTTCTTTCACACATGCATCAACGGCAACCACAGCCTTGTAAATCGCTTCATAAACCCCGGTATGCCCGACCATATCGCCATTGGCAAAGTTCAGGACTATGAAACCGGCTGATTTTTTATTCAATTCGGCAACGATTGCGTCTTTCACCTGAGGGGCCGACATTTCGGGCTGCAGGTCATAGGTAGGAACCTTGGGGGATTGGATCATGATCCGGGTTTCACCGGGGAATTCAGCTTCCCTACCTCCGCTGAAGAAGAAAGTCACGTGGGCATATTTTTCGGTTTCAGCAATCCTGATCTGGCGGATTCCGGCATCAGAAACCAATTCTCCGATGGTGCGGGTGACATTTTCCTTTTCAAAGATCACGTTGATCCCCCTGAAGTCCTCTTTATAGCTGGTCATGGTATACCACTGCAGGGGCATGGTGTGCATGCCGTATTCGGGCAGGTCCTTCTGGGTAAAGGCGATGGTGGTCTGTCGCAACCGGTCGGTACGGAAATTGAAACAGATGACCACGTCATCCGCCTCGATCAGTCCGATCGGATCCCCCTCCCCGTCGACAACGACGATGGGTTTGATAAATTCATCGGTAACGCCTTCCCTGTAACTCCTCCTGATGGCTTCCGGGAGGTTGGTGGTTTTATCCCCTTTTCCACGGGTATAGAGATCATACGCCAGTTTCATGCGGTCCCAGTTCTTATCACGATCCATTCCGTAATAGCGGCCGATCAGGGAGGCGAATCTGCCGTTGGTCCCCTTGAGTGCTTGGATATCCTCTTCAACAAAACCGAGTCCGGAACGGGGATCGGTATCCCTTCCGTCAGTAAGTCCGTGGATGAAGATCTTTCCGACTCCCATGTCGGTACCGATCCTGCACAACGCCACCATATGCGAACTGAGGGCGTGCACGCCTCCGGGGCCGATCAGTCCGATCAGGTGCACGCTCCTGTCATTCTCGCGTGCATAGGTAAAAGCCTTTACCACCCGGGGATTTTCCCAAAGTTCGCGGTCTTCAATTGCTTTGGTGATCCTCACCATGTCCTGGTAGATGATCCGGCCAGCCCCGATATTGAGATGCCCCACCTCGGAGTTGCCCATCTGTCCGTCGGGAAGCCCGACATTCCTTCCGCAGGTAAGGA
Organism: Prolixibacteraceae bacterium UBA1413; assembly: GCA_002304925.1. Taxonomy (GTDB): domain Bacteria; phylum Bacteroidota; class Bacteroidia; order Bacteroidales; family Prolixibacteraceae; genus UBA1413. The sequence goes on from DBPT01000022.1 coordinate 53,797, forward strand.
GTTGGGAATAGGGAGCGGTGGCTTTCAGGGAATCCAGGAACGGCGTGGGTGCCTGGGAAATGATGTCCCGCGGGCTGCCGTCGCCGATTCCCCATCCGTCGAGAATGACCAATATCGCTTTTTTAATGTCTGTCATCTGTTAAACCTCCTTTAACAAGGCGACCTGCCCTGTTCATTTAATAATCGTCGTCGTCATCACCCTCATCATCAGGCTCGTCCAGGGGTTCTTCCTCTTCATCCTCATCGGCAGCCGCCAGTTCCATGTCGGCATACTTGTCCTCATATTCCTCCCTGACATGATCCTTAAGGAATCCGTCATCATCATAATCGTCGTCATCCTCAATGATACGCTCCGCTTCACTCAGGGTCATCCTGATCAGGTAATATTTGTCTTCCGTTTCAAAGGGCAATGCACTCACATTCTTTCCATCCTTGTCAAAGTAATAGATCAGATAATCGCTGAAACCCGTGGGGTAAACCAGCTTGATCTGTTCCTGGATGGCCGGGTCAAGTTTGTCATAATCCTTGATGACTCTTGGTTTGTTCTGATTCATGGATTAAAGATTAATCGGATTGTTTTAGCACTGATCACATCCGCGATGCTGCGGTTATATGACGGGGTGAAAATAGAAACTTTTTAATAAATAAAATACGTTGCCTGCAATTATGGATTTTTTTTTAAAGGTGATGGTTTTACCATTCCACCAGGGTCACCATTACGGCAGCCTGACCCATCAGCGAACGTGCCGAAAATCCATTCATCATGCCTCCCAACAGCATCAGGATTAAATGACAGGAGTCTCACAATGCAATTCCTCAGCTATTTTTTCCGGTTAAAATAAAGCAAATTTAAACTTCAAACTGTATATGTCAAAAATCCTGTTTCCCCGGGGTATGCGTATCAGGCATGGGGGTTTCTTATTCTTCGGTAGATACAGGTTTTGTTGGTGCAAATATGGCAGCGATAACCGGTTCGTTTCACCCCAGGACCGGCTCCTATAACGCCGCTAATGGATTTCACGGGATTCATCAGCGAGGAGGGCAACAGGGTGATTCCCAGGAAGCCGGGAGGAAAAAAGGAGAAGAGTTTTTGTTGTTCCGCCACATCCCAGTTGCAATACCCGGGGCTGTAGGAATCGGAAATGGCCCAATTCGCGGGTGCCAGTTGTGTTTCCAACCACTCCATCATTCTTTCGGAAGCTTTTTCAGCGACCACTGAGCCCAGGGTATCGAGTACGTAACTGTATACCTGGTCACCGGCATCATTGAGATTTCGGCACCTGACGGTCACCGCTTCCCCTGCTGTGGCGGCAAAAAAAAGGAGGGCATCCCCATTTTTGATTTGGGTGAAGATGATCTTTCCGGGGAAAAAAGTATGGTTTCCTGCCCTAAAAACCCGCCTGGAGTTATCAAAGAGGACAGGGGCCAAAACGCGAAAGCCTGCCCTGGGTTCGAACAATGAAGGGGCTTCCTCCAGGGCCGAGAGGACCATTCCGGCGAAGGGTTCCGGGGTTTCTCCCGGAATAAATCCCAGATCGCGCTCCACCTCTGCGGGGGAAATCTCCAACTCCTGCCAGGAGTAAGTGAAGTCCCTGATTCCGGAAGGTCCGTTTCCTGACTGCTGTTCCCTGGGAAATGGAAACAGGAGGCTGAAAATATCGCTGACGACACCAGATTTGTCTTCCCTGCCGCCATGTGGAATATCGACCGGGATGCTCATCCGCTATGGGTTCATTTTGTAAGTCCAGTTCAGGTAACGGGTCACCGGCAACGTGTTTCCCTGGAAATCGAAAAACGCGGCATTTTCCCAAGATGAACCTTTTCCCCAGGGATCCTTCATTTCCGAGGTGATCCAGGCGGGTTCCCAGTAAAAGACGCCGTTGGCCCCTGCGGAAATCATCTCCTGGGTCAGCATCACCATAAAATCGAGCTGTCCCTGCCGGGTGAAGGGAAAACCGGTCAGGGGTTTCTGGGAGCCGAACTGGTTGTTGTAATTGTCAGCACCAGAAATACTCCACGGATAGGCTGTTTCCAGGACCATTACCTTCTTATCGTAATCGGTTTTCATTTTTTTCACAAGGGTGAGGAGCGAGCCTGACGGGATGGTTGTATGCCAGAGGGGGTAATATGAAAACCCGATGATGTCGAAATCCTGAATTCCGCCGTCGGTCACGGCTTTGGAGAACCACCATTCCAGGTTTTTGGGATCTGCCACATGAAGGGCTATTTCGGTTTTCATGGAAGAATTGGCTGAGACATCCCTGACCGCTTTGATGGCGCTGTTGATGATGACCCCCAGGTTTTGCCACCGGCCGTTGCAGGCATCGGGCGCCGGGAAACCCTCTTTGGTCCCGGTCATCATCAAGCCACAGTTTGTTTCATTCCCGATCTGCACCATTTCGGGCAACAGGCTGAGTTGGTCCAGTTTTTTCAGTACCGCAAAGGTGTAGTTATATACCGAATCGCTCAGCACATCCAGGGAGGTGATGTTTTCCCAGGCTTCGGGAGGTTCCTGGCGACCGGGGTCGGCCCAGAAATCGGAGTAGTGGAAATCGAGAAGCACCGCCATCCTTAGCTCTTTGGCCCTTCTGATGGTTTTTAACACATCGTCAAATCCGCTGTAAAGGGGTTTTGAAGGATTTCCATATACTTCCCTGACCCATTGCGGATTATGCCACAGCCTCACCCTCACGGCATTGGCACCGAGTGATTTCAAAATGGAAAAAGGATCCTTCGCTTCTCCCTCAACACGGTAAACACCCCCATGGTCCTCTATCTGGTTAACATACGAAAGATCCACTCCCATGGCAAACCAGGACGATGGCTCCTCAATTTCAGTTTCTTCGTCGGGTTCAGGATTTCCATTTTTATCACCGCAGGAAAAGCCGGTCATCACCAAGATCAACAATCCGCAAAGCGACAGAGGAAGAAAAGCTTTCATATGCTTCAGTTAAATATCAAAAAGCAAATATAATTCATTAATGTGACATCACAGAACTGGATACGGAACCTTCTGCCAGTAAAATAGTGAAGGCCGTCCCGCATGCGGGACGGCCTTCACCAGGGGTGACTTCAACCGGTTAATAGCCCGGATTCTGATACGCTGCTTTTGCAGCGACATCTAAGGGTTTCCCGTTTTCATCGGTCAGCAGGTCAAGGTAAGCCTTTGGCCATACCCTGAAGGTGTAGTGTTTCTGCATGGTTCCCTTTCCGTTGCCGTCCTGGCCGTTTCCGTTGTGGGTATTGAAAGCCACAGGCCAACGTCCGGTTTTATCGGAAGCCACCTGATTCAGAAACATGATACGGTCATAGAGAATTCCGGCGTTGTGCTGGTCTTCCCAGGCAAGACCCTCGGAAAGGAATTCCCTCGCCTTCTCATTGTAGATGAAGTGGATGAACATGTCCGCCTTACTGGTAACCGTGGGGATGTAATGTTCAGCCAGGGCTTCCGGTGTTCCGGGGGAGAAATGGTTTTCGGTCACTTTGATGGCGTCATAGGTGGATGCTGTCACGGTATAGGGAGCATTTTTCTCGCCTGCGGGAAGGTTTGCCGCCTGAGGTTCATACATCACACATACCTCAGGACGATTTTCCCCTCCCTTGTATGCCGCTCTTTCACGCAACACGTTGATATCGGCGACGGCCATTCCATAGCTGCCTTTCCTTCCGTAGGCTTCAGCCCTGATCATGTAGGTTTCGGCCAGCCTCATCAGAATGGCGTCTCGGGTCCCAGCCTCGCTGTTGAAATTACTTTCCGCGGTGCTGCCTCCCCTGGAGGGGTCCACATATTTTGCCGAAGAGAGATAGGGAGCGGTCCGGGTGTTCGCCAGGCCCATCCCGGTACCGTCGATAAAGAGGCGGTAATAGTAACGTCCTGTCTTTTCCGATTTCACCCATCTGACGATAAACTGGAAAGGCATGCTCATCACCATGGCCGAATCCAAGGCCTCTTCCTTTTGGTTTTCCAGGTATATCAGGGCTCTTTTTCCAAATGCGATCCGTTTGCTTTTGGCGGCAACGGCAGGTTCACCGGCAGGTTTGTTGGCATTCCACCAGGCTGCGGCAGCATCGCTCCACACAAAGCTGGTGCCTCCTCCGCTCATATTACAGATGTATTCCTCGACAAAAGTCTTGTAGTAACGGCTGTCATTCACCTTGTCGATAAAATTATCGTAAGCCCAATCGGTGGGTTTGTAGGTACCGAAAGGCCTTCCGTAGGCCATGGCGCGGGTCACCCCCGTCTGGTTGGTATAATCCCCGGTGTGGTAGTTACATGACCGGTTGCCGCCGAAACGGCCGTTCAGAGAGGTATTCACGTCAAACTGGGCGGCCAGCATCACCTCTGGACTGGGGGATGTTTCTGAAACGGCGGGATTAAAGAGGGTCCAATAGTCTGATGCCAGTCCTTTGAGGGTTCCCGATCCGCCGGCGAGGGCGTTGATCACCTCGGTGGTGATGGTGATGACGGAATCCAGATCGCTGGACACACTTCCCTTGTACAGCATTTTCAGATGTGGTTCGCCGCTGTTCCGGAAGGCGGCTGCCTGGGCCCTGTTCAGGTAGAGTTTGGCCAGGAAATGGCCGGCAGCCCATTTGGTCACCCTCCCCCGGTCGGCCTGGCTGGCTGGCAGGTTCTGGTAAGCAAAACGCATGTCGGAAATGATTTGCCTGTAGATGGTTTCCAGGTCGGACTTCGGGTAATAATAAATGCCATTGTCCTCGGTCTTGGCTTCCAAGAGGAGCGGAACGGCGCCCAGCTGATTGGAGATCAGGTAGTATGCCCACGAACGCAAAAAGAGGACCTCTGCCTTGCGCTGGTTGGCATAGGCGGCGTCGGTGCCGAAACGGCCCGGCTTCACCGTCTCGATCTGTTTCAGGGCTATGTTGCAATTGTTGATGTGGGGATACGCCCCCATGGGTGCATAGCTCGAATTGGCCGAACCTATGTAATTGGTGATATTGCCGGCAATGGTGCTCACATCGGTTCCGAAAGCCGCACTGTTGCATTTGGCAATGGCCGAATTGGCAGCGGCATGCTGGTACTGGTCTGTCTCCGGATCGTTCAGCTTGGCCCCGTTGGAATCCCATTCATGTTTCACCCGCAAGTATACGTATAGTCCCTTTACCAGAGCATCCAGTCCGCCTTCGGTATTGTAATAATCCTGGGTCAGGGTCGAAACTTGCTTCTCTTCCAGGAAATCCTCGCAGGAAAAGAGGAAAATTACCGCCAGAAACAAGGAAATATATCTCTTCATAATACGCAGTTTTTAAAAGTTAAACAATTATTACAAACCTATCTTGAGGCCAAGGACGTAGCTCTGCACCAGAATGGTATTGTTGTTCATGCCACCGAGCGGATTGGTATTCGAGGAGGCAATATCCCAGTTGGTTTTGTCTTCGGGATTCAGTCCCCATTTCACCACTTCTCCCCCGAAGATAAAGGGATTGAGCACCTGGGCCGTGAGGGAGAGCCGCTTGAGACCGATTTTGGTCAGCCAGTTCGGGGGAACGGTATAGGAGAGTGAAATATTCCTGACGATGATAAAAGTTCCGTTGTTGTATTGCATTGCGGCGGTGATGTTTTCCACGCTTCCGGAATTGGGCATGGGCCAGTAGCCTTTGGGGTTGTCCCAGGACCAGACGTCATTTTCCACCCTTCCATTGGGCCATACTCCCCCGTAGGAGTTGGGATATCCTCCGAAATACATCTGCCCCACCCGGGCATACATGAAGGAAGTGAGTTCCCAGGCCTTGTAGGTAAAGGAATTGGTAAGGCCGCCCGTCCATTTCGGCCGGTTGGTACCCAAAATGACCATGTCGTCACCCGTGATTCTGTAGTCGCCGGCATCGTTCACCCCGTCCTTGTCAGTGTCCACGGTTTTCTGGTCCACCACCCTGATGGTTCCGGGATAGAACTTGTGTCCGTTCGCGTTGAACTTGGCCATCTCAGCCAACTCCTCCTCCGAATTTCCCCAGATTCCTGCATTCTCATAGTTGTAATAGACCTGGATGGGATGCCCGATGAACCAGCGGTTTGCCAGCATGTCGAGAGGTTTCCCTTCGGCGTCCTTGTTGAGCAGTTCGACAATCTGCTCTTTGTTGGTGTAAAAACTCCACTCTGTTGTCCACCGGAAGTTCTTCTTCCTGATGTTGTCGGTGATGAGTGTGATTTCAATGCCCTCATTCCTGGTTTTCCCGATGTTTTCGGTTTTGCCGACATAACCCGACACGGCGGGCAGGGTTTTGGGGAGCAACAGGTCAAAGGTATTGGAGCGGTAGAGTTCCACGGTTCCGGAGATGCGGTTGTTGAGGAAACCGAAATCAAGTCCGAGGTTCAGCTGCCCGGTTTTTTCCCAGGCCATTTCAGGATTTGCCACCACCTGGGGAAGGTATCCGATGGCTGCCGTAGATCCCCAAATATAGGGATTCCGGCTTAGGGGGCCGGTGGTGGAATAGGGGCTGACGGAAGAGTTACCCGTGATTCCGTATCCCAGGCGGACTTTAAATTCGTTGATCCAGTTCAGTTCTTTCAGAAAAGGCTCTTCCTGGAGTTTCCAGGCCAGGGCAAAAGAGGGGAAGAAATCCCATTTATGACCCCGTGCAAGCACCGAGGCGCCGTCCCAGCGCCCGGAAGCGGTAAGCAGATAACGGTTCAGGAAGGCATAGTTCAGCCGCGCCATGTAAGACATCAGGGCATTTTCAGTAAAGCTGGTGCCATACCCGTCGGGTTTGCCGTTCAGGTTAGCGGCAATGTCATACCACTTGCTGATGTCGTAAATCATGCTTGAACCGCTCATGGAGACTCCCTCATTTCTGAATTTCTGGGCTGACTGGAGCAGGGTGATCCCCAGATCATGGACGTCGGCGATTTTTTTCTGGAAGTAGAGCAGGTTTTCAGCCACCCATGCAAAGCTCTGGTTGGTGGAATACCCAGCAGTATTGGGTTTGTTGGTCAGATGACTGGTGGCGTTGGGGCCTGTCCAGGTTCCATTCCGGAACTGCCGGTACTGGGTGCCGAAATTGAGGCGGTAGCGCAACCATGGGGTAAAGGTAATTTCACCGAAAGCGTTGGCAAAAACGGAGCCGATGCGGCGGTTGCTCATGGCCTGGTCTATGTCGATCAACGGATTCCAGAGTGAGAGGTTACCACCCGGGTTCTTGATCCAGAAGCCATGGTCATCCTTGGGAAGGGCGTACGGGAACTGGTCATTAGCCCTGGAATAGAGGTCCTTGGAACCGGTATTGGAGGTATTGGGAGGCAATATGCCGAAGTTCTGTTCTGACAGGGCTGTATTTACGGAAGCCCCCACCTTGATCCATTTTGTGGGAGCCAGATCTCCGTTCAGATTCAGGGAATAGCGGTTGTAATCCTGGTCTTTCTGGACGCCCAACTGGTCGAGATAGGCGAAGGAGACGTAGATTTTCGAAATTTCATTTCCTGAGGAGAGCGACAACTGATGGTGCTGGTTCAATCCCACCCTGAGGGCGTCGGCTCCCCAGTCGTAACTCCTGATTTTGGAAGCATCATAAACGGGGACCTGGTCGGGCCATCCCAGTTCTTTTTCGGCAGCGGTGGTGGCCCGCATTTTAACGGTTCCTCCCATCTCGCCTTCCCACTCATAAGCCCGCATCACCGATTCCCATGCTGTCCGGTCAGCTGCCAAATTGAACTTGGAGACGTCGAGAGCCGGATCGGGATACCCCAGCTTCACCGGCGTATTCAGGTTGGTAAACTTCTCGGTGCCGTACTGTCCCCCGTTCATCAGGGCCAACCGCCACCTTTCGATGTAATCCGGACCGTCCATCCACTCGGTCAGCGACTTGTAATGATCGAAAGAAAATGTATTGGTATAATCAATGGAAACTCTTCCCTCCATCCCCTTTTTGGTGGAGATCAGCACCACACCGTTGGCGCCTCGCGATCCGTAAATGGCAGTTGCCGATGCGTCTTTCAGGATTTCCACCGAAGCGATGTCGTTGGGGTTGATATCCGCCATGCTTCCCGCCGCCAACGGAATGCCATCCAGCACATATAACGGGGTATTGGAAGCCGATATGGATCGGGTGCCCCGGATCACAATATCGGGAAGTTCACCCGGTTTGATGTTGGAAGTGATGTCAATCCCGGCGGCTTTCCCCTGCAAAGCCTGGATGACATTCTGCACAGGCCGCTCCTGAATGGTCTCGTCCGTGACACGGGTCAGCGCCCCCGTCACATCGCTCTTCTTCACAGTTCCATACCCAACCACCACCACCTCGTCGAGGCCGATGGTTTCATCCTCCAGCAGGATGTTAAAAACGCTCTGTGTACCGATGATGACTTCCTGGGGTTTCATCCCGACAAAGGAGAAGTCCAGAACATTGGCGCGGTCCGGTACGGTCAGGGTGAAATTTCCCGACGCATCGGTGACCGTTCCCACGGTAGTTCCTTTCACAACCACAGTCGCTCCGGGAATCGCAATACCGTTCTTGTCACTCACCTTTCCACGGATGGTCCGCTCCTGTTGCATCAACGGAGCATCCGCCAGGTTACCCGGCCTACTCTCCGAAAGGAATTCCGCAACACTCCCCACATCCCCGCCGAAGATCACTCCTCCCGCTGAAGCACGGTAATATGGGATTACAAACAAAAAGAAGAGCAATCCGAATGAAATCATCTTCATGCCACTTCCCATCCGAAACCGTATGACCGGGTCCGGACAGCTTTCTCGGTTTTTTTTCATAGGATTTTTTGCTAAATAGATTAATGATTAAACCTTGATGATCATCCTGCATTCTTTCCGCGGAAGTGAATTAACCGGAATTGAAGAACCCGAAGGACCTCTTATATAAGGGATTAAGCCGTAAAACGCGTATCTTTTGTTCTTCATTCCTGCCGTATAAATCCATAAAGAAGGATCTGAAACATATATCATTCATGTGATTTGACGCAAAAGTGAGGTAAGAAACGGATGAAACCTTTGTCCAATATAGTAAAATTTACCCGTATTGATAAGAAAAGTACAGACATTTTGTTAACAATAATTTATTATTATTAACACATACCCATCCGCAACTCATTCAGAGGTGTCGTGGTGAAGTCAGGGCAAGGGTTTTGAACGATGCCGGAAGTGTTAAAACCGTCTCAGGCACTGTTACCTGCGACTTAATGGAGGGATCCCCTGATTGACGGTTGGCTGATCATGGGTTTTTCCGGGAACGGTTCCTTCAGGTCGGCAAAGAAGCCGGCACATTCAGGGGAGATTACAGTCCGTTTAGATAAGCGTCCACCTGGTTCATCCGGTTTTGGATCCAGCTGAGCATAAATTGTGTTTCGGTGTTGATATCGGTGATATATGCGGGCCATTTTTTCCGTTCTCTTTCGAAAGCCCCGGAAGTTGAGAATTGCCGGCGGTAAGTTTCGACCCTGGCAGTAAGCTGTGGCATGCTTAATTCATTCTGTCGCAGCTGCTGCCACCTGGTTTTCAGCTGATTTCTGAATCCACCCGGATTAAGGTTCATCATTCGGATGAAATAGGCATTCGGGCGGCAATAGCGCGAATCGGTCCCGGGAATACCGGTTACCCCGATGAATTCATCGTTCCGGAGGTCAATTTTGGACCCCTCCCATTTTCTCCCCCAGCTGGCATCAAGATCCCAGGGGGTGATGAAGAATTTGTTCCGCGAATTGCTATGAAAGGAGAAGAAGGTGTTTTTACCCGTGTTGTCATCGGCACCGACGGCATTCATAAAAAGCAGGTAATCCACCAGGTTGCTGATTTCCGTTTTGGTTCCGATGTTCATTATAAAATCGTTATCGGTCGATAGTGCGGTGTATCTGATGAAATCCCGCAGAGGCTGCCATTTCACCTGGGGTATGGAAGTGGCCGCGGTTTCGGCCTGGTATTCCAGTTCCCAACCGTCCCAATCGTCAGAATTGTTGTCGATCGCGGCATTGCCATTGACAAATTCTGTGGAACTGCTCCAATGGCTGGCTTTATAAGAGAAACCCTCTTTTTTACTGAGCTGAAGCTGTTTCCGGTCTATCCGCTCAGTCAGGCAATACAATCCCAAATAGGAATTGTTCAGAAAGACTTCGACGAAATATCCCCTGGTTCCGTTAATAGCACGAGGTTCCTTGCTCAGGTAGGGTACCTTGTTCATGTCGATCCATAAATCGGTGCTCAGCCTGTTTCTCATTCTGGCATGATCGATGTACATGGCATCGAGGATCCAGTCCCCGTCATCGCGAAGCCCTAATAGTTTTGTTCCGCTGTCCACTTCCATGGTTCCCGAAGAACGGAACTCAAAGCTGTACGACTTTTTGGGAAAGGATTGAGCCAATCCCCCTCTGAGTTCAATGCCCGCAAAATGAGGGGGAAAATAGCGCAACGAGTCATTTGTCAATCCCCAAGGATCGATGAGGGAAATGTTACAATCTATTTTGGGTTTGTTGACAATGGTTCCTGATACTTCGATGTGGACCAGAGGCAGCGAAGAAACCACCAGCTTCACCGCTTCGCCTTTCTTTCCGCTTTTACTGGAAGGCTTGATTTCCAGCGTGTTGCCCGGTTTAAGTCCGGGCAATATCACCGTGGAATTATTGGCAGTGGTGAAATCACCGGTAGAAACAGCGGCAATATTTTGTCCCTGGCATAAAATCCGGATACTGCCCTGATTCTCATCCTTAACCGAAAAAAAGTAAGCATCGGAACTGCCATCGTAAATACAGGGGATGTTGTCGATCAGTATACCGGTTATGGAAGGCACCCCACCGGGAGTACTGAGGTTAACGGTATACACCTGTCGCACGCCTGAGGCTGCCGTAACCGTGTAAGTTACAGTTTTGGTGAAATCGACCGGGGTTCCCGACTCCGGGGAGACCACGGCACCCGGAGAGACTTCCAGGGAAGGAATCAGCTGATTCAAAGCGTAATCGTCGTCAAGCGCGACGGAAATGAAGAAGTTGGGATTGTCGATAATTCCCTCATAATCTTTGGAAAGGGACGGATTGAGCGCCCTGGTGATCTTGAAACTCAGAATATTGGCCTCATCACTGAGTTCCACGGGATCCTCCCGGCAAGCGTTCATAAAAAGAACCATGACCAGAGAGAGACAACATAAAACGATCCTGTTTTTTTTCATCGCACAATTACTCCTTTTTATACTATTCAGCAACATTCCAAAACAGCTTTCAGAAAAAGTTCAGGTTGCTCCGCATGGAGCCAGTGTCCGGCGCCGGGAATATCCACGAACCGGGCTTCAGGGTAGATTTCCCTGATAACAGGAATATCACCGTCCTTAATGTAGGGAGATTCCAGACCTCTGATAAACACGACGGGATAGGCGGTAATGGGGATATGGCCATCGAGTTGCCGGCGGTTAACGCTTTCGACGATCTCCTCCAGGTTTTCGAAGAGGGCTGCCGCATTCAGCCGCCATTTCAGCTTGTGGCTCTGAGAGTCGCGTCCGGTATTTTTCAGCAGAAACCGTATAATGCGCCGATCAGCGATTTTTTCGGCAAGCCGCTCCTCCACCTCTTCACGGTCACTGAAGCGGTCGATGTCCATTTCCAGCAATGCCAGCAGGATGTTACGGTGCAGGTGATATTGGCTTTCATCCCCCAAATGGAGGTAATCTTTCGGGGCGATATCTGCCACAATCAGTTTTTTTACTTTTTCAGGATTGTCGGCTGCAAAGCTGATGGCCACCTTTCCTCCCATGCTGTGCCCGAGCAATACCGCCTTCTCAACTTCTTGATTATCAAAGAATTCAGCAAGGTCATCCACCATGTCGCGGTAGGTATGGGAGGGATGATGGGGGGAGTGTCCGTGATTGCGGTGGTCTATGGAATATACGGTATATTTCTCCGACAGCTTATGTGCAACCGCCAGCCAGTTATCAGAGGATCCGTATAGACCGTGAAGAATCACCAGTGGATCGCCGCTTCCCTTTTTCCTGAAATACAACTCCATGTGAGGTAATAAAACAACGGTAAAAGAAAATTATTGCCCGAGACACGCCAAATATCGTCGTATGGTTTCCTCAAGGCCGTAATAAATTGCATCGGCAATCAGGGCATGCCCGATAGAGACCTCTTTTATATTCGGGATCCGTTGAACGAAGAAAGCGAGATTTTCGAGGTTGAGGTCATGACCTGCATTGAGTTCCAGACCCAGTTGGGTTGCCAGGTCCGCTGCCCTGGCGAACGGCCGGATGGCTTTTTCAGCATCGGTAACATATCCCGAGGCAAAGGTTTCCGTATACAGTTCCACACGGTTGGTGCCGGTCAGGGCAGCTCCCCTGATCATCTTCTCATCGGGGTCCGTGAACAGGGAGGTTCTGATGCCTGCCTGCTGCAACCGCGCCACCACCTCCCTGAGAAAGGGAGCATGTTTCAGCGTGTCCCATCCATGATCGCTGGTTAGCTGTCCCGGCAAATCGGGCACCAGGGTCACCTGGTCAGCTTTCACTCCGATGACCAGATCCAGAAAATCCTCCGAAGGATAGCCTTCGATATTGAATTCCGTAGTGATGACCTTTTTGATTTCCGGCACATCGCTTCGTCTGATGTGCCGCTCGTCAGGACGGGGGTGGACAGTAATCCCGTGGGCTCCGAACCGCTGGCATTCTACCGCCGCACGCACGACATCGGGAATATTACCACCCCGCGCATTCCGCAGCGTCGCTATTTTGTTTATATTTACACTAAGTCGTGTCATTTTACTAATTTTGGAGCGGCAAGTTACTATTTTGCCGCCGAATTGAAAAATAATATCCTGTTTTGTTGTGTTAGCTGAGCAGCTCATATCACAAGCATTACCGGTTCTGCAACCGGCCGACACGGGTCAGCAGGCGCTGAACTTCATGGACGATTACCGCATTTCCCATCTTCCCGTGATCAAGGAAAAAGAATACCTGGGTCTGATCACCGATAAAATGGTATATGACCTTAATCTGGCCGAAGAAAGGATTGAATCCCACATCATGCATCTCCACACGCCCCATGTCCATGCAAAACAACACTTGTACGAAGTGGCTTCCATGATGTACAAACTGAACCTGACCCTGATCCCTGTTGTGGATGAAGAACACAACTACCTGGGATCCATTACCCTCAGCAACGTTTCCGCCATATTCGCCCAGATGATGTCACTGCTGGAACCCGGCGGAATCATCATCCTGGAGACCACCTGGAATAATTATTCAGCAAGCCAGATCAGCCAGATTGTGGAAGGAAACGACGCCCGGATCCTGAGCCTCTTCGTCACCCGGATCTCACAGACCGACAACATTGAGGTAATGCTGAAACTTGACAAAGTAGACCTCTCGTCTGTCATACAAACTTTTACAAGGTATGACTACCAGATTGCTGCCGTTTATATGGATGACTCAGCCCTGAACGATATGTATGAGGACCGTCTCGGGCAATTCCTGCGATATTTGAACATTTAACACCAAAAGGATCATGAAAGTTGCAGTATTCGGTTCCCTGATCCAGCAAGAATACCTTCCTGTTTTGAAGCAGTTTTTCCGGTTTCTAAATGAGAACGGCATCGAAATCAGCATTTACCGACCTTTCGATGAGTTCTTGTCGGCAGAATTGAATTATACGCCACATGTCGACAGTTTTTTCAGTTCACATCAAGATTTTGAAAAGGATATCAGTTACGTCTTCAGCATCGGGGGCGACGGCACTTTTCTGCACTCCTTTCTCACCATCCGGAATTTTGAAATTCCCATCATCGGAGTGAACAGCGGACGGTTGGGATTTCTCGCCGACATCGGAAGGGAAGAAATTATCGGGGGTCTTACCAATCTTTTCAAGGGCAATTACACCATTCAGGAAAGGAGTCTGCTGAAAGTCGACCTTCATGGCGCATCCAATTTCGAATTCAATTATGCCCTGAACGAGATGACGGTTCTGAAGACCGACAGTTCTTCCATGATCGTCATTCACCTGTCGATTAACGGGGAGCCGATGAATTCGATATGGGCCGACGGGCTGATCATTGCCACTCCTACGGGATCCACGGCCTATTCCCTGAGTGTGGGAGGTCCCATCCTGACGCCTGATTCCGAGAATTTCGTCATTACCCCCATCGCCCCGCACAACCTCACTGTTCGGCCCGTGGTCGTCCCCGACCATTATGAACTTTCCCTTCGGGTTGAAGGCCGGGGGAACCAGTTTCTCACTTCGCTCGACTCCCGTTCGGCCAATGTAAGCCTTTCGACAACAGTTACCGTCCGCAAGGCGGGGTTCAAACTGAAAACACTTCACCTTCCCGGCCAGTCCTTTTTCCAAACCCTCAGCAACAAGATGATGTGGGGTGCTGACAGACGTAATTGATAAATTTTCAGGACTTAACAATTTTTAACCTCACTTTTGGTTTTATAAGTGCGACCTGGTACGGATCATTTCAAATTATATTACTTTTGTACCACTCTTTTTCATTTATGTTTAAGAGTTTTCATTTATAGTTCATTGATTTAATGTAAGTTAAAGAAGGCATAAAAAGGTTGGGCCATTATCCGTAAACATAAATTAAGGAAAAACGTTCATCCTTCCCTGGTGGCTTTCCGGCTTACGCAACCTTAGTGATTAACGAACTGATCAGTACCTGAAACAGCTTTACGAATGAAATTTTGAATCCGATGAGGAAATTAATTTTGTGGATAGCAGGAGTCATCCTGTCTGTTTCGGGATATTCACAGGTTTCAGCCGACATTGGTCTTTGGGGTGGTGCGTCAGGATATCTGGGGGATATTGAGGATAGAACTACCCTGGTACCCTCGACTTTACCGGTGTTGGGAGGTTTTTTCAGGTACAATTACAACCAAAGGGCAAGCATGCGGTTTATGATTCTTTGGGGAAATGTGGAAGCCCGGGGTCCTGTCCAGGGGTATTCCTGGAGTTTCGAAAAAAAACCCATGGACTTATCGCTGCAGGCTGAGATAAACTACCTGAAATATGCCATCGGCAACAAAAAGGCCTGGTTCACGAGTTACCTGACCGCCGGTGTGGGTGTGATGAACTACGGGGTTAATCAGGATTCAATGATGAATATTGGGACATTCAATCCTTACCACCCGCTTTATGGAATTGAATCGTCAGGAGCGAGCAACAAACCGGTCACCACGCTGACACTTCCTTTCGGAATGGGGTTCAAGTTCAGCGCGGGTAAGCGATTGGAGATCGGGGTTGAGTACCAGATGAGGAAGTTGTTCAATGATAAACTGGACGATCTCGACGATCCTCTGGCCACGTGGTTGGAAAAGGATGCCGATGGTAAAATCACCAAAAAGATTACTTATACCGATTTTTATCACAACAACGACTGGACCGGGTTTCTGGGATTGCATCTGACTTACAAAATATACTGGGGGGGAATTCCCTGTCCGGCATACGATTTAAAACAATAACGGCGTGTCAATAAAGGAAAAGCTAAATATCGACAAATTACCGAAACATGTAGCTGTCATCATGGATGGCAACGGTCGGTGGGCCGCCCGGCATGGCAGCACCAGGAGCTTCGGACACGAGCAGGGCATTGAGGCGGTCAGATCGACCGTCGAAGGTGCCGGAGAGATCGGCATTTCTTACCTGACGTTGTTTGCCTTTTCCACCGAAAACTGGGCCAGGCCGCAGGAAGAGGTAGACGCCCTGATGAATTTGCTGGTGTATGCCATCGAACAGGAAACGGAAAACCTCCTCCGAAACAATGTCCATGTGATGGTGATCGGAGATACCGCCAAACTGCCCGGCCAGGTCAGGGAAAAACTGCTGAACTGTATCGACCGGCTCAAAAACAATACCGGACTTACAGTGGTTCTGGCCCTGAGTTACAGTTCCAAATGGGAAATCGTGGAAGCAGTGAAGAAAATTGCCTCAGATGCGCTCAATCATAAAATCAGCCCCGACGATATCAACATCGGGCTATTTGAAAAATATTTGTCAACCACCGGAATCCCTGATCCTGAACTCCTGATCAGGACCAGCGGAGAGTACCGTATCAGCAATTTCCTGCTTTGGCAGATTGCTTATTCAGAGCTTTATTTTACGGAGAAGCTATGGCCCGACTTCAGAAAGGAAGACCTCTTTGAAGCCATCGCCGATTTTCAGAACAGGGAAAGAAGATTCGGACTGACAAGTGAACAGATAGCCGGCTAATAAATCAGTACAAAGAATGCGAAAGACAATTTTGGCAATCCTTTTTTTCATGGTAGTGTCTATCCCTGCAATCAGAGGGCAGGTGGCCGACTCCTCCTTTTTTTCCGTTTATTATTCCAGTCCGAAGAAGTTAACCATTGCCGATATTCAGATCTCCGGCATCCGGTATCTTGACAGGGACGTTCTGGTCCAGTTGTCAGGCCTGAAAGTTGGACAGGAGGTCGATATCCCCGGGGAACAAATCACCACCGCCATCAAAAAACTATGGCAGCAGGGGCTTTTTTCAGATATTAAGATCACTGCATCGAGAATTTCGGGAAACGACGTATGGCTGGATATCTACCTTCAGGAACGGCCGCGGCTGGGGGAAGTCAACTTCAGCGGGATCACCAAATCGGAAAAGGATGACATCACCGCCAAAGTATTGCTGCTCAAGGGGAGCCAGGTCACCGACAACCAGATCAACAATGCCCAGCGAATGATCAAAAATATCTTCCTCGAAAAAGGCTTCCTGAACACCGAGGTCAACATTCTCCAGCGGGATGACACGACCCAGACCAACACCATCATTCTCGACATCAAAGTTGACAAAAAGGAAAAGGTGAAGATCCAGGATGTGATCATTCATGGAAACGAAGAGGTCAGCGACTTCATTCTGGAACGTTCCATGAAAAAAACCAATGCCAAAAAGCTCTACAACTTTTTCAGGACCAAGAAATACCTTGATGAAAAGTTCAGGGAAGACAAGGCCAACCTGATCAAGAAATACAATCAGAAAGGATACCGCGATGCGGTGATCATCAGGGACACTGTTTATCGGTCCGAAAAAAAGAACCGAGTTAATGTGGAACTGTGGGTTGAGGAAGGGGACAAATACTATTTCCGTGATATCAACTGGGTAGGCAATACTGTTTATCCCGCCGATTATCTGAATACGATTCTCGGGATCAAGAAGGGCGATGTTTTCGATCAGAAGCTGTTGAACAAAAGGCTTACTGAAGATGAGGATGCTGTTCTGAACATCGCTTACCAGGACAACGGTTATCTGTTTTCGCAGATAGATCCTGTGGAAGTGAATATAGAAAAGGATTCCATTGACCTGGAGATGCGAATTTATGAAGGGAAACAGGCCACCATCAACAAAATCGGCATTCTCGGGAATACCAAAACCCACGAACATGTGGCGCGTCGTGAGTTACGGACCTTTCCGGGGGATTTGTACAGCAAGAACAACATCATCCGTTCGATCAGGGAACTGGCCCAACTGGGACATTTTGACCCGGAGGCCATTGTTCCCGATGTGGTGCCTCATCCCGAAGACGGTACCGTAGACGTCAACTACAAACTGGAAGAGAAGGCCAATGACCAGATTGAGTTGTCGGGGGGATGGGGTGCCGGCATGTTTGTCGGTTCTGTCGGGTTGAAATTTGCCAACTTTTCGGCCCGTAACATTTTCAACAAGGAGGCCTGGCGGCCGTTGCCCAGTGGCGACGGACAGACGCTGAGTCTCCGTTACCAGACCAGCGGCCAGTATTACAAGACGGCGAGCCTTTCATTTTATGAGCCCTGGCTGGGCGGGAAGAAACCCAACTCCTTCTCCCTCTCCTTCTCCTGGTCACGGGTCAATTTCAGCGCCAACAAGTATTATCAGAATTATTACAACAGTCCATACGGATACGGAGGATACTCCCCTTACGGCTATGGCGGTTACAGCCCTTATGGCTATGGCTACGGCTACGGCGGTTACAGCCCTTACGGCTATGGCGGTTACAGCCCCTTCGGCTACAGTGGATACGGCAGCTATTACGGGGGTTATGGCGGATACTATCCTCCGTATCAATACAACTACGAATCGGAAGATAAGGATGAATCCAACGACGAGATCTGGGAAACCCTGGCGGTGGGTTTGGGATACGGCTACCGGCTGTCATGGCCCGACGACTGGTTCGCGGTGACCCATGAGGTCTCCTTCGAACACTACCGGTTGCAGAATATGGCCACCTATTTTGATTTCCTGGCCGACAAAGAAGGCAACGTGAACGGCACCAGCAACAACCTGAGCTTCAGGACCGTCCTCAGCCGCAATTCTGTCGACAACCCCCTCTATTCCCGGAAAGGATCCTCGTTCTCCCTTTCCCTGAAAATGACCCCCCCCTACTCCTGGTTCTCAAAAACCGACTGGAGCGATCCCGCAGTGTTGAATTCCGATAAATATCGCTGGATCGAATACCATAAATGGTTGTTCAAGGGACAATCCTTCAATGCACTCAGCCGCAATTCCAACCTGGTGCTCCGCACTGCCTTTGAACTGGGCTTTCTTGGATATTATGACCAAAATCGGCAGTCCCCCTTTGAGGGTTTCATTGTCGGAGGCTCCGGAATGTCAGGCTACAGTTATTATGGCACCGATTATATTTCCATGCGCGGATACAAGGATTACAGCCTCAGTTACAGGCGCAACGGTTCGAAAATGTACTCCAAATTCACCATGGAAATGCGCTATCCTGTCACCCTGAAACCCAGTGCCACCATTTATGCCCTTACCTTCCTGGAGGCGGGAAACACCAATGACCTCTTCAGGGATTACAATCCTTTCAAATTGTACCGGTCGGCAGGCGTCGGCGTTCGCATCTATCTTCCCATGTTCGGGCTGATGGGCATCGACTGGGGATACGGATTTGACAAAGTCCCCTGGAACGGAGAGGCCGGCGGAAGCAACTTCCACTTTGTTATCGGACAGCAATTCTGACCGTTATAAATTTGGCTCATTATTTGTGATGAGATCTTCTGAAGTTTAAAATTTTCTAATATAGACATCGATGAAAAAACTATTTTTGACCTTAGGAATGGTTGCCCTGATGACAGGCGCCGTATTTGCCCAGAAGTTTGCCTTTATTGATTCGGATTATATCCTGCAGAACATTCCTTCTTTCAATGCTGCACAGGAACAGCTTAACCAGTTGTCCAAGCAGTACCAGAAAGAACTGGAGACCATGTATGCCGATATCGAAAAGATGTACCAGGATTTCCAGTCCGAAAGTGTGTTGCTCTCTGAAGACATGAAACGTAAACGGGAGGATGTGATCATCACCAAAGAAAAAGAGTACAAAGAACTTCAGCGCAAGTATTTCGGTCCGAACGGAGATCTGTTCCAGAAAAGACAGGGACTTGTCAAACCCATCCAGGATGATATCTTTGCCGCCGTGGAAGAAATCGCAAATGAGGGGGCTTATGCAGTGATCTTTGACAAAGCCGGAGGTACGGCATTGTTTGTTACCAATCCCAAATTTGACCTTAGCGACCAGGTTTTGCAGAAACTGGGCTATAAATAATATAAATGCCTATATTTGTGACCTTAAAATTAAAAATAGCACATCGATCATGAGAAACTTACTGAGAATTTTTGCCGTTGCAGTTTTACTGATGACTGCGGGTCATGTAAATGCACAGGAAGCCAGATTCGGGCATATTGACTTACAGGGATTGATCCAGGTGATGCCGGAAAGAGCTTCGGCGGAAGCGGAATATAATAAACAGGCCAAGGAACTGGAAGACCAGATGGAGACGATGCAGACCGAACTGGAAAACAAATACAAGGAATACATGACAAAACGCGATTCCCTGTCCGAAATCGTCAGGGTTGCCAAGGAAACCGATATCCAGGATCTGCAGCAGCGGATCCAGAACTTCGCCCAGGTTGCTCAGCAGCAACTTCAACAGAAGCAGAATGAAATGCTCAAGCCTATTTTTGAAAAAGCCCAGAAGGCCGTTGCCGATGTAGGCAAAGAAAAAGGACTTATCTATGTGTTCGATGTGAGTGGCGAACTCGGGACAGTCCTCTACCGTTCAAACGAAAGTCTGGATGTTCTTCCCCTGGCCAAAGCAAAACTGGGCATCAAATAAAGTCATTGCCTGTCAAACTATTATAAGAAGCCGTCTCTGACCCGAGGCGGCTTTTTTATGGTTTTGTTTTCCGCGGTGACGATATAATGTCCTACAACATATTCGGAATGAAATGTTGTTTTTTTGCTTAATTTTCAACCAATCTAAAAAACCAAATCCTGCTGATATGCAACATGATATTTTTTTATCAGGGAATGAACCCGACAGCGTTTACCAGGGGATGAAGCTGTTTGAAATTGCCTGGGAAGTCTGTAACCAGGTAGGAGGGATTTACACCGTCATCCGGTCAAAAGTGCCCTCTGTCATTGAGAAATGCGGCAAGGAGAACTACATCCTTCTGGGGCCTTATTTTGAGAATCAGGCGGCGGCGAATTTCGATGAATTTGAAGATTATTCGGGTCCTGTGGGCCAGGCCGTCGTAAAAATGCGGGAAATGGGATACCAGGTTCATTACGGTCAGTGGATTGTGTCAGGAAGGCCGCGGGTGGTGCTGTTTGACCCGTATACAGTCTACGACCGCCTGGGAGAGATTAAATATTACATCTGGGAACATCATCATATTTCCCTTCCCGAGGGGGACCAGTTGCTGAACCAGGTTGCCTCCTTCGGGTTCCAGGTAAAGGAATTTTTCAGGATCATGTGTGAAATGGGAGGCTGTTTCGATAAAGTTGTCGCCCACTTTCACGAATGGATGGCCGGTTTGCCGATTCCCGGGATCCGGCGCGAAAACCTGAACATAAGAACTGTATTTACGACCCATGCCACCCTCCTGGGGCGATATCTGGCCATGAACGACAATGAATTTTATGAGCATCTCGAGTTCTACAACTGGGAAAAAGAGGCCAACTTTTTCAATGTCAGGGCCATCGTTGATATTGAGCGGGCTGCGGCCCATGGGGCGCATATCTTTTCGACCGTCAGCAATGTCACCGCTCGGGAATGCAAGTACCTGCTGGGACGCGTACCGGAGGTTATCCTCCCCAACGGCCTGAACATCACCCGGTTCGAGGTGCTTCACCAAATCCAAAACCTGCATGCTGAAAACAAAGGAAAAATCCATGATTTTGTCATGGGCCATTTTTTCCAGAGTTATTCCTTTGACCTCGACAAGACCATCTATTTCTTCACTTCCGGAAGGTATGAATACCATAACAAAGGGTATGACCTTACTTTGGAGGCCCTCGCCCGCCTGAACTGGAAGATGCAGTACGCCGGAATTGACCGGACTGTGGTTTGTTTTTTCATCACCAAACAACCGTTTCACTCCTTCAACCCCGAAGTGCTGGAAGCCAAGGCTCAGATCGAAGACATCCGCCGTGCCTGTGAAGAGATCGAAGTGCAATTGGGCGACAAGCTCTACCGCAAAATCACCTCTGACAGTGGAACCTACCAGTTTCCCGACCTCACCGCTCTTGTCGACGACTATAACAAGCTGAAACTGCGCCGTTTTGTCCAGAGCTGGAAATCGAAAAGACTCCCCAAGGTGGTTACCCATAACCTGGTTGACGACCAGAAGGATGAGATCCTGAATTTTCTCCGCACAGCCAATCTGGTAAACAATCAGCATGACAAGGTCAAAGTGGTGTACCATCCCGATTTTGTATCGGCTTCCAACCCTCTTTTCAAAATGGAGTACGCCCAGTTTGTCAGGGGATGCCATCTGGGAATTTTTCCCAGCTATTACGAACCGTGGGGATATACCCCCCTGGAAGCCCTTGCCAGCGGGATCCCTTCAGTCACCAGCGATCTATCGGGTTTCGGCGATTATGTCATGCACAACTTTCCCGACCATGATAAGGCCGGGATGTATATTGTCGAGAGAAGAAACCGCGATTTCAACCAGGCGGCCAGCCAGCTCGCCGACATCCTCTTCCGCTTTGTCCAGCAAAACCGCCGCGAAAGAGTCGCCCTCCGTAACAACTGCGAAGCCGCGTCTCCCCATTTCGACTGGATGAACCTCGGGAAATTTTATGATCAGGCCTACGAAAAGGCACTCCGTTTTTGAGGTTGAGGGTGAGGGTGATGCTGAGGTTGGGTTGAGGCTGAGGCTGAAGTTGGGTTGAGGTTGAGGCTGAAGTTGGGTTGAGGTTGAGGCTGAGGTTTATGGAGGAATCGCCGGAGCCAGGAGGGTTCATTTGCAGAGGATAAAAGAAAAAATAAAAATGTCACAGGGATCTGAAAAAAAGATCTCCCCAATCGGGGTGTTTGACTCGGGGTATGGGGGGTTGACGGTCTTGAAGGAAATACGCAGGCTCTTACCTGGCCATGACATGGTCTATCTCGGCGACAACGCACGCACGCCTTACGGTACCCGCTCCTTCCAGGTGGTCTTTGAGTACACCCTTGAAGCGGTGAAATTTCTCTTTGGCAGAAACTGCCCGCTGGTCATCCTGGCCTGCAACACCGCTTCGGCGAAAGCCTTGCGGACCATCCAGCAAAAAGAACTCCCGCATTTTGCCCCTGACCGGCGTGTGCTGGGAGTGATCCGTCCCAGTGTGGAAAGCGTCGCCCGCATTACCCGGAACGGACGGGTGGGTGTGCTGGGTACCCCGGGAACCGTCAGCAGCCTCTCCTACCCCATCGAACTGGAAAAATGGTCGGATGGCAAAGTGGTCTCCACGGTCCAGGAAGCCTGCCCCATGTGGGTTCCCCTGGTTGAAAACAATGAACTCCATTCCCCGGGGACCGACTATTTCGTCGAAAAGAACATCAGGTCCCTCCTTGCCAAAGATCCCCTGCTCGATACCGTCATTCTGGGATGCACCCATTATCCCCTCCTGATCGACACCATCCGGAAATTCCTTCCTGAATCCATCGCAGTGATCAACCAGGGACCCGTACTTGCCGACAGGCTGGCAGATTACCTGTTACGCCATCCCGACATTGACGGCAGAATCTCCAGAAACGGATCAACGGATTTTCTAACCACCGAATCTGCTGAAATTTTCGGATCCAAAGCCTCTCTTTTCCTGGGTGAAACGGTTTCGGCGACCACCATCTCCATCAAGTGAAGATAGCTGGAGGAGCATCCTTATCACCAAATTGCCTTTGATTTTCTTTCCGGAAACGATCCTTCCGACGTTTTTACTTCCCGCCTGTTTTTCATTCCGTCATTTTTAATTAACTTGCGGATATGAGTTCTACGGATAATTTTTTATATCAGCCCCGCGATTACCGGGAGATCAGAATTTGGAACGACATAACCCCGGAGCAGTGGAACAGCGGGGAATGGCAGCTGAAAAATGCAATCAGGTCGGTCGACCAGCTCAAAGAGGTGATTGACTTGACACCCTGAATACCGGAACCGGCATCGAGGACAAGATTTCGGAGAGTTATGCCACCGTCAGCACTTGGGATCACCGGAAGATTTTTCATTACGAAGCCCTGGGCAGGGCCACGCGGCAAGAATTCATGGAAGCGGTCCGGATCATGGATGCGTTTATCGGCCGGCCGGGGGTATTCCTTCCGCGGGTGATTCTTGTGGATTCAATGGACAATCATCTCGGGACCACCAACCGGACCTGGCTGCCCACCTTTGAAAAGAGCCGCAAGGCAGAGCTTCTGGATTATGAACTGACAGGGACTGACATGGCGCTCACCAATCCCCCAGAGCAGGAGGAAGAACTGGAAAATGCGTACCGGGGATCACGATTGTTCAGGTTCTCCCCTGATGATCCGCAAGGCTGAAGGAAGCAGCGAAAACCGGAAGGGGGTGTGCCCCAGGGATTCTCCGTCGGCTTCCGCATACAGGTCAGGGACCGATTCGATCTGAATGTTGGCGGTTTTGAAACTGCTGACTTCGGGGAGCTTGGTGAAGGAGCCATCCATCAGGTTCATCACATTCCTGATAACTTTGAATTTGCTGATGGGCCTGATGATGGTCAGGTCAAAGAGCCCGTCATCGGCAACGGCTTCCGGAGCCTGTTTCAACCCTCCCCCGTTAAATTTCCCGATGGCAGCGGTCATACTGAAAACTTCCGGGGAAAAATCGTCTCCATCGATCTTGATTTTCGTCCGGGTGGTGCGGAAGGAAAACAGGGACGTAAAAATATTGATCATATACATCAACGGGCTTCCCTTGCCCTTTTCCTTGTCTTTGTTGGTTTTTTCGAGCACGAGGGCATCAAAGCCCATGCCCGCGATATTTACGAAATATCGCAATTCCTTGTTTCCACTTCCGTTGGCATATTCCAGGAGTCCCACATCCTGAATAAAAATTTTTTCCCGCTTGATCATCGCGATGGCCTTGTGATAATCACCGGGAATGGAGAACATCCTGCACCAGTCGTTGCCTGTCCCTACCGGGATCATTCCGAGAATGATCTCAGCAGGAGCAACCGCCGACTGGGTGAATATCCCGTTGACCACTTCATTGAGTGTTCCGTCCCCGCCAACCACGATAATCTTCCTGTAACCCGCACTGATATACTCCCGTGCCAGCACGATGGCATGGCCCCGATGTTCCGTAAAATGACTCTGATATTCAATTCCGGCGGAATAAAGCAGCCCTGAAATCCGTTTCCAGTCATGTTTTCCCTTCTGCTTCCCTGCATTGGGATTTACAATAACAAACCACTTCCCCTTCATCCTTGCTTTCTCTTAACTGGCAAAAAGCATAATACTATGCCGCGTCACCGTGTCACCGATTCCATAAAATCCAAATTTCCTTCCATCACCTCCAGGTATTTCAGCTGAGCCATGGTGCGCACCCGGTTGTGTTCCGGATAGGCGATTTTGTAATAAGTATCTCCGTTGAGGTAATCGGTCAGAAACCTGATGGTCTGTTCCCATACCATGTAGCGGCATGCAAACGCCAGGTTTTTTCGCTCGGAGGGGGTCAGAAAACCACTGCTTTCGGAGAGGTACCCTTCGGCAAACGCCTGATAATACTCCCTGTTGAAACCAATCTTTGCCAGGTCAGGTTCATCTTCCGCCGCGGTATTTCCCAGGGTGCGTATGGCATCGCCGAAATCAAAAAGGGCCGATCCCGGCATCACGGTGTCCAGGTCAATAATACAGAGTATGTTATCGTTATCATCAAAGAGCACATTGTTGATCTTGGTATCGTTGTGGGTAATCCTCAGCGGCACCTCACCCCTGTCCAGCATATCCTGGAGCCGGGTCATTTCCGGGGCCAGTGAAAGCAGCCTGTCAATCACGGGCTGCATGGAAGCCACCCTGTCCGCACGGTTTTCCTTCACCGAGGTGATAAACTGCTCCAGCCGGAATTTCCCGTTGTGAAAATTGGGGATGGTCTCGATGAGCAGGCTCCCGGGAAGATCAGAACATTGCATCTGAAAGTGGCCGAAGGCCTTTCCTGCACTGAAAGCCTGTGCCGTGGAGGTTACCTCTTCAATGCTATTGCTGTCCCTGACAAACAGAAAGAGCGTCCAGAAATTGCCCTCTGCATCGTTGACGAAATAGCGGCCGTCGGGCGCGGGGATGTAATGCATCACCTTGCGGTCGGGTTCAGCTTCCCCCTCAACCATCAGCTTCTTCCTGATGTGGTTGGTGGTGAGCACGATGTTGCTCATCATTCCCGCTATATCCTTGAAAATAAGGTGATTTTTCCGCTGAAGGATAAGGTCGGGCTTGTTTCCCGGCGTGGTCACCAGGAAGGTATCGTTGATGTGACCGTGACCAAAAGGTTTCCACCCGGCCACAGAAATTTTCAATCCGAATTTTTCGAGAAGTAAATTGATTCTTTCTTCGTTCATGCGATGACCTCTGTTAAACCATAAAAAATCAGAATGCTGCGGGATGAACTTCCGCTTCTATTTCCACAACTCGGCAGGATATTCGCCCCGGCCAACCAGTTCCAGGATTTTCTGCTGCGCCATGGGTTTGTCTTCACGGTAAGTGACGCCAAACCAAGGGGAATTACAGGCCAGCACTTTTGTAGAAATCCTTTTTCTCAGAATATTGTCATTGATGAGCAAAGGTATGAAATATTCCGATTTCAGTTCATTCCCCTTTTCCCTGAGGAAGTGAGAAAAACCTTCTTCGAGGTATTGGAAGACGTTGGGTTTCAGGCCCCAGAAATTCATGGATACCAGCGTGTTTTCCTCCAGGGGGAAACGGCCTTCGGGCTCATAAAAGAATATTCCGTCAGGGTCTTCCTGGATTTTTGTCCGCTCGACGACGCTGGTCAGGTAACCGTTTTCATCGGTAATGCAGACTCCCCGGGATACGGAACCATGTTCCGAAAGGGTATTGTCGACCCGGTAACCCACCATGGCGTATTCGGAGTCGTCGTCTGAGGAAGTCAGGAAATCGGCCATGATCTGATATGCCTTACGGCCATAGAAGTCGTCGGCATTGATGACGGCCATGGGTTCCCTGACCAGTCCGGCAGCCATCATGACTGCGTGTGCGGTACCCCAGGGTTTTTCCCTTTCCGGGTTAAGGGTGAAGGCGGCAGGAATTTTGTCGAGTGATTGGTAAGCATATTCAAAGGCGATCCTTCCCCTGAGCTTGGGTTCGAAGCGTTCCCTGAACTGGTCGGAGAAGTCGGTCCGGATGATGAATACCACCTTTCCGAAACCCGTTCTGATGGCATCGAAGAGAGAATAGTCGATGATGGCCTCTCCGTTTGGGCCTACTTCGTCGAGTTGTTTCAGTCCGCCATAACGGCTTCCCATTCCCGCCGCGAGGATGATGAGTGTCGGTTTCATTTATCTGCTATTGTCGGGCTGTTCTGATTTTGTGACCGCTCAGGGCGTAATACAAGATGAAGAGGAAACAGGGAAGGCAGATCCAGTAGGCATTCTGTGCACCCACGCCATCTTTGAGAAATCCGAATATAGTCGGTATCACGGCGCCCCCGACGATGGCGACGACGAGGAGGGAGGAGCCGGCCTTAGTGAAACGGCCCAGTTCAGCAATTGCCAGCGGCCACAAGGCAGGCCACATCAGGGAACATCCCAGAGCCATCAGGAAGATGAACCATATCGACAAGGTAGCGGGGGTGAGCACCACGAGCAGGGATCCTGCGATAGCGATGTAGGCACATATCTTCAGGGCGGCAGCCTGGCTCAAGTATTTGGGGATGAAGAGTACGCCGCAGATATACCCGACGACCATGCCCACCGAGGCGATCCAGGCATATTGATCGGGATTTGGCAGTCCCAGGCTGTTGGCATAATCTACCAGGGTGCTGAGGGAAACTGTCTCTACACCCACATAGAGGAAGAGGGTCAACGCCCCGAGCAGAAGGTGGGGAAACTGCCAGATAGAAGTTTTGGTGGCGGCATAAGGGCAATCTTCGACACTGTCGGGATCTTCTCCGGCTGCTTTTACTTCGGGCAGCGGAGAAAAATAGGCCAATACCCCCAATATCAGGAAAACTCCGATGATGATATAAAAGGGAAGGTTGATATCGGTCAGGACCACATCATCCACACTTTTCCCGATCACCAGCGCCAGGAACAACGGTGCCACCGGCCAGGCCAGCTTGTTGCATATCCCCATGATACTCATCCGCTTGGCAGCGCTCTCGATGGGTCCCAGAATGGTGATGTAGGGATTCACCGAAGCCTGAAGAAAGGCATTCCCCATTCCGCTGATGAACGATGCCAGCAGGAAAAGCCCCAGGCTTTCCAGTTTCGCCGAAGGGATGAACAGATAAAACCCAACGGCAAACATGAGAAACGACAAAGCCATGGTCTTTTTATACCCTATCTTCCCGATGACCAGAGATGCCGGATAACCAAAAATCAGAAAAGCGGAAAAGGTAGCCGCAATAACCAGATAAGACTGACCTGAAGATATTTGGAGGGCTTTGTTGAGCAACGGGACCAGGTAACTGTTGATGCCAAGGGCAAAGCCGATGGCAAAAAACATGACCCCTACAATTACCAATGGGAGCGCATAGCGATTCCCGCCGTTGTTATTTTTCATTTTCATTTCCATTCCGTTTGATTTGTAAGTTTACGTTAATGGGGGCGAAGATACTCTTTTTTTAAACGTAAGGAACGGATGAAAATCTTAAAAGAGGTTAATCCTTTCCTTCGGTGTACCACGATGCATAGGTTCCGTAAGCATTGGCAATCCGCATGACTTCCCCCTGGAGCAATTCCTGACTGATGTCCTTTACTTTCCGGGCGGGGATTCCTGCCCATACCGTTCCGGAGGGGATAAGGGTACCTTTGGTGACCACAGCGCCGGCGGCAATGATGCTGTTGCTTTCCACGACAACATCATCAAGGACCACGGCCCCGATCCCGACCATGACGTTATCACGGAGGGTACAACCATGGACGACGGCCTGGTGGGCAATGGTCACATTGTTGCCGATGGTGGTGGGTGATTTCCGATAGGTGGCATGAATGACCGCATTGTCCTGCACATTGGTATTGTTTCCGATCCTGATGGAATGAACATCCCCGCGGATGACCGCACCATACCAGATGCTGCAGTTATCCCCAATCACAACATCGCCGATGATCACGGCGGTTTCGGCAAGAAAACAGGATTTGCCGGTTTGCGGCGTCTTCCCCTGAAGGGTTTTTAACAATGCCATAAAGATTACGTATTATATAACCGCAAAGATAGGAAATCCCCAAAGTATAATATATGTCTGCAATGACATATCAAATATTGGTTATTTTTACACCGTTTTTAAATGAAGATTCATGAAGGAAGCAAAAGTAATTGAAATGGACGAAGTTGCCATCCGTTTTTCGGGGGATTCCGGTGACGGGATGCAATTGACGGGCACCTTGTTTTCTGATGCTTCGGCCCTGCTGGGGAATGACATCTCCACCTTTCCCGATTATCCGGCGGAGATCAGGGCACCTCAGGGGACGGTAGGGGGAGTATCAGGTTTTCAGGTACAGTTCGGGCAAAAAGAGGTCAACACACCGGGTGATTATGCGCATGTGCTGGTAGCCATGAATCCTGCGGCG
Source organism: Prolixibacteraceae bacterium UBA1413 (assembly GCA_002304925.1). GTDB lineage: Bacteria > Bacteroidota > Bacteroidia > Bacteroidales > Prolixibacteraceae > UBA1413. The sequence goes on from DBPT01000022.1 coordinate 82,756, forward strand.
GTCAAGGCCAACGCAAAATTCATGAAGCCAGGGGGCACCATCATTTATGATAAAGATGCCTTCAACGAAAAGAATTTTCGGAAGGCCAATTTCACCACTGACGATCCATTCACCGAACTCAACCTGATCGACTACGTCAAGATAGGGGTTCCGATCACGGAGCTCACCCAGGAAAGCCTGAAGGATCTCGGGTTGGACAACAAGAGCATCCTGCGGAGCAAGAACATGTTCGCCCTGGGTTTGGTATGTTGGATGTTCAACAGGCCGCTGGATTACATTGAAGAATTCATTACGTCGAAATTCAGCAGCAAGCCGACGGTAGTGCAAGCCAACATGCGGGTACTTCATGCAGGCTACAACTACGGGATGAACTTACAGCATATGACGCCCCGGTATATGATCAATCCTGCACCGATAGAACCCGGCCTGTACCGGAATATCAACGGGAACCAGGCCACTGCCTGGGGGTTGCTGGCTGCATCGGAAAAGTCGGGAAGGCCATTGTTCATAGGTTCCTACCCCATCACTCCGGCCACAGAGATCCTGCAGACGCTGGCAGAGCGGAAAGATCTGGGAGTCAAATCCTTTCAGGCCGAAGATGAAATCGCAGGAATCACCACCGCTTTGGGTGCTTCCTTTGCCGGTCATCTGGCAGTAACCTCCACCTCGGGTCCCGGGTTTGCCCTGAAGTCGGAAGCCATCGGGCTGGGCGTCATGGCGGAACTTCCCCTGGTAGTGGTAAACGTACAGCGGGGGGGACCATCGACCGGACTGCCCACGAAAACCGAACAGTCGGACCTTTTGCAGGCCCTCTATGGCCGCAACGGAGAAAGTCCCGTGGCTGTGATTGCCGCCAGCACCCCTTCCGACTGTTTCTGGTATGCCTTTACGGCTGCCCGTATCGCCATGGAAAGAATGGTTCCCGTGGTGCTCCTCACCGACGGATTTCTGGGCAACGGAAGCGAGCCTTGGAAAATTCCCTCCATGGCTGACCTGCCTGACATTCACCCGCGTATCGCAAAAAATCCGGGAAATTACAAACCTTACGAACGCGACGGGAATACCCTCTCCAGGAGCTGGGCTTTCCCGGGATCTGAAGGATTTGCACACCGCATCGGGGGACTTGAAAAAAATATCACCGGAAATGTAAGCCACGATCCCGACAACCACCAGAAAAACTGTGAAATCAGGGAAGCCAAGGTGCAACGCATCGTTGACATGATCCCTGACCTTGACGTTTACGGTGATCCTGAAGGTGACGTGCTGCTCGTAGGCTGGGGTGGCACGTTCGGCCACATGATCAGTACCGTGCGTGAACTGAGAAGAAAGGGGAAGAATGTAAGCCTTGCCCATTTCAACTATATCAAACCCTTACCTGCCAATACCGGGGAAGTATTCAGGCGGTTTAAAAAAATCCTGGTTTGTGAAATCAACCTGGGTCAGTTTGTCGCCTATCTGCGTGACAAACTCCCCGGTTTTACCTACTACCAGTACAACAAAGTAAAAGGCCTGCCATTTACGGTGCAGGAATTGGAAGATGCAGTCACGAAACTTCTGGAGGCTTAAAAAATGAACGAATTCAATTATACGGTTAAAGATTTCAAGAGCGAGAACGAAGTCCGCTGGTGTCCCGGATGCGGTGATTACGCCATTATGAATGCCATTCAGCGGGTGATGGCCGAAATGGGAATTGCCCATAAGGACTTTGCTGTCATCTCCGGGATCGGCTGTTCCTCCCGGTTCCCCTATTACATGAGCACGTATGGTTTCCACACCATCCACGGCCGCGCCACCGCTGTCGCATCGGGTGTCAGGTGCGCCAATCCCGACCTGAATGTGTGGGTGATCACGGGGGACGGCGATTCCATGGCAATCGGGGGGAACCATTTCATTCATCTTGTCAGGAGGAATATCAATCTGAATGTGATTATCTTCAACAACAAGATTTACGGTCTTACCAAAGGACAGTACTCTCCCACCACTGAAAAGGGATTCAAGAGCAAAACCTCTCCTTTCGGCACCATTGAGGAGCCCTTTAACTCCGGGCAGCTGGTCATTGGCGCAGGAGGCACTTTTTTTGCCCGTTCCATCGACGGTAACATAAAGCTCAGCCAGGAAGTCTTTGGCGAAGCGGCGCTCCACGAAGGGACATCGATCGTGGAAGTGCTCCAGAATTGCATGATTTACAACCACGGGGTCCATGACCTGATCACCGATCCGGCGTACCGGGCCGAACGGCAGCTGATGCTGAAACAGGGTGAACCGATGCGCTTTGGCGAAGACAACAGGAAGGGTATTGTCTTGGAGAAAGGGAAACTCAAAGTGGTGACTGTCGGTGAAAACGGAATCACTCCCGAAGATATCCTGGTGCATGATGCCTCCGATCCCGATCCTTCGATACACCTTGCGCTGATCAGGATGCACCTTCCCGAATTCCCCGTCGCCCTGGGGGTAATCCGGAAAGTTGCCGCCCCCACATATGACCGGGAGATGAAAGAGCAGATCCTCAGAATTCAGGAAAACCGAAAAATCAAAAATATGGATGACCTTCTCAGGTCAGGAAACACCTGGGAAGTCAAGGACAACGGCTTCAGCAACGGCAGGGAGAAATAACCGGGCTGCAACAATATCGTATAACCATCCATGGAAGCAAAACCGGCCATTGACTGCCATAGTTGACGGAAGGAGAGGCCAGGCATTAATGCCTACCTGGCAAAAAGAACGGATTTAGTCAATGTGCTCACCGGAATTCAGTGAGGGGTGGTTTCATTCCAGATTTCATAGGCTTTTTCAGCCTGGAGCACCAGCATTTCATATCCGTTTTTGACGGTTGCCCCCTGTTTTCGTCCCAATGCCAGAAACCGGGTTTCTTCCGGATTATAGACCAGGTCATACAGAAGGTGGCAGGGTGAGATCCATTGATACGGAAACGGAGGACAGGTTTCTTCCCGGGGAAAGGTTCCCAGGGGGGTGGCATTGACGACAACGGTAAATTCGTTTGTCAAATCACGCGTCAGTCCGTCATACCCGATGGTTCCCGGGGCTCCGGGTGTCCGGGAAACCACCAGTACGTCAATGCCTGCCCCGGAAAGGGCATATTTCACAGCCTTTGACGCCCCCCCGCTTCCCAGGATCAACGCCCTGCGGTGATGCGGTTTCAGCAAACCGGCGATGCTGGCGGAAAAACCAAAAACATCGGTATTGAATCCCTCAAGCGAAATGCCGTATTCTTCCAAAAACCGTCCGGGATTTTCATGAAACCGAAGGAAATCCTCCTGTGAAAGGGCTGAATGCTCTACTGGAACAGGTGAATTCTTCGCAGGAAGGGGTGAATCCCCAGAGAACTCCCCCTGACTGTCCTGAAGGGGCTCTCCCGGAATTCTTCGGTGTGCGATGCGGGTGATCCTGATGGTGTTGACAGCTCCGATTCGGGCAGCCTCCGCATCAACACCGGAAAGCAGGGGAATGATCCGCTCCTTGTAAGGAATGGTGACATTCAGACCCGCCAGCTCCTTATGGCTCAGGACAATTTCAGGTAACCGGCCGATATCCTCCAGCTCAAAATTGAGATATCGCTCCCTTTTATTCTCTTTCAGGAACTTATCGGTGAAATAGCGTTGCGAAAAGGAATGGGCCAGGGGATAACCTATCAGTCCATAGGTTCTCATGACCAGCTATTTAAGGGGTGAATAAGTTTTGATCAGTTTTCTGACCGAATCGTTCTGGGCGGCTTTGGGGTTGGCCCTAAAAAGATCGTCATGCCTGTTAAAGTCCAGCTTGAGGGCTGTTTCGAGTTGTTCGGCAGCTTCCTTTTCGTCGTTGGTTTCCAGAAGATAGGCCGCCAGGCGATATTTGATGGCAGCGTCATTTTCGTTGTGGCGGATTCCCAGTTTCAGGGTATCGATGGCCTCTTTCACCTGACCACAGGTATGCTGGAACTCGGCGAAATTAATCCACACTTCCGAATTTTCAGGGTTGAGTAAGGCAGCCTTTTTAAAAGCGCCCTGCGCTTCTTTCCGGTGTCCTGAATCCGCAAGCACCCGGGCATAGGTAAACCAGTATTCAGGGGTTTCCTTCTCAAGGGATATGGCCTTTTTGATCAGGGAAAGGCTCTTTTCATAGTTCTTCTCCAGCCAGAAGATGATTCCTTTCGAAAAGAGGGCGATGTCATTCTCGGGATTGATTTCCAACGCCTTGCGATAATACCGCCCTGCCATCCGGTAACGTCCCTGGTTCAGGTAGCACTCACCCATGTAACACCAGGCATCGTCATTTTCAGCATCATATTTCAGGTATTCCCGATAAGCCGAAATGGCTTCCTTGTATCGCTCCAGGTTGGCCAGGGAGTTGGCTTTGTTGAAAATTGCGTGATAGAAGGTCTCTCTCAACGCCAGCGTGAAATCGTAAGCTTCCAGGGCTTTTTCAAACTGCAAATTCCGGTTGTAGGCAATGCCCAGGTTGAACCATACGGCCGGATTAAAAGGATCAAGGTCAAGATAGAGGTTGTAATAATAAATGCTTTTTTCAGCAAAACCCAACTGGTCATAGAAATAACCCAGGTCATTCAGGAGCATCTCATTTTCGGGGTTCACTGAAAAAGATTGTTCGAAATAACGGATGGCCATTTCGATATTTCCTGCGGGGAGCCATGATGTTCCGATGTGGTACAGCACATCGTCGAGTTCGTCCCCGGCAAGGTCGACAGCTTTGGCAAACTGTGATTCGGCCATGCTTTGCTGCTCCAGCATCAGATGTGCGGTTCCCATCATCAGAAAAACGTCGGGATTTTCCCGGTCCAGTTCCGCCAGCAAACGGAGCTCGTCGAGTGCTTCCTCGGGAGAATTGCTGTTGATCAATGACTGTGCATACCGAAGGCGGATGGGTAAGGCGGCGGGATGTATTTCCATGGCCTGCTCCACGGCCAGGTTCACCGTTTCAAAATCCCCTTCATCGATAAGGTAATCAATGATGGATTCATACTCCACCACATCGAAATAGATAAAATCGCCTGATCGCAGGGAACTTCTGAACCGGACATACGCATCCAGCGCTTCCTGTTCATCCAAAAAATCCCTGGCATCGTCGCTCATATCATCGGCAATTAATGTGCAAATGTAGTAAAAGCTTTTAATAGCAGCATGTTTTCCATTATTGATGCTGATCCCTCAACAAATCGTTAACCGTCTTTACCGGATTGAAAGTTTCCACCGGCACTTCCACGAAAACGGTATTCCAGTCGCTCATGGCCCCGTTCCACAATCCCGGCAGTTCTTGCGCTTTCAAATCCTTGCCGTCTTTGGATTTCCGGGAGATAAAACCGGTTGCCGGATCCCTGAATTGCATCAGGTCGTATTTTTTTCCCTTATAATTTTTGAGTCCGCATACAAGGTCGACAGGGTTGAAATGAGTGGCATGCCGCGCGATGTCCGCCCGGACGGGATCGTCATGATCGATCTGGACACTCTCGGCGATCTGCAGGGATACCGTACCGTCATGATTGCGGGTCAGGAAGGGTCCTCCGCCCGGTTCTCCCTGATTTTTCACCATTCCGCAAACCCGCAGCGGCCTGTTGAATTTTTCACGCAGGTAACGCACCAGGTCCTCCTTTTCGGTGTAATAATGGTTCTCGGCAGGTTTGGTGTTGAGGATGTTTTCCAGAAAACCGGATGCCTCGGCAAGGAACCCGCTCTCAATGGAATGGGGAAATTTCTCATTCAGTTCTTTCTGATAAAGGAAGATCTGATCCTGGTATTTCAGCAGCAACCCGGCAAGTACCTTTTTGTAAGTAAAGGTAGGCTGTTTCAATTTGTCGGGGACCACATTATCGATATTTTTGATAAAGACCAGATCGGCATCCAGGTCATTAAGGTTTTCCAGGAGGGCTCCGTGTCCCCCAGGCCGGAAGAGCAGGGAACCATCCTCCTCCCTGAAGGGAAGGTTGTTGAGATCCACGGCGATGGTATCTGTCGAAGGTTTCTGCTGGCTGAAGCCAACTTCAAAGGAGACCCCGAATTGTGCTTCGTATTTTTCCTTCACGCGCTCCAGCAAGGATGCAAAGGCGGTTTCGTGTTCTGGGGAAACGGTAAAGTGAAGCCTTACCACATCTTTATTGTCTTTTGCATAGCTGACGCCTTCGACAAGATGCTCCTCGAAAGGCGTTCTGCAAGCATAGCCATATTTGTGAAACAGGAGCAGTCCCTTAGGCATGCTGCCGTAATTCATTCCCCCGGCGTTCAGCAGATATTCCAGGAAATTCCGGAATCCGCGATTTTTCCCTTCCTTCCTGATGATATCTTTCAGTTCCCCGGCAAAGGCGAAATCATCTATCCTTTCATAAAATTCGCGGGCATCCTTGTTCCCGGCGAGAACTTCCTCTTCTCCTTTTCCTGAGTTTAATTCCTCGAGTGCCGCGAAGAGAGATTTGAACATCCGGCTGGCGGCTCCCGAGGCAGGCACGAATTTCATGATTTTCAGGCCTGAACCGGCTTTTTCATCGAACAGAAGTTTCAGTTTTTCAACCTCCGTGTCACTGACCTGCAAAATCCCTTTTCCGGGCCCGGCAGCTTCAATAACCGGAAGAAAGGGAAATCCCGTCCTGAAATATTCAATCTGCCGGAGGACCTCATCGGGATTGCTCCCCCGTACGATCATCTGTTCTTTGTCCCTTGCACTAAACATAAGCTCATCCGTTTATTCTGAAAACAGCTAATTTACGATTCGCCTGCATTTGGCCTAAACAAATCCCAAAAAGTTATCATGTGATTTTTCAACAAAGCATCCAGCTGAATTCAGCCCGAGTTTTTTAATTTTAACCCGGCATAATCCATCAGCGATGCGGCAATTCCCATGGGGCCATATTGGCAGGTACAACAATTTCCAGTTTTTCTTCCGGAAGGTTTTCAAGGGGGAGAAAGTGCAGAAAATCAGTCTGGAGTCCGGATTGACCTGTCCGAACCGTGACGGGCTGAAGGGGGAAGGGGGATGCACCTATTGCAATAACGAAGCATTTACCCCGCCCCCTGCCGGAACGCACAAAACGATCCCCATCCAGATGGAAGAAGGGATCCGTTTCTTTGCGCACAAATATCCCACCATGAAATACCTGGCATATTTCCAGTCCTACAGCAACACTTACGCGCCGCTTCCCGCACTGAAAGAGATCTATGGCGAAGCCCTCGCCTTTCCCCGAGTTGCCGGACTGGTAATCTCCACCCGTCCCGATTGTCTGGATGAAGGAATCCTCGACTACCTGGCTGACCTTTCCGGAAGAACTTACCTGATGCTGGAACTGGGATTGGAATCTCATCTTGATGTCACGCTGGAACGCATCAACCGGGGACACACCTTCGCCGAATCGGCAGCAGCCCTTGAAGCAGCTTCCCGGAGGGGTATCCGCACTACCGCCCATATGATCCTGGGATTGCCGGGCGAGACCCGTGAGGATTGGCTGGAACAGGCCCGGGTAATATCACGGCTTCCTGTCGATAACCTGAAGCTCCACCAGATGCAGATCCACAAGGGTACTGTAATGGCCCGCCAATACCGGAACGATCCGTCGCAATTCCGTCTTTTTACCGCGGAAGAGTATGCTTCACTGGTAGTGGAATACTTAGAATTGCTGAATCCCCTGATCACGGTGGAACGCTTCACCAGCCAGGCTCCGGCTGAGCTCCTGATCGCCCCGGCATGGGGAATCAAAAATTACGAGTTTTCAGCTATTGTCGAAAAGCTGCTGGAACAACGCAACACCTGGCAGGGGAGGCTTTTCCTGACTTCTGACACTATAGAGTTTATTTCGTAATTTGATTTAGAAGAATCTGACTGGTCAGTAAAGCCGGTCAGTTATAGTTTCCACGGGAAATCATCTCACTTTGTCACCTTTACCAAGGATGTGGTACCCTGACAATGACAGGCTCCCTTTACTTCCTGGTTTCTTCGAGATACCTTTCCAAAAACTGCTTGTCCAACTCCTCTGAATCGCCGTATTGGAGACGTAACTTTATCAGCTTTTCATGCAGGTCGGCCCGGACTTCAGCATAGGCAGGATCTCCATAGACGTTTTGCATCTCATCGGGATCGGTTTCGAGGTCATACAATTCCCATTCATCGATGTCGTAATAGAAGTGTATCAATTTATAACGGCCGGTACGGACCCCATAATGGCGTTTCACCATGTGTTCAGCCGGGAATTCATAATAATGGTAGTAAACGGCATCACGCCATTCGCTGCTTTTTCCCGACACCAGATTCCGGAACGAAGTCCCCTGCATATCTGCCGGAATTTCCACGCCGGCATAATCGAGGAAGGTGGGTGCAAAGTCAAGGTTCATCACCAGGTTGTTGTTCACCGATCCGGGAGCGATCTCCTTCGGGAAGCGGATGATCAGGGGGGTTTTCAGCGACTGTTCATACATGAAGCGTTTGTCGAACCACCCATGTTCTCCAAGGTAGAAACCCTGATCGGAAGTGTAAACCACAATGGTATTATCAGCGAGTCCGTTTTTGTCGAGATAATCAAGCACCTCTCCCACCCCGTCATCGACCGATTGGATGCATCGGAGATAATCCTTGATGTAGCGGTTGAATTTCCAGAGGGCAAGTTCTTTCCCCTTCAGTCTGGCTTTCAGGAACTCCTGGTTTTCTCCTTCGTAGGCTTCCATCCAGTTATTTCTCTGCTGTTCATCCATCCGTTTCAGATCGTTGATGAAACGGGTAGAGTCTCCCTCAGGATCTACGATCAGTTTGAAGTCGTGGCCCCATTGACCGTGACCGTCAATTTTCATCTCTTGTTCCCGTGCAGCCCGGCCCCTTCCGGCATAGTCGTCGAAGAAATTGGCAGGGGGATCAAAGGTCTTGTCGTCGAAGAGGTTGACATATTTGGGTGAGGGCTGCCAGTTGCGGTGGGGAGCCTTTTGGTGAAACAGCAGGCAGAAGGGCTTTTCCTTGTCGCGTTTGTTTTCAAGCCAGTCGAGGGCAAACTGGGTGGTCAGTTCCGTGCAATAACCCGGGATTCGCTTTTTTACTCCCATCTCAATAAAGTCGGGATTGTAATATTGGCCTTGTCCGGGCAGCACATTCCAGTAATCAAATCCCCGGGGAGTTCCGTCGAGATGAATTTTCCCGATCAGGGCGGTCTGGTAGCCCGATTGTTGCAGCAATTCCGGAAAGTTGGGCTGACTCCAGTCGAATTTCATCCTGTTGTCCACCTTTCCGTTCAGGTGGCTGTATTTTCCGGTAAGTATCACCGCCCTGCTGGGCGCACAGATGGAGTTGGTCACACAGGCGTTGTTGAAGATCACCCCTTCGCGGGCCAGCCGGTCAATATTCGGTGTGTTGTTCAACCCATGCCCATAAGCGCTGATGGCCTGATAAGCATGGTCATCGCTCATGATAAAAACAATGTTGGGCCGTTGGGGGGGAACTGTCTTATCCTTATTACAGGATAGGAATCCTGCCCCCAGGGCACACAGCGCCAAAGATTTCGGAAGTGCTGATTTCATAGCGTCGGCTTTTTAAAAATAATGTTCTTCAAATATCGGTTAAACTACCCCCATTCTGAATTATAGGGATCAGTTCTGCAGATTCCCGGTAAAAGTGATACCTCAAATTTAAAAAAAACCGGTGATTTTAGTAATTTCGTTGTATGGAAAAGCGGAACAAACCCATTTTCAACAAACGGATCTTTTGGGATGTCCATTTTGAGGAAATCGATTACGATGACAAGGCAAGCTTTGTCTTCTGCAGTGTTTTTGAGCGGGGCGATGTGGAGGATATCCGCCAGTGCCGGAGATATTACTGGGATGAAAAATAAAGAAAGTTCTAAAGCAGGTGAAGTTCTTACCGCTTCATACCATCTATTTTGTGAGTGCTATTTTTGATATTCCCATCAATGAATTAAGATGTTACACACTAAGGCAGTTGAACCCCGAACTCTTTCCTTATTATTAATGAAAGTTCCTGCCTTGAAACCCTTTTCCCTGGTCGGAGGAACGGCTTTATCACTACGTTATGGACATCGAGGATCAATTGACCTTGACCTGTTTTGGCATCAAAAGTTTGATCATTCACCCATTATTATTCACTGCAACAATTAATTGATTGGCACAAAGAAAAATATCCGAATCAAATGCTTGCCATCAGCATACCCCATGCATTGACCGATTTTATTGATGCAGACAACACAGATGCGCCTTTCAATTTTAAAAATCAAATCTGGGAAATTGTAAAACGAGGGATCAGTAAGGCGGTGAGTGACTTTTTACGCTAAAATCTCCGCATAAAAGTCAGCCTTCAACCGGTCTTTCTGGCGGTTTGACAAAAAACAACATATAAAAAAAGACCACCAGACTGATGACGGCCGTAAGGAGGAATGCCGGCGGAGCGCCGAACCGGCTCCAGATCAGTCCGGCTAGCGTGCTGGCGATCATCAGCGAAATGCTCTGGAGGGAGACGAACAGCCCCACAGCGGTTCCAGTCTCTTCTTTTTTGACCAGATTGGTGATCCAGGCTTTGGAGATCCCTTCGGTGGCGGCCATATAAATGCCGTAAATGCCGAAAATGGCATAAAAGGCCGGCATGGATCCGGCTTTTGCCATACCAAAATAGGTGGCCGAGAACAGTAGCAAACCGCCCAGAAATATTTTTTTCATATTGAACCGGTCGGCAAGACGACCCAAGGGGTATGCCGCCAGCGCATAGACAAGGTTGAAGAAGATATACGCCATGATGGCATTGTTCTCACTGCCGGCAGATTCCCTGACTTTCAGCACCAGCAGCATATCGGAACTGTTGAACAAAGCAAAGAGAATGAGGGGAATGAGCAGCTTCCGGTAACCTGAAGGAGCTTTTTTCCAGTACTTGAAATAAGAGAGAAATCCGGCAGAACGTTTTTCGACCGGCAACGGTACTGGACGCTCCCTAACCAGAAAAGTAAAGAGAACTGCAATGACCCCCGGAATAAAGGCAAGATAAAAGAGGGTGGTCAATTTCCCCGGGTGGAGGTGTAAATATGCCAAGGCGATCAGGGGTCCGATAACGGCACCCAGAGTATCCCAGCCCCTGTGGAAGCTGAAGACGCCGGCTTTGGTTTCCGGAGTGGCCTCCGCCGAAAGGAGGGCATCACGGGGAGCCGTCCGCAGCCCCTTGCCCAACCGGTCAGTGGTACGGGCGAAGAAAATCCATAACGGAAACCGCAGGAGAACCATCATGGGTTTTGAGAGCGCTGACAGGAAATAGCCCAAACGAACAAAGGGCATCCTTCTGCCCAAATGATCCGACCATTTGCCGAAAAAACCCTTGCTCAGTCCGGCTGCAGCTTCCGCAATCCCTTCCAAAATCCCAATAAGAAAAACCGAAAATCCGATATTCCGGAGGTAGACCGGAATCACCGGGTAGAGCATTTCACTGGCCACATCGGCAAACATGCTGACCAGGGAAAGAATCCAGACCGTACGGGTAATGATCTTTTTTCTCATTGTTGATTAACGTTTTTGAATCCGGGAGATTTTTAAAATTCCGGACGCAATTTTATCAACCAACCAGCTAAGGAGAACAGTGAGAATTCAGAGTTTTTTGTGCAGAGAACGGGAATTTTGATGCTGGATCCCGCTATTGTTTGGGAGTGACATTCCCTTTTATGGTCAGCATGACATTTCCGTTGGCCGCATTGGAAATCACAGTGACGACCTTGTTAAAGGAACCGACAATCTGGGTGTTGTACTTCACCTTGATCGTCCCTTTCTGTCCTGCAAGGACAGGTTCCCTGGTCCATTCCGGCACAGTGCATCCGCAGGAGGCTCGTACATTGCTCAGAACCACAGGAACGGAACCTTTGTTTGTGAATGTGAACTCGCAGGTTCCGTCGCCTCCCTGAACGATGGGGCCATAATCGTGGATTACCTTGTCAAAAAGGATACTGTCCGCTTTGGCAGTTTTCCCGTCCTGTGCAAAAAGGTTTGCGGCTACGAAAGTCAGCAGAAAAAAGGAAAGTAAAGTCTTTTTCATTGTTGTAAAATATAACTTTAAGCGTTAGTCTATGTTTCAGCTCCCGGATAACATTCCGAAGTGCCTGAATTCAGGAATCAAAAATTGAACCAAACTTTCGAAGGTAGCAATTTAGTTGTTGGAATGATCTCATTTAACCATCATTTTTTTGATCATTCATATGTGTCATTAACTCTAAAAGAAAGACACAGATAAAAACCGGCGTCTTTCTTTATTTCTTTACCGAGAACCTGTAAATCGTTGATGATTTGAACTTTTTCCCGGGCACAATAACTGTGGAAGGAAACCCGGGCTGATTAGGGCTATCGGGATAATGCTGGCTCTCAAGGCAAAAGCCTGATCTGGATCTGAACTGTCTGCCCCCGGTTTCAGGCTGATTTTTATAAATAAGTCCGTTGCCGGTATAGAGCTGCATTGCCGGCTGATCGGTTATCATTTCCAGCATCCGGCCGCTGACAGGATCATAAACCACGGCATCCACCTTTTCTTTATTGTCAAGGACGAAATTATGATCATATCCAGAAAAAACAGAACCCTCATATGTATCACCTACTCTGGATCCGAAAGTCCGGGCTGAGGTGAAATCAAAAGGGGTTCCTTTGACCGGGCGTATCTCCCCGGTAGGGATCTGCGTTGCATCTATGGGGGTATATTCAGATGCGTTAAGAGTCATCTCATGATCAAAAATATCCCCGGTCCCTGCACCATGCAGGTTGAAATATGCATGATTTGTTACGTTAATAACACTTTTCTTATCTGTCGATGCGGTGTAAGCAATAATAACCTCATTCTTGTTGGTCCACGTGAAGACAACTTCCATATGAATGGTTCCCGGAAACCCTTCTTCCATATCAGGGCTCACATAGGTGAACCTGACAGCAGGCTTATTTTTTTTATTTATCAGTTCAGCGTTCCATACCTTTGTGTGCCAGCCACGATTTCCTCCGTGAAGGGTATTGGGTTTGTTGTTAACAGGAAGATTATACTCCACTCCGTCAAGGGTGAATTTTCCGTCAGCGATCCTGTTAGCGTATCTTCCTACCGTTGCTCCGCCAAAAGAACCTCTTAATATCGATTCAAGATCATAAGAACCAAGAACAACATTATCCATTTTCCCGTTTTTATCAGGAATTTCAACTCCTACAATCCTTGCACCATAATTCGTGAGCTTCAGAATATTCCCTGCTTTGTTTTTAAGCGTAAAAAGATATACTTCTGAACCGTCATGAGGACCGAGAAGTTCTTTTTTGACAATACCGGCATCTTCCCTTTGCGGATTGCTGAAGATCATTGAAAATGCGAAAATGGTTAAGGACAAATAATTCATGCTTCTCATTTTTTATTCTCGTCAAATTTAATATAAAAGAGTACAGGGGCGATTTGCCTAAGAAGAAAGAAAGAAAGAAATAACAATGGATTCGGCCTCTTAAGAAAAATTTATACAGCTCTTTGAATTGTTAAATCCGTAATGCTTATTTTTATCCGTTTATCACTGATCATAAATTTTACATAATGAAGAGAATTCTTTGTTTAGGGGTATTGTTGTGTTCGTTGTTCAGTATTGGTTTCAGTCAGGGATTACCGGCCCGGGATGACTGCTTGAAGGATGTGAAAGACAAACGAGGTGTTATGAAGCCGTGGAAGAAAGGTTCCAGGTATACGGGCAAGTACCGTAATGTGTTCCAAGAGGCCGGTTACAATCAGGCTGCTATTGACGCAAAACTGGCCAAAGCCTGCTATGATATTTTCGAGGGACCCGGCAAGGTTTATTTTGAAGTAGGCGATTCGATGGCATATATCACTGATATGAAGAATCATGATATCCGCAGCGAAGGTCTCTCTTACGGATTGATGGTAGCTGTTCAGCTGAACAAGAAAGATGTTTTTGACCGTATCTGGAGATATTCAAAGAAATATATGCAACATCAGAGCGGCCCCCGCGAGGGATATTTTGCCTGGAACCTGAAGCCTGAGACCGGTGCTCAAAATGCTGCAGGATCAGCATCGGATGGTGAGTTTTATTTTGTCACAGCCCTGTTATTTGCATCCAATCGCTGGGGCAACGACACAGGAATTGATTATTATGGTGAAGCCCGGAAAATACTTGATGCAATGTGGAGTAAAGACGGGACGGGCGGTGTAATGAATATCATTAATGTGGAGCATAAGCAGATCACTTTCGTGCCCGACAAAGGCGGGTACGGCTATACGGATCCTTCTTATCATCTGCCGGCTTTCTGGGAGGTATGGGCCGAATATGCCAACGATGGCCATGAACAATTCTACAGGGATTGTGCCGATACCTCACGCGCATTTCTCCGGAGAGCCTGTAAATCTCCTACCGGATTAAATGCCGACCTGACAGAATTCAGCGGAGATCCCAGAAAGCAAGGACGTATGGAGAGTGTTTTCCGTTTTGATTCATGGAGGGTACCGATGAATATTGCCATGGATTACTCCTGGTTTGCCAAGGACAAGAAGTGGCAAAAAGATTATGCCCGCAGGATCCAGAATTTCCTTTTCTGCAGGGGCATAGATACTTATGAAGACCAGTTCAACCTCGATGGCACTTTGCCTGAATGGGTGCTTCCTGCCGGGAGAGTCCGGAAACTGCGTCACTCACTGGGACTGGTGTCAACAGCAGGAGCCGCATCACTTATGGGAACCCAGGCAAAGAGCTGGAAATTTGTGGATGCTGTATGGAACGCAAAGCTCGAACCCTATGAAGACGGTTATTTTGATCCCTATTATGATGGGCTGCTCTATCTCTTCAGCCTTATGCACCTGAGCGGAAATTACCGTTATATCACCCCGGATATGAAATAAAGCTTATGCAAAAAGGGTCGGTCTTGCCCAGCTCTCCAAATTACCGGGCCTCCGGGGTCAGCCCAAACACAACCCTGTATGTTTTGATTATTCCCTTGTAATCAAATCGCACAACAGCGGTTCCGGTTTTCGATTCAGCCTGGGTTACAGCCACTTTGACATCCTTATCGCTTGCTGAGGCAGTTACGAAAGGCAGCCCGGTTGTCCCTGAAGGAATCTGATAAGCAGCTTCATAAAGGTCATAGCCGGTAATCCCGTTGGCATTCGTTGACCTGACCGGAGTGGCCGGCAGATCAAGTTCAACTCCGTTGACCCTGATGCTTACAGCAGGGGTAACCGGACGGACGATTTTCTTTTTCTTCGAGCTAAATCCCAGTCCGGATAAATCGAAAAGAGCACCCTGATCAGAACCCTCGGCAACAAGGAAAATCGCATGCTTCTTGTCGAGCTTATCAACAAATGCTGAAACGTCGGTAGTGAATTTTGTTATTCCCTGTGCGGAATTTGCAGGCACCACTATTTCACCGATCTTTCTGCCTTTCCACGTAGTATTATCCCAGGGTCCGTCCAGCCAGACACTGACCTTAAATTCCTCTTTTGTCTTTGGCGTCAGAAACAGGTTAAATGCCGTTTTATTCCTGCGACTTGTCCCCTTGAAGGCTTTCAACCCTTTCTTGTCTTTATCAAGCCCTCCAAATCCAAAGTACTTGTATCCTATAATATGACCGTTTTCCACATTTGTTATGGGCATATCGTTAGCCCATATATCCCAGGAATCCTGCTGGCTGTTAGTATTTGAAAGATAGCACGCATATCCTGCAGAGTAATATTTATAGGGATCGAGGCCGTAAATGTGGAAGCCTTCCGAAGTTACTTCTGCTCCGGTATATTCTTTTCCCTGGCTATCCTTTGCGGACCAGGTATTATCTTCAGCATACGGGTCATATCCCCTGATGGTGACCTTTCCGCCTTCTGCCACCGGTTTTTCATCCCATTTAACCGTTACCGGGGCCACCATCGGCTGACGCGTGTAACCGTAACCCCTTGGCGCCCTGTGATAAAACACATACCACTGGTCGTTGATCAGTTCGATGCTGCCGTGGGTATTGTGTCCTGAATAACTCGTCTTAAGTGTTGAGCCATCCCTGTCGGGCACCGGAGCGCGCGAGTCGACAAGAACCCCGCCGCTTTTCCATGGGCCCAGCGGAGAGTCGCCATAGGCATAACGCAATGCCGAGTTGGTACTGCTCAGCCCGTATTCAGGGCCTGAATATCCGCTGTAAACCCATACATATTTATTCCCGATCCTGCGAATTGAAGCGGCCTCGAAGAAGTTGAACGAGCCAAGATCCTGATCCTGATAGACGCTGGGATAAACGGTACCTTCCGGATCCCTGATGACCCCGTATCTGGAGCTGGCAGGAATGAAATAACCGATGGACTTGGTCCCTGGCCTGAGCGAATACATGGTGTTCTGATCGAGCTGACCGGCTGAGGACCTTTGGAATCCCCAGAATCCGTAAGCTCTGAAGCCAATCTCATAATCAGGATCCTCCGGATCGGTTATGTATTCAATAAATACTGCCGGGTCGAATCCCATGATACTGCCCGGAACTGTTCTCATTCCGTCGTCAGTCAGGTTGATGGGTGTAAACGGACCGTCGGGACGGCTTCCTTTGGCCACCATGGCTTCTCTGTTCCAGCCACGGCTATGAGGGTACAGGTAGTATTCTTTTGTACCGTCTCTTTTCTTCACCTCAACCAGGTCGGGGGCGTACATAACATCCCACTGGCCATCAACAGGATAGGTGAAAATGGGTCCCTCATCACGCCAGTCAGACAACTCCTCCACTGGTGCTGACCAGGCTCTGATGTCAGGTCCGCAATAACTCCTGAACCTGACATCGTGCGAACCGATAATATAGATACGGTATTTCCCGGGATTGTCGGGATCTTCAAAAACACGAGGCTCACCGTCGGGAAGATGTTCCCATAACGGCAGATATGGATTTCCTGCAGTATGATGAGTTAATTTGGTTACCTGAGTGCCGTTTTTCGATTGATTATTGTCTCCGCTGGATTCTTCTATCGAAAACAGAAACACAAATAACAAAATTACCTGTGACCTTTTCAAAACAGATAAGACTTTCTTCATTTTTGATCTTTTTATTGCATTTATGACCTGAAAAGTTGCAGAAAACCCGGGTAATGACAGAATCTTTGACCTGATCTCCGGATTACAAAAATAAGGTTTCTTTTCGCTGATCAGCGAAGCAAAACGTTTTTGTGGTAATAATTTGCAAATTGAATCAGATAAAGCAATATTCTTTCCAGGAATTGAAACTCCCCGCTGCAGAGAAGTGGGGAAACGAATTCCGCGAAACCGGGATAATTTCGACGGGTTCCAGCACCGGATTAGCCATTGGCAGAGACCTGGCATTCATGCTTACCTGGCCAAAAGAACGGATATAGCCATTGCGTTCGCCGGAATTCATATTTATCGGATCTTATAGGCAATCAGTGCCATCCCTCGTGGAACATACAGAACCCCCTCATGGATAACGGGATGTGCCCAATGCGCTCCGCTTCCTTGCTGGATTGTCATCCGGCTAACGATGTTAAAGCCTGATGGTTCCGGTTTGACAAGAGCTATCTCGCCCTTCTCGCTACAACAATAAAGCATCCCGTCGGCAGCGATCACAGGGCCCATAAAGAGGTCGCGTGAGGAGTACATTTTTTCGCCGGTGTCCCAGTTGTAGCACTGCCATGAAGGATCGTTATGCCCCGAACCATATATATAGCCGTTCACGAGGACGGCGGCCCCCATGCGACAGTCGAAGGATTGGTTGAACCACCGTTTCGTCACTGAGGTTCCGTCAGGACTTAAGTTGAGCATTATTGCCCCCATGCCATAACCGCTCAAACAGAAAAGGAGACCATCTTTATAAATAGGTGTATTCTGATGTTCGAGGCGGAGGTTTGCCCACGGGTAAGACCAGAGGAGATTCCCGTTACTGATGTCAATACCCAGTATATATGATTCGGTGTGTGTAACAAGGATGTGGCGTGCAGGAAGCTTTATCAGCTGAGGTGTGCAATAAGCGGCCTTCTCCCCCTTGCCCGGGCAAGTCCAGATCAGGCTGCCTGTGAAACGATTCAAAGCCACAACATTATTTTTTTTCCCGCCGGGAGTGGCGTACAACCTGTCGCCATCAACGACAATTGTCTCGTTATAGCCATAGCGGTTGATCACTCCGTCAAAATCCCGTGTAAGCTCTTTGCTCCACCTGACAGAACCGTCTTTTGTGTTCATGCACACAAGCTTTCCGATACCGCTGAGCATGTACAGCAAATCTCCGGCAACTGTTACTGAAGAGCGGGTACCCGGATATCTGTCAGTATATTCGGTGCCATATTTTGCTTTCCATACCAGTTTTCCCGACATGTCAAGCTTAAAAATATAGCCCTGGTCTCCCAGCATGGTAGGGATATAAATATATCCACCGTAAAATGTGGGAGATGCAAAACCCACTCCCAGTTGTTCAAATGACCATAGTATTTCGGGTCCGTTTTCCGGCCAGTTTTTGAGTAATCCCTTATCAGGGTAACTACCATCGGCCGAAGGCCCCCTCCACCTGGTAGCTTCCTGGGGTGAAGCAGAAGTTATCCAGGTTGAAATCATAATCATTATCAGAAAGGCTCTTTTCATAATTTCATTTTATAAAAGCGAACAATATACTTAATAATATTGCTTTGGAAAAATCACTGTTAGCATTCGCAATAATGCCAGAACGAAACGGAAGTAGTATTTCATTCCCGGCAAACAAACACCGGGTGATTTCGAGATCATTCATTCCGGGATCGTTTCCTGTTCATATGCATTCTTTTATTCCTTCAAGTTCTTTAATTTGGCCAGTGTATATGATGACTTTAACAATGGCGGAGGTCCAGGTAGCCCGTCTCAGTCATTCCGTCCACTTTCCGCAGGTGAAACTCAAAAATTGAAAAATGTCCAAATAGAGTTATCTGAAGATTGTGCTAACAAAAAAAATCGTGAATGAAGTGTGGAATGGCCTCAATTTTAATGTAGATGGCTCTATTTCCAATCCAGCTGAGTACAATTGTGCAATCAATACTATTACTTTCAAAAGTGGTTCTAGTATCAATAAGAATGCCATCCTTGAGGAACTCTTTCATGCCTACCAAAACACCATTTATCCTGAAGGTACATGTCAGTACCATTTGGGCACGCCCGGTTATACCAATATCGAGTTCGAGGCCAAGGTTTTCAAGGATATCTATTCGAAATTATATGGTGGTATGACTAGTGGAAATGTCAACTTTCCCCCTTTATTATTTGATGAATACGAAACTTGGATAACCAACAATGCTTATGAGGGAATTACCCAAGCCTTCAGGGAGCAGTATAACACCATGCTAGGATACTTCAATGAGTATAACTCATTTTACGGAGGTTACCTGTTGCCTGGCTTTGGTTCCCCAAATGCCATGATTCAATCCAAGGTCGATTGTAACTAAAACGAGAATAAAAATGAAAACAACAACATTAAAACCCAGATTGTCAGGATTGCCGGCAAAGCTCAGCCTTTTTGCTACAATATTCCTTTTGGCACTATCAGGCTCAACACAAAGCGTTTGGGAAGCATCGGAGGTAAAGGCAGGAGAAACGGTTTTTTTTGTTGATAAAATTGATAAGCATTTGTCCGTCAGGAATAGCAACTATATCGAGCCCATGAATACCAGGGATCAGTACAACTGGGATGCGTTAGAATTTTCTTACGTCAGTATGATCTCGCACGATCCCTTCCTTGAGGCATTTAAACAGTCTTTTACGGCCGGCAGGCTAAAACAACTTGCCACATTAAAAGATAATGTTACCGTAATATTTGATGTTGATGAAAAGGGCCAAATCCTTGGTGTACATTTCTTATTACTTAAAGAAACAACCATTTTGCCTGAAGAGTTGGAAATGCTTGAACGGGAGATGTTATCCAGGGTCAAATTTGTTGTTATCGGGTAGAAACTCGAAGGAATGTTTTTTCATAGAGTTTCAATTTGGGTCTTTTTCTCTGAGGTTCTGAATGTTGAAATCCGTCCTTTTCGTTATTCGGTAAACCTTAAAAACAGCTACCAGGAATAGGATTTGAAAAAACGTTTATTATGGTTACCCAAATTTTGGGTAACCATACCTTTAAAACCATAAGAAAATCACTTGCTTATTGTTAGCCAAGCTCCCATATCATTCGGTCATATGCTAATGTTATGCCAGGTGCTTACTCATTTCAGCTCATTTGGCTATCTCCCTGGTAACACGAATAGTAAAAACCCTTAAACGGCAATTGCGCATATCGGTGAACGTTGAATTATTGATGCGAAAAGTAGTAAGCCACCTATCATCTCCAAATCAGAAACAGAAAAGATATTAACCGGAACAGAGAATGATGGATTTTATGAGGAGAACTCTGGTGCCGGAGAAAACCACGCCATTTGACGGTTTATAATGACCACAGAATTAGCCCCAACCTTCCGAATGAAATATTCATCTCCTCCCTGGCAGAACTGAACAATTACAGAATTTCACCAGGACCAATCGTCAGCACTATACTTTTCCAAACAGGAGTAATCAACTCTTCGAAGAATAACATATATAGAAATGCCTATATAATGCCATATGATTTAATTGTGCTCCCAAATGTCTAAGCAGGTGAAAAGTGGCTGGAAGAGGGACGAGTTACACATCAATACAAAAAGGTTCAGTAATGTTTCAGTAGTATCATAAAAAAACTTTGTAATCTTCTGATAAAAAGTTAATTACAAAGGTTTCTTTGTACCCGGAGGGGGACTTGAACCCCCACAGCCGTTATGGCCAAAGGATTTTAAGTCCTTCGTGTCTACCATTCCACCATCCGGGCAGCTAAAACTCCGGAAATCGGATTTAGGATTTCGGAATCAAAAATGAACATATAAAACAAATAAAGCGTAAAATTTTGGTTTTACGCTTTATGTGGAGCGGGAAACGAGACTCGAACTCGCGACCCCGACCTTGGCAAGGTCGTGCTCTACCAACTGAGCTATTCCCGCAATCATATCCGGTTTTAGCCGGTGTATAAGAACATTTTTTCTTCGCGATGCAAATATAAATCATTTTTATTTCTCACCAAACAATCAAAAAAAAATTCCGATAGCCATGGGTATCGTCTCAGAATCTGACGTTGGGCATGGGGTTCGCTGAAGGAAAGGTTACTTCAGTCCGGTCAGTTTTTTGATCTCGTTCAGTTTGTTCAACGCCTCAAGAGGCGTGAGTGTATTGATGTTCAGGTTTTTGATTTCATCACGAATCTGTTTCAGTACCGGGTCGTCGAGTTGGAAGAAGCTGAGCTGGATCCCTTCCCTGTTTGTTCCGATGGTTTCCAGGGGTTTGGAGAGTTTTTCGCGGGGTTGTTTGTTCTCGAGCTGTTTCAGGATTTCCTCGGCGCGCTGCACCACGCTGCGGGGCATTCCGGCCATGGAGGCCACGTGAATTCCGAAACTGTGGTTGCTGCCCCCCTTTACCAGTTTCCGCAGGAAAATCACCTTGTTGCCCAGTTCCCTGATGGATACGTTGTAGTTTTTCACCCTGCAGAAGGAGGCCTCCATTTCATTCAACTCGTGGTAATGGGTGGCGAAGAGGGTTTTGGCGCGTGCCCTGGGGTATTCGTGGAGGTATTCCACGATCGACCAGGCGATGGAGATTCCGTCGTAGGTGGAGGTTCCCCTTCCCAGTTCATCGAGCAGGATCAGGCTGCGGTCCGACACGTTGTTCAGGATGCTGGCGGCTTCGTTCATCTCCACCATAAATGTCGATTCCCCCAATGAAATATTGTCGGAAGCCCCCACCCTGGTGAAGATCTTGTCGACGATGCCGATTTTTGCCGATGCTGCCGGTACGAAACTTCCCATTTGGGCCATCAGGACGATCAGGGCGGTCTGGCGGAGCAGTGCGGACTTCCCGGCCATGTTGGGCCCCGTGATGATCATGATCTGCTGCTCTTCCTGGTCCAGGAAAACGTCGTTGGCGATGTAGGATTCCCCCACTGGCAGTTGCCGCTCGATCACCGGGTGACGCCCTTCCTTAATATCCAGAATCGTGGTATCGTTGATTTCCGGACGGCAATAGTTGTAATCCCTGGCGCAGGAGCTGAAAGAGAGGAGGCAGTCGATGCGTGCGAGGATGGCAGCATTTTGCTGAATGGCTGGGACGTATTCCGACAAAGCAAGCACCAGGTCGTTGAAAAGTTGGTTCTCCAACTCCTGGATTTTCTCTTCTGCCCCCAGGATTTTGGCTTCATACTCCTTCAACTCTTCGGTGATGTAGCGTTCGGCGCCCACCAGGGTCTGCTTGCGGATCCATTCCGGCGGGACTTTTTCCCTGTGGGTGTTCCGAACCTCGATGTAGTAACCGAAGACATTGTTATAGCTGATTTTCAAGGAGCTGATCCCGGTCTCATCGCTGAGTGTCCTCTGCATCTTAGCCAGGTACTCCTTTCCTGAAAAGGCAAGTTCGCGTAGTTCGTCAAGTTCCGCGGAGACCCCTTTGGCCATCACTTTTCCCCTGCTGATGAGCATGGGAGGATCGTCGGCGAGTTCGCGGCGGATCCGCTCCCTGATGGTATCGCAGGGATTCAGCTGTTCGGCGAAACGAAGCAGGGTTTTATTCCCCGACGCGGCGCAGGCGGCTTTCACCGGGATGATGGCATTGAGGGAATTCTTCACCTGCTGCACTTCGCGGGGGTTGATGCGACCCACCGCCACCTTGGAGATGAGCCGCTCCAGGTCACCCACCAGGCGAAGGTGTTCTTCCACCTTTTCCTTCAGTACCTCATCCTGCAGAAAAGCTTCCACCACGTCATGCCTTTCGGTGATGGGTGCAAGATCCTTCAGGGGAAGGGCCATCCATCGGCGAAGCAACCGGGATCCCATGGGAGAAATGGTGCGGTCTATCACCTGGAGCAGCGATCGGGCCCCTTCGTAAAGGGTGTGGAAGAGTTCCAGATTCCTGATGGTAAACCGGTCGAGCCACACATAATGCTCCTCCTCGATCCGGCTGAGGCTGGTGATGTGGGAAATCTGTTTGTGCTGAGTAAGTTCCAGGTAGCAGAGGATGGCACCTGAGGCGATGATCCCCAGGGGAAGGCTCTCGATGCCGAACCCTTTGAGCGATTTGACCTGAAAATGGCGTGTGAGCCGGTCAAAAGCCGCATCCTCGGTATAAACCCAGTCATCAAGGTTGAAAGTGAAATATTTCGTTCCGAAGAATTCGTTGAATTCCTGGGCTCTTCCCCGTTGGTAAAGCACCTCTTTGGGCTGGAAGGAGCTGAGCAGCTTATCGATGTATTCATAGGTTCCCTGGGCGGTCATAAATTCTCCCGTGGAGATATCGAGGAAGGCGACGCCTGCCATCTTGCGGTCAAAATGGACGGAAGCCAGGAAGTTGTTTTCCCTGTTGTTCAGGACATTGTCATTGATGGAAACTCCCGGGGTGACCATTTCGGTAATCCCCCGTTTAACGATCTTTTTGGCCAGCTTCGGGTCTTCCAACTGCTCGCAGATGGCAACGCGCTGCCCCGCCCTGACCAGTTTGGGAAGGTAGGTGTCAAGGGCATGATAAGGAAATCCCGCCAGTTCGACATAACTGGCGGCTCCGTTTGCCCGGCGCGTCAGGGTAATCCCCAGAATATCAGCCGCTTTGATGGCATCATCCCCGAAAGTCTCGTAGAAATCGCCGATCCTGAAAAGCAATACCGCATCAGGATGCTTGGCCTTGATGGCATAATACTGCTTCATCAGAGGCGTATCCACGTATTTGTTGTCTCCTGCCATTGTGACAACAAATATAGAGAAGTTTTCGCACCTCTGAGGGACCGGGGAATGGAATTTCTACCGGATGGTGACCGCTATCCGGCAACTATCGAAGGCAGGTTTTGTCAATTCCCAGGGTCTAAGATAGCGGAATATCAGGATCTCCTCCCCTTCATCAACCGCCTGGAAACGGAATTCCACGGGCTGTTCGGGATCATCGAGGTCGACGGTCTCCAGCCTGAATTCCCCGGCACTCTTCAGACAGGTCAGGGAAGTATCGGGAGTTGCCAGGATCCAGTTGTATCCCCTTCCTGGCCGTTCTGCAAAACGGAGGATCAGGGAGTCGTTGGTGTTCACTTCCACCGAGGGTTGGCAGGTAAGGCGGATGACCCTTGTCTGACTGGGAGAAATCCCGCTATCCCAGGATTTTCCAGCAGGTTTGTTGCTACAGGAAAATCCCAGGCAGCTTAAGAGCAAGAGTGTATAAATCAGAAGCCTCATCTGCTTTATTTGGACAACGCCACATAGACATCCCCTCTTCCGGGTTCCGGCTGGGTATTGCGGAGGAAAGTGATCAGGTCGGCTTTTCCATCGCCGTTGAAGTCGCCCGTCATGGGAATTTCATTGGGCAGTCCGAACCAGTCGTGCACCTTGACTCCTGAGCCTGAAAATGTCTTACCGGAGGAAGTAGCCCCGTAAACATCGGCCGTGGCATTCAGGAGGAAAGTGAGGATGTCACATTTTTTATCCCCGTTGTAGTCTCCGGCAACGGGAATTTCACTCCCATAACAGAATTTGTCGTGCCATTTGGTGCCGGTGCCGGTAAATGCAGTGCCGGTGGATGTAGCCACGAAGACTTCACCTGAAGTTCCCCGGGTAAAGGTGGCAATATCAGCCTTCCCGTCGCCCGAGAAATCCCCTACCAGGGGTATTTCGGCACCAGTGCAGAAATAATCATGCCATTTGACCGCAGTTCCGGTGAATTTGGATCCGTCAGACAAGGCCACAAAAACATCATTGGCCGTTCCCCGGGTGAAGGTGACGATGTCATCCTTTCCGTCACCGTTAAAATCCCCCACCAGAGGAATTTCGGTTCCCATGCAAAAGTTGTCATGCCATTTGACGCCATTACCGTTGAATTTGGATCCGTCTGACAAGGCCACAAAAACATCCCCGGCGTTTCCGCGGGTGAAGGTGGCGATGTCATCCTTTCCGTCGCCGTTAAAGTCCCCCACCAGGGGGATTTCGGTTCCCATGCAAAAGTTGTCATGCCATTTGGCGCCAGTACCTTTGAATTTGGATCCGTCTGACAAGGCCACAAAAACATCCCCGGCGTTTCCGCGGGTGAAGCTGACGATGTCATCCTTTCCGTCGCCGTNNGCCGTTAAAGTCCCCCACCAGGGGAATTTCAGAGCCCACACAGAAATAATCATGCCATGTGGTGCCATTTCCGAAGGGATAGTTGATCTTTTTTTCCGCGCGCACCCAGGCAGCCCGGCGGCCAATGTTGTTGCTGTTGTATTTGATCCACATGTACCCTTTTTCAGAACCATAGCCACATTCGCTGCCCCAGTCTGTACCCCACGAATTTTTGATCAGCCAGCATTGGGTGTCATCATCCCATCCGATGATTGATACGGCATGGTTGGAAGTGGGATTGGAGTAGTTGCTCTCAAATTCAAAAAACTGGCCGCCGGCATACAACTTAAAGTTATTAGTAGCCTTCAAGGAAGCGGAAATGGCTCCGTACTTGCAGAGTGCGTTTTTAATTTTAGCCACGGAAGCGATTTTCCAGGGGTCGATGGAGGGATCCACCATTCCCCATTCAGTAGCGAAGAAATCGGTAGGCGGCGATCCGGCGGGACAGGTACCCATGGCCCCATTGTAAGGCAAAGCGGCTTCAGAATTCACATTCCTGTGGTTATCCACCATCCAGCGGAAGACTTCATAGGCGATGCCTCCCCCTGAATCTCCGGCGCCCGAACAGTTGATCACATGCTGTTCCGAAGCATTGACCATGACATTGTTGACATGTTTATAATTGCTTTCATAACTGGCCAATGCCCCAAAGGACCAGCAGGTTCCGTATCCACCCTGATCCTGGACAGCCCCGACGAGGCCTCCTTTCCGAAGGTCAAGTTTTTTTTGGCTGGGAGTGCCATAAACGAAACCTGAAGGAATGGTGACCAGTTCACGGTAAGGAAGCGCCTTTACCGCCCGTTCCAGGAGGACTATCCGCTGGCGGATATCATCAAAGATTTTCTTCTCCTCGGCAATGGAAAGCTGCTTCTCTCCGGTGATTTTTTCAATCGGACGACCAGCCACGGACGTCACCCCCACCACATAGGACAATTTATTCGCGGTAATTTCCTGACGTACCCGCAGGAGTTCCTGCTTCACCGCCTGAGGGGCATTGACCTCCCTCAACTCGTAGAACCTCGGAACTTTCAAATCCTGACTTTTCGCTGACCAGCTGAAAATCAGGAATGCGATAAAGACAAATGACTTTTTCATACCTTAATTTATTAATGGTGTTTTGCATTATGGGCACAAATCTCTCCTGCAAAAATATTGAAAAGAAGAACTAAAGCTGACCACGGATTGCGAGAAGCCAGCCAAATAGGCTCCATCTAAACAAATTATAGAGTTCCCTAATACAATTTACAATTAATTCCAGGCAAATTCCAAATAATTTTTACGAAATAAAATGGGGGTCCTATCTTTTTTTTTCAGAAGGTGACAGTCTGGTTTTAAGCTGGTTTTTAATGGTATACAACGCGGCTCATGCGGGCGGGGTCCAGGATTTCGTTGGCCACTTCGAGGATTTGTTCGGCAGTGACGGCTTCAATTTTCTTATAAACCACCCGGAAAGGGTCCACTTGGTTATAAAAGAGGAAGGTTTTCCCGATGGTCAGCATCAACTCTTCATCGTTTTCGCCGGCAATGGCCAGCTGACCGATCATCTGCCGCTGCGCCCTGGCCAGCTGGAGGCTCCCCAGTTTCTTCTCACTGAGCATGCGGAATTCTTTGTAAATGATATCAAGAGCCTTCTCGAAATTTACATCGTCGGTGCCAAAATAAACATTGAAGAGCCCAGTATCGGAAAAGGAGTTATAGGAAGATTCGATATTGTAAGCCATTCCCTTGCGTTCCCTGAGGGCCAGGTTGAGGCGAGAATTCATCCCTTGTCCGCCCAGCAGGTTGTTCAGCAGGATCATCACCACCCGCCGGGGATGGATGCTGTCGTATGCGAGATTGCCGATGATGCAATGGGTTTGGTAAGTCTCCTTGATCTCGGTGCGCTCTCCGGGTTTGTAACCGGCGAAAGCCACCCGCTGGTTGACCCGCAATTTCGCAGGGGCTGTACCAAAAAAACGGCCGCACAGCGCGATCAGCTTTTTGGGCAGGATGCTGCCCACCGAACTGATCACCATCTGGTCGGTATGGTAGTTGTTCCGGATAAAGCGGAAAATATCTTCCCTGCTGAAACTGCGAACACTCTCAAAGCTTCCCAGAATATTCCGCGCGATGGGGTGACCATCGAAAACCAGTTCGTCAAAATCATCAAAGATCAGTTCAGACGGGGTGTCCTTGTAAGAATTGATCTCTTCCGCCACCACCTCCTTCTCCCGTTTAAGTTCTTTTTCGGGGAAGGTACTGTTGAAGAGGATATCGCTCAGCAGTTCGGCGGCCCGTGGATAATCCTCCGCCAAAAAGGTGGCGAAGAGTGCCGTCTCTTCCTTGGTGGTATAAGCATTGAGTTCGCCGCCCACATCCTCCATGCGGCTGAGGATATGATAGGCTTTTCGTTTTTGGGTTCCCTTGAAAATACAATGCTCGATGAAATGGGCGATACCATGTTCTTCGGGAGTCTCGTCGCGGGAGCCGGTATTGAGGAGTATCCCGAAATAGCCGACAGGACCGTCGCTGTATTGGTGGATCAAACGGATCCCGTTTGCAAAGGTATGTGTAAGATATTCCTGACTGACCATGGTAATTTTCAGAGGGCGCAAAGGTAGGAAAAAGGATTTACCTTTGGTGGATTTCTTTCCGGAGGCGGACAATAATTTTGCGGATGCGGGCCACGATTCCGGCTCCCTGAAACTGTTCGGCCACCTGTTCCAGGGTCTGGATCACCTCCTGCTTCAGTTCCGGCGCCTGTCCTGAAATGTTGTAAAGGATATCCATGGCATAAACTTTCACCGCTACTTTCTCTTCCGAAAGGAACAACCGTTCCTGGCAATAGTCAAAGAGCATGCCTGCAGAGGATTCCGGAATTTCACAACGGGTGAGCATGCGCATCAGCTGACGCCGCTTGCCTCCGTGGCGGATACGCGGTAAAATGCCGATGATGGTCTCCCGCCAGGGAAGCAGCACTTCGGGGTGTTGTTCCATGATCTTGTCGGCTACCCAGACGGCCCGCCAACTGGACGTATCTTTCCCCTCCAGTGCAATTTCCATCAGCAACGGAAGGTATTCCTCCGGATCGGGGGAAATTTTGTTCAACAGGAAAAGATTCTCCCACGATCCCAGCAGGCTCACCAGTTCCTCTTTTGTCATTATCGCCAAAAATAAGGATTTTAAAAGCCTGTTCTATGAAATTGTTTTATTTTTAGAACTCAGTGACTATGACCTGCTGGATGCCGATTGCAAAATACTGGAGGAAGGGGATAATTTCAGCAGGTTACTGGGCTATACAGGATGGTGAGGCTGAGGGTGAGGCTGAAGCTGAGGCTGTCACCTGCGCTGAAGTTACAGCGCCCGAAGAAGGTTGAGGCTGAGACTGAAGCTGAGGCTGAGATCAGTAACAGATATCGCGGAAGTCTGTTGAAATCCCTTCCCTGATTGAGGAGGGGTGGCGCAAAGTAATAAATTGGAAGGATTGTAAATTTTACTTTGTAATAATTAAAAAATATCTATTTTTGTCGGATCAAAAATGGGGTGCCATAGCTCAGTAGGTAGAGCAACGGACTGAAAATCCNNTGTGTCCCTGGTTCGATTCCCGGTGGCACCACCTTAAAAGTCCTTGAAAATTAAGGACTTTTTTTTTGCCAACAGGAGAAAGCGTGCATCATCACAACCATTGTTATGACTCCGGGCAGAAAAAATTACCGGGGTCTTCATATAATCAATCTTGACATGGAAACAAAGAAGAAAACGCCGGTTCGGTAAATGTAAAGTTAACCGCTGAAGATCTGCAACAAATTACGGAGGCAGCCTCGGCAATCGAAATCAGGGGAAATAGATACGGCGAAAGCAACGAACGGTTGGTCAACAACGATTGAACCGGACATGTTTTGATTTAGTGATCATCTTAAGATAGAATGCGGATCGATAAGAAAAAAATTCTGTGTATCGGGGAAGTCCTGTGGGATAACCTCCCTTCCGGTAAAAAACCCGGCGGTGCCCCCATGAATGTGGCCTTGCATCTTCACAGCCTCGGATTGGATGTATCCATTGCCAGCAAAGTCGGGAACGACGAAGCAGGCCGTGAACTGGTTGCCTTTCTGAATTCGTCAGGGGTGAGCACCGATCTGGTTGAAGTGGATGCTTACCTGCCCACCAGCCAGGTATTTGTTCATCTCGATGAGAACAACAATGCCACCTATGAAATCTGTGAACCGGTGGCATGGGATAACCTGACCCTGACCGATGCCCTGGTGAAAAGAGCTCAGGAATCGGGGTTGTTCATTTACGGATCGCTGGCGTCCCGGAATCCGGTTTCGCGGGACACTATTTTCCGACTGCTCGATTCCGATGCCATCCGGCTTATTGATATCAACTTGCGCAAGCCTTATGACCGCCGGGAGATTGTTGAGAAACTGCTGACCAAAACCGACATTGTCAAGCTGAACGACGAAGAACTTTTCGTTTTTGCACAGTGGCATAACCAACAGCAGCATGATGAAAAAAGTCAGGTCAAATGGTTTGCCGAACATTACCATGCAAAGATGGTGTGTGTGACCAAGGGTGACAAAGGGGCAATACTTTACAGCAACGGGAAGTTTGTTGACCATCCGGGCTTTAAAGTGCAGACGGTAGACACGGTGGGCTCAGGGGATGCTTTTCTTGCCGCGTTGGTGGCATCCCTGCTCGAAGGGAAAAGTACCGCCGACGCTCTGGCATTTGCCTGCGCCACCGGAGCTTTTGTGGCCACACAGGCCGGAGCCACACCTGCCTATGATATGAACCGGATCAGCCAGATAATGCAGGGGATGCCGTTTTGATCTTTCACATTCCGGAGAGTGAGAGGAAACGGTTACCGCGCCTTTCCATTTTTACCATACCGTCTGGATGAAAGGCATCTATTTCTGTTCCTATTTTTTCTGTATTCCTGTTCCCGATTTTACTGCATTGTGATTCCCAGAAACATTGTATTTGTTGTTCCCGGTTACAAACGGACAGCGTTACACCTTTACATTCCCCCCAGGGGCCACCACTTCCAGACTTTGGGGAACCGATCTGTATACCGATGACAGTTCCATAGCCACAGCAGCCGTACATGCCGGACTGATCACTCCACAAAGAGGAGGAACAGTGGCCATTGAAATCCGACCCGCAGCTTCCTCCTATTAGGGATCTATCCAAAACGGGGTCACCAGCAAATCATACGACAGTTTCGGAAGAAGCTTCGTCTTCGTTGGGGACGGTGAAAAGTTCCCCTCGGTATCAACCAGGTCTTCTACTTCAGCGGCGCTTCCGGTAGATAGCTCCGGAAGTTGGTATGGCAGCACCGATAAAAGAGGCAGATTGAATTTTTGGCAGTACGGCGATAATTTCATGGTAATCATGTCGTGGCCAAATGATGCCGCCGGCATATGGAAAACTTACAGGGGAGAAGGGAAACTGAAAGGCCGGCTGATGGAATTCAAAGCGTTCCTTTTCAATAAAGAGGGCCGCAGCATCGACCAAGGGTATGTGTACTACCTGACCGTTTCTGACGATAACAAAAGGATAACCGGCTATTACACTGTTAACGGGGTGAAGGCTGACCGCGACACCATGCACTACTATCGCGTGAAAGAAGGTTTTGTCTCCAGAATCCGCAATCCATTCAGCAAAAAGAGGAAAATATGAGCTGCTAAATGCAGGGGGATTAGCTGCGCCTATCCATTGGGTGCATTCAATGCAATGTAAAAGATTACGGAATGTGGTCAGGTTATCTGGCGAATGCACTGATTTTCTGTTCAGGGGGATTTCTGGTATAAGCTCAAATATCAAATCAAAAAAACCTTAAAACTTTGCTTCAACTTTACGTTAACAAAAAACCACTCACAAAATAATTTGCAAGTGGTTGATTTTCAGTTGTCCTGTCAGGGCTCGAACCTGAACTCTTCTGATCCAGAGTCAGACGTGTTGCCAATTACACCACAGGACAGTGTCAGTCTTCACTTTCAGGGGACGAAGTTAACGGAAAATTTCATTCCGAAAAAATTCCCTGCAAGGAAGTACAGAAAGAACTTCGTTGACCTGTCAGGGCTCGAACCTGAACTCTTCTGAACCAAAATCAGACGTGTTGCCAATTACACCACAGGTCAATCATTCATGGTTTTTTCGTTAAAAACCGGTGCAAAAATATATATTTTTTTCATAAACCTGCAGAAGGTTCGGGAAATGACGAAATATCCTGATATGAAAAGTTGAAATGGAGTAATCGGGCAGGAAAAAATTTCACTCCGGCATTCTGAAAAAAATAGTTACATAATTGTTACGGTTTTGTTACAAAGAACTATTTTTAGGGTTTTTTGATCAACAACCTTTGAAAGGATGAATTTAACTCAACTGGTCAAGTACTTTGTCCCCAAGGAGAAGAAATTCTACGGGATGTTTAACAAGGCTGCCAAGAACAGCGTGGAAGCTGCCGAAGAGCTGAAAAAGCTCTTCATTTCCTCCTCTGAAGAAGAAACATCGGCCATCAGGCAAAGAATCAAACAGATTGAAAAAAGGGGTGATGAAATTACCAACCATCTCTTCGACGAGCTTAACCGGACCTTCATCACCCCCTTTGACCGGGAAGACATCCATGAGCTCACTTCCAGGCTTGACGATGTGGTAGACCTGATCAACAGCGTTTCGGGGAAAGTGGACATGTACAAATTTTCAGATTTCAGCGAGCACATGAAGGAGATGTCAGAACTGCTTTATCAGGGCAGCCTGCATCTTCAGTTTGCGGTGGCCGGGTTGGAAAACTCCAGGAATGCGGTCAAAAGCCTCAAGTCGTGCAAAGAACTCCGGAAAATGGAGAGCAGGGTGGATGAGTGTTACCACAAAGCCCTCTCGTCACTTTTCATCAAAGAGAAGGACGCCATCGAACTGATCAAACACAAGGATATTCTCCAGAACATCGAAAAGATCTCCAACCGGATGGAAGATGTATCTGACGTAGTGAAAACGATCATCGTAAAATACGCGTGATCGCATGTTAAACGGTACCTGCATTCAATTTTTCCGCTCATGCTTGTTTTGCTGATCGTCATCATAGCGCTGGCCTTTTTGTTCGATTTGATCAACGGGTTTCATGATGCCGCCAATTCCATTGCCACCATTGTTTCCACGAAAGTACTGGCTCCTTTTCCTGCAGTGATCTGGGCGGCATTTTTCAACTTCATGGCTTATTGGATTTTTGATTTGAAGGTCGCCAATACGGTAGCCAAGACCGTTGAAACGGGCGCCATTACCCTGGAAGTGATCCTGGCTGGCATAATTGCCGCCATCATATGGAACTTGCTGACATGGTGGCTGGGGATACCCTCTTCTTCATCCCATACGCTGATCGGTGGATTTGCCGGCGCTGCCGTCGCCCATACCGGCGCTTTCAGCGTCATCAACGAAGCCATCATCCTGAAAACCATCGGATTCATTTTTCTGGCACCCGTCATGGGGATGTTGATTTCCTACTTTCTGACGATCCTCATCCTCATTTTCTGGCGGAAGGCCAATCCCCACAAGTCGAACAAATGGTTCAAGATGATGCAGTTGTTATCCTCGGCTGCCTTCAGTCTGGGGCACGGGGGGAGTGACTCGCAGAAGGTGGTGGGCATCATCAGCGCCGCCATGCTGGTCTATGTCGCTCAGTTGAAGGGAGCCGGAGAACTGGTCCCCCACTGGGCCAATGTTGCTGAAATTGCCGATGCTTCGGGCAAGATGCATCTGCACGTTCCCTCCTGGATCCCCATTTCGTGCTATTCGGCCATCGCCCTGGGAACCATGATGGGCGGGTGGCGGATCGTCAAAACCATGGGGACGAAAATCACCAAAGTTACTCCGGTCGAAGGGGTTGCTGCGGAAACCGCCGGGGCCATCACCCTCTACGGGATTTC
Organism: Prolixibacteraceae bacterium UBA1413; assembly: GCA_002304925.1. Classification (GTDB taxonomy): domain Bacteria; phylum Bacteroidota; class Bacteroidia; order Bacteroidales; family Prolixibacteraceae; genus UBA1413. The sequence continues at coordinate 115,764 of DBPT01000022.1, forward strand.
CCAGGGACTGGGCATTCCGGTGAGCACCACCCACACCATCGCCGGAGCCATCATGGGGGTGGGCATGACCAAACGGATGTCGGCCGTGCGGTGGGGAGTTGCCAATAACCTGATGGTCGCCTGGATCCTCACCATCCCCGTCAGCATGATCATCGCCGCACTCGTCTACCTGCTGATCGACCTCCTGCCCTATTTCTCATAAAAACCGAATTTTTCTGCCTGAATGTTGGGAAAACAGCTCCGCAAAACTATTTTTGTCAACCTAACCGATCATATGCAATATGGAGCAGAAGTTTTCTCTCGACAAAAATCAGATCAGGGTGTTGCTGTTGGAAGGTATCCACCACTCAGCGGTCGCCAGCTTTGAAAAATCAGGGTACACCCAAATCGAATATGTTTCCAAAGCGCTGGATGACAAAGAGCTGGAGATGAAGATCAGGGACGTTCACATCATCGGAATCCGTTCCCGGACGCAGCTCACCGCGCAAGTGCTGTCGAAGGCAAAAAAACTCATTTCCATCGGATGTTACAGCATCGGGACCAACCAGGTGGACCGGCAGGCTGCCAAAATGGCGGGTATTCCGGTATTCAACGCCCCCTTCAGCAATACGCGTTCCGTGGCCGAACTGGTGATTGCCGAAGCCATCATGCTCATGCGCGAGGTGCCCATGAAAAACGCCGCCGCCCACCGGGGCGAATGGATAAAATCGGCCAGTCAGAGCTATGAGATCCGTGATAAAAACATAGGCATCGTGGGGTATGGCCACATCGGTTCCCAGGTTTCCATCCTTGCCGAAGCCATGGGAATGAATGTCTATTATTACGATATCGAGAAGAAGCTTTCCCTCGGAAAGGCGGTAGCCTGCGATTCCCTGGAGGAGTTGCTGGAGAAGTCCGACATCGTTACCCTCCATGTCCCTGAGACGGAACTTACGATAAATATGATCAGTCGCCCACAGATTTCACAAATGAAAAAAGGGACCTTGCTGATCAATGCCTCCCGGGGATCGGTGGTTGACTACGATGCCGTGGCCGTCGCCCTCCGCGAAAACCACCTGGCAGGAGCGGCCGCCGACGTCTTCCCCGAGGAACCGGCTTCCAATAACGAACCCTTCCGGTCGGTCCTCCGTGATTTCGACAACGTGATCCTGACGCCCCACATCGGGGGAAGCACAAGAGAAGCCCAGGAGAAAATCGGCTGCGAGGTCACCGGGAAACTGATTAAATACAGCGACAATGGCACCACCATCGGAGCGGTGAATTTTCCGCAGATCTCACTGCAGCCCAATGAAAACAAGCAACGTTTCCTCCATATCCATAAAAACATGCCGGGATTGCTGCGGAATGTGAACTTCGTCTTCACAGGCAAAGGGATCAACATCGCCTCGGAATACCTGCAGACCGATGCGGACATCGGTTATGTCATCATCGACACGGAAAGCAACCTGAGTCCTGCCATCCTCACGGAACTGAAAAATATTCCGCACACCCTCAGGGCCAGGATGCTCTATTGAGGTTAAGGCTAAGGTTGAGGTTAAGATAAGTGGTGGATACCACTGGAGCCTAGAAAAGATTGAAGTTCAGTAACCTCCGGTGACCAAAGAAGGTCGGGGTCAAGGACTCTCCCTGTGGTCAAGCAGGTAGAGGCTAAGGTTGCAGTTTAGGTGCCGGCTAAGCAGAGATCTCCTGGAATTTTTTCCTGAATTCCAACGGTTTGCGGATATTTTGGGCTTCATCACGACTTCCACCGGTACCGACAATGGTAATCGTCCCGAAACCAAACAATCTCCCCCAGACCGACTGGTCCACATTGACCGTTTCAATCTTGTTCAGGTTCATCTCGAAGGTCTTCCGGGAAATCCATCCGGTTTTGAGGATTACCCGCATGTTGGTAATGACGAACTCACTGGTGCTCCGCAAGATCAACGGGTAAATGAAAAGGGTTAACACCCCCGAAAGCGTGACAAATACCTTCCAGTGCAGTTTGGTTTCATATTCCACCTTTTCCCCCTTCAGGAGATTGTTATTGACATACTTTCCCATGTTTTCAGTGAATTAATCAAGACAAAGATAATTCTTTCCCGAATCAGGAGGCAACACACTGCAACATTTCCCTTCTCTTTTTGATCAGGTCAGTCAGTTCCGTCACCATGTTGTGGTTCACATCTTTCGCCATGGGAATCACATATTCTTCAGTTTCGTCGAGGTATTTCATCATCTTTTCTTCCGAATAGACGTCCCTGTGAAGGTCCGTCAGGTTGCTGATACGGTCGGCTACCTTAAGGATTTTGGCTTCATAGGATCCATTCTTCAGGATATTCTTCAGGTAGGCGGCTTTTGTCTCGCACTCTTTGCGCGTCACCTCGAGGACCAGATCCACCACCCTGTTGGCGTCGGAATCGATTGACCGCAATTCATGGAGGTTGGTCTCCGGCTTGTCTTCGATCAGGTCATGGATCAGGGAGGCTTTCAGCAATACGGAACTGGAGAAATATTTGTAGTCAAGGAGGATTCCCAGGGTGGCAAAGGCATGCCGGAACTGGTTCCCGCCGACCCTGCGCTCATTACTGATCAGAGCAGTCGCTTTGATGATATAGGGAGCCAGTACAAGGTGTGCCAGGATGTCAATTTCGCTCATAAGACCAGGTTTTACGAAAGATATAAAGATACGGGATCCGCCTGATCTTTCTGTAATTTTTACAGAAAAAATAAACAAAAATTAACATTCCGGAGAGATGAACCGATTCCCCTTTCAGCGTGCGCTTTCCGTTTCCGCGAGAAACCTGCATTTCCCTTCCGGAAACCGGAGAAATGAATACCTTCGTATGTCAGGCAGGCTTTGCGTCGAGAAGTTCCGGGTTTTTGATAATGTATTTGAGGTAACGGAATAGCCGTCCTCCGTGTGAGCCATCGCACACCCGGTGGTCGAGGGCAGCGCCCAGGGTGAGGATTTTCCGGGGAACGATTTCATCGTTCAGAACCCAGGGTTTTTTGTTAACCGCCCCCAGGATCAGCACAAAGGAGACGTTGGAGGTGGGCATCAGCGCCGGGAAACCGATGTCGAGGCCGAGGGTCCCGATATTGGAGACGATGAAAGAGCCGAAACTGTTGGGTGTCAGGCCCAGTTTGGGAATTGAAAAGCCCCATTTCTGGGTGAAGACTCTGAACAATGAGAAGATCCAGCTGCGGAATGGCCAGGGGATGGCGGCCAGTTTGCCTTTCATCTCCATGGTTTTGTTTTCGTTGCCGCCGCGTGCCTTTTTGATTTCCGAAGCTAAGAAAAGTGCCATTTCGTCGATGGTGATCTCATCGGCGTGGGGAACTTTCACCGATCCCAGTTCCGATCCTTCGAGCAGCACGCTTACCATAGCATCGACCGACGGACGTTTGACGATCTTACCCCTACGCAGGTATACATTCAGCTCGGGCACCTCGGTGCGGAGTGCCCGGGCGGCAGCAAGCGTCAGCACCTGGGTCAACGTTACCTTGATCCCCTTCTTCCGCTTCTCAGTGATGTAATTTTCCAGATCCGTTACGTCTACTTCCGACTGGCCCAATATTTTAGAATCCGTGGGGCGCTTGTAAATGGCCGATGCCACCATCCGCCATTCATTGTTAAGGTCTATGGTAGTATTCATTTAAAAATATTCGTTTCAGGCGCTAAAATTAACTTTTAGATTTTATAATCCAATATTTTATGCCAGATTCCTCTGGTCACCAGGGCAGTCATCAGGTCAGTCACCAGGGCGGTCATCGGGGCCGGTCATCAGGGTGGTGTCACGTAAGGGATCCATCGGTCAGAGGGAGAGTAATTTTTTCAGTGCCTCCATTCCCCTGATGGCATGGGCGGGCAGTTTTTCGCCCTTTTCCCCGAATACCAGCATCGATTCCCGCGATTCCACGGCACAGGCTGTTTCGTCAATTTTCCCCGATGCGTCAAGGACACTGTCGGTGGAAAGTCCCAGGTGTTTTGCCAGGAAACGGATGGCGGCGTTGCGTTTTGAAGGACCGTAGTCGTGGCCTTCGGTGGAGAAATGAGCGTTTTCCGCCCTTCCGGGATGACCGGTAAGTAGATATACTTTTTGGACGAACGGGAATTCAATTTCCGGGGTGGTGGATGTCCAGTCGCCCCCGTCGGAAATCAGGAGCAGAGGTCGCGGGGCTGCCAGGGCGGCAATTTCGGTGTTGTTGGTGCCCCACGCCCCGCAGCTGTGCACGGGCATTCCGCTTTCGCATGGACATCCCCCAAAAAACCAGGAGGAGACCATCACCGTGGGAACACTCACGGCAATGCGCTCATCGAGGAGGGTGGCCAGGAACGTCTGGGTACCTCCGCCCGAAGCGCCGGTCATGGCAATGCGCGAAGCGTCGGTTTCCGGCAGGGAAAGGAGAAAATCCACCACCCGCATGGAATTCCAGGTCTGCATGGTCTGCGCCATGCCGGTGCGGTGGTCCTCAAAGGCAAACTGAAGCCCTGACTCGCCCTTGGCGAACATGTCGTAGCTGAAGACCAAAGCGCCCATCCGGGCCAGGGTGGCCGCCAGCACCTGGGAACTCTCCCCGTAATGCTGGATCTCCCCGTGGCCCTGCGCCAGCAATACCGCCGGAAATCCCTCTTTCCGCCTCACCAGCCGGTTAATGGCGCCTTTCCCGCTCAAAGGACGGTAAAGCGTTCCCGTTAAAAATACCCCCGGAAGGGTCTCCAATGCCACGTTCTCCGTCGTATACCCCTTGTATTTCCGTTTTGGCGTCACGATGGGATTCAAACTATTTCTCTCCGGAAAGGCGTTCAACCCCAGCGTTTCCCAGATACACGCCTTCAGCTCCTCCCGGCGCTTTTCCAAAGTTTCCGGCGTGGAGTAAAAGGAGAGCAGCCGCTCCAGGTGCGCCTTTCCCTCCTCCGCCGTCCGGCGGTGATACTGGAATTCGGCAATGTCATAGCCCCCGGAAGAATTTCGGCTGAAAACCATGTCGAAAGGACCGAGCACCGCATGAAGGGTAGCTTCCGGATCGTTCTTCATCCGCCAGGGAGCATAAGTGACCGTCTTGTCCTGCACAATCCGGGTATCGTAGGTGAGTTTCACGCTAAACCGCTGTTCCACCTGATCCAGCACTTCCTTCAGCGGCTTCCGGTATATCTCTTCCGGAGTCTGCGCCGAAAGCGGAAAAATTTCTGAAATGAATAAAGTATTATATATCAATAATATATACAATACCGGCTTCATCCTGGTTCCGTTAATCTTCATAAGAGGCTTTCTTTTCATAACTTCAGGGCACGTTCCTGATCCGATAGTTTTCAGGAACTTCAAAGTTATGCAATAATAAAAAAAAAGCCCTGCGGGTGCAGAGCTTTTGATGTCGTAATGGGTAATTTTAACTTATGCAAGTTTTACGTTTACGGCATTGGGACCCTTCCGGCCATCTTCGATGTCGAAGGTAACAACATCATTGTCACGAATCTGATCGACAAGCCCGCTGGCATGGACAAAATACTCATTGTCTGATTCTTCGTCTTTAATAAAACCAAAACCTTTGGTGTGATTAAAGAACTTAACTGTTCCTTTTTTCATTGATGATATAAATTTGTTAACAGCGCAAAGGTAATAATTAATTGAAAATACACAAATCACTGTTTTTTTGCCAGAATTCTCATATTCCCAGCAGAATCTGCAATTATTACAATGAACAAAACGGCCTCAGGAATAGAAGCATAAATGATCATTATTAAACAAAAAGCGGGGGTTACAAGGCAAAATTACCAAAATCTGGTATTTTTGAAGAATAATGAGTGATTATAGACAGAAACACGTCGAGTTCATTGGGTCCTTGTTTTGAAAGTTTCATTCAAAGCCTGAATCCGGTAGGGTGATACAAAAATACCGGTAAGGTCGTCAGGACAGGAAAAACCAGCCAACGAACTGAAATCGCAGAAATAACAATTATGATGAAGAACGCATTCTTATATTTATGTTTAATTCTGTTGCCCGTTTCCCTTTATGCGGAAGACGGGTCGGCGCTGTGGCTCCGGTACCAAAAGCTTCCGGAGAACGTGGCGGAGCAGGCAGTCCTCGACATCACCGGACTCCTCATCAGGGGTGAATCGGCGGTCATCAAGGCCGCTGAGGAAGAACTGCGGATGGCGATGGCCGGACTTACTGGTAAAGAACCGGTGGCGGTCAAAAAGTCGGGGCGCGGCTCCCGGCAAAGTGAACCCCCTGAGGCCGGCACCCTGGTGATCGGCACTGCGGATCATCCCGAAATCGGGGTCCTCATTCCGCAGAAAGAGGTGGAGCAATGCGGTGAGGAAGGATTTTTAATACGCCGCGTCGTGACCCGTGCAGGTCCGGTCACCGTGATCACCGCCAACAGCGATGCCGGAGTGTTGTACGGGGTTTTCACCCTGCTGCGGAAGATACAGACCGGTGAGCCGGTGAGCGCCCTCAGCATCATCGAGAGGCCGGCTTACCGACTGCGGCTGCTCAACCACTGGGACAACCTCAACGGTACCGTGGAACGCGGCTATGCCGGCCGTTCCATCTGGTGGAACCGTGAAGAGGACGCCACCGTGCTGGCCGCACAATACAAGACCTATGCCCGCGCCAACGCTTCCGTGGGGATCAACGGAACGGTCCTCAACAATGTAAATGCTTCCCCCGATGCGCTGAAACCCGAATACCTCCGGAAATTCGCCGCCGTTGCCGACATCCTACGGCCTTACAACATCAGGGTTTACATGTCGGTCAACTTCTCTTCTCCCGCCATTTTGGGCGGACTCCCCCACTCCGATCCCCTGGATCCCTCCGTGGCGCAGTGGTGGAAAGATAAGGTGAAGGAGATTTACGACCTGATCCCCGATTTCGGGGGATTCCTGGTTAAAGCCAACAGCGAGGGGCAGCCGGGGCCTCAGAATTACGGGCGTACCCATGCCGACGGCGCCAACATGCTGGCGGAAGCGCTGAAACCATACGATGGGGTTGTGATGTGGCGGGCCTTTGTGTATGAGCCTTCCGGAGAAGACCGCGCCAAACAGGCCTATACCGAATTCGTCCCCCTCGACGGAAAATTCGCCGATAACGTGATCATCCAGGTCAAGAACGGTCCGGTCGACTTTCAGCCGCGGGAGCCCTTCAGCCCCATCTTCGGGGCCATGGAGAAGACCCCCTTGATGGTGGAATTCCAGATCACCCAGGAATACCTGGGTTTTTCGGATCATCTGGCCTACCTGTCTCCCATGTGGAAGGAGTGTCTCGATGCCATCACCTGGTGCAGGGGACCTGAATCCACGGTGGCGAAGGTCACCGACGGAAGCCTTTTTGGCCACAGGCTGACCGCCATTGCCGGGGTAGCCAATACCGGCAGGGATGTCAACTGGTGCGGGCACCATTTCGCCCAGTCCAACTGGTACGCCTTCGGCCGTATGGCCTGGGACCACCAACTCTCCTCCATGGCGATCGGAAGAGAATGGCTGAAGATGACCTTCTCCCATGAAGGGGACTTTATCGATCCCGTCCTCACCATCATGATGCGCTCGCGCGAAGCCGTTGTCAATTACATGACCCCCCTGGGACTTCACCATCTCATGGGCTGGAGCCACCACCACGGTCCGGAACCCTGGACCGACATCAAAAATGCCCGGCCCGACTGGCTGCCGCGTTATTACCACAACGCCTCGTCCACCGGCATCGGCTTCGACCGCTCCCCTTCGGGAAGCAATGCCGTGGAACAGTACTTCTCTCCCCTTCGAGAGATGTACGGAAACCGGCAGACGTGTCCCGAGAACCTGCTCCTCTGGTTCCACCATCTGCCCTGGGATTATGGCCTCGCCTCGGGGAAAAGCCTCTGGGACGAACTTTGCTACCGCTATTACGGCGGCGTGGAGGAGGCCCGCTTTTTCCAGAAGCAATGGGACCAGCTGAAGAAATTTGTCGACGCGGAACGCTTCACCCACGTGCAGAAGAAGCTGAAAGTGCAAACTACCGAAGCCGTCTGGTGGCGTGACGCCTGCCTTTTGTATTTCCAGACTTTCAGCCAGCGGGAGATCCCCGCAGAACTGGAACGGCCCGTCCACGATCTCGATGAACTGAAGAAATTGAAATTCAACATGACGCACCACAACTGAGGTTGAGGTTAAGGTTAAGAAACAATTCGTATATTGCGAAAAATTTCGCAACGAAAATATTCGCAATATGAAGATAAATCCATTCAAATTCGGGACCGTGGTGGATGATCCCTTTTTCACCGACCGTACCGTTGAACTGGAGAGGGTTAAGGAAATCCTGGCGAGCAACAACCACCTGGCCATCATCAGCCCGCGCCGGTTCGGAAAGACCAGTCTCATCAGAAAGGCGGTCAGGGAGAGCGACCGCAAGGTGCTGATGATGGACCTTCAACTGATCAACAGTCCGGAGGACTTTGCGGCGCAGTATCTCAGGCGCATTTACAGGCTCTTCCCTTTGGAGCGGATCAGGCAAGGAATCCTGAAATTCAGGATCATCCCGGTTGTCTCTCTGAATCCGGCAACCAATGAGGTGGACATCGCCTTTGAGCCGGGTGCTCCCCCGCATCCCTATATCGAGGATGTGCTGAACCTCCTGGAGAAGCTGGCCTCACCCGGGCATCGTCCGATCGTCATCCTGGATGAATTTCAGGAAATCGGGCGGCTCGACCCTGCCATGGGCAACATGCTGCGCGCGGTGATGCAGAACCACACCCGCATCAATTATGTATTTCTGGGCAGCCAGGAGTCGATGATGCGGGAGATCTTCGAGAAGAAAAAGTCCCCCTTTTACCACTTCGGCATTGTGATGTCACTTCCGAAGATCGGCCAGGAAGCATTTTATGAATATGTCAGCGACAGGTTGAAGGGAATGACCAAAAACTACCGGGCCATTTCAGTGTCGGTGGTATCGTTTACGGGGGGACATCCTTACTACACCCAGCAACTTGCCTTCGCGGTGTGGAACATCCTTCACCGGAATCCGGCAGCTCCGGATCCCGTTTCCGAAGCCATTGAAGAAACAATCACCATGCACGATTTGGATTACGAACGGTTGTGGGCCACCTTCCTGAATACCGACCGGAAGATTCTCATTGGACTGACCCGCAACGAAACTCCTGCGCTGTCGGCAAAATTTGCGAAAATGGTCAGGATTCATGCCCAGAGTACGATTTTCAGCGGACTCAAAAGGCTGGTAGGCAAAGGATATCTGATCCAGACCGGAAATTTATATGATTTTGACGATCCCTTTTTCAGGCAGTGGATCATCAGACGGCGGGAGACGTACTAAGCCGTCGCTGCGCGCCGGCAGGTCAAGGTTAAGTAAAAGTTCATATCTTTGAGTTATGCGGCTAACAGACAAAGAAATTGAAGCCATCAAGAAAACTGCGGTCTCTGTTTTCGACGAAACGGTAGAGATAAGACTATTTGGTTCCAGAACCGATGATTCCCAAAAGGGTGGAGATATTGACCCGGAAATTTCCGGAGCTGACTTAACCAGGATGAATACCAGGTTCAAAATCGAGTTTTTGGTATTACTGAAACTGATAATCGGAGAACAAAAGATTGATGTGATTCTTGACAGGCCTTCCCTTTGTACAAGACAGTCATTTTAACAAACGATCAAAAAAACATCTATCAGGCTATGACTTCAGATGACAAAATGATTCAACTTAAAGATGCACTTGCTCTTTGCGATGTTCATCTTCAAAGAATGTTATATGCATTTCACAAAATAGACCATTTATTCCCTCTGACGGTGTTGGAATACAATCAACTCTCGCCAGATGACCTGAGTTATTCAGACCAGCTCATTTTCCGTTTTTCGAAACTTCAGACCATTGTGGGTTCAAAATTATTCCCTTCCTTGTTGGACAATTTGGGCGAAGATATTCAAGGATTACCCTTTATTGATATCCTGAAAAAATGGAAAAGCTAAACCTGCTGGATAGCCAACAAGATTGGTTAACACTTCGGGAAACCCAAAACATCGTAACCCATGCATATCCCTTTATCATTCAGGATATTGTGGAAGGGTTAAATGCATTATCAGATCAAGTTATGGTACTTGAAACGATCTATAACAAGCTAAAAACATATTGTCTTTCAAGGTTTGGGGAATGAAACCTTTTCGGGGAGCAGGTTTTCGTGAAAGCAGGCCACTGGAAAGGATAAAAGAGTTTTCGTGGAGACTTGGTTTTCAGGCATCCGGGGCAGTGTCTGCGGACTTCCTTAAGGAGGAGGAGGAACGGCTGGACCGGTGGCTCGCCGGGGGCATGCACGGCACCATGGCCTGGATGGAACGCAACCGCGGGAAACGCCTCGATCCCCGGCAACTCATGGAGGGTGCCAAAACGGTGATCGTCGTCCTGCAGAACTATTTCACCAGGCAACACCAGGAAGACCCCTCCGCCCCCGTGGTGTCCAAATATGCCTATGGCAGGGATTACCATCCCGTGATGAAGGCAAAACTCAAGGAGCTGTTGCGCTTTATCCAACAAGAAATCACCCCCTGCCAGGGGCGGGTCTTTGTGGATTCCGCCCCTGTGCTGGAGCGTGCCTGGGCGCGCAGGGCCCGACTTGGATGGATCGGAAAGAACGGCATGCTGATCTCCCCGGAATATGGAAGTTTTCTCTTTATCGGCATACTACTCATCGATGCGGAGATATGCCCTGGCGACTCATCGGAAGCCTCTCAAGGCGCTACAATTCACCCTGGAAGGGAAGTCCGGGCCGTGGAATTGCTTACAGAATCTGAACATAGGGAACTTCAGTCCGGCGCAGATTCTGATGAACAGCAGCACCCGTTGCAGGCTGATAGGGTGTTTCAAGGAAAGCCGGACTCTGTAACTGAACTTCAGGGGCAACCCATTTCTTCCTGCGGGGCCGACCAGCATCACCTGAAGCAACCGGGGGATTCAGAGGGTGGCACGATGTTTTCACGGGATATTCCCGACCGTTGCGGCACCTGCACCCGCTGCATGGATGCCTGTCCCACAAAGGCCATCATCGCCCCCCGCATGGTGGACGCCCGCCGATGCATCTCCTACCTGACCATAGAACACCAGGGGAAGATCGATCCTCAGTTCCGGGGAAAAATGGAAAATCGCGTTTTTGGCTGCGACATCTGCCAGGATGTCTGTCCGTGGAACCGCAAAGCCCCGCAACATGACGAACCCCGATTCAGGCCGTCCACATCCCTGCTGCAGCTTACAAAGGAAGATTGGTATGCCCTCGATGAAATCCGTTTCAATGAAATTTTCGGAGATTCCGCACTCTCCCGGACAGGATTTGATGGCATCAGGAAAAACCTTTCATCGCTGATCAGTTTCCCTTAACCCTGGAGTATTTGTTTTGATTGTTCCTTTGACCGAGAGATATCTCTTGAAATTATTCCCCAAATGATAATATCATCCACCCTGTCATAACCATGTACAATCCAATTTCTCAGGTTTACGATCCTAGGGGCTTCTGAAATTTGTACAGCGGGTGGTTTGTCAATAACCCGTAGTTTGTCAAAGCCGGCTCCGGAATAATTCCTAATGTGCGGTTAACTCGATGACGATGCTGTCGTATTCGTTGTTCAACGGGAGGGATATCCCTGATGTCATCATAAGAGAGCCGTTAACAACCTTTCCGTGGGTGGAGAGGTAGGAGTTTTTTCCCGGGCCCATATTGATCTCCTTCACGAGATAACTCTTTTCAGGATCAAGGCCCTGCAATTTCACTCCGGGAAGGAATTCACCCACTTTCCGGTGAAGCAGGAAACCGAAGAAAATCGCCCTGGTTTTATCTTCGGTGACGTACATCAGCGATGCCCGGTTGGATTCGCAGGGAGATTCCAGCCGGTAAAGGTCACCGCGGAAGATGACCTCCCTGATCTCTTTATAGGTGGCGATGGCGCTTTTTGAAAATGCAAATTCTTCGGCACTCATCTGTCCCGGCTGGAGGTCCATCCCCATTTTTCCCATCATGGCGACGTCGAATCTCAGTTTCAGCGGAGTAACGCGGCGGGTCTGGTGGTTGGGAACTGTCGACACATGGTTGCAAGAGGCGATGGCCGGGAAAAACATCGATCCCCCCCACTGTATAAAAATCCGCTGGATGGCATCGGTATTATCGCTGGGCCAGTATTCATGAAAATAAGGCAGAGAGCCATATTCCATCCGTCCCCCGCCCCCCGAACAGAGCATCAGTTGCACGCCGGGATGGGCTTTGTTGACCTTTTCATACACCGACAGCAACCCCCGGGCATAACCGATTTGGAGGTTGGATTGCTTGTCGGCAGGGAGATAATTGGACCCCCCGTTCTGGATAAACCGGTTACAATCCCACTTCACATAGGCGATCCCCGGATTTGCCCGCAGCAGGTCATCGACCGCATTGAAGACAAATTGCTGTACTTCAGGGTTTGCCAGGTCGAGGATCAGCTGGTTGCGGAAAAGGATCGGCGGCCTGTGCGGTTGGGCGATGACCCATTCCGGATGATTTTCATACAGCTCACTTTGCGGGTTGACCATTTCGGGTTCTATCCAAATCCCGAAGCGAACGTTGTTTTTCTGCGATTCTTTTACCAGGAAGCCGATTCCGTTCGGGAGTTTCTTTTTGTTGACCTGCCAGTCCCCCAATCCGGCCTGGTCATTGTTCCGGGGATACTTGTTACCAAACCAGCCGTCATCGAGCAAGAACAGTTCAAGGTCCAGGCTGGCGGCATCGCGGATGATCCGGGCCAGCTTTTCTTCGTTGAAATCGAAATAGGTGGCTTCCCAGTTGTTCAGAAGGGTCATCCTGGATTTTTCCCCGTCGCGGATGCCATATTTTCGGGCCCACCGGTGGAAATTGCGGCTTACCTGTCCCCTCCCGCCGTTGGTATAGGTATACAACAAAGCCGGGGTTTTGAACAACTCATTTTTATCCAGCACATATTGGGAGGCAAAAGGATTGATCCCTGCCAGCAGACGAAGTTCCTGCATCCTGTTTACTTCCAGGGCTACCTGGAAGCTTCCCGGCCACGCCAGACTGGCACCGATGGTTTCACCCTGTGTTTCGGCACCGGGAGCATCCAGACTGAGGAGGAAAGATGGGGTGGCATACATGGTGGCACGGGCGCCAAGTTTGGAATCGATGATCTTTATCCCTTCGGTGAGGCGGCTTTCCTTCAGGTTCATCTCATTACCCCAGTCCCCGTGAAGCTGTGTCAGCCAGTAAGAAGTAGCTTTAAAGGAGAGCTGGGCTGAGGCAAAATTGTATAATGTCACCCGACCATCTTCCGAATGGGAGATCTCTGCCCACTGTTGGATGATGTTCTCCGCAAAATACGCCTTGAAAACCAGGTCGACCCTCAACGGGTAGAAGCTATCCTTCAGGCTAATACGGGTTTGAACGATGCCCGGACCGGATTCTTCCTTGATGACAGATTCAAAGAGAAGTTCCGTGGATGTATTTCCGTCGGCATGGGTGACCCTGAGAGCGACTTCATTCACCTCCCCGGTTCCGAAGGTGGCATACGCGGGAAAAGCTGTCCCTTGGGGCAGGGCTGCCAGTTTATCACCCGTCTTTGCCCCGAACCAAAGCTGGTACAATTTCTGATCCTGAACCTTAAAAACCAGGCTGTTGTCTTTGGTATCAATCCGTATTATTTCCCCGGCACAGGCGAATGAGACCGTCAGCAGAACCAGGAATGATGAAAAAAAACTCTTCATGGCACTATCAGTTTATTCAATTTCTAAAATAATCAATTCCTCATTATAAAAAATGAAATCCGACCTCACCGTCGGGCAATATAAACCATATCTTCCTTATTATCTCCCTTCCTGAAAGCAGCCTATTTTTTAATAACCTTGCTGTAATGCATTTTTCCGTCATCACAACGAACTGTCATAATGTACAGCCCACTTTTCAGCTCCTTCAGCCTGATTTTTGATGCGTCGGCATAGGCTACCTTTACCAGACTCCCCCGGGCATCGTAGACTGATATCTCCCGATCGTCAGTAAAATCGGCATTAATGACAAGTTCATTTTCAAAAGGATTGGGGTAAACACTAAATTCAATCATTTTGGGAGTTTGAGCTGCAGTGAGGCTACCCTCGTAAATCTTGAAGAATTTAACATCCCGGCGGGGGGTAGAAACGCTCCATGAGGAAGAATGTTCTTCCTTTGAGCCAGACCACAGCTCATGGAAAATATAGTTGGCACCCACGGATAATCCTAACCGGTTAAAATCGATGGTTTTATTTCCAGAAACAGTTGTATAGTTAAACACCGCTAAATACAGCGTATCGGCATATTGCTGCATGAACATATCTGCAGCAGCATTATCACTTGCTGCCTCAACAGGATAAAAAGCCTTTGTCAGCCTGGCGACCCGGTTCACTTCCGGATTGGTAAGAAAGGTTTCAGCACGTAATTTGGCCGAAGAATACCCCGATTCGCTGAAGTTGTCGCCTGCACATACCAGGCCTGTTATTACCGAAGAGGTGACCCTGGCCCTGTTTTCCCCAGTGGACACCCCATTGAGAACTATGTTGTCTGCATCGTTACAGGTATATACTTTGTCAAGCCACCAGCCGTAAGTCAGGGAATTAAGGGTGTACTCCGTATCCCCAATACTTGCATAAGCATCACAGGCGATGCGCCTTCCATGGCCATACTGAGAAGGGAACAAGGGAGAAATGGAGAAATTAACAAACATTCTACCATCCAGGTAATCTACGATATATTGAAGTCCCTGATTATAGGCCTGAATGCCTGTATGAACGGTTGAATCATAATGAGCATCACTTTCAAGGGCTCCATGCGTCATGAAGTCCAGCTTGATGTAGGTGAACCCCTGTGTCAGAAAACGGTTCAGGTAAAGATTGATACGACTTTTGGTTGCAGGGTGGGTAGGATCCACCGCATAAGCACCGGCTATCTCCTGGGGTTTCCCGTTAGCATACAAGTAAATATCTTTGTAATATGTATTGGTGGTTCCCTCCACCACCCTGTTTGGATTTTTAGCCCAATCAACAAAGGGTGTCCAGTAAATACCTGCATTTTGTCTCCGGGTTTTACATTCCCTGACAAACCTGAAAAGATCAGAATAAGCGATATTGTCCCAGTAAGAATCGAGCCCGATATATACTGTACTATCGTTAAAAAAACCGTTAGGCTGCAGCTTATCGGCAAAATAGAGGGCAACTTCGGTGGCATTTTTATAGGAGAGATTGGTCTGAATAGCTCCCCAGCTGTTCCAACAGAACGGTTTACCTCCCGGCCAGGGTAATTTCGGGGCAAAAAGTTCCACTATGTCTGCATAGCATTCCATTCCCCTCCGCCAGTCATCGAAAAAGCCCAGGAAAATGGTCGGCGACTTGATCAACTTACCCGTTAACTTTCCATGAGGCAGCACATCCCTGGTTTCATAAGAAGTCGTTCCCCCAAAAACCTCCAGTTTCTCCAGCACACCCGGGGCCTTAGTGGATGCCCTGACACCCGTCTTCCAAACATCATGCTCAATGGATCCGACAACAAGCCCGTTACGGGATTCCTCATTGATAAAAGCACCTACCTCATATCCATCGAGCGGCATGCCAAAACCGAGTGCCTTGTACCGCACCCATTTGTCGTTGTCGAAAGGAACCCAAAGAGATTTATTCCTCCCCCCAGGCAAAATATTCACCGGAACAATACTTAGAACCGGCGCCATATACCCCGAAGAAATTGTCTGCTTCGATTCGAGCGAAAACCAGGTCTGTATAAAATCCTTGTCTGAATAAAGAATATAGTATTGCCTCAGCATAACCAGGTTATCCTCTGTCTTTGCCCTGACTTCCAACATTGTTCCCACCCCGATAGAATCGGACCATGCGGTTGCCGTGACTTCATGTCCCTTCATTCCTTCCAACCTGAACAATTGCTGTTTCACCTTAAACGAAGCTTGATTCTGCGCAAGGATTAGCTTTCCCTGGTACCAGAGGTCTGCTTTTCCTGATTCTGTGGAAATGTCGATACGCCACTTGCCAACGATCCTGGAAAAGACCCCGGAATCCGGAAGAGTTATACGCTCACCAGAACGGCAGATACCTGGCAAAACCAGCAATAAAATAGCCCAAAACAATCTATTCAGAGTCATAATGTTACCTGATTTCTTCAAAAAAAGAACTTGCAAAAAAATCAGCGGGAGTTCTCTGACTCCCGCTGATTCATAATACAATCATTAATAAATTACCACTTTATCGGTTTTCATCCGATTCATATCCATTGTCTGGACCACATAGAGTCCTTTTAAGGTAACGGGAAGTTCAAGCCTATCGTTTCCGTAACATACGCCATTCATCAGATTTTTTCCATTGATGGAAATCACCTTATAACTGACCGGCTCACTTTGGCGGTTGGTTATGATAATATTTCCGTTTTTACCAAAAACCATGACATCAAGGTCATTTTGGGTGATTCTTGCCGATGTTTCATGGGAGGGAATGGCAAAAGCACTACCTGTGTGGGCATTGTCAACGGACTGAACTCCAAAGGTATAGTCCGCCAGGGAGAATCCCTTGAAGGTATAGGTCAAACCGGAAATCAGCGGCCGCACCCCATTCACCGCTGCTTTCAGCATACCTGTGGCAGCATCTGCCGGGAAGAACATGAAGGTCTTGCCGTCGACTTTCGACTTGGCATACACATTGTACCGAAGCGCATCGGCAGGCGTCGTGTCGTCATTCCCTTTCCCCCAGGTAAGCACCACGTTTCCGTCCTGCTCTTTGGCCAGCACATTCACCGGTGATGATGGTGCCTGATTATTGGCGATGCCTTCAGCCAGCTTGTTCTTCAGCAGAAAATTGGGCCATGTCGGATTTTCCGGGGTGCCACCGCCTCCATCACGGTACCCGAATATGGTGAAGTCCAGGTTGCCGTCTTTGGTGAAGTCCACAAAGTTGACGTTGCCGGCACGGGCACGAGCCCTGTCGGGATCTATAGCCTTGACAAGGAAGGTATTGTTCCCCTTGTTGTAAAAGAAGGTGGTATTGGGACCCCACCCTGAAATCACCATGTCGAGCCAGCCGTCGTTGTTCAAGTCTCCTGCAGCAATCACCGCACTGCCTCCCACAAGACCCGTCACACTACCATCACTTTTGGTAAAGGTCATGTCTTGGTTGTTGATGTACAGGTTGGCAAAACTCGCCCATCCCTGGTTCACGTCGCGACCTACCTCCACAATGTCAAGCCAGCCGTCGTTGTTGATATCGGCAAATATCGTCTCCCCCTGGCAGTGACCCCTGAAAGTGGTTCGGGAATCGGCAAAATATTTAAAGGTGCCGTCTCCCTTGTTCAGATAAAGGTCGGTGACCGTTTGGACGGTCCCATCAACATAACCTGTGACGATCATATCAATATATCCGTCACGGTTCACATCACCACAATGGATCCCTCCTCCGTTCATCGACACAAAATTCTCCGTGCCTTCTACCGGTTTGGTCTGTAGCTCAAAGGTCCCCTCGTTATTGCGGTAAAGTGCCACTACGCGGGAATTTCCCGACACTTCCCACTGCGAACCCGAATTCCCGCTCATGAAAACATCAGTCCAGCCATCATTATCATAGTCAACGGCTTCCAGTAACCGGCTGCTGTTGTCGCCTCCCTCGGCGGAGATCCCCACAAAGGTGGCCGATTCATTCAGCACAAAGGTGTAGTCGGGAGCTCCCGAATTCCGGTATAACTCAGTCAGGGCAGCTGTGGTGGTGCCATCAACCGAACCGGCAATCAGCAGGTCGAGGTTCCCGTCGTTGTCATAGTCAAAGAAAACGGCCGAAGCCAATGACAACATGGTGATGTCGGTGAGCACTTCCGTAAAGGTGCCGTTACCGTTGTTCTTGTACAAGCCACTGAACGCTCCCGTTCCCTGACCTGACACTTGGAAAAAATCCAGCAATCCGTCGTTGTTGTAATCCCCCCAAACCTGCTGGCCGCTGGCCGTGAAAGGCAAATCACCACTGGTCAGCGGAGTCTCAACAATCTCCAGCGTAACGATCGCCGGATCTTGTGCTGCCACTGTGAATGAGATAAGCAAAGCGCTTACAACTAGTAAATAAAAGTTTCTCATAATACATCGTCTTTATTGGTGAATACTTATAGGGAAATAATTAATAGCCATAATTCTGGTCTGAGGGTGACAAGTTGGGGTTTGAATTTATTTCAACAATGGGTATAGGGTACCTTGTATGTTTTTCAGCAATCAATGCACTGGCCTTTGCCCATCGGTTTCGTGCCGAGATGAGGGGGACGAACTGACCTGTCCGCAAGAGGTCAAAGCGGCGCCATCCCTCGAAACAAAGCTCCCGCATGCGTTCATCCAGAATATTTTGCCGGAATTCGTCGGGAGACATAGAAGCCGGCCATTTTTTATCGGCAGGGAGCGATCCTCCCCAGGCTCTGGCTCTGATTTTGTCATTCACCACGGCAACAGCCCCGGGCGTATCTCCGGTTTCGTTCATGCATTCGGCAAGTGAAAGCAGGATATCAGCATACCTCACATAATACATATTTTTCCCCGACTCGTAAAAACTCTGGATACCGTTAATACGAAAGTCCTCATATTTTTTAATGTGGGGCAGCAGCTGGTCCTCTCCGAAACCTGCATATACCGAAGGGAAGATGTTTCCGTTAACAAAATTATACCGAATGCTCTCCTCTTTCCGGAGGTCCCCCGGTTCCCACAGACCTCCCATAGAGACATCATTCCTGCAGTATTCTGTTGGCAGAAGCAAGTCATACCCTCCGATCGCATTTGTAGGCACACTGGAAGTTGCCCTTGATCCGCAGTACCATTGTGCTTCGTTGGTATCAGGCCAGACATTGTTGAAATAAAACGTATAGATGGGTTCTTTCCCGGGTGACTTGAGCGGATCCCACAAGTCGGAAAAACGGGCTGCCAAGGAGAAACCGCCATTGGTGACGATATCCTGGAAAAGGACTCTGGCCTTTTGAAAATCACGAAATCCTGATTCCACAGGAGCTGACATGTACATTTTCCCCATCAAAGCTTTGGCTGCCCATTGTGTAGCGATGCGCGGGTCCGGAGCAGTTTTACCCAAAAACCGGATGGCCGTAGTGAAATCGTCTTCGATCATGCGATAAATTTCAGCTACCGGTTTTCTTCCCGAAAGGGTAATATTCGCACCCTTGACCTCAGGGACCGGGAGTCCGCCCCAGTTCGTGGCCAGTTCAAACATTACGGCAGCCCGATAGAATGCAGCCTGGCCGATATAGGATTTTATCTCAGCGGTATCTTTGGAATCAGCAGATTCCAGTAAGGCGCGGAGGTGGTAAAGCGCCTCGGAAGCTTGCACCACCACCGGCCATCGGATGTTCCACAACTGGGCAATGGGTTTATTTTCGGAACTGTAAAAGCCATCGTACTTATCGAGTCCGCCCTGGTCGGCTTCGGTCCTTACCTGGTATTCGCCCTGCTGCGATTCATCGGTTCCCAGCATCAGAAAGAAACCCTTCCGGTTTACACGGGTACTCCGCCATTTGAAATAAAGGCCATTCAGGAAAGGCTGCACATTGTCGAGTGAGGAAAAGAGCTGTTCAGACGATAAGGAAGTTTGAGGATCCTGGTTCAAAAAATCATCCTTGCAGGAACTCATCACCAAGATACCACCAGCCAGGAGTATTATTAAAGATATTTTCATTGTCTTCATAATCAGAAATCTAATAAGTTTAAAAACCGATGTTCAATCCCAGAAACCAGGACCGGGAAGAGGGGTACCAGTCTCCGCTATCAGGGTCATATCCCTTGTACGGGGTTATTGTCAGCAAGTTATTTCCAGTACAATAAATTCTGAGGTTATCGATTCTGACGGCATTCATCCATTTTTTCGGAAAGGTGTAGGAAAGTGAAAGTTCTGATAATCTGACAAATGATGCATCCTGAACTGCCCAATCCACTTCTCCAAGGCCGAAACGGCCGCCGTCGGAATAAGCCCTGGGAATCCCGGTGTTTGTATTTTCCGGTGTCCACCGTTTCAGCAGGTCGGTGTGCGCAGCAGAATTGCCAATGCTTCCCATCAGGGTTTCATAGAGATAACTAACCCTGTCGGCTCCCACTGAATAGGTAATGTTCATGTTAAGTGCGATCCCCCGGTAACTGAAGAATGAGGAAAATCCACCGTAAAAGTCAGGGTCGTTTTTTCCCACCACAAACCGGTCAAGGTCGTTGATAATTTTATTGCTGTCACGGTCCAGGGGAAGAATATCTCCCGGCTTCACAACGCGCGAGCCCAGCTGGAGTGAATTAACGTAAGGCATATCCGATTCCTGAACAATGCGGTCGAATTTGTAGACATAAATATTATTAAGGGGTTGACCGACGAAAAGGTTTCCTACACGCTGGATTTCGTTGTTTGAATATCCGCCAAGGCGATAGATCTCTTTTACATCCTCATACAACCGGGTGATTTTATTTTTATCAGCTGCAATGTTGAAGGAGACGGTCCAGTTTATCTTTTTGCTCTTCACCGCGTCTACATTCAACGCGAATTCAACGCCCTTGTTCTCCAATGCGCCCACATTGTCAATCATGGTCAGGTATCCCGATGAGGGAGCCGTGCTCCTTTCCATCAGCAAATCTTCATTGTTGATATGGAAAATGTCGAACGACAAGCTGATTCGGTCTTTGAGGATCGCCGCGTCTATACCGGCATTGAGTTGTTTTTGTTTTTCCCACCGGAGATCAGGATTCCCATAGCGGCCGCCGTTGGTCAGGATATTGGACCCCAGGGAAATCGAAGGAGCGAAAATCGTCATGTAGCCATAATTCGGGATATTCTGGTTTCCGGCGATGCCATATCCCAAACGTAAGCGAAGGTTGCTGAATACATGCTGATTGTCCATGAAATCCTCACCAGTAATATTCCATGAGCCGGCAACTGAAGGAAAGAAACCCCATTTATTGTTGGTGCCAAATTTCGACGATCCGTCGTACCGGCCTGATAAGGTGAGATAATACCTGGAATCGTAGGAATAGTTAATTCTGGACAAATAGGAAGAGAGGGAATAAGATATAAAGTTGGAAGCCAGGTAAAAGTTCTCTTTATCTGAAGCCCCCTGGGAATACTTGTAAGAGAACAGGTCATTATTGTACCCATTGGCATTCTGCTGGTTGTAATTGTAATCGTAAAACGACCGGTTTGTTCCCAGGATCAGCGATAACCTGTGCCGGTCGGCAAAAGTCCGCTCATACGAAAGTGAATTGTCCCACTGCCAGTTGGCATTTTTGCTTTTCACCTGAACAGATTGACCGTCGTAAACTGATTTATAGGATTGTGTTGAGGTGGTGGGGAAATAAGAATAATTTTCGGACTGAAGCAGGTCAATGGAAAAGGTGCTTCGGATATTCAATCCTTTGAGAGGAGTAATGGTTACATAATTGGTACTCATCAGCCGGTTGGAGAATATGTCGGCATCGATGTACAGGTCGCGAAGGGGATTGGAAGCACTTTGATTATCGATTTTCCCTTCGCGCATATACCAGTATTCTTTTGACAAGGGCAACAACGGGCAGGCACGCAGCGCCGTGATAAACATGTTGCCATTTCCTACAGGCTGTTCATTGGTATATATAAAAGAATTGCTCGTCCCCACCTTAAGCCAGGATTTCACAACCTGGTCAAGGTTTATTTTACCGGTATACCGTTTGTAGCCTGATTTTTGCAACTGGCCGATCTGTTTATTGTAATTAAAACTCAGGTAATAATTGCCATTTTCATTCCCTCCTGACATGCTCACGGAGTGATTCTGCCTGTATCCTCTCCGGGTCACCTCGTCCAGCCAGTTGTAGGTGGTATCCCTGGCATACGATTCCAGTTCTTCTTTGCTGAATATCAAATTCTTTACCGGATTGGTAACCGTCAAACTTTTAGCAATGTAATTTTCCCTGTTGGCATTGGGGTATTTATCCATGTAAGCATTGGCATAGGCATCCACACGCAGATCGAAAACCTGGGGACCAGTCATCAGGGGCATTTCATTACTGAATTCCTGGAAACCCATCCAAGTGTCGTAGGTGATTTTCTGGTTTCCTTTTGATCCCTTTTTGGTAGTTATGACCAGAACCCCATTTGCACCCCGTGAACCGTAAATAGCTGTAGCAGAGGCATCCTTAAGCACATCCACAGTTGCAATATCGTCAGGATTCAGCATCTCAAACCCCCCGTCTATTACCAGGCCATCAACGACAAAGATAGGATTGGTGCCATACTGGATTGAGTTGTTCCCCCTGATTTTTATCGAGGATTTCGCTCCCGGGGCAGGATTGCTCTGGATGTAAATCCCCGGAACTTTCCCCTGTAAAGCCTGTGTGACAGAAGAAGTGGGCACCTCTTTAAGCACCTCGGATACTACCCGGGATACACTTCCTGTAAGATCAGACTTTTTGAAGGCGGTACCTACGATAACCAGTTCTTCAATCTCCTGGATGTTTTCCTTCAGCGTGATGTCCAAAAACTGATTTTCACTCACCCTTATCTCTTCGGAAGTGAAACCCACGAAAGAAAAGAGGAGGGTGGATGGCAGCGGAATTCTGAGTTGAAAGGAACCATCGAAGGCTGTGACTGTACCCAAACCAGACAATCCTTTTACCAGAACAGTAACCCCGGGAAGCGGTTCATTTGTTTCAAAATGGCGGACTCTTCCCTTAACCTCAACATCCTGAGCCGCTGCGAATGCAGGAAACATCCACGTAGCCAGGAGAATCCCGATAATTAATCGTTTATTCATGATATCTGTATCAATTTTCATTTAATCTTTTCACTATGGCCATGTCAATAACGATATGACGCTATTAATCTGATTCCGTTGTTATCTTCGATCTCAAAGAGTCTCCCGAAATTCCGGATTCAGCCAGGTGTACCAGTGCGCCCCGGTGGATCTGGTCATTTTCCAGGACTTCCCGGAACAGATTTTCCGCTTCTGCGATGTTTCCCGCGCCAAGTTCGCCGAGCCCCATCAGGTAAAGACAGAGCTGATGGTTTCTCTTGTCGAGGTCATCCTCCCAGATCAGGATGTCGGGAAATGAAACCGCGAAGTAATCCATGGTAATTTGGTCGTTCAGGTGGTTTTTCCCGTAATCGCGCAGTTTCCGGAAGCGGTTGGCTGCCTCACCGGGCTGGTCCATCATTTTCAGGGCCATCCCCTGGTAGAAGATGGTATCGGGCTGCTGGTCATTGTAAAACATGGCTGCTGAAGGCTCCGCCAATCCGGTAGAAGCTTTACGCCAGCAAGTCACGGCCATCTCCCGGTCTCCCAATCCGTCAGCGGCCACACCGGTCCAGAATTCAATCTCGTTTTCCTGTGCCACGGCGAGTTTGCCTTCACCCAGGTTTTCGGGATAGTGGGTGGCAAGGTTGAGGAGATTCAGTGCTTCGGCATACTTTCCGGACCTGATGGCTGCTTTGGCTATTTCGGTAAGACTCCATACATACTGTCCGGTGACCTTGCCTTCCCCCCCCTCCCAGGGATGGAATTTCCGCGACATCACCAGCTGATATGCTTTGTGATGCTTTCCGAGAGCGTTGAGGAGCGCTATACGTTCCAGGAAGAGGTCATCGCGGCTTTCCACGAGGAGAGGATGGTTTTCGAGGAAGAGGAGTCTCTCCCGGGGATCATCATTAAGCCGTTTGCGGAGCTGATCCAGTTCCATCAGCATGCGGGCGTCCGAGGGGTCGAGGGCAAAGGCTTTCTCCATGTACTCCCGGGCTTTGGAGGCATCGTGCCGTTTGTTAAACCATGCCAGCGCCAGGTTGCGGTGGACGGTTGGAAAGGAGGGATCGAGGGAGGCAGAACGTTCCCAGTTGGCAATGGCATGCTCGTAAATCCGTGCGTTGTACTGCAGGTTTGCGAGGTAGTAAGGAGCCCTGGCATCCCCGGGATTGAATTTCACTGCCCATTCAAGGATCATGGATTCTTCGGGCCTGTTGGGGAAGCAGAAGTCGGGCGGGGTCATGGCGGCCTCCCTGCAGAATTCCCGGGCGACCTCTTCCCTGCCCTGATGAAAGGCGCACCATGCTTTTAAATAGAGCGTCATGGGGTACGCTGCACCGGTTCCGGGATTTACAGCGACCGTTGCCGTTCCGGGCATGGGTTTGAGCGCACCGCTCATTTCCGGTAGTCCTTCCGTACAGGTGTCCATGAAACGGATGGCCTCCCCGTACTGCCCGGCGAAGAGGTAGTCCAGGGCAAATTCGAGGGTCGTATGGATATTCCTGCGCATCAGAGTTTTCATCTGTTCAATGGCATCCGCGTCATCGGTGAGCAGGAATTTTTCGAACCAGAGGGCGTAGTTGAAGGGTTCCTTCTTCAGTGATTCGTCGATCCAGCGAAGGGCTTCCTCCCGCCTGTCCAGGTTCCGGAGAATGATACTCTTTACCAGGCGGGCTTTGGGATTGCTCCCGTTGCGTGCCAGGGAGAGGCCGGCGGCTTCCAGGGCTTCGGGCCATCTGCCGTTTTTCATCTCTATCCGGGCGATCTGGAACCACCCGTTTTCGGCCCAATGGGCGTTCCATACCGACTTGTAAAAGGCGGCGTAAGCCTCCTCTTCTCTTCCGGAAAAGAGAAGGGAGAGTCCAAGGTTGTAATGAGATTCTCCGTCGATAGGGTTGGGATTCAAGGCGGTAAGCGTTTGAATCGCTTTCCGGTAGTAGTCTGCCGCCTGAAGGAACCTTCCTCTTCGGAGGAGCCACAGCCCCATGGCGTTGTTACAACGGGAGTCCGAGGGGTCCCTGCGGAGGGCTTCCAGATAATAGTCGCGGGGATCGAAGGTGGCGTGGCGGTATTGTTCGAGGTGCAACCCGATGAGGTAAAGCTTCTCGTTGGTGGTCACCTTTTCAGGCCGTTCCGGGGCTTTGGCGGGTTCCGGGATGGACTTGCCCGGTCCTGTCTCCGGCTTCCAGGATACCAGGCATTGCCCTTCCGCAGAAAAGAGGGCTATGCTGATTTGCTGCTCCGGTGCGCCACCGGGAGTTGCATTTCCTGCTTCCGGAAAAAATTTACGATGAGCAGCGTCCTCCGCTTCCGGAAGGGGAGCTGTCTGCCGCTTGCCTCCGTTCAGTCCGGACGAAAGGTTCCCTTTCACAGAAGGCGGAGTGATTCCGCCCTCCTCTGGGCTGGAATCCACGAGGCTTCCCGTTTCCCGGGAAGTCACAGGAATTTTCACTTCTGCGGAAAAAGAGGTTCCGGGGTGAAAGTCAAAGTTTTTTTCCAGAATAACCTCACTTCCGTTGCAAAGGCGCACCGTCGCACCAGGAAACGCCCGGGTAGTATAGGCCCTGATCAAGGCTTTGTCCCCCGTAATTTCAAGGTTTACCATCGCGTCCCGGGTGGCGTTTTTCACCTTTCCGAGGTCCCGGTAAGGCATAAAATACTGGGTGAAGGTTTTGGTCTCGCCGGGCATGAGCCACGAAAAGTCAGGCTGGTTATCGGTGAAGACGCCGCACATCAGTTCGATGTAGGGGCCATCCTGGTCGGTGAGGTTGCGGTCCCATGCCCTTCCGAATTCGCCGTTTCCCCAGGTCCACTGTTTTTTCCCGGGAGAAAGGTGATGGTTGGCCACGTGGAGCATCCCGCCTTTCGTGTCGTGTTCATACCCGCCGATGAAGTCATATTCTGAAGATACGGCCATAAAAGAGGTGGGTACCGGGATATTTTTGTACATCGAGATATCGGTTCCCGGGGAGTAGTCCACTTTGTAATAGATGCCGTCGGCGATAGGAAATTTCGACACGTCGCGTTTTCCGTGGTCAAAAACGGCTTGAACGTCGGGAGGAAAGACCGACTGGTAGTGGTCGTTCACCTTTACTGCTGGATTGGCCCACCACAGGAAGGTCTGGGGAAAGTCAGTACGGTTGACGAGGCGTACCCTGATTTCCAGGTAAGCGCGGTCAGGGTAGAGGGTAAATCCGGCGGCTCCCTGGGTGTGAAACATCCGTTCATATTCGTTACACCAGACCGTCACGCTGTTGTCTTCGTTCATTTCGATGGAATAATCGACCGGGCTGAAGGTCGTGGGTCGGTGGTGCTGGGGCCAGTTGAATTCTATGCCCCCCGATATCCAGGGCCCGGTCAGTCCCACCAGTGCGGGCTTAATCACCTGGTTGTAATAGACGAAATGGCGTTGTTTCAGTTTGTCCCAGGCCATCTGAACGCGGCCCCCCAGTTCGGGGAGGATCATGATTTTCAGGAATGGATTTTCGAGGAAGAGGGCGTTGTACTCCCTCTCTTCCTTAGCGTCAAAGATCCTTTCGATAACAGGATAGGGATAGACCACCCCGCTGCTGCCCTGATAGACCCTTTTTTCGAGGAACATCGGATTTTTTTCAGGTTTTCCGACCGGATAGGTGGGAATGACCACCTTTTCATGCCAGGCTTTTACGAAAGGACTTTCTGCGGGGACGGTAGCAGACTCCTGCACCCCTGTAACGGTCAGTCCGGGCATATCGCGATTGATTTCTTTTTGCATCGTTAATGTCACTTAATTTGTCAGGATTAACTATCCGATGAGTTCTTTTTCGATTTCCTCGAGGGAACGGCCTTTTGTTTCAGGCAGTTTCCGGAGGATAAAGAGGAATCCGGCGATACAAATCACGGCGTAGAGCCAGAAAGTTCCCGATGCCTTAAGGGCTTTGTTCAGCAGCGGGAAGGTATAAGTAAGCAGGAAGCAAGCCGTCCAGAGGGAGGTGGTACCCACCGCCATGGCTGCACCGCGGATCCTGTTGGGGAAGATTTCGGCGAGGACTACCCAGGTCACCGGGGCCAGGGTCATGGCGTATACGGCGATGGCCATCACGATCAGCGTGAGGATGGGAATTCCCCGGATGCCCGTGAAATAGCTGGCCCCCAGCAACACATAAATAATGGCCAGTCCGGCCGCCCCCAAAAGCATCAGCTTGCGCCGGCCCCATTTGTCCACCACGCGCATGGCCACCAGGGTGAATACCAGGTTCACGGTTCCGGTGATCACAATGTTGAAAAGCATGTCGGAGACCGAATAGCCGGCGGCGGTGAAGATTTCGTCGGCATAGTTGAAGATGACGTTGATGCCGCACCATTGCTGGAACGCGGTGATGACAATGCCGATTATGATCATGGGGCGGACGCTCTTTTCCCACAGGGCTTTCCAGTTGATTTTTGAGGAGGGGTCCTTCAGCGTCTCACGGATATTGGCGGCCTCGTCCCTGGCATAGTGGGCCCCGCCGATCTTTCCCAGGATCGTCATACATCCTTCGTTGTTGCCGGTTTTTGCCAGGAAACGCGGGCTTTCGGGGATGAAAAAGGCAAGTACCAGAAAGGCGAAGGCAGGGAAAGCCTCGGCCCAGAACATCCAGCGCCATCCCATCTGACCATTCCAGGAGTTTCGGATAACTTCGTCGGAAGTTCCCGGCGCCACCTTCTCGGCGATCAGGTAATTGACGATCTGGGCCGACAGGATGCCGATCACGATGGTCAGCTGGTTCACCGAGACCAGGCGTCCCCGCATCGGCGCCGGGGAGATTTCAGCGATGTACATGGGCGAAATGGTGGAAGCCAGTCCGATCCCCACCCCTCCGATCAGCCGGTAAATGATGAAGGGAGTGAAATGATCCACTGCACCAGTTCCTATGGCCGACACCAGGAAAAGGAGAGCAGCAAGGATCAGCGGCAGTTTCCGGCCATAGCGGTCAGAGAGGTATCCCGAGAAGACCGCGCCGATCAGGCATCCGATCAGGGCGCTGCTCATGGCCCACCCCTGCAGGACTGCGGAATGGGTGATGTAGAAAAACCGCTCATAAAAGGGTTTGGCGCCCCCGATGACCACCCAGTCGTAGCCGAAAAGGAGCCCCCCCATGGCGGAAACCAGGGTCAGGCCGATGATAAACCGCTTGTTAAAAGTAAAATTTTCCATCCCAAAAGATTTATGATAGACAAATGTATCGAAAGGGAACAACAAAAGAAATGCACAATTCAATCAAAATATAGACAATTTTATCATTTTGTTTATCCGTATTCTCCGGTATTTAATGTCTACCATCCTGATTTTTTTGATGTTTCTATTCCTGACACGGTTTTTTCGATTGAAAATATTATTTTTGTTTGACAAACCGGAAGCGATGAAGAAAATGGATGGTTTTCCGGGGCAGATCAGTTTTGTTCTACCGGAAAAGATACTGGAGCGGGTGCGGAGGAATCGGCTGATTTCCGATCTGTACATCACCGACATCGGGTATTATCCGAGGGCACAATTTCACTTCCGTGCCCGGACGGTGGGTTGCCCACAGAATATCCTGATAT
The DNA here is from genome assembly GCA_002304925.1 of Prolixibacteraceae bacterium UBA1413. Taxonomy (GTDB): domain Bacteria; phylum Bacteroidota; class Bacteroidia; order Bacteroidales; family Prolixibacteraceae; genus UBA1413. Next base: position 144,061 of record DBPT01000022.1, read on the forward strand.
ACAACATAGAGGGTTCCGGGGAGATCTGGGTGGAGAACACGCGGCATCTCCTTCCACCGGACCATTTTTTCATCATTCCGGCGGATAAACCGCACAGGTATTTTTCGACGGGCGGAGATCCCTGGTCGATCTATTGGATCCATTTCACGGGAGAGAAAGCGGGGCTTTTCTGCCGCTATTCACAACAGCCCGCCTATATCGAAAGGAACAAATTTTCGCGGATCGCCGAAAGGATCCAACTTTTCGAAGAGATCTTCCTTATCCTGGAGCGGGGGTATTCTATCGAGACCCTGGAATATGTCAACCTCTGTCTGGGGCGGCTGCTGGCCACCTTTTCTCACCTGTCACAGTTCAGTAACATGACATCACAGTCCCCTCCGGATGCGGTAAGCCGGAGCATCAACTATATGCTGGAGAACCTGCGGCACAAGCTGCATCTGGAAGATCTGGCGCGGGAAGCCGGACTCTCCGCATCCCATTTCAGCAGGTTGTTCACCCGGCAGACGGGCCATTCCCCGATAGATTATTTCAACCAGCTGAAGATACAGCATGCTTGCCGGTTGCTGGACAATACCAGCCTTACGGTCAAAGAGGTTGCCGGCGAACTGGGATTCGAAGACCAGTTTTATTTTTCCCGCACTTTTCACAAGGTGATGAACCTTTCCCCGCTGAAATACCGGAGCAAGCTGAAGGGATAAGCAATTCTTTCTTATTTTTGGGGAGGGAAGTTTCTTCCATACAAAACAAAGATCAACGGAGCAACGCGGTGCTAATTTCGCAGAAGTGAAGAACCACAGCGAGACCGGATTTTATAAATAACTGAATATCTATTTATTGTATGAATAAAATAGGAACACAATATTTCCGGATACTGTTCCTGTCCGTGGTCATCCTGCTGGCCGGCGGCAATTGCCGAGCCCAGCGCGAAGGGTATTCCGTCGTCGTCTATTTTGAAGGTCACCAGATTACCGACTCCCTGTTTTTGCTGAAATACCGGGGCAGTCACGCCTACCGGATCAGCGGGCAGCTGATGAAAAACGGAAAGGGGCTTTTCCGGGGAGAAAAGCTGCTTACGCCGGGGATGTATGCCGTTGAGTTAAAGGAGAAGGGAAACATTGCCTTTCTGATCAGCGAGGGAGCCTCCCAGCATTTCACCCTGTCGGCCAATCCTGCGAGACTCCCCTTGATGTTGCGGTTTGACCGGTCGCCCGAGAACCAGGCCTTTGCCGACTACCAGCGGTTTATGGAAAAGACCCGCAAGGATCAGGAAGCTTTGGAGAAACGGCTTCAGAATAGCAAGAACGACATGGATACTGCCAAGGTCCTCAATGCGGCTTACAAAAAGCTGGAGCAGGAGCGTGACAATAAGGTTGCTGCCATCAACCGGCAATTTCCGGGATCCATGCTGGCGCTGTTTGTCAATGCCGTCCACGAGGGTGCCATTCCGGCACCCGATTTTCCCATGACCCTGGCCAACCGGGATAATCTGATCAGGGATTATTACGCCAATTACACCAAGCGGCACTATTTTGACCTCGTCGACTTCTCCGATCCGCGGATTACGGCCACGCCCCTGCTGGAGCAGAAAATCGACTTTTATTTCAAGCATGCGGTCCACCCCCACCCCGATTCGGTGAGGGCATATGTAAGGCCCCTCCTCGGAAAGGCTGACATTCACGATGCCGTCCTAAGCCAGGCGGCCACATTCCTGTATGAGCTGTACCGGGGATCCCTCCTTCCGGAGCACCGCCAGGTATGTGTCGACATTGCCGAGGAATTCATCCTCCCCCACCGGTCAAAATTTGACGACAATGCCTTTGTGGCCCGGGTGGAAGAGCGGACCCGTATGGCCCGGCTGAATCCCGTGGGGGGGAAGGCCACCGACCTGGTGCTTCAAACCCCGGAAGGGGAAAAGGTGCCCCTTTCCGCAGTAAAAGCGCCCTTCACCATCCTCTACTTCTTCAACCCCGGATGCGATGCGTGCCAGCCCGTCACCGACCGGCTGATAAGAATTTACAAGGGCAACAAATCACGGGGCATGGAAGTGTATGCAGTCTATCTCAACCGGGACCGCAAGGTGTGGACCGACTACATCTCTTCCAAAGGGCTGGACTGGATCAATGTGTATGACCCTTCGGGGACCGAAATGGTGGAGGAGAAATACGACATCTATGCCATGCCGATGATTTATGTGCTGGACAAGGATAAAAAGGTGGTCGCCCGAGATGTGTCGGTGGAGCGCCTCCCCTCCCTCCTTTTACAAAGGACACCTCTCGGAAATTAGAAATATTCCGGAAATAAGTATGTTATTAATTATACTTTTTGCCCAGGCACGATAATGCACCAATCGACTTGAAATTCAATGCGATAAGTCCAGGCTTAATTTAAGTGGTCCGCCAAGCCCTTCCCTGATTATTCGCATCAAAGTGCTACGACATATATCACTTGCATCGTTTTCAATGCTTGAAATGTAATGCTTTTTTGTGCCGACTATTTTAGCAAGTTTCTCCTGGGTCATTTGCTTTTGTTTACGGGCTTCCTGAATTAAAACTCCGGTTTTAAAAGCTTCAAACTCCTCTTCGTATTGCTCACGCATTGGTTCGCCCTTTTTGCCATATATTTTTGTCCAGGTGCTCTTCCCAGTCAACTATATTTTTTTTTCGTCGTTATTCAAGGCAACTTAGTTTTAACCGTTTGGCTCTCTCAATTTCATTCTTTACACCCAGCCCCTAGTCGAAGAAGCGGTTGGGGAAGATGTTGACGGCCAGGAATCCGAAGATGCCGGAGACCACGATGATGGCCAGGTCGGCAAGATGACCCGTAAGGTTCTTGCGGAGAGTGTACCCTTTCCCTCTGCTGAGCAGCAGGAAGTGGAGTGCCGCCAGAGCCAGGCTGAGCCATATCCACCGTGCCACCGGGTTGACCTCGACACGGAATTTCAGGAAGTTGCTGTTCGGGCTTTCCAGCTTCAGGGTGCCCGGAAAGAGCCAGGTGAAAGCCTTTCCTTCAGGGAGTTCCATACGTATCTTCCAGGTCTCGCCATATTCGTCAATTTTGTTGAAATCCTTGTCGAGCGCCACGGCACGGACGAACCCATCGCCGTTAAATATCACGTTATAGTTGAAGAAATCGCCGTAGATCCTCATATCTTCGGAAGCAGGATTAAAGGATCCCACCGGAAGCTTAACCAGCATGTAGTCGTCCTGGGTAAGGATCCATGTTTCTCCGCCCTTGTCGATGAGGTAGGCATAATAGAGCCTGTCGCGGAAGTCGACGCATGCGATGTGTTCGAAGCGGAGCCCTTCGGGGAGTTCCACATTGCGGACATAGGGTTTTCCCCTCACCATCTTGACGTGAAAGAGCTGATGGGCAGCATCAACCACCAGGTACCCCTCGTCGCACGATTTCCGGGTGGTGGGGATTCCGGCGATTTTCACCGCCGGAAACTGAAATCCTTTGTGGTAGAGGGCTGCCGAGAAGAGGCGGCTCTTTTCCTCGTCGACCTTGTTGGTTTTGGCGTCGGTAAATTCCATCCGCCAGGTGATGCGGAAGTAATCCTCAGGCATTTCGAGGTTGGCCCTCCCCGATTCCGCCTCGAAGAGAGGATAGAGTCCGGGGTCGGGGGTATACCGGTCGGAGGGTTTGTAGCGGAAGGTGGACCGGGCGTTGTTGACTTCACGGGCGTCGATGGCGATTCCCCTGATGGTGTCCATCATAGTTCCCGAGAGCATCAGCTGGCGCATGTAAAGCATCGGCAGCTTCTCCTCATATTCTTCGCGGGTGTATTGGTTTCCGCGGGTATCTTCCCTGACCATGGTTTCCCCGGTGCGCTGAATCATAAAGAGGTCGTCGACGCAGCTGTACATGATGAAGGGGGTTCTCACCGGTTTTCCGAAGATCATCCAGTAAAGCTGCGGGAGGGCGGTGGCGGCGGCCATCACGGCCACCAGCACCAGTATATATCTGCTTAAGCGAACCATCACATTTCTCCTTTCCTGAAACGGTAACCCGAAAACAGAAGCGCAACACTCAGCAGGCAGGTGAGCAGGAAGAGGGCCAGGATGGCGGGGCCATACCCTCCGGGGACACTGCCGGTGAGGTAGAGGGGCACGAAGGCGGCGGCCACCAGTAAGTAGAGGATCCGCCTCAGCCATACCGGTTCCAGGATGATCAGGGCGGCGAGGTAATAGGCGGCGAATCCCGCCAGGAACCAGGGGGTCACCGACACCACCGCCGAAAAGATGATCTCCGTAGGAAACCATACCCGGGAGAGACCGCACAGGAGAAGGAAGAGCAGCAGGAAGCATGCCAGGAGGCAGAGGGTGCCAAACTGCATCATCATCAGCAGGCTGCGGTTCTCCTCCACCGGGAGGTGAAAGGTGAGCTTGATGCGTTTGTTGACGGTCTCGGGGAAATACTGGGCCACCGCCAGGACGAGACCTCCCGCCAGGGGGATGTACCTCAGGAGGCGGAACCAGGAATGGCCCTGGAAAAGGATGAAGTACCAGTAGTTGTTTGCCTCGTGGAAGGTGATGTCATGCCTCACCCTGATAAAAATATACGCCACCGCCAGCACTGCCAGCAGCGTGTAGAGGAGCAGAAACCACCGCACCTTGACCCACTCCTTGAAAATCATCGATCGTATCAACATAAGTATAATTTATCGTGTAAAATTGTTCACTCTTCCTCTCCTCCGGCTTTACCGGAGATTACTGAACTTCAGCCTTTTCAGGGCTCCAATTGTATCCACCACTAATCTTAACCTCAACCTCAACCTTCTTCGTTCACTGGAAATTACTGAACTTCAGCCTTTTCAGGTCCGAAATTTTAATATTTGCCGGTTAGTCCGATAAACGCATCCTCCAGTCCCATCTCCACCTGGCGGAATTCCCTGACGGCGATGCCCTTTTCATGCAAGTAGCCGCGCACGAACTCCTCCGACTGGTAAGTATAAAGCTCCACCTTATCCTTCACCCTTTCCAGGTTGGTGACAAATCCGTCTTGGGGGATCTCCGCCTTTTCATCTTCGAGTTCGAAGCTGAACTGTTTGAATTCGCGCATGAACTCTTCCACCGGCCGCTGGGTGAGCACCCTGTTGTAGTCCATGATAAGCACGTCGTCGATGAGGCGCTCCATATCCTGGACGATGTGTGAGGTGGTGAAGATCGTCTTGTGCCTGGCTTTGGCGTAGGCCCTGAGGTAGTCGATGAAGAGGCGCCGGTAACCCGGGTCGAGGCCCATGGAGAAGTCGTCGAGGATGAGCAGATCGGGGTCCTGCGCCAGGATAAGCCCCAGGGCCACCTGCGACCGCTGTCCGCACGACATCGACGAGATCTTCTGGTGCGGCGTCACCTTCAGCTTCGACATCAGCTCCCAGTACGGTTCACGGTCCCATTTCGGGTAGAATCCCGAATAGAACTTCTCGATCTGGTGGATATCCATGAAGGAATACTGGATATGCCCTTCGATGAGGAATCCAATGCGCGCCTTGTTGGCCGGCGACAGCCGCTGGGAGTCCTCGCCGTAGATGAGGCACCTTCCGCTGCGGGGCTGGAGGAAGCCGTTCAAAATGTTGATGGTGGTCGTCTTCCCCGACCCGTTCTTCCCCAATAGCCCCAGGATCGTCCCCTCGGGAACCTGAAAATTGAGGTTCTCATACACCAGTTTTTTCCCGTAGTAATGCGTCAGGTTAATGCATTCAATGGCATAGTCCATATACTTTCTCTTTTAATTCAGTTTGTCTTTATCGTCTGAACGTTTTCTCCTTCGGCTATCGCCGCTGACCTGACCGGCCGCCAATTTGCGATGCTGTTCTTTCTTCCTGCTTCCGCCATCCGGAGGCGTGTCAGTGAAACCATCCGCCGCAGTTTTCCAAAGGCTCCGTTTACCGCTTCTCCGGAGAAGGAGCCTCCGTTAAAAGTTGATCCCCGCATTGACATGGAAGAGGTTTCGTGCAGCGCTTCCGCGGAAGTCGGAACTGACCCTCTGGAATCCTCCTTCCACGAAAAACTGGAAGGAAATGCTCCCTACCCTGCATTCGCGTCCATAGTCAGCGGTGACCCCTGCCTCCCACCAGTCGGCTGTGGCCCAGTCAAAGTCATGTTGCAGGAACTCCATGTGCACCATCTGGCGCAGTTCCTTCTCCTCCACGATCTCCAGGTTTTTGGATGGAGCGGTATGGTATCCCCCCAACAGGGAAACCACCAGCTGGTTTTTTCGGGAGAGGAATCCTTTCTCGAGCGATGCTTCCAGGTTGAGCAGGCTTATTTTCTGCCGGTTGAATTCCGGCACGAAATAATAGGTGCTCATTTCCGGGGCATACTCTCCAGCGAGGGTGGCTCCCCAGTTGATGTGGTGGTTGTCAATGACCCTGAAAAAGGCGTACTGCGCGCCCCAGCGGGAAGCTTCGTGCCAGTAGAGGGTATATTTTGCCGCGGTAGCCCATTGCCAGGAGATCTCCTCCAGCTTCGGCTCCACGACAGGCTCTTCGCCGTAGATTTTCGACCTGCTGAACCATAGCTTCAGCCTGCGGATATCTTTTTCTTCCGGAAGGAAAAGGAAGAGCGTGGAGGCTTCCGTGGAATAGTTGTCAAGGAGAACCACCTGGAGCGGATAGGTACTTCCCCGTTTGATCCCCGTCGTCTGGCGGCTGACGCTCACGGAGGTGAGGTTGCTGAAGAGGCTTCCGCCGTAGTTGGCCTGCAGGCCGCCCCCGAAGAGTTCCGTTTGGGTATAGCGGTCGTCATCCTCCATGGTAGTGGAAAAAGCCCCGAGTCCGCGGAAGTAGAAAAGGTCAAACTTGTTTCCAGTCACCGAGGAGAACCCGATATCCTCCTTTCCCGTCACATAGCGGAAGTTGGCGCCTACTTTCCAGCGGCTTGCCGACCAGATGAAAGCGGGGGAGATTTCGAAGTCGGTGATTGTATTTTCGGGACGGGGGTCCTTTCTTTTGGTGCCCACGCCGGCTTTGTATTTCACGTCGAAGCCGAATGCCAGGGCGGCAGTCAATGGCAGGGCGGCCTTTCCTTCCATGAGGAAGTATTCACGGCTGTAGTCACCCCCCACGGAATCGCCGACGGTATATGGATTTCCGGAGTAAGGTTCCATGATGCTGGCCCAGCGTGTACCCGGACTGTTCTCGTTGTAGTAGCTGAAGTTGCCATAGAAGCGCCAGGGGCCGACGGCGGACCATCCGTTGGTAAAAAAGCCGTAACGGGACGATTCCTCAGGTTCCTGGAATCGGCGGTAGTCTCCCGACGTGTGCCGGAAGCCCATCCATGCGGAGGCCACCCTATCGCGGCAGTCCAGGCACAGCAGAGAAGCGGCGTTCTGCGATTCCGACCACGGACAGTGCAGTGTCATGATCTTCCCTGTCGATACCGATGTACAGGCAAAGAGCGGGGTGTCGGTCCGCACCACGGAGTCGCCCTGCACAGTAACGACTTCCGCCGGCATCCTGTCACCCGGCGCGGAATGAGCGGGCTGCGCCTGAGCCTCAGAAAGAAAGCTTACAGCCCATAACATAAAAAATATACAGATCTTGTACTGCGTTCTAACCATTCCCTAGTTTATTATTCATATTTCTTTCGAACCTCCAGGGGTGATTGAACTCTTCCATTTGCAGAATCCTCTAATCCTTGAAGTATCGTCATGCGTTCCTTTTGGGGAATCGTATCAATCCAATCACGTTTTGGAAGATCCGACTGTTCCTTCATCTTTTTTAACTGACGCAATGTCGATTTATCCTCCAGACCGGCAATCCATTGAATGATTCCGACTTTTTCAGCAT
>DBPT01000023.1 GCA_002304925.1 Prolixibacteraceae bacterium UBA1413
CGACAACGATTACAGCAAGGACCTTGCCGACCTGCTCCTCCACAATTTCAAGAAAGCCCAAACCGTAACCAACTGAAGTCACCTTTCAAAGTACTGTGAATGTTTTGGAGAAACTCCGAAAGAAAAGAAGCGTTAGCATTGAAACAATACGGAGTTCACCGAATGCTTACGATAATTTGTGTTTGAGTTTACTTGAAAATTGGGAAAATAGACATAAAATACCGGAAACCGGAACAGAATTTGTAGCATCCCCTCTGTATTAATCCGGGAGCCTGGCTACGGATGGGGTTTGTCCTGACTGGAAGTGTGTATTTTCAACAACTTTGGTCCTTACCTACAGGACAGGTTTCGGCCTGTGCTGTTCCGGAGGAAATAAGAAAATATTAACTTAAATTATACAATATGAAAAAATTATGGATTTTCCTTTCGGTGCTGACACTGAATGTTTCGGCACAGATGGCGCCGGAAACCGAGGCAAAACCTGCTGAACTTGAAATTAAGTCCGATATCAGCGAGGTGACTGTGTACCTCAGCGGGGCGCAAATCACCCGTTCAAAAATGGTCGATGTGCCGGCGGGCAGGTCTGTACTCAAATTCGTCAACCTTTCTCCTTTTATCGATGCCAAAAGCCTGAGCGTTTATGCCAGGGGGGAGTTGACTCTGCTTTCGGTCAATCATCAGCACAATTTCCTTTCGCTCCAGATCCCGTCAAAAGAGAGGGAGGAATTGACGAAAATCAAAAAGGAGTTGGAAAAGAAGATTCAAACGGAAAAGGCTTACCTGGAGGTGTTGAATGAGGAACTGACTTTTCTCAAAGCCAACAGCACCGTCGGAGGCGCCAATACGGGGACGAACCTGACCTCACTGAAGGAGGCCAACCTATACTTCTCAGAGAAGATCACTGCCATTAAGCTGAAACAGATCGACCGCCAGGCAACCGTGGAGAAACTCTCCGAAGAATTGGCAAAGGTTCAAAATCAACTGGCCACCCTGGAAAATAAAAAAGAGTTTCCATCGGGAGAGATTCTGGTCACTGTCGATACCAAAAGTCCCGTTAAGGTACCTTTTGAGATCAAATACATCGTTTCCAACGCGGGGTGGTCTCCTTCCTACGACATCAAGGTGAAAAACATCTCTCAGCCTGCCGGGCTAACCTACAAAGCCAATGTCAGGCAATCGACCCAAGAGGACTGGAAAAATGTGAAGCTCAGGCTTTCCTCTTCCGATCCCAATACGTCGAACACCTACAGGGAGTTGAAGCCTTATTTCCTCAATTACCATACGGTCCCTCCCTCTTACGGTGACCTGATCGGCCGCGTCTCCGGCCGCATCCTGGATGCCCAAACGGGCGAACCGCTTATCGGTGCCACGGTAATGGTGAAAGGAAGTTCCATCGGGACCGTTGCCGATGCCAACGGCGCTTATTCCCTTTCAATCCCTGCCGGCGGGGGCATTCTTCAGATTTCCTTTATAGGATATAGGCAGATGGAATCACCCATCACCCGCCCGCAAATGGATTTCAGGCTGGAGGAGGATTCTCGGACCCTGGACGAGGTGGTTGTCACAGGTTATGGCGTGACGGGTGGAGCCTTGCAGGGTAAGGTTGCCGGTCTCAGGATCCGGGGGGCAAGAGCAGCCGCAGAAAAGGAAGAAATGGCCCTCGCCGTTAACCTGGTGGAAACGGAACAGGTGAGCCGCCAAACCAGTGTCGAATTTGAGATTCAAACGCCCTACACGCTGCTTTCGGACGGGAAAAACCTGACTATCAACATCGACAGCTATTCCCTTCCTGCAGAGTACCAGTATTTCTGCGCACCCAAAATTGATAAAAATGCCTACCTGACTGCCCGAATCGTCGACTGGGAGAAGTACAACCTTCTGGAAGGGGAAGCCAGCGTCTACTTCGAGGATACTTATACGGGCAAAACCCTGCTTGATGTAAGGTATATGTCCGACACCCTGAACATCTCCCTGGGAAAGGACAAGGGAATCTCCATTGAACGGGAAATACAAAAGCAATTCACCACCAAGAAGTTCTTAGGAAGTAAAAAAGAGGAAACCCGCAGTTGGCTTCTAAGCATTAAAAACAACAAACAACAAGAGATCAAAATTTCGGTCTTTGACCAGATTCCTGTTTCTACGCTGGAAGAGATCGAGGTCAAGGCCGACAATATCTCCAACGGCAAAACTGATCCGGAAACCGGCATCATCGAATGGAATTTCCAGCTCAGACCGACTGAAAAGAAAGAACTCAACCTGATGTACACGGTCAGGTATCCAAAAAACCGAACCCTGACCATTGAATAGCAGGGCATTTGTAATGGGAAAATGGAGGAAATTGAGACTCCAGAGTCCAAAGGGCTGACAATCTATGTAAATTCAGCCCAAAGCACCAAAGCAACCTTGGGGTAAAATGAATGGCAAAACAATTGAGGCCCCCTGACAGGGTAAGTCGATGAATGAAAAAAGCGGGGTACTCTTGCGGGCGCAGCGGCAAAACTCTTCGGTGACGAAAAGGGAAGTATTTCCATCGCCCTGAATGGCACTCGGTATCACAATGGTAAAACCTAAAGAGGCTGAATCAATTCCTTGAAACAGCCTCTTTATTTTTCAGGCACCTTTAACAAGTTAAACATGGAACTCCCTTCTGAGGGGAAAGAATGATCCACCGTTGACCGGATATGATCTTTATCCGGTTACCTGATACCGGTTCCCGCGTCGTTATTGAATGCTGATCTCCCTGGTGACTTTTTCCACCACCTGCTCCTTCTTCGGGATTACAATTCCGAGGATGCCGTTCTCTGCAGTTGCCGAGATTTTGTCAGTGTCAACATGCTTCGGAAGAATGAACCTTCTCTCGAAATCGGCAGTGGTGAATTCACGGCGGAGATACTTGCCCTCCTCTTCCTCGCTCTTCTTTTCCGATTTGATGGTCAACACATTCTTTTCAAGGTTGATTTTGATATCTTCGCGGGTGAAACCGGGAACCGACAGATCAATCCTGTACGCTCCCTCATTTTCTGAAATATTGGCGGCAACGCATCCGCAGGCACATTTCTCACTGATTTCGTTGTTGGCCAGAACATTGAGCATTTCGTCCAGCATACTGTTCCGGAGCGGGCTGTTGTAAAATCTGAGTGCAGTCATTTTTATTTCCTCCAATGTTAAATTGTTTTTTAATTTTTGATTATCGCTTATGCTCTCTTCCGATCAACTGCCGTTCCAAATGATAAAAAGCTCCCCTTCGCTGTCAAAGGGTACGTTTTCCGATCTCCATCATGGGTTTTTCAATGCCATATTGTCGGTTTCTCCTGATTAAGAGTGTCATAATGGCGCCCCGAATTCTATTTTAGCCTCTTCCCCAAGCTTGGGATCCTTACAGGGAATCTCCTTTCCCGCTCCCGGAATCTTACAGGCCCGACATCACATCTCATCCGGCCCCACCCTTGCAGCACATTTGGTCATCCCAGGCAGTAAAACACGGATTTTCATTCGGGAAGAGCCGTGAAAGAGGCTAATAACGATTTTGCTATATTTGCAGAAAAGTGCATTGATGCGTATTGATATAATCACGGTATTGCCTGAAATGCTGGAAGGCCCCTTGGGATGCTCCATCGTAAAGCGGGCTCGCGACAAGCAAATTGTGGAGATTGTGATCCATAACCTGCGCGATTTCTCCCTTGACAAGCACCGGAAAGTCGATGATTACGCTTACAGCAAAGGGGCCGGCATGGTGATGACCATCCCCCCGGTCGAGGCAGCCATTAACTTCCTGAAATCGCAGCGGGAGTACGACGAGGTGATCTATACTTCTCCCGACGGGATCCTTTTCAACCAGAAGGAGGCCAACAACCTGTCGATGAAGGAAAACCTGATTATCCTCTGCGGCCATTACAAGGGCATCGACCACCGCATCAGGGAGCACCTGGTGACCCGGGAGATTTCCATCGGCGACTATGTCCTCACGGGCGGAGAACTGGCCGCCGCTGTGATTACTGACAGCATCGTAAGGCTCCTTCCGGGGGCGATTTCCGACGAGACCTCTGCCCTCTCCGACTCCTTCCAGGACAACCTGCTGAGTCCGCCCGTCTATACCCGTCCGGCCGATTACAACGGCTGGAAGGTTCCCGAGATCCTTCTGGGCGGAAACGAAAAACTGATCGACGAGTGGAAACATCAGCAATCGCTTGAACGTACCCGGCTCCTCAGGCCTGATCTCTACCGAAAATACCTCGAAGAATCGGAAGAAACATTAACTTAATGCGGTTGAATACGTTATTGACAACGGCAAAATGTGATCGGAGTCCTGACCAATGATGAACGGCTGAGTTATGGAGAATGTGAATTACGGAAATGGGGAGGAACAGGGGATACAGGTGGGTGAAAAGCCCTATCCCACGGTGATGCAGGCCATCCACCTGGTGGTGCTCTACATCTTCATCCAGGCATTGGTGGACTTCCCGCTGGCCTTGATCGACTTATATAAGGACACAGAATACCTTTATCACCCGATTAAGAAGGTGGTTCTGGGTGTCGGGTCGGTAGTTTTTGTCCTTTGGTATGGTTTCCGGAAAACCGGAAACCCGGTCAGGGATGTCTTTCCCATGCGGAAATTCTCACTTTGGCTACTTCCTCTTCTCTTCCTTTTCTTTTTGGGCGTGCAACAATGGCTGACGGTCATCAACTCCGGGGTTGAGAAGGTGATTCCCACACCTCCCTGGTTCTGGGAACTCTTCAGCAAGATCTTTGACAATGACTTTGGATTCTGGGGTGCTTTCATGAAGGTGGTGGTTATCGCCCCCGTTGTGGAGGAGCTTATATTCCGAGGGGTCATCATGCATGGGCTGATGCGGAATTACCGGGCCGGAACGGCCATCTTTTACTCAGGCCTCCTCTTCGCACTCTTTCACCTCAATCCCTGGCAGTTTCCGGCTACCTTCATGCTGGGACTTCTCCTGGGCTGGCTGATGATCCGTACCCGCAGCATCCTGCTTTGCATCGCCGGCCATGCCATCAACAACCTTTTGGTGTTGCTGACCATTACGTACCAGGAAGAGATTGCCGCTTCCTTTCTCTCTTCCCTCACCATTGCCGAAATGCTGGCTGCAAGCGCCGTCCTCGCCGGTGCTGCCCTTGCCCTGATGATAATATTGAACCGGAAACAGCCGAAGCAAAACACTTAAAAGAAAAGATATGGATTACTTTTTGATCGGTTTGGGAATTTTGCTATTAATCATGGGAATCCTCGGATGCATTTTGCCGGCGCTGCCCGGACCGCCGCTGAGCTATGTAGCCCTGCTCGCCCTCCATTTCACCTCAGGCTACCAACTCTCCACCCGTATTCTTGTCATTTGGGCGGTGGTCGTGGTGGTGGTCACCCTCATCGACTACGTCGTACCGGTATGGGGCGCCAAAAAGTTCGGGGCCAGCCGGCGGGGTGTCTGGGGAAGCGTTATCGGACTGGTAATCGGTTTATTTATTTTTCCCCCCTTTGGGATCATCATCGGTCCTTTTGCCGGGGCAGTCATTGGCGAACTCACCTCCGGCAAAAAGTCAGGTGACGCCATGTTTGCCGGATTCGGATCTTTCATCGGATTCATGAGCGGAGTCATGCTTAAACTGATCGCCTCAGGCTGGATGACCTGGACCTTCTTCAAAGCATTACTATAAATTCCTGACAATTAAGACTTAAAAAGTAATACTCCTGGATTATCCTCCGGATTTCCTGGCCTTATACCCCTCCTGCGCCAACAAGTCCAATACCCGCTGAACGAAATCACCCTGGATGATGATCTCCCCCTCCTTGGCGGAACCTCCCACCCCAAGACGGATTTTGAGCCAACGGGCCAACTCCTGAGAATCCTCTTCCCTCCCCTTAAATCCGGTGATCAGCGTAACCGCCTTGCCCTTGCGCTGCTTCTTGTCCAGCCTGACCCGCAAGTCCTGCTTCCCGGGAGGCAATGTGACCAGAGCCTCCTCCTCTCCCTTCTCAAATCGGAAGTCGGGATTGGTGCTATAGACCACCCCCAGTCTCTCTTTCCAGTCCGATGCCATAATAATCTTTTTTAAGCCACGCTGTATGGCGGTATTTTACTACTTTTACGGCACAAATTTAGTTACCCTTTTTAAAATCTTCAATTCCAAGGAACAATATGAAAAATGTTATGATTGCCACTTCTTCCCTGATTCTGCTGATTTCTTTAAGATGTTTCAGTCAGGGGGCACACACCGAAATTGTCATCAGTGCCAGCGATATCGAGAAGGCAGGGACATCGATTCCAGCATCCGAAATCGGTGAACCCGTAAGTTCAGTGGTACTCTATCCTGCCCGTTGGGTGGAAGGCAGTCCGGCCTATGCCGTGGTGGAAGGATCAATCATGCCGGTCGATCCTCAGGGTTGGCCCATCAATTTCAGGGTGCTGCTTCCGGAGAGGTGGTCAAAGCGGTCGATGCAACAAGGAGGCGGAGGTATGAACGGGACCATTACCGTCAATGAAGGGCCAAATCCCATGCTCGGCAAAGGCTTCGCACTATATGGCAGCGATGCTGGCCATCAATCTGCGGGAATGCGCTTCCCGGGAGCACCGCCCGTTAAACTCCTTGCTACTGGTCCGACCCAGGGGAACGAATGGGCTTTGAATGAGGAAGCCATCCGGAATCTGGGTTATATGCAGATGAAAAAAACACACGATGCGGTCATGGTCATCCTGAAAAGAGTGTATGGCGCCGAACCGGAATTCAACTATTATGTGGGCCATTCCCACGGAGGACGGGAAGCCTTAACGGTAGCTCAACGATATCCCCGTGATTATGAAGGTATTATCTCCAATGTGCCCATCGTGAATTTCTCTACCCTTATGCTGGGCCCGGCACTCATCAGGATTCAGGAGATCCCGGAAGAAAACTGGATCCCTACCTCAAAGGTGAAGGCTATCACCAGGGAATTTCTGCGGCAGACCGATCACCTCGACGGATTACAGGATGGGATCATCAGCAATTACGTGGCTGCACGTCAGATTTTCAATGTTCACGATGGTATCGGACCCCGGGATCCCTGGGCGGGATTGCGGGCTTCCGGAAATGCGGATCCCGGTAACAATGACAATTCCGATCCGGAAAAACTTTCCGACGGACAAATTAAAACCCTTGAACTTTCTTATAGTTCCTATAAGTTTACCAATCCTCTGGCCAACGGGGTGACATCCTTCGGCATGTGGACCCCGACGCCGGAACCTGCCGGTTTCGGCATGATCACCAATACCCGGTACAAGGGACAGGAAGGAGCCGGTGCGACCGCTCCCATATACAGCAACATGGGGATTTTAGGGGTGACAGGATTTCTAATGCAGGACCTCTCAGCAAATCCCCTGGATTATGTGGAAGGCGGAAAATATGAAAAACGGCGGCAGGAAATCTCCGTATGGCTCGACAGCACGGATCCCGATCTTTCGGAATTTTACAAGCATGGGGGGAAAATCATCATGACGATAGGTGCAATTGATAATATCGCCTCTTCAGGAGCCCAGATGGATTATTACCAGTCCCTGATCAAAAAAATGGGACGTAAAAAGCTCGGCAAATTCGCCCGTTTGTATGTGGTTCCAAACGGAAATCATGGGTTATCGGGGAGAAGCCACTCTCAAAACGGAAACGGGGAAACTGTCGAGGTCAAAACTCTGGCCGCCCCCAACTCCTCGCAAAATATGGATATGCTGATTGACTGGGTCGAAAACAACCGGGCGCCTTCCAAAACACTCGTCATTGACAAAAAAGGGAATATCGGCACCAATTGCCAGGTAGAAGGTTATCTGCTTTGTTCTTATCCGAATTACCAAAAATATACGGGTGGTCCTACTGAAAGTGCCGCATCTTATAAAAGTGCCTCTCCAGGCTCCGTCAAGGGGGGGGGAAATTCCGCAGCCTCAAAAAGTGAACCCCATCCTTTGGGGCTTCTGAAGCCAAGGGAATGAGTGGCACTTCTGTAAGGAACATGGATCATCCGGTAAGGTCGCGGATAACTTCGCCTGCCAGGAAACATCCGAAGAGGGGAGGCATATAGCTGATGGTCCCCACGGTTGAATTTTTGTTAACGCCCTCTTCCGGCCTGATGGCCGATTCGGGCACCTCCTCGGGGGAATAGACTGCCTTAACACCTGAAGAAATGCCCAGCCGGCGGAGCCGTTTGCGCACCATCCGCGCCAGTTTGCAATCGTGGGTTTTTGAAATGTCGGCCACCGCCACCAGCGAAGGATCCATTTTCCCTCCGGAACCCATGGAGGAGATAACCCGGTATCCGAGCTTGACCGCATGGTAAATCAGGAAGATTTTTGGAGAAAGGGTGTCAATGCAGTCCACCACATAGTCGAAGGGGACGCTTCCCAACACCTCACTGGTCCGCTCATCGCGCAGGTATTCCTGCAGTGCGGAGAGCTTCAGCTTCGGGTTGATATCGAGGAGCCGTGAAGCCATCACTTCCGTTTTGGGTTTGCCAATGGTAGACAAAAGTGCCGGAAGTTGCCGGTTCAGGTTGCTCTCTTCGATGATGTCACCGTCGACGATGGTGAGTTCCCCCACCCCGGCACGGCAGAGCATCTCTGCGGCATAAGCCCCGACACCCCCCAGCCCGACCACCAGCACATGGCTCGTTGCCAGCCGGGCAATCCGTTCATCGCCCAGAAGCAGCCGGGTCCGCTCTTCCCGGTTCATTGCCGTATAAATACCTCCCTGAAATTCCACATGATCTGCTCGGAAAGCGCTTCTTCAGCCAGCCCTTTGATTTCGGCATATTTTTTATACACATGGCTTACCGGTTTTAGCCATTCATCGGTTTCGAAAAAGAGATGGTCGGCGGGAATCATCCCAATCATCCGTTGCGCCTGAAATTTGTTATTGACGAACATTTTTCCCAATGAAAAATAGAATCCCAGAGAGACAAGCTGGCTGGTGATCATTTCATTGCCTGTATATCCGTGCAATATCCACGGAACTGTCGGTTTGATTTTTCTTTTCAGATGCGATATTTCGTTGTATGACTTCACGCAGTGGATGATCACCGGCTTGTTAACTTCCTCAGCAATACGGCATTGCGCAATAAAAACTTCGAGCTGTAACTGTGATTCGGTATTGGCTAGTTTGTCAAGGCCGCACTCGCCGACGGCGATGACTTCAGGAAGGGCAACTTTCTGGCCGAGTTCATCAATCTGATTTTTGTGATCATGATTGTTGGTAATGAACCAGGGATGGAGTCCCACAGAATAGAACCCTCCGGGCTGAAGACCGGGCATCTCATCGGCGGGGGAAATATTTTTGATAAAAAAATCTCCCATTTCAGGGGGTATCTGGTGGGTATGAATGTCTATGAAAGGCATGATTTGATTTTAGCATCATTAAAATTCCCTGATTATCACATCAGGCTCAGAAGGGCCTTAACGGTATTTTGAGCACCCTTATAGATCTGATCAATGTTGGCGTTCAGCATGTAACAGGGTGTGGAGACTACCTTCCGCCGTTGGTCAATGGCAACCTCCCCATGTGTCCGGGAAATATGCGTGCCTCCCATGTTGCGTATATCGGCTGCAGTAGATTGATCGCTACCAATGGTTACTTCAACATCTCCCAGGATCCTGGCAATCACAACGGGAGCTATGCAAAGCGCCCCGATGGGCTTTCCAGCTTTTACCATCACTTTTACCGCCATCTCAACCTCCGGATTGACCCTGCACTCGGCACCCCTGAAGGCATAATCACTGAGGTTTTTGGCCACTCCGAATCCGCCGGGGAAAATAATGGCATCGTACTCCGAAGCGTTAAATGATGAAAGGGCAAGAATGTTTCCCCGGGCAATACGGGCCGATTCCAACAGGACATTCCGGCTTTCGGGCATCTCCTCGCCTGTGAGATGGTTGATGACATGAGCTTGTTTGACGTCGGGAGCAAAACACTGGTAATCGGCCCCCTGCTGGTGGATCGCCAAAAGGGTGAGGGTGGCCTCATGAATTTCAGCTCCGTCGTAAACTCCGCATCCGGAAAGAACTACAGCTATTTTTTTCTTCATATTCTACCTTTTATAGATTGATCAAAATTAAAAAACTTCTCCGAAGTCACAAAATCAAGATCCTACTGAACCATGGCCCGTTCTGACCAGAAAAGCCCTGGCAAACAGGATGGCAAGGACAAAGGTGCGGTAATCGGCCTGCCGCTTCAGGACGATCCCGCCAACAAAGGCTAAGATCATTTCAAATATATCCAGAATATTACAAAATCTGAATGAATGATTCAGACTATTCCCTGTCAAAATAAAGCGTAAGTTTGGCATCCATTTTTACGTGTAAATAATATAACATTTATACGTAAGTTAGGCACAAGCGAAGAAAAACCAACGACAGTGGTAATTTTGCTGCAAAAAGACAAGAAAATGGAAACAGCCAACACACAAAACAGCACATTTGCAAATCGCACAAGCCGACACACGACCAAAAGCTGCAAAAGAGCTCTTTTCTTGCCATCTCACCGCTCAATTCCAATACATTTGATGTATCTTGCGGATATTTTTAATACATTGATTATAAATATAAATGACAGATAATATCAACCAAAATCCGGAACAGATTGCAAGAGACATTATCGACAGGATGTTGAGTGATGCCGAATGGACTGTGCAATCGAAAAGCAAGGTTGATTTATCGGCAAGTCAGGGTGTTGCGGTAAGAGAATACCTTACTGATCTTGGTCCTGCTGATTATGTTTTATTTGTTGACCGTAAACCGGTGGGTATAATAGAGGCAAAACGTGAGGAAGAGGGACACCGTTTAACCGTTGTCGAAGAACAATCAAAGGATTATGCAAATGCCAAACTCAAATATCTGAATAACGACCCGCTTTCATTTGTCTATGAAAGTACTGGGACTGTAACCCGTTTTACCGATTTCAGGGACCCGAAACCAAGAGGCAGAAATGTTTTTAGTTTTCATAAACCGTCTACAATTGCAGAATGGCTGAAAAAGGAAAAGAGCTTACGGGGACGTTTACAGGATTTGCCGACACTTGACCCTACTGGACTACGCCCTGCCCAGATTACAGCCATCAGAAACCTGGAAAAATCGTTCAAAAACAATCGCCCCAAAGCGCTGATCCAAATGGCTACGGGTGCAGGGAAAACATTTACCGCCGCTACCTTTATTTATCGCCTGCTTAAATTCTCAGATGCAAAACGAATCCTGTTTCTGGTTGATACCAAAAATCTTGGTGAACAGGCCGAACAGGAATTCATGTCATTCAAACCGACCGATGATAACCGGAAATTTACTGATCTATACAATGTCCAGCGTCTGTCATCGGGCTATATCTCAAACGACAGCCAGGTTTGTATCTCTACCATCCAGCGTCTGTATTCCATCCTGAAAGGCGAGGAACTGGACGAAAGTGCGGAACTCGACAACCCGGAGGAAAACACATGGATGCAAAACCAGTTAAATAAAAAACAGCCGGTTCCCGTGGAATATTCGGCAAAGGTTCCGATAGAGCAATTCGACTTTATTGTGGTGGACGAATGCCATCGTTCCATCTATAACCTGTGGAAACAGGTTCTGGATTATTTCGATGCCTTTATAATTGGCCTAACCGCCACGCCCGACAAACGCACTTTTGGCTTCTTCAACGAAAACGTGGTAAGCCAGTATAGTTATGAAGAGTCGGTTACCGATGGCGTAAATGTGCCTTATGATGTGTACACCATCGAAACTGATATATCCCAGAAAGGCAATGTGATAAAAGCGGGTTGGTTCGTTGACCGTCGCGATAAGCTGACACACAAAATACGCTGGCAACAGGAAGATGAAGATATAGAATACTCCAAAAACGATCTGGATAAAAAAGTGGTAAACCCAAGCCAGATCAGAAATATCATCAGGGAATTCCGCAAGGCTCTGCAAACAGAGATCTTCCCCAACAGGGTGGATGAAAAAGGCGATTACGAAGTACCTAAAACACTCATCTTTGCCAAGACCGACAGCCATGCCGATGATACCATAAAAATAGTACGTGAGGAGTTCGACGAAGGCAATGAATTTTGTAAAAAAATAACTTATAAAATCGACGAAGATCCGAAATCGCTTCTGAACCGGTTTAGGAATTCGTATTATCCAAGAATTGCTGTAACCGTTGATATGATTGCCACGGGAACCGATGTGAAACCCCTGGAAGTGCTGCTTTTTATGCGCGATGTGAAAAGTATCAACTATTTTGAACAGATGAAGGGGCGCGGAACACGCACCATCGACAGCGATACCCTGATGCAGGTGAGTAAAACTGCCGTCCATAAAACCCACTTCGTGATTGTGGATGCGGTCGGAGCTACAAAATCCAAAAAGACCGACAGCCGGCCACTGGAACGCAAACCCACAATAGCTCTCAAGGATTTATTGGGTGCAATTACCATGGGCGTGGAAGAGGAAGACCTTTTCCTTTCGCTGGCAAACCGCCTGATTCGTTTGCAAAATCAAATTACTGAAAAGGAGAAGGAAAAGCTTTTGGATTATTCGGGTGGCAAAAGCCTGAAACAGATTAGCAAAGAACTTATAAACGCCTTTGACGCTGATGAAATTGAAAAAATTGCACAGGAAAAAGCCGCTTCTACTCCGCCCGGCGACCGTACTCCTGCACAGTATGAAGAAGTCAGAAAAGAGGCGCAACAGGAATTAATCCGGCAGGCTGCCACCACGTTTAACGGGCAATTGAACGAATACATTGATAATGTGCATAAAAAACATGAGCAGATAATAGACCATATCAATATCGACAAAGTAACCAAATCGGAATGGGACAGCTTTACCACCGAAAAGGCATACGAAACCATCAGGGATTTTACCGAATACCTTGAAAAAAACAGAAACGAGATAATGGCATTGAACATTTTCTACAATCAACCATACAACCGCCGGAACATCACCTTTAAAATGATTAAGGAGGTGATGGAAAAGATAAAACTGGAAAAACCCTTGCTTGCCCCCGATTATGTCTGGAATGCATATATGACCATTGAAAATTCACTTCGACAAAGCTCTGTGAACAGCAAGGTGTCCGGTAAGCAAAAGCCAAAAGACGATCTTACGGCTTTGGTTTCGTTAATCCGTCACGCCTGTGGCATCGACAGCGAATTAAGACCATACGATAAAACCATAAATGAAAATTTCCAGAACTGGATTTTCAAACAGAATGCAGGACAACACAATCGCTTTACGCAGGAACAGATGGACTGGCTGCGTATGATCAAGGACCATGTGGTAAGCAGCTACCATATCGAAATTGAGGATCTGGATTACACCCCTTTTGATGCATTGGGCGGACGGGGAAAAATGTATCAGCTGTTTGGAAATGAGATGAACGAAATTATCAAAGAACTTAACGAGGTATTAGCTGCGTAAAAATGCCAATCGATGAATCTAATATAGTTAGTGAGCCACAAAGTACATGGGGTGGTGCATGGACAGAAAAAAAACTGGATGCATTTTCTAAATATGTAACGGCTTATTTAAGGATTATGAACAAACGTCCTTATTGGAAAACTATCTACTTTGATGGATTTGTTGGTAGTGGCTTAAGAGGGGAAAACAACAAAGACAACACAACACTTTACAATAAATTATTTCCAAATGCTTCTGACAATATAGATTACAAGGGTGCTGCCGAACGGGTTTTAACCTTAAATGAAAAACTTGCTTTTGATTACCATTATTTTATTGATAGTAATGAGGCGTCATTAACTAAGCTGAAGAGTAAACTCGATAAGTATCAACCCAAACATAAATACGATTTTCAATACAGGTTTGGTGACTGCAACACAGAACTTCTGAAGCTTGCTAATGCAATGAAATCAAAGTCCAATAATTATGCGGCTTTGGTTTTTATTGATCCTTTTGGCATGCAGCTTAACTGGGGATCAATTGCAAGTTTGCAAAATACCAGGACAGATATTTGGATTCTTGTACCCACAGGGGTAATTGTTAATAGGCTACTGGACAAAAAGGGTGAATTACCGCACTTAAAGAAACTCGAATCGTTTTTTGGTATCTCCGAGGAAGAAATTCGAAAGCAATTTTATGAAACCGAAACACATAAAACGCTATTTGGCGATGATGAAATAATCAAAAAAGTGAATGAACCTATTACGAAGATTGCAAATCTTTATATACAAAGGCTGAAAACAATATGGAGCTATGTAACGGAAAAACCATTGGTTTTATACAATTCACGTAAAGTGCCAATTTTTCATTTTGTGTTTGCCTCAAACAATATGAATGCATTAAAAATCGCGAAAGAAATTATAAAATAGAGTATGGCTACAACAAAAATAGAATGGACTGAAAGTACATGGAACCCTATTACAGGATGTACAAAAATATCATCAGGATGTAAATTTTGCTACGCCGAAATTATGGCAAGGCGGTTAAGAGCTATGGGGCAGGAAAAATATAAAAATGGTTTCAGATTAACCTTGCATCCCGAAACATTGCGGGAACCCTATTTGTGGAAAAAGCCTAAAATGATTTTTGTAAATTCCATGAGCGATCTATTTCATAAAGATGTGCCGATTGATTACATCCGAAACATTTTTAACATTATAAAGGATAATCCACATCATGTTTTTCAGGTTTTAACAAAAAGAGCCGATATTTTAAGGTATTACGACAGCGAAGGTTTTCTCGAATGGCCACATAATCTCTGGATGGGCGTTACAGTTGAAAACGCTGATGTGGTTTATCGAATTGACCATTTACGAAACACAGGCGCACGGGTAAAATTTCTTTCCTGCGAACCATTATTAACGGCTATTCCAAACATGAATTTACAAAATATAGATTGGGTAATTGTCGGTGGTGAAAGCGGTCGCACCCCGCGACCTATAAAACCCGAATGGGTCGAACAAATTAAACTACAATGCCAAAATCATAACACAGCCTTTTATTTTAAGCAGTGGGGAGGCACCAACAAAAAGAAAAACGGTCGTTTGCTCGATGGGAAAGAATACAACGAAATGCCTAAACCCGAATCTGTATTATGAGAAAAAACATTGTTAAGGTTGAATTAGGTAAGATTTGTGATTACTCCAAGGGGAAAAAGCCTAAAGTACTTACTAAGGAATATTCTGAAAAGACACCGTTTCCCTATATTAATATAAAAGCATTTGAATATGGTGTTTTTGATGAGTATACTGATGGAGATAAATGTAATCTATGTGAAAATGGTGATTTATTGATGGTTTGGGACGGAGCAAGAGCTGGCTTTATTGGTAAAGCAAAAAAAGGTGCTGTAGGCTCAACATTAATGAAAATTGAAGCAAAGAAAGGAATTGAAAAGGATTACTTGTTTTATTTTTTGCTGTCGTTATACAAAAAAATAAATACAAATCCGAGGGGTGTAGGAATTCCTCACGTTGAGCCAAGCTTACTCTGGACTTCTGAATTAATCATTCGTTCAATACCGGAACAACGTGCCATCGTTCAAAAAATCGAAAATTATTTTGAACTGCTCGATAAAGGCATTGCCGACCTTAAAACCGCACAGGAACAATTAAAAGTATATCGACAGGCAGTGCTAAAAAAGGCGTTTGAGGGTGGATATCCTTCAGTTACAATTGATGCCATTAGTTTTTCACGAGGTGGATATGCATTCAAAAGCAGTGATTTTAAAGAAACAGGTGAATATCAAGTAATTAAAATAGGAAACATTAGACCAGGAATATTGAGATTGAATGAATCTCCTGCATTTGTCAATAATCCAGGAAAGATTGTTTTAGAAAAATACTTACTAAAAATAAATGATATTGTTATTACTTTGACAGGTACTAGGAAGAAAAGAGATTATGGTTATACTGCTATTGTAAATAAACCTAATTTATTATTAAATCAAAGAGTTG
This sequence comes from Prolixibacteraceae bacterium UBA1413, assembly GCA_002304925.1. GTDB lineage: Bacteria > Bacteroidota > Bacteroidia > Bacteroidales > Prolixibacteraceae > UBA1413. The sequence goes on from DBPT01000023.1 coordinate 15,914, forward strand.
CCTATTTGCGATTTTCTGAAAAATGCATATCTAAATATTTCTTGTATTATTCTTGGACAGAACCTTTTAAAGAACAATTTTTCGGTTCTGAAACAGGGAATGTAGGTCAAGGAAATGTTGGCATGAAATCTATTCAAAAAACAATAATGCCTTTGCCTTCAATCAACCAACAGAAGCAAATTATTAAAGAAATCGAATCCCGCCTTTCCGTTTGCGATAAGGTGGAACAAAGCATCAGCGAATCGCTGGAAAAAGCCGAAGCATTGCGGCAAAGCATTTTGAAAAAAGCATTTGAAGGAAAGCTGCTAAGCCAGGAAGAAATCACCAAATGCAAGCAGGAAGCCGATTACGAACCGGCAAGTGTGCTGCTGGAACGAATAAGGAAGGAGAATAAACATGGAAAATAAAATAGAGATATTTATATATTGACCCCAATTAAAAGT
>DBPT01000027.1 GCA_002304925.1 Prolixibacteraceae bacterium UBA1413
CCAGGGCACATATAGCTTTTTTTTCGACAAAAATTTTGTAAATACCTAAAAGCCAATTCCATAATTGGTGCATTCCTTCCGGGAAATATAGCTTTTTTATTCTCCTTTTCTGGTGTGGGAGCAACTTTCAGGCGTTTTTTTTCATAAGGTTATATTGATGATGTGATGACAATGCACATCAATAATAGGAACAATACTTGATTGTATCAAATCGCAAATCCGGGAAAAGCTATATGAAGAGTGCTTCAGCATGAATGCAAGTACGTGCAAATTAAGATGTTGTGATTTCGGAGGGATCAGAAAAAGCTATATGCCTCCGAAAGCTCCTTGCGTGGAAAATGATCGGCCCCTAAATTTGTACGAATAAATTTATAAACATTAAAACTTTATAGAAATGAAAAAACTACTTTTGTGTAAACGAATTTTGACTTGTATGTTAATTGCTTCTTTAGGCATTTTTACTGCCTGTGAAAAAAGTGATGAAATTAGCGGAACCGATGCACGGTTGTTTAATGCGACTAAACCGGATGTATATTCTGAAAATGGTTATTTGGTTCTTAAGGACTTTGAAACTGCTGATCATTTAAGAAAATTATTGCAAAATAAATCTCTTGAAGAACAATTTATATGGGAAAACCAAATCGGATTAAAATCTGCAAAAATGTTCAGGGCTCAGGCTTCTGATAAACTGGCTGGTTATGACGATTATGATAATGCCAAAAGATATGCTGAACAATTAGTCGAAGAGGGTTATTATAATATGAAGGATTCCTCGTTGTGTTATCCTTTTTTGGATTATTCATGGGATTGTATTTTAAATAAAGATGGATTAATAAAGATTGGGAATGTTTTATACTGTTTTCAAAAGGATGCTCAAATTTGTGTAATTGATGGAAGTAAGAAAACATTAAACCAGTTTTTAAGCAATCCTAAAAGCTGCGATACTTCTCTTGTTAAGGTGCGTACTTTCCCGAAGTTAAAATCAACCTTGCCTACTAATTATGGCACAGTAGTAAGTAACACAGTTTATTCTCAGGGAAGAGGCGTAAGATGGACACTCTCTTTCTGTTATGGTGCGCAAACCATGCTGGTTACTGATGCTTGGGGAAACCTAATAACTATTCAAAACGGTCTTAAATATTATTTGTATTTTCATAAAGAAAAAAAAGGAACATTTGGGTGGCGTGATTCTAAAGGCTTGTTTAGTCATCAACATTTAAGTTATAATTTGGGTGGAAACTATGATCCATATGAAGGAGGTTATTCTACAAATATCACAAACATGACACCTGCACCGGATTATACCCAATTAAACTATTCAGAACTTTCTAATGTTTATCTGGATGTTAAAATTTGGATTTTTGAGTGGCCTTTATCTCCAATACCTTCTTCCTATCCTGGTACTGCTCCAATCATAAACAATTTTTCTTGCAATGGAAAACTCTTATCACATGATTTGGCAATTAATCTAACCATCAATTAATTACTTCAATGGAAGCTCAACATCATATTGAGCTTCCATTTTAATTATAATAAAAAACATGAAACAGGTTACAATTATTTTATGCTTGCTACTCGGCAGTTATTTCTCTTTTTCGCAGGAAAAAACAGAATTCGGAATAAGTACCGAAGGTTTTTGGTTTATGCCGCACAAAGAAACAATATATCGGGGATGGGAAATCAAAAACGGGTTTGGAGCCGGCATAGGGGTTTATGCCTCACGCGATCTTTTCTGGAGAGTTTCTTCTGAGATTGGCATTGCTTACCGCTTCAAACAAATGCAGCAGCATTATTTGGTAGATTCGGGTTCCATTGACCCTGATTCCGGATATCCTATTAGTGCAGAAGGTTGGGATAAACTTCCGATGCACTATGTCGTTGTTCCCGTTCATTTCAAGATGTTATTGAGCAAAAGCTTTTTTGTCAAAGGGGGTATTGAAACTACCTGGATAATGAATTACGAAGCGGTAAACGAAAAGCCTGAATTTAACTGGACAGTTGGATTTGGAAGCCAAAAAAATAAATTGAAATGGTCGGTTAACTACATCAAAGGATTTAAAGAGCAGGGATTCAGCGATAAACAGGCAGAACCTGATGGACACTACAAAGGTTCAATTAACAGGAACAACATGTTTCAACTCCAGCTTTCTTATCCAATTGGCCAATTTAAATTTTGAAGAAGCTATAATTTCCAAAAATTTTTGCGGGCTTAGCAGGAATTTCCATCATCGTATAATGACCCAACAAAAATTATTGATTTTACTCTTGTTTACAAGCATCCTGGTTAAGGTTTCAGCGCAAAAGAACATAACTGTCTCCGGGTATATTCGCGATTCCGTATCCTCTGAAAACCTTTATCATGCCACTGTATATGAGCAAAAAAACAAGTTGGGGGCCATAAGTAACGCCTACGGTTTTTATTCTTTAACTGTTCCGGCAGGCAAGGTTCAGTTGCGTGTCTCGTTTGTCGGGTATAATGAACAGGTACTCTCTTTTTATGCCCCAGCCGACACTTCAATCAACTTTCAATTAATAACAGAGAATGATTTACAGGAAGTAATTGTAACAGCACAGTCGTTAAAACAAAAAACCACCTTTTCGGGACACGAACAAATTGATATGCAAACGGTTAGGGCACTGCCTGCCTTTGCCGGAGAACAAGATGTACTGAAAAGCCTGACTGTTTTACCCGGAGTTCAACAAGGTTACGAAGGAAGTGCCGGAGTATTTGTTCGTGGTGGCAGTTCCGATCAAAACCTGATCCTGCTTGATGGTGTGCCTGTTTACAATGCGACCCATTTGTTTGGTTTCGTTTCGGTATTTACGCCCGAAGCGCTGCAAAGTGTGGATTTTTACAAAGGCGGTTTCCCGGCTCGTTACGGAGGCCGCTTGTCATCGGTTATTGATGTGCGAATGAAAGAAGGAAATAAAAACCATCCTGAAACTGATCTTACCATCGGGCCGGTCACTTCAGTGTTTACGCGCCAGGGCCCTATGAAAAAAGGCAAATCGTCGTATTTGATTTCTGCACGCCGGACACTGCTCGATTTGTTTGTAACCGGTATCGCTAAGATCTCTCAAATGTCGGACAATGAAGTAGTAGTGCCCGGATTGAATTTATACGACCTCAATGCAAAATTCAATTTTGAACTTAATCCTGAAAACCGTTTGTATGTAAGCTTTTACGGTGGCGGCGATCGTTTATCGGCTGACTTTAAAGACAACTATTCGTTCGAAGAGGGCGAAACCAAACAAAGCACCCAATTACAACTCAAATGGGGTAACAAAATTGGAGCCCTGCGCTGGACAAGCCAGTTAGGAAACAGGCTCTATTTGAATACAAGCCTTTCCAGCGGATCATTTCGCTATCAAGTGCACAACAAGTACTTCCAGTCGGTTAAAAACAAGGAGGGAAAAGAAGATATCTGGTCTGATGTTGTTTACGAAACGCGGGTAAACAACAACAAACTGCAATTTCTCTTCGATTGGTATTTACCTCAAAATAAAATCCAGTTTGGTACAAGCGGAGAATTAAACAGTTACTTGCCCGGCCAGCAGGAAATTGAGCGGCATGACGGCCAAAATACTCAAAGAGGCAACGGCGAGGTAAACAATAAGGCCCTGTCATTGTTTATGGACGATGAGCTGAACATGGGTGATAAATTTACTGTGCAGGGCGGACTTCGGCTCGATCTGTATGATTTGGGAGGCAAATGGTTCAGTTATATTACGCCACGGGGCAATGCAAAATTGGAGGTAAACCACCATCTAAGCCTCTTTTTTTCATACGACCAAATGGTACAGCCGCTGCATTTATTAACCAACAGCAGTGTAGGCTTACCGTCGGATATTTGGGTGCCGGCAACCGAAAATATCAAACCCGAAACTTCGCAACAAATCACCTGTGGCGCCAATTTTAAAGCGAACGACAAGTTCTCTTATAAAATCGACGCCTACTACAAAACCATGAACGGCGTAATTAACTACAAAGCCGGAAACAGCTTTATGGATATTTACGACAATTGGGAAGATTTGGTTGAAACCGGCAGAGGCAAAGCCCGGGGATTCGAGAACGCGTGGAATTACAAAACCTCGCGCTTAAATGCATGGGTAAACTATACGCTTTCATGGAACGAGCGCGAATTTGAACACCTCAACAGCGGCAAACCATTCCCGTATAAATTCGACCGCCGGCACGATTTGAATTTGGGATTCGTGTATAATTTAACCGACAATTTGGAGTGTTCTGCAGTGTGGACCTGCCAAACCGGAATGGCAGCTACAATTCCCGTGCAGGATTTTCAGGCAGCGGGACCAGTCGACTATACAATAACCGATTTTTTAACCAACATTGACATAAAAGACACCCACCGTATTCAATACTTCAATGAATACAACGGCTATCGGCTACCTGCATTTCATCATTTGGACCTTAGCGCTACATTTAAAAAACAAATTGGCAGGCGCTGCCGCGAATGGAAATTGGGGGTTTATAACGCCTATGCCCGTCAGAATGCATACATGTACTTTCCGCAAACATCGCCGGCAGGCGAAACGAAGTACAAGCAAGTGTGTATTTTTCCAATAATTCCATCCATTAGCTACCATATCAGATTTTAAAGCCGGTTGAATGATGATGAAGTCTGTTTTTAAATATTTACTCGTATCATTTTCAGTGGTTTTAGCATTACCCTCTTGCGTTAAAGACATGGAAATTGATGTGCCCGGCATCAACAGGGAAGTCGTTGTTAGCTGTTTATTTAATCCTCAGGATAAATGGGAACTTACACTCTCGGAAACCAAAAATATACAAGAAAACGAAGACATTTTTATTGAAGATGCAATCGTGGAAATTACCTCTGGAACTGGAGAAATCATAACACTTAATTATTCGGGGGAAAAAGGAGTGTATAAAAGCGATGACTATCCCGGGATGGGCAAGACCTATACACTCAAAGTGAATATTCCGGGACACGAAGAAATAACTGCTGAAAGTAAGGTGCCGGGTTTTGTTGAAGTCACAGTACCCGATTTTGAAGTCAAGTGGGTTAAATACCTTAATCCCAATGATCTTATGGATTACGATGTTTTCCCGTTACAGGTAAACTTTGGAGAAACGGTACAAGAAGCACGATACCTGTTTCGTTCTTGCTTCTTTAATCCACGAGAAGGATATAAACGGTACATGCTTGCCAGGGAGTCTTTGGAAAAGCTAAGAACAGCAGGGTTGCCGGGAAAGGCATACCGCGAATTGGCGAAGCTGGTTGACCAATGGCTCGTAAGTCAGTGGAGCTTTGAGCGTATCCTCTTCAACTTTGTTGAGGATATCTATTTACGCAAAACGCTTAATGCTATTTTGCACCGTGAACAGAAACAAAAAACGATCCCCACACGCGAGTACGAAGCTTTTGGCAGATCGGTATGTTTTGGAAATGACTTTTGGCTGAATAATGTTTCCTATGATGTGATAACTACCATGGGTGAGGCGGAAAATGTTACCCATGCAAAATTACTCTACGCCAACGCAAATCTTAAATATTCAATGGAGCAAAACCATAGCCGCGATGAAGAATTCTGGTTAGAGGCAATACAAGCCAGTAAAGATTATATCGAATATTACCGTACCTACATACTGCAAGTAAGTCAGCGTATAAATCCGTTTTCTGAACCGGTAATTGTGCATTCGAACATTCATAACGCAACCGGGATTTTTGCCGGATTTAACCGACAAATGATATACTTATTTACTTATTAAACAAAGCTCCTTTCGTTAATCAGCTTTAATTTAGCCTATTCTGTTGTGGTAGAAAGAGGGGAGATGTTCTTCGCTCCCCGGAGCAGAAAATCCCGGATATCACCGTAGGATCTTATCCCAAGTTTTTTTCGTATGGCGCTTTTTTTGGCCTGAATAGTGTTGATACTGTAGTTTAAAACAATGGCCATCTCTGTATTGTCAAACTCATCGTACGCCAGACAACAAATTCGGAACTCGCTTTCGTCAAGATGGGGAAATTCCCTCTTCAGTCGTTCAAAAAAACCATTGTGCAGTTTATCAAGGGCCTGGTACAAAACTCCCCATTCCAGCTCCTTGCTGCCATATACAACTTCGTTAAATTTCCGGAGCAACTTTTTCCCCTTTCCTTTTTCTGCCTCATTCAAATTGCCTTCCAGTAACGCCGTTTTTTTGAGGATATTGAAATGGCGCAGCAAAATGCTTCTGAAAGAATCCTCATTTTCATTAAAATTTCTGGCCAGCTCTTTCATGTGATAAATCTTTGTTTCAGCCTCCTTTAGCTTTTTCACATTGACATAGGATCGTCTTAATACCACAAGAAATGACAGCATGAAAACAATTAACACCACCAGAAAATATAACAAGATTTTTTGCCTTTCGATAAGAAGTTGCTTATTGTAGTTTTCTACGCGTTGATAATTGTACTTTCCCTCGATTTCCAGAACAGCACTGTTTTTATTATCGTTTAAAATGGAGGCAAGATACTTGTTGTAGATTTTGTACTTTTCCAACGCTCCTTCAAAATTCATTTTGTTTTCTTCAACAGCAGACCAGGTTTTATAAATGTTAGCAGATAGGAAATTCTCTTTGTCTGATGGCAAGTAACTTAACGCTTTTTGAAGGAATGAGATGGCTGAATCGTTCTTTCCTTGATATTCAAACAGAATTGCCAGATTTGAAGACAATCTGGCTTTTCTTAACGAGTCGACAGAAAATTTCCAGGCTTCTTTGAAATACTCCTCCGAATTTTTAAAATCTCTATTCTCCCGGTAAGCAACGCCAATACTTTCTCTAATGCCCGCTTGTTCTCCGGTAAACTGGAGCCTGTCTGCCAACGCCAATGCCCTGAAATAATAAACAATGGCGCTGTCGCTTTTCTCCTCTAACAAATAACAGTTTCCGATGTAATTACATTCAATTATTTCATTTCTGAAGTTATTGGCTTGATGAAAAAAACTTAATGCACGCTTAAAATGAATAAAGGCTTTTTCTTTCAGAAGCTGCTGATAATATATCTCACCGATAGAACCTTGGAGTAATCCTTTCAGATTGATATTCTTGCTTTTATCCAGGTAAGGTTCTGCACTTAAAAATGTTTCCAAAGCTTCCCCGAATTTTCCCTGTTCCCTCAAGACCCTGCCACAATAGAAGGTTGACATGAAAATTTTTTCCACATTCTTTTTATGGACATAGTAATCTTTTACCTTAAAAATTAATGTGTCCTGTGCGATGTCTTTGAACGACTTGTCTTTTGCCCGTACCCGTAACAGTAAATAGTCATAATATAGCGGCTTATTTAAGCGCTGAGGATTTTGAATCGTGTTAAGCATTACCAATGCGCTGTCGGGCAAAGTGTCGACCACCATTTCTGCTTTGCCGAGGGTTTTTTCTGCTCTTTCTGACCTATTCTGGCATGAAAATCCAATTGCTAAGAGACAAAGAAATAGAAAATATTTAGTATTGAAATTATTCAATGTGCACTGAAATGAAGGTTTTTACAACCTATAAAGATATACATATTATGGATTTCGTTCCTTAAAAGATATGCTTTTTATGGAATGAGAAGTAGTATCCCTTCCGGAAGTCATTGTGATGGTCAGTTTCCGGCAGGGTGGAGGGTGTTGTATTTTATGCTCCGCGGCAGCCTGAACTTTTCGAAGGGAATAGGTTTTGCCGGATCAAACGGAGGCAGGTCAGAGAGGAGTGATGCTGCCAATTCCGGCACCGACTCCCCGATTCCTTTGACCACGCATTGCGCCAGCAGGTAAGCCCCGTAGTTGCTGAAATGGGTGTCGTCGGCAAGGGGCTGTGTCTGACCGGCAAAGCTGTTGGGGGGATAGTGGACGAATGCCTTTTTTGAATTTTCCGGACCGAGGGCTTCAAAGAGGGTTTTGCTCATGGCATGAATGTCGATACAGGGTACCTTCTCCTCCATGGCGGTTTGGCGCATCGCTTCGGGGAATTCTTCCAGCGAGTTGACAATTTTTCCCGATTCATCAAACCTGCGCCGGTGCATCGAGGTGACCAAAACAGGCCTGGCTCCTTTCTTCCGGGCCTCCCCGATATAGAATTTCAGCTCTTCACGGTAAGTGGTGAAGGGATCGAGGTGGTTGCCCCCGGGTTTCTGGTCGTTATGGGCAAACTCAATGAAGAGCCAGTCACCTGGTTGAATAAGGCTCAGGATTTTCTGCAACCTCAGCTCCCTCTTAAAGCTCAGGAGCGACTCCCCCGATTCGGCATAATTGGCCACCACCACTTCCGGCTTCAGAAACCGCGGGAACATCTGTCCCCACGAGGCCCAGGGCTCCTCCTCCTGGTCGGTGACCGTGGAATTTCCGGCCAGGTAGATCACCGGAAGGTCCCTGACTTCCGTGATCTCCAGGGAGGAGAGTGCCGGCCGGGAACCGCTGAATTCGAGGGTCAGCTTGTCGTCCCAGTTGAGGTAGTTCAGTTCCCGGGGTTTCAGTCTGATCTGTTCTGTGGGGTTGATGCGGGGTGTCCGCACGTCGGTGATAAAAGTCCGGGTCACAATTTCTCCTTTGGCGGTGTAGACATTTTCCAGCATCAGCCGGCGTGATTCGGCTTTCACGGTGGTTTCAGAGACTCCGGCAGGGTCGCCCAGGGTTACCGTGACGGCATACCTTCCTTCAGGCACAGCCAGGGAAAAGGCAAAGGGTTGGTCATTGGTCAGGAAGGTGAAAGTCGGATGGTTTTTTACCTTCCGGGTAACGGCAATAGGGATTTTTTGCGCAAGCAGGCCATACCCTTTCTCTTCCGACCATGTGGTTTCAGGGGTTACATGGATGGTCCCGGGAATTTTGTTCCCTTCTCCGGCGTGAAATTTCCAGGTTTTCAGGTGGGCTGACCCGTTGTCATAAAGCATCAGGGCGCTGTCGTTGATTTTGAGGTTGTGGTTTTTCAACAGCCTGATCATTTCGGCGCCGGCGAGCAGCACGGGACCGTAGCCGTGGGCGGCGTAGACGTTGACCGGGCGGTAATAGTAAAAGGCAGGGTCAAAGCCCATGCCGGTGCCCACGCAGGTCCCTTCGACCTGTCCGTGTTCATTGACTTTGGTGGCCACGGCATTCCAGGCCAGGCACACCATAGGTCCATAAACTTGGCCGTCAACATAGCCCCGGTTGATGGCCCGGGCAATGGAATAGGTGTAGATGGCGGTAGCCGAGGTTTCCAGGTAAGAGTCGGGCCGGTCGAGGAGCTGATGCCAGAATCCTTCTGAAGACTGGGTGTTGGCCAGTCCGCGGATATGGCGGCGCAGCAGTTCCAGCACGTCACCGTAGCCGGGGTGGTCAGCAGGGAGTACTTCCAGCAGTTCCACCATGGTCATCAAAGCCCATCCGTTGGCGCGGGCCCAGTGGAACTGGGGATGCTCCTCCATTTCCTGTACCCACCCGTGCATGAACAATCCTTTCTCGTAATTGAACATCCGCCGGGAGAATTGCAGCACCTGTTTCACCGCATCATCGAAATATTTCCGGTCATCGGTGTAAGCACCCATCTGTGCCAGGGCGGGAACGCTCATGAAGAGGTCGTCGAGCCAGATCGTGTTGGGGAGGGGCCGGTTGCGGGCCAAGGTGCCGTCTTTAAGCCTGAACTCCTTGTTGCTGATATAATCAATGAAATTTGCAATGACAGGTTCCAGTCCGGGTATGGCTTCCTGCTTCTGTGCCTTGATCATGGCGGCACACAGGGAGCCACAGTCGTCGAGGGCATGGGGGTGAAGAACGGAATAGAAGGTATGTCTCACTCCCGGTTCCTGCTCTTCGAAAGCGACAAATCCCGGCCTGATATCAGCCAGGAACTTCAACCGTTTCGTTGTGTAACGGGCGTAGCGGGGATCGCCGGTGATCTCACCGGCCAGCAGCATCCCGGCATAGGTGACGCCCCATTCATAACTTACCAGCCTGAAGTCACCGGGTTTAAAAATCGTGTTGCCGTCGGTTTTTGAATAGTCGGTCACAGGATGTCGGGTGTTCTTGTCGATCAGTTCCGGAAAGGTATTCCGGTCGAGATACGTATGAACGGTTTCCAGCACTTGGGTGATGCCGGCCACATCGGGTCTTCCGTAAGGGATTTGATAAGCCGGTTGCAACATGTGGAGCGGAGTATTCGAATCGGTTTGCTTCTGGGCCTGAAGAAAATACGCTGACACCAGGGCAAGAATTAGAGTTATTAAATTCTTCATAGTAGGTCGTTTTGTCAATCTGCCAGTGAATGTACAAACTCTCCAAAGAGTAAAATCTTACTGCTTTTTGTTTTATTAAAAAGCAGATGTGCAAAATCTTTTTGCTTCTTATTTAAATCAACCGTTTTCAGCAATTGGGCTACTGTTTGTTTGAGCTCCTGTAAGTTTTTCACTCCACAACGCTGTGAAAGATAACTATAATCCGGTTTGGAGAGGGAAAACAATAACATCAGGTCATAAAAATCACGCCCTTTTGAACGGGCGAGCATGGCCGCAATCTTCAAACTGCACAATATGCCGTCAGAAGGAACGGGAAAAGGGAAAAAGAATCCGCATCCATTGATATTCGTTATTATTGGGGTATAGTTAATTCTCTGGTCCTGACCCTCTATCTTTATCAGAAAACGTTCTTCCTTAAAACCGCTCAATCCTAAATTGAACATAAGTTCAGGAAAATAGATGTTGCGTCTGAAAGCGGTCAGTTTCGGATTTTCTCTTTCTATCGTTTCAACCTTCATTCCTGAACGTTCCAGAAACTGAATTACTCCGTTTGTCATTTCGAAAAATTCATTTTTCGAAAGATTTTTACAGTCGAAGTCCAAATCCTCTGAAAACCGGTCTATGCCTTTGACAAGGCGTAGATTTGTTCCTCCGATTAATACCACTTTTCTTATGTAGGGTGTTGAAGAGAGATAATCCAATATCATCAACTGTATATACTCTTTCAGAATGTATTTATCGAAAATTGAATTTTCATGGACATACGCAGGAAAAAATTGCTTTATCTGGTCTATCCGGATCATAAATCATAAATTTTCAGGAATAACTTCACCCGATGGTCAAGTGCCTGGTTTTGGGTCAAACTACAATAGTCCATCAGGAGATCTGTGTTGAAATGAGTGTGCAGGAAATCTTCATCCAGGCGCAATTCATCCAGCTCCTGTTCACTTTCATATTGCGGATAAAGGTAGAGTAAGTCAAGCAATGCCTTTTCGGGAGAGGCCAATTTAATGGTGCGGTTGTCTGCCATAGGTTTTAACACATATCCAAACATTATTTTTTCTTTTACATTCTGATAAGTGTATTCAGCAATGTCGTTGATAAATGATGCCGTTTTCAGAGAGGTTACACTGGTAATTTGCACAACTGCCTCTGGGATCATCCCATAAAATGACAAGGCAGTATGCAGACTTATATAGGATGGGCGGTAAATTTGATTGGCAAAATACCGGGAGTAATCAGGTTTGTTCTTATATTCTGAAAAGGCATAATAGCCTTGCCGTAACCTGATGATATATCCTTTTTTAATCCAACGGGTAAGGTTATTGCGGTTAAAACCGGGCTGCCATGCATAAACCTGATTGATGTTTAAGCAAGCCAAATCGAACATTTTCGCTCTGAATTCCCAAAACTCCATTTACATGTTTTGTTTCTATTATGCTGTAAATATAGTGAATTATAGAAACAAAATTTTTTATTTATCGACAAGGCTACTCCTCCCCCAGGTAAAAAGAGGGGATGGGGGATTGTTCATAGCCCATGGAGCGGTGGATTACCTGGTTGCGGTAGAAGGGATCCTGCAGGAGGGTTACCCGCCGGTCGGTAGCCGGGATGGTGGTGCGATATATCCTCATTTCCCCGGGGAGGATGGTGATAAGTTCCTCGCGCCAGTCCCCCTCAATGTCGGCCATGAGGATCACGGAGCCTTCGATGTCGGTGGTCAGGGTATCTCCCTGATATTTGGCGATGGAGATTTCCCGGGTTTCAAAGCGGTCCCACATGCTGTTCTGCCATCCGGGGGTGACGATGGTTTCCCGCACCTTGTCGGCATCCCACCAGATCCAGTTACGGCATTCGGGGACCTTATCACCGGTGGCAAGCAGTTCTCCTTTGGCCGAGAGGAGGTATTTTTCGCGGGATCCTCCCTTGGGATCTTCGGAAGCGAAACACTCTAGTCCGGGAACTTCAGGAAGGATATCGGCCACCATGCCATCTCCAACATGGAAGGTTTTGCGGCCCACGCCCCAGAGGATCTCACCGGTGCGGGCGTCGACCAGGCAGATGCCGTTCCCGTTATCGTGCCAGTCCTCCAAAGCATAGAAGATCTCCAGTCCGGGCCTTTCCGGATCGATGTCGGTGACGAAACACTTGTCGGGGTGCCCCAGTCCGGTCGACCAGAGGGCGGTACCGTTATCGTCGAGGACCACCGATCCCAGGATGATTTCATCGCGGCCGTCGCCGTCGACATCGGCCGCGTGCATATTGTGGGCACCCTGGTGGCGGATGACGGGATTCTCTTCATCGCCGTCCCAGTGCCAGGCCGGTTTCAGGTTCCCTTCTTTCAGTTGCCAGGCGTCAACGACCATCAGCTTGTAGGTGCCGCGGGCTACCAGCAGGAAGGGGGTCTTCCCGTCGAGGCAGGCGATGCCCATCTGGTTGCGGTTATTGCGGTTGTAGTCGCCAAAGCGGGGAGAACGGGCCGGCCAGTCGATACGGGTGATCTCTTCGCCCGTCATGCCGTTTAACACGGAGCACCATTCCGGTCCGCTGCGCACCCTGCCGTCGGCTTCCCGGGCATCGGCGGGGCCTGTCTTCACGGCGACCTCTGCCTTGCCATCCCCATCCAGGTCGTAGACCACAAAGGGAGCATACCAAACTCCCGGTTCGATACCAGGACCTAGATCCTTCTGCCATAAAAAGGTGCCGTCATGGAGATACGCCTCTATCTTATAGGTGAGTCCCGTTCTGTCAGGTTGCCCGCCGGGATCGATGCCCCGGTCAGGCTGACGGATTACAAAATCAAGCTTCCCGTCGCCGTTGAGGTCGGCAACCGCAATACGCTGAGGACGGTATTCCCCCCGGAAACGGATGGAACGGTAGCTCTGCGGTTGAGAAGAGGCCAGGATGGTCACCCTTTCCGAAGGTTCTCCTTCCTTCCCGCCGACCACAGGACGGAGGGTGTAGGAGATGTCTCTCTCCTTCGGGGCGCCGTTGTCGATGAAATCGGTGGTTGTGGCTACCGGCCTTCGGCTGATGCGAACCGCTTTTTTCCCCGCTTCCTCACGGTAAAGATGAAAGGAGATATCAGCAGGATCCTCGGCCAGCAACCGCCAGCTGAGGTAGATCCTGCCATCTTCCAGGCGGGTAACGGTCACTCCCCGGTCCAGTTTTTCAATAACCCGCTGTCGGGCCCACCCCTCAACCGGCGGTTTGGCTTCGTGATGAGGCGTGGGAACAGGGTACATATAGGTCCTCTCCCGGGGATCCTGAGCCCCGGCATTCCCTGGTGCCATATGCAATATGACCAGTATGAGGATTAAAAATCTACTATTCATCTGAAAATTATTAAGTTATACTTGATCATTACTTCCCCGAAATAGGGGAAGCCCCTGTGACGAATCCTGATATAAAGATGACGATTTTCCCTAACTTAAGAATATTATCTGTATCACTCCGACTACTTTTTAACTTCTTTATTTTCCATCAGGCTATTGCATGAAATTCTGAGTTAAAAAATCAGACAATCAGGCAACTGGGAAAAATCAGAAATTCCATGTCGACACCCGAATACCAGTGGGCATTGCAAAAACTGTCTCTGGAAAAAAGGCATGAAAGTGGCATTTTGCTAAGCCCGGTTCAAACTGCCTGCCTGCATTTAAGTGCTGCTGAGTTATTTTCCATCCGGGACCAGCTTATTGCTCTGGAGCCCGAACTCATCGACAGGACAAATGCTGTGCAGCAAGTACTTGCTGACCTCAAAAAGGGCGAGGAGATTATGGTGGCGGTTTCGGGGTCCCTGGCCACTTTGGAAAGGATTGCCACCCTGACATGAATTCCCAGTCCTGCCCCGGATACCACTCCGGATCAAGACTGCCGGTAAATCCATTTTGACTTGCGAAGCGTGAATTTTGACAGCTTGCTATTCCTGAGATTCTTTATTCCCCGGGCTACCAAAGATGCGGTCAACAGTGCACCTTCTTCGGTGGGATGGGTATGGTCCTGCTTGAAAAAGAATCTTCCGGTGACTTTTTCCTCTCCGTAAGTGTCCAGTTTATCCGACAACAGTTTGTTGAGGTCGATGCACTGCACTTTTTCCTGCCTGGCGACTTCCATGGCCCATTGGGGGTAGCTATCGGGGGTGCGCCTGATTTTTCCGTTCTCCCAGTCGTTGCGGGGAATCGGGGTGATGATGACAGGGGTGGCCCCTTTCCCTCGGGCTTCCCGGACCATTTTCCGCAGGTACCAGCCGTAAGAATGGACCACCTCATGCTGTTTGGTGATCAGGTTGTCGATTTCCACACTCTCCTCACCGGTTCCCCGGATGGTCCCCCGTGCCCTCAGGGTGTCGTTGATAGCTCCTCCGTCATTGTGCCCGAACTGCATCAGGAGATAATCCCCGGACCGGAGCTTTTCCAGAACTCCATCCCACAATCCGCGGGTGATGAAAGTGCGGCTGCTGGTACCCCCCAGGGCATGGTTGAGAACTTCGATCCGTGAAGTGTCCAGGAAAAGGGAGATCTTCTCGCCCCATCCGCGCAATCCGCCTGCCCCGTCACCGCGGCCGTTTTTGACCGTGGAGTCACCGATGATGAAGAGGGTAGGTTTGGTGGCTACGGGAGCGCTCCCCAGGAGCAACAGGCCCAGGAAGAGAGTGGTCAGATGAATCAGATGTTTCATGGTACTTATTTTTAAGTTTGTAACGCCGGAATTTGGAACTCTCCGCCACCAAGCAGCGGGAAAACGAATCCCGCGAAAACGGGATGAGTTCGACGGGTTTCAGCACCGGATCAGCCATTAGCAGTGCCCGGGCATTGATGCTTACCTGGCACAAAGAACGGATGTAGTCAATCCGATTCCGTCAAGGACTTTTTTTGTGTTTTGCTCGCTTATCCCGCGGCAGCGCCAACGGGGAATACGTTAGCCGGAATTCAAACAACGGTGAAGGAGAGGGCTGGCTCCACAAAGGCCTGTGACACAGTTCCCCGTGAAGTGCCCTCATCATCCCCGGTTTACCGGGGTTTTCCTATTTTAAAGACAAATGCCGAGGAGGTCATGAATTTTCCACCCTGGGAAGCCACGAAAAGGTGGGTGGCCCGTCCGTTTTGCGTCAGCAGTTGTGGCCTTTCGAAACGGCCGTACTTTTTAAGATGCGGCGGGGCCGGGGACTCCTTTACATAGTGGCTGACGCCGAGATATGCGATCTTGGAATCCGACCAGCGGATGCCGTCGTCCGATTCCAGGATGATTCCCACTTCATGGCCGTATTTCCCCATGTCCCGGGCCAACATGTAATAACGGCCATTTTCTCTAAAAACATATGCATCCTCGAGTTGCCGGTTGTTGCCTGACGAGGAGTAGTCGATGACCGGGTTTCCGGGATATTTTTGGTATGGTCCGTTAACCCGGGCCGCTGTGGCAAGGCCATATTTCCGGTTCCCGCGGATGGCGGGATCGGTATAATTTTCATACTCGTATGTGTTCCACGATTTGTAGTAGAGCCAGCATTCCCCGTTGGGGTGTTTCAGGAAAGCCGGATTGGAAGTGCAGTGGTCATCCCAGGTTCCCGGCTCACCTGCTTCCAGAAGGGGAGTGTCGGGCCTCAGCCAGGGTCCTTCAGGGGAATCGGCGGTAGCCAGGGCAATTCTTTTGGTGTTGGTTTTTTTGTTGGAATTGCCAATGTAGAAGAGGAGGTATTTTCCGTCAATAAACTGAATGTGAGGGTTGTGGCATGTGGTGGCATCGAACCATTCCCCGCCCCGGGGAGCCAGGATGGTCCGGATGTCCTGGTAGGGCCCTTCCGGCCTGTCGGCAACGGCGTGGGCTATCTCAGAACCGTTGATCCAGCCGCCCATTCCCTTGCGGGCATCCCAGCGGGAAAAGAAGACGTGGATTCTCCCGTCGGAACAGGCAATGGGTGACGTGCCCCATACGTAATATCCCTCCAGTTCCAGGATGCGCCCCAATGGCTTCAGCCGTTTTGAAAATGAGGAACTGTCGCTTTCGGCAGGTGTTTTAAGACGGACAGCCGATGCACATCCCGTGATCCCCGAAATGATCATCATACTCCCTCCCAGGAACGTCTCTTTCAAAAAACCGCGTCGTGTTGTCATTAATGTAAAAAGGATGAAAAGTAGTTTTTCAAGTCGGGGCGACCATGAATTTTTCCCGATTCGCGTACAAGATATGGATTATAGCAATCCGAAGTAGAAAAAGAGTGTTCGTCTCACCGGATGCTCCATGGTATTCATTTCCCCGGCAGGTCCCAGGTTCGGGGTATCGTTGCTGATGCCCATTGCCAATTTGGTGCCCACGGGGGGGATGGCATCGAGGAAGGAGAGATTTCCGGGAGGTAGTGCCGGATAGTTGCGTGGACCGGAAAGTGCGTGAAAGTCAAAGAGCCTCACAAAGAGGTCTTCTTCAGCAGCCACGACCGTAAATTTCCCGTCGACGCTATTGAACTCCATCCAGGAAACATCGTCGAAATAGCCTTTGAACTGGGGCAATCCCCAGTGGTTATCACCCGGAAGCCTGTTGTTGTAAAAGCGTTGCCATACATCCAGCACGCCGCCGGCCATGCGGTTTTTCCAAACGTTGGTGGGTCCTTTTCCCAGCCATTTCACCCCGATGATGTCTGACTCGGGAAAGGTGAAGGAGATTCCTGCGAAGGGGTGCGGACCGGGCAGGAGGTACTCGTAGTTCAATTCCAGCCATCCGCTGGGGTACATTTTCCAGACGACATTTTTGAGGTCACCGGAATAACTCATCACCAGGGAAGCGAAATCAGGGGTGGTAAATTGAAGGATGCCTGTCATCCGGGCCATACCACCGGTCAACAGGGGGCCCTGACCGAAAGGGATGGGGAGTCCCAGGTCGTTGGAGATCCTCCGGATGGTGCCGTCGGTTTTGCTGAAGGTGACGGCGATCCCTGCAGCTTTCAGGGTAATCAGAGTGTCGCTTTCCAGGATTTCGGGGATTCCCTTTTCCCGCGTCAGATCGGCAGCCTGCCGTTCTATGGGGAGGATGTTGTCTTCCTCCACCCCCTGGGCTCTCAACCGGTCGCGCAACTTCTGCTGCTGTTCGTCAAGGGTGAGGGAGACCAGCTGGTTTGTGCTTTTCCGGTTGCCGTTGATCTTTTGCGACCAGCAGAAGATCTCTTTCCCATGGGGATCAAAGGCTTTCAGGTAAAGGGCATCGGCCCGGGCAAAGTCAGTGGGTAATTCAAGGATGAGGAATCCTTGCTGCAGCGGTTTCAGGTCGGGACTTGTCACCTGTCCGCTCTGAATGACCGTATGAAAAGGCTGTCTGTCAGCAATGCCGCTGAAATTTACCAACTGCCATTCAAACCGGCACTCCCTGAGGTTTGTGAAGTGAAAGCGGTTTTCCGCGGGTATCTTTCCGTCGAAAGTGGCGGTGATTTTCGGAAGGGTCACTTTTACCGGGCTAAAGATTTCCCGGATGGCATAATAGCTGCCTTCTTTTTCGCGGTGGGGGCCCACCACCCCGTCGGGACCGTTTACCCGGTTGGCGTCGAGGAAGCCGTTCAGGTCGGTGCGGACCACTGCCTCGTCAACCAGGGCCCAGAGGAAACCTCCTCCCGAATTCGGGGTGTTCCAGAAGAGCTCCCAGAAATCTTCAAGGGCAGCCCCGCCGCCGCCGTCATCCTGGGCATGGAGAAATTCCGTGGGCATGTAGATTTTTCCTTCTGCAAGGATCTTCCTGGAACTGTAATAATTCTCATAATGGTTGCAGTCGATGCCGTTGAAGTCATTCCCCGGGCGGTGGTGTGCGTGGATCACCGGCCGGCCCGATTTGTCCCATCTGCCGAAATCATCGTCCAACTCCTTGTTGGTGCCTCCTTCGTTGCCGTTGCTCCAGAAGATCACCGAAGGGTGGTTCAGGTCGCGCAATACCATCTCCTTCACCAGTTTCTCCCCGGCGGCTGTGGAGTATGCATTCTGCCATCCGGCAAGTTCATCCAGGACATAAAGCCCCAGAGAATCACAATAATGAAGGAACGATTTATCGGGGGGGTAATGGGCACATCGAACGGCATTCATGTTCATCGATTTCATCAGCAGGACATCCTCCAGGTTGATCCGGTCATTGAGACAGCGGCCGCTCTCAGGCCAGAAGGCGTGGCGGTTGATCCCTTTCATTTTGATTTTGGTGCCGTTGAGGTAGATGCCATCTCCCTCCCGGATTTCGATGGTGCGGAAACCGAATTTTTCAGAAGTGGTGAAAAGGTTTTGTATGCCTTTCTTGAGGGTGATCGTGACCATATACAGGTGAGGAGTTTCGGCGCTCCAGGTTTTTGGATGATCCGCATTACAGGAGAGGGTGACCACGGAATCATCAGGGGTAACAATGGCTTTGCACGTGGCCACCACCTGGTGGTCGTCACCGGTGATTACCGCCTCCACAGTGCGGCTCCCTTTCACTCCCGCAGGAAAGAGGTCCATGACGAAAGTGCCGTCTGCCTGTGCGTCAATGGCCACTCTTTCAATATATTCTGCAGGGAAGGCTTCCAGGTAAACGGGGCGGAAAATCCCGCCGAAAACCCAATAGTCGGCATACCGTTCGGCATTGTTGACCGACCGATCGGAAGACATCTTGCTCACAGTGGCTTCCAGGAGATTTTCCCCGCCGAAACGAAGCTTGTCCGTAATGTCATATTGAAACCGGTAAAAGGCTCCCTGGTGGATTTCCCCCGCCGGCTGTCCGTTGATCTTCACTTCCGTATCGGTCATGGAGCCTTCAAAGACGACGAAAACCCTTTTCCTTTTCCACCGGGCCGGCACATTGAAATGGTGTTTGTAGATCCCTTTTTCGTCGGAGAACCTGAATTTTTTCCCATAGGTACGGTAATCCCGGCCGTAGTCGTACTCCCCGAATCCCTGCTGTTCCCAGTGGGAAGGGACTTCGATGGTGGTCCACCGGCCACTGTTTCTTCCTGAAGTGCAAAAGAACTCCCAGGTTTTGGTATTGTCAAAACCGGTACCGGAGAGGTACAGAATCTCTTTCCCGGAGGCATCTGCCCGGAAGGAGGTTCCCGGAATCACAGCAAACAGAAAAAATAAAAATGGTATTACGCGGTTCATAGAGTCTTGCTGTTTATGGTTGCGGTTGACCATCGTTCTTTAGCTAATACGTTAAAATATCGTTCAGGCTCTCTTTTATGATGGACAAATGATCCTTTGAAATCTCTCCCAGGCGGTTTTTGAATCTCTTTTTTGCGAGGGTCCTGATCTGGAAAGTGATGACTTCCGAATCTGCAGCCAAACCATTTACCTGGTTTTTTTCAATAACCAGGCACCCTGCATAATTTTTTATTTTGGTGGTCAAGGGGCAGACGATGGCAATCCCCAGGTTATCGTTCATGGCATTCCCGCTGATGACCACCACCGGCCGGAACCCAAATTGTTCATTCCAATTAACCGGATTCAGGTCTGCCAGCCAGATATCACGTTGTTTCATTATCCAGGATTTTGAGGTATTCCTCCAGCCCTTCCTCAGCCATCAGCAAAATCTCTTCATCCCTCGAAGCCGCTTTAAAAGTCCGGATCAGTTCAGCCTTGCTGATTCTTTCAAAATAAGCTTCCAGCGCCTGTTCCAGGATCCTGGACTTGGGTATCCTGAATTTTTTCGAATAATCATTGAGCCGGGAAATAATTTCCGGTGATAATGAACTGGTAATGTTCATAACGTTCTGTTTAGATCAAATATTGGAATTAATATGAATTTTCCGTAACAATAAAAAACATACGGCCGGAAGTTTTTCGTCCTCCCCGAAGGAAACCGGGAAACCGTCACCTGTTCCGGCCAGGGTATGTGGGCTTGCACTCAAATTTCCAGCAGCATGCCGAAGGGTTTTATTTGATCTCTTCGTCAAAGACAACGGCCACTTTGCCGCATTTGCCTTCGGCCATCAGGGCATATGCCCGGGAAGCCTGCTCCAGGGTGAAACGGTGGGTGACCAGTTCCTCGGGGTGGATGTTCCACCGGACCAGCCGCTCAACAAGTTCTTCCATTTTCCAGATGGAAGTGACCCAGGAGCCGTAAATGGTTTTCTGGTCATGGATCAGGTCAGGAGAAGGATTAAGTTCCATGGTGCCTCCTTCGCCAACCAGGGCGATTTTTCCCCATTTCCGGGCAGCCCTGACACAAAGCTGTCTGGCGAGGGTATGCCCGGAGCAATCAACGGTTCTTTCAAAACCGTTGCCGTTGGTTTCTGCCATCACCTGCTGAAATATCTCCGGCCCCGATACGAAGGTTTTGTCGGCCAGTCCCAGGGAACTGGCCAGGGCGCATCTTTCAGGGATGGTATCCACGCCGATCAGTTTTTGTGCTCCCATGGCTTTTGCCAGCATCAGGGCAGCCAGTCCCACCGGTCCGAGTCCGGTGACCAGAACGGCGTCGTTTCCGCAAATGCCGGTCTTTTCGAGGCCTTCGTAGACGGTTCCGAAACCGCAGGCTACCTGGGCTCCGTCGGTATAACTCAACGTAGCGGGGAGTTCCACGAGGTCTTTCTCCTCGGCAAGCACATAAGGGGCCATTCCGCCGTCGCGCTGCCATCCGTAGGCGGCCCTGTGCGGACTGGTACAGCTGATCATGTATCCCCGGCGGCAGTCGTTGCAAACCCCACAGCCGGAAATATGATAGATGATCACCCGGTCGCCCTCTTTGAACCGCTTCATGCCCGGACCGCACTTCACGATCAGGCCCGCTGGCTCATGCCCCGCAATTTTATCCTGGTAACCCTCGGGACCCTTGCCGAGGTGCTCATGGTAAATGGCCCTGATATCGCTGCCGCAGATCGTACTCGACTTGGTCTTTACCAATACCTGCCCGTGGCCGGGTTCGGGAACTTCCACCTCTTTCAGGATTACGGTGCTGTCACCGGGCAGGTAAGCCGCCATCATGGTTTTTGGTATTGTCATATGTTATTTTTGTGTGATAATTCTTTTATGGATGCAATGTCTCTTTTATTGATCTTCTGACCTTTCCTTTGGAAAGTGTTGCGGATTGGCCTCTGGAGGCACCTTGTCACGGGGGTGTTATTTCTCCGTTGAGATCCCAGAGTTCTTCCCATGACTGTCCCTCTTTCCAGAGGAAAACCTGGCCTTTGATCAGCCGGCAGTTCCTGTCAATTCCGGCGATGGTGGCCATTTCCTCCTCTGTAAGCGGATCTTCTGTCACGCATCTGAGGTTGCTCATGTAGTTGTTTTCTTTCACCGAGAAGGGTATGGGCACCTGTCCCCGCTGAACGGCCCATTTCAGGCATACATGTGCCGGATGGATGTTATGTTTCCGGGCGATTTCCACGATGACCCGGTCTTCCATGTCAACGGTATCCTCCGGCGTACGGTCCCGTTCCGGTCTTCCGGGGGAACCCAGCGGACTGTAACCGATAGGAAGGATGTCATGGCTGACCACATAATCAAAAAGTTCAGGTTGCTGAAAATGGGGATGGAGTTCCATTTCATTGGCCGCCGGGGGAATTCTGGCGTCGCGGAGCAGCAGTTCCAGCTTGGGGATGGTCATGTTGGAGGTGCCGATGTGCCTGACCCATCCCCGGTCTGCCAGTTCTTCCATCTGACGCCAGGTTTTCATGTAATCCTCATGAATGTATGGTTTGGCGTCGGGATGGCGGGAAGTCACGTCGCATCCCGGGGGATGGTAATTCGGGAAGGGCCAGTGGATGAGGTAAAGGTCAAGGGTTTCCAGTTGTAGGTCGTCAAGGCTCCTGCGGCAGGAGTCGATTGCCTTTCCGTGCATGTCGTTCCAGAGCTTGGAAGTGATCCACAGTTCTTCCCGCTTAACCACTCCCTCCCGGAACAACCGCTGCAGCGAGGCCCCGATCTCCTTTTCATTTCCGTAGACCGAGGCGCAGTCAATATGGCGGTACCCCAGCCTGATGGCATTGTATACGGCGGTGGCGACGACACCGGGAGCGACATGGTCCGACCCGAAGGTCCCCAGCCCGATGGCCGGAATCAGGGCCCCGGTGCGGAGCTTCCTGACAGGAACCGCAGCAGGATTTACCCCCATGGCATGGTTTGTATTCATTTTTTCAATAAATGATGGTGTTTGTTTCAAATTGATGTAAAATTAAAAAACTATGTAATGAAAACGGAACGCGGAAGGAGAAAAGTTGCAGGATACAACTTCCCGGAAAAATAAATTTTCATCAAAGGCCGAAATATTGCGCTGAATTGATATTTTTAACATCATAAAAAAACGTTATGAAAAAGATACTTTTCTCAATTTTTCTGATCACGGGGATTTTCCTTTCCCGGGCAGTGCAACACGCTCCCCGGCTGATTGTCGGGGCCGATAAAATAGGTTTGTTGCAGGCGGTTCACACTCCCGGTTCCGGGGATGTGGCTGTTGCCCGGCAGGGTGTGGCCAGCCTGGTTACGAATGAGCAGGTGAAACAGGCTTCCGGGGAGAAGGGTATTATGCTGGTCAGCAGCGATGACGTGGTCATGGCGCTGCCCCGGAGCACCCCGGATGCAGAGCAGGTAAATCCCAAAGGGATTAGTGACTATTTTGAGGCGGTGAAGGAGAGCGGTCAGGAGTTGCATAGTCTGATGGTGCTGCGGCATGGGAAAGTCGTGGCCGAAAAGTGGTTCGATGGCCATGGTCCTGCCATACCCCATGTGATGCACTCGGTCAGCAAAACCTGGACCTCCACGGCAGTGGGATTTGCAGTTCAGGAGGGACTGCTGACGGTGGGTGATAAAGTTATTAAATATTTTCCCGAGGATCTTCCTGCAGAAGTATCTCCTTGGCTGGCCGATCTGGAGATCAGGGATTTGCTGACCATGTCGGTGGGGCATTCCGCGGAGCCTTCTGTGGACCGGACTAAACCGGATTTAAGCTGGGAAAAGGTATTCCTTGCCCACCCCATTGAACATGAGCCGGGAACGAAATACCTGTATAACAGTATGGCTACCTACATGGTATCTGCCATTTTGCAGAAGGTCACTGGCCAGACGGTACTCGATTACCTCACTCCCAGGTTGCTTCAGCCTTTGGGCATCACAGGCGCCCACTGGGAATCCAGTCCGTCGGGAGTGAACTGCGGAGGCTGGGGCCTGTACATCAAAACCGAGGATATGGCCAAACTGGGGCAGTTTTACCTTCAGAAAGGAAAATGGAACGGAGAACAACTCCTGAACGAAGCCTGGATTGATGAAGCAACGAAAGCCCATATCAATCAGCCGCCGCAGTGGTTCCCCAAAGAGGGTAATCCGGAGAAGAGCGACTGGGCACAGGGGTACGGCTATCAGATCTGGCGGTGCCGTCACAACGCCTTCCGGGCCGACGGCGCCGTGGGGCAGTTCATCATCGTCATTCCCGACAAGGATGCCGTGGTAGTCACTACCGCCAATATTCAGGATATGCAAGGGGAGATCAACCTGATCTGGAAGCATTTGCTGCCGGCAATGGAGTGACGGCGGAACCCATCTTCATGTATGATAAAGATATACAGGTTTCTTAGTCCGTGTGTTATCCTCTTGTTTACGACCTTTCAGTCATTTCCGCTGAAGCCCGAAGAGGTGAACCTCCGATCCCATCCGCCCAGGATCATCCGAACCTGTTGTATGTTCGGAAGCCGGGTAGGGGTGGTGATGGTCCCTTTTCTGAAACTTTCCGATATTACAAGTCCGGTCAAATTGGGAACTCACAGTTTTCTCGGCGGTTCGCAGGAGAAAAACGGTGTGATCTACACCCGGAGGGGAGGGTTTATAGATATGGGACATCTGCGGGATCAGGCAGACTGGACGGCATACTTCTATGCCCTGTTGACGGAGGAGCAGGGAAGGGGACCTCATATCAGGCAATTGGGATACGAAGGGGGGGGAAAGTCGCTAATGATCAACATTCCGGCCGGTATGTCGGGTGAAGAGGTTTTATCACTCTCGGGCCGCATCGCATATGACCTTTCTGTATGGCATGAAATTGCTACCTGGTATGGTGTTTCTTCTGTTCCACTGGTGTCTGAACAGTTTTCCAGCTTTTCGCCTGAGGATGTTTATTCCAACCTTTTGGGGGTTATGCTTGGAATTGAAGCGATAAAAAGCGATCTGCCCTATCATAAGGCCATGACCCTTTTGATCCGTGAAAAGCTCAAAGAATTGGAAGCTGTCAGTTCTGAGGAAGAAACGGCCGCCGCCATGGAAGCCGTCAGGGATATCTGGTGGACCCGGTTGCGGCGTTACCCCAGTTCAAAGTTTGTCATGCTCAGGTATGCCTTTCCGTATGAGCCGGTATGCCCTTTCCTGATCCCTTCCGCCGATGCTGCTCCCCTGATATATGAGCCTGTTTGCCTTCCCCCGGTCAATGCCCTGAGTTGCGGGGAGGGTACTTTGTACGAATTGGCCATCCGGTTGAATCATAAATTCCCCCTGCGTATGCTTTTCCCCGGACGAGGAGAACGCCGCATCACCCACAGAGATTTTGACATACTTATCGCCCACATCCGGAGGGAGTATGAAACCGGATTTCTGATACCCGGGAAAATCCGTAAAGGAAACAATACAGGGGGACCCCCTGGAATGAAAGAGAGGAAACGGAAATCAAATGCAAAAAAACTGAAAAATGAAGATCATGAAGGATAAGTGGGGTAAAATTGCGGTAACTGTTCTGCGGATGGCCATCGGATGGCATTTTTTGTATGAGGGTTTTGTCAAACTGGCTGCGGGAGAGTGGTCCTCTTACAGTTATCTTGTCAATGCCACAGGACCTTTTCCCGGGTTTTACCATTGGCTGGCATCGGCTCCGGCTTTGGTGAATGTGGTGGATTTTCTCAATGTCTGGGGGTTGATCCTTGCCGGATTGGCTCTTTTTCTGGGCATTTTGACCTCCGTGGCCATAGTAGGCGGTATCCTGTTGCTCCTGCTCTATTATTTTGCATATCCTCCCTTTGGAAGCGGTCTGATCAGTAACGTTTCCGGGCAGTTTTACATTATTGACAGGAATTTCCTGGAAGCGTTGACCCTGCTTCTTCTGCTCACCCTCAGGGAGAAAGGTTATGGCCTTTATGCCCTGCCATTTTTGCGGAAAAGAAGCATCGGAGAAGGGGGTGCCTCCCTGCCGGGAAGGGGAACCTCTCTGGCACCGGGGGATGCAGGCGCGGACCCTTCCCGCAGGGAAATGGTGAAAAACCTGGTCTCCCTGCCCCTGTTGGGAGTAATGGGGTGGGGGGCCTCTGCAATGACCCGCAAATTCGGGGTGGATACCTTGTCAGGGGCAACCATTCAACTGAAGCATTCCGACCTTCGGAAACTGGAGGGGGAGTTGCCTGCCGGAAAAATCGGGAATCATACGATCAGCCGGCTGGTAATGGGCGGCAACCTCATTGGAGGATGGGCGCACTCGCGTGATCTCCTCTATGTGCCCTCGCTCTTCAGGGCTTACAATACCGAAAAGAAAGTTTTTGAAACCCTTATTCTTGCGGAAAAGGCTGGCATCAATACCATTAATATCGGTTACGCTTCCAATACCCTGCTTGCCAAATATAAAAAGCTTACCGGCAGTTCCCTGAAAGTAATCTCCCAGGTGGCCCCCAATATGGAGAAGGGGGATTTTTTCGAACAGATCAACGGGGCCATTGATGCAGGGGCCGATATATTGCAGGTCCAGGGCAACTGGTGTGACTGGCTGGTAAGGGACGGCAGGCCGGAAGTCATCGCCGGAATGCTGGAAAGGATCAGAAACCAGGGATATACCGCAGGCCTGGGAGCGCATACCGTCGACTCGCTGATCGCCTGCGAAAAATTGGGCATCCTTCCCGACTATTATATGCAGACCATGCATCATGACAACTACTGGTCGGCCCACCCCCGGGAAAACAGGGTGCCCTTCGAAGTCGATGGGAAGAAGAATCCGGAGCACGACCGTTTTCACGACAACTGTTTCTGTCTTTTCCCCGACCGGACGGTGGAGTTTGTTAACCGCGTAAAAATTCCGGTGATGGGATTCAAAGTTCTGGCAGCGGGAGCAATCGCCCCAGAAGATGGCTTCAGGTGGGCCTTCGAAAATGGGGCCGACTTTATCTGTGTGGGGATGTTCGACTTCCAGGTGGTCGATGATGTGAATACCGTGGTGGCTATCCTGAACAACATTCCCGCCAGGAAACGGGAGTGGTATGCCTGATTCATCCCATGCTTCCGGAACGGGAAGGGAAAGGTGGCGCAAGGAGGGAAAGGCCAGGACCCCTATCGGAAGCTACAGGGAGTGGACGGAATGTTTCCTGACTTCCGACAATAGCTCCCTGGCGCGGTTCCCGGTCAGGCTGTCGAGCAGTTTCCAGAATTCCTCCCCATGGTTTTTGACTTCCGTATGGGCAAGTTCGTGGAGGAGGATGTAATCAATCAGGTGATCGGGAAGAGTCATCAGCTTCAGGTTCAGGCTGATGTTGTTCCGGCCTGAACAGCTTCCCCAGTTCGACCGGTTGTTGCGGATCGTGACACGGGCATATTTAAAATGATGAAGTGCGGCCAGCTCTTTTAACCTCCCCGGAAGGTAATGGCGGGCTTCCCAGCGGTAGATCTCCGTCATCACCTTCCGGATGTGCCCCTGAACCTCCGGATGTTCAATGGTCAGCTTCGCAGGGTAGAGAATCTCTATGTTAAATCCGTTCTGTTTCAGGGTGGTATTTTCTCCCTTCGGGTAAACAATTATCTTGTGATAACGGGTTGAGATTTCTCTGTTTTCAGGAAAGAGCGGCTGTATTGCTTCAAGTTTCCGTCGCTGCCGGATGATCCAGCTGGTGTGTGCTTCGGCAAACCGGACCGCTTCAGCGAGGGATACACCGTAAGGGTAGGATACCGAGACCTTTGCCTCTGCTGATACACGTAATCTGATCCTCCGGGAACGGGGATTTCTGGAAAACAGGATGTTACCGATGCGGTTTATGTTAATTACTTTTACGGCCATCCGATCTGATCTCCCGAAAGCGCAAGTTTTAGAACAACCGGTTGAAATGATTCGCCAGATGTTGGCGCATCCCCTTTCGGAATTGTCCGGGATCGCGTTCGCGGAGGATTTCCACCAGTTCCTTGTGGGAAACATATTTCTTTTTAACGATCGGTTTGTTGATCAATCCACTGGAGTATACGTAATGGAAAACCGGCAGGAGCATCGTCTGGAATTCTTTCAGAATTTCGTTTCCCGATATTTCATAGAGTTTCCCGTGAAACTGTACCTCGTATTCCACATCAAAGAGGGTATCAGGGGAAGGGGAGTTTTCGTTCCTGACAATCCAGGCCAGCTCTTCGATGTCTTTGTCGGTTACCCTTCTGACCACCAGGTCGGCCATCCCCACTTCGAGGACCAGACGCAATTCGAAGACGTTTTTCAACGACTGGGGGTCCAGGATGTTGGGAATCATCGATTTCTGAAGAATATGGGGTAGGTTGGGACTTTTAATCAGGGTTCCCTTGTGTTTGATTGATTCGATCAATCCCATGGTTTTCAGTCTGTTGAGTGATTCACGGATGACGGTACGACTGACACCCATCGCTTGTGCCAATTCGATTTCCTTAGGAATAACGTCACCCGGACTCAACTCCTTTTTGATAAAGAAGTCGATCAGGTTCATTTCCACTTTGTCGACCAGGCTACGGGTATCAATCGCTTGAATGTCTGACATCAGATCTTCGGTATTCATCTAAGGGAGATTTATCAGAATTAAATCGGAAACAAATGTATAAAAAAACAAACATAATATATGTATTACATAAGACAAGATTCAAAAACTTTAATCATGTTCGGGTTGAACGCTTGTTTTTGCGGGATCAATCTGCCTATCGGTATCAAATAGGTTGATTACATTACAAAATAATGATAAAAATCATATAAATAGGGTAAATAAAAGTGAAAAAAAAACTTGCAGATTTGATATATCCATCTATATTTGCGGTATTATGTAGTACATAAGACATAATTTGAACAATTTAACCATTAATTCGAATGCTATGAACAAAATTTCTTTACTGAAGCCGGTTTTTCTGGCATTGGTGTTTCTCTTTTCGCTTGGTTTGGCCAGTGCCCAGACGGCGATAACGGGAACCGTGACAGATGCCCGCGATGGTTCCACACTTCCCGGTGTCAACATTATTGTGGCAGGGACAATGGTAGGGACGATTACCGATATTGACGGTAATTTTTCCCTTACCCTTCCTACCGATGCCGGGGAACTGGTTTTTTCCATGGTGGGATACTCTACGCAGACCCTTCCCGTCGGGGAGGCGACGGTTTACAACGTTGCCCTGCAGGAAGCCACAAAGGCCCTGGATGAGGTGGTGGTTATAGGTTATGGAACCCAAAAGAGGAGTACCCTGACGGGATCAGTAACCAAAATGGATCCGAAATTGCTGGAAACGGGGGTTCGCTCCAACCCTGCCCAGGCCCTGGCGGGTACCATTCCAGGATTGAGGGTGGCCACCACTACCGGCCGCCCAGGCTCGCTGCCCACCATTGTGTTGAGGGGGGGTACCAATTTTGACGGTTCGGGAAGCCCGCTGATCATCATGGACGGACAGATCAGGGGTTCCATGAGCGATATCAATCCTGAGGAGATCGCCAGTATCGAGGTGCTGAAGGATGCCTCCGCCACAGCCATTTACGGCGCACGCGCCAGCAATGGGGTGATCCTGATCACTTCCAAAAGGGGGAAAAGCGGGACTGCCCAGGTAAATGTCAAAGTGAAAACCGGGGTCAACTTCCTGAACGTTCCCTATGAATTTGAAGATGCCGCAGGCTATGTCAAATGGGCCAGGCTGGGCGCCGAACAGGCCATTCTGAACGGTACCCTCGCCATTACCAATGTGGCAGGCGTTGGTCCCCGGGGTACCGGAAACCAATACAAAGATGCCAACGGAAATATCCTTGACGGAAATTATAACTCCACCGCCATCTGGAGTGTGATGCGCCTGAATGACGTTAACAGGGAGTTGCTGCAAAAACCGGGATGGAAAACGATGAAGGACGTTATTAAAACCAATGCCGCAGGCAACTATGACCCCAACGGTGAATATTATGACTTGATTTACCGCGATTTCAACTACGGAGACTACGGACTCAATAAAACCGCCGTCACCCAGGATTATAATGTCAGCTTCAGCGGCGGAAATGAAAGAGGCAAGTATTTCGCCAACCTGGGGTACTATGATGAGGGGGGTCTTTCGCTTGCCACATTTTACAACAGGCTTAACTTTGCCTTAAACGGGGATTATAAAATCAACGATTGGCTGACTTCGGAAAGCGGCTTGCAGTTTGCCCGCGCAAAATGGCGGAATCAGTCGTTGCAGAACGGGGAAACCAACTACTGGGCCCGTATGCTTTCTGCTCCCCCCACCCTGAGGGAATATAACGAAAACGGCGAATGGATCCTGGGCCGCGATGCCAGTGACGGAAACCCTGCCTTTAACATAGATGCTTACAAGAGGGATAACCAATCCGATAAGTTTACCATGAGCCAGGCTTTGAGGGCTGACATTATGAAGGGATTGTATGTAAGGGTCAGCGCCATCATGATGTATGACGAGTCTTTGCAGGAATCTTTTAACAAGGATTTCCGTACCGGGATTATGAGCTATACCAATCCCAATACCGGGTGGAACAGAACAAGGAGTTCTGAGGCTCAGTTCGACAGGGTTATCCGCCAAACCTACAATGCTATTGCCAATTACGAAACCAAATTTCTGGATAAGAACAACATCAGTGCCATGGTAGGCTTCGAATTTTACGATTCCTTCAACAAAGGGTTGTATGCTGCTGGGTCTTTGGCACCTACCGATGATTTTGCTGATCTCGGCCTGACCTTGAACAACAAGGACCAGCAGACCCGGTCGACGGATTCCTGGCACAGCAATGAGCGGATCATGTCGGGTTTTGGCCGTGTGAATTACAACTATGATGAAAAATACCTCCTGACCATGACAATCAGGCGGGATGGGTATTCCCGGCTGCTGGGCGATAACCGCTATGGAACCTTCCCGGCATTCTCACTGGGCTGGCTCATGCACAAAGAGTCCTTCATGGAATCGACCGGGGATTGGTTATCTTACCTGAAACTACGTGGCAGCTGGGGTAAAAACGGAAATGTTGGCGGTATCGGCACCTATGAGCTTCAGGGGTCGTACGGCTCCCAGACGGCCTACAACGGTAATATCGGATTTTTGCAGACCGGTCTGGCCAATCCCGTATTGAGATGGGAAAAATCCAACACCGTGGAAGTGGGTGCAGACATGGGCTTCCTCGACAACCGGATTTATGCTTCCCTTTCATTCTACAACAGGATTACCGATGATAAAATTGCCAGCGTTGTGCTACCCACCTCCTCGGGTGTTTCAAGCATTCGCACCAACAACGGGAAGATGCGCAACCGGGGTGTGGAATTGGAATCAACAATAAAAGTCATTTCCAAAAAGGATCTCAAATGGGACATCGGGCTGAACGGAGCGTGGATCAAGAACATGGTTTTGCAACTCCCGTTCAACGGCAACGAAAACAACCGGCAGGGGGGTCAGCAGATCTACGATCCCGCAACCGGTAAGTTGATCTGGGTTGGTGGTTACCAGGAAGGTAAGGAGTGGGGTGAAGTCTTCGGTTTTGTGAGCGAAGGGATTATCCGCACTGATGAGGATCTGGCCAAATACAACAAGTTAGACCTGGCTGCCGGACAGGTATGGTATGGAAGTGCCGCCGGGAGAAGGGTGGCCAGTGCGAAACTGATCGCTGAAAAAGGCCTGACCGGATGGATCTCCACCAAGAAGGGAGATGTGATGTGGAAGGATATCGATAAAAACGACACCATCGATTACCGTGACCAGGTTTCTCTTGGCCGCGTGCTGCCCAGGGTTACAGGGGGCTTTAACACTACCGTGTCCTACAAGGATTTCGCGCTGGCGGCCAGGATGGACTTTGCGCTGGGCCATATCCAGCGGGACGCTATGCAATTATGGTCGCTGGGATGTATGCAGGGAGAATTCAACATGACAAAGGATGTCAGGGATACCTGGACCCCCGACAATCCCGATGCGAAGTACCCAAGGTATGTCTGGGCTGACCAGCTCAACACCAAAAACTTCGACCGTCCCAGCGGCATGTTCTGGAGGAAATCCAATTACCTGGCTTTCCGCGAAGTTACCCTGAGTTATAACCTCCCAAAATCGATGCTTTCCAGGATAAAAATCCCTAAAGCGATCATTTCGGTCACGGGGCAAAACCTGGGATACCTCTCCGACAGGCTGCTGAACCTTCCCGAACGTACCGGGGATCAGAACGGGGCATACATCATTCCTACACAGCTGATCTTTGGCCTGGATATTACGTTATAAGAGTAAAAAGTCATATTTAAATCAGAAGAAAATGAAAAAGTTAAGATATATAATTGGGGCAGCGGTAATCTTCCTGTTGACTGCGGTATCGTGCCAGGATACGCTTGACCTCTCTCCCATTGATTATTTCGGGGATGGGAACTACTGGAAGAATGAATCCCAGGTTTCCAACTTCATGGTCGGCATCCATAAGCAATTGCGCGACTACCAGTTCATGCTCGTCCGCCTGGGAGAAATGCGGAGTGGCAATTACAGCAACATTGACCGTCAGAATACTTCACTGAACGAACTGCCCATCATTGAGCAACGTATTGATGAAAACTCAACAGGAGTAGGAAGCTGGGCGGGTTTTTACGGCCCGATCCTCCAGGTCAACCTGTTTATTCAAAAAGTGGAGGCAATTGACTTTCTTCCGGCTAACAAGAAAGGTTACTATCTCGGCCAGGCTTATGGATTAAGGGCATTCTACTACTTCCACCTGCTTCGCACATACGGAGGTGTCCCACTCTGGCTGGAGCCCGAAGTGCTTCTCGGAAACACCGATCCTGTCAAACTGCGCAAAGCCCGCTCCACGGAAGCTGAAATCCTTGCATCGATTAAAAGTGATCTGGAAAAATCGGTTGCCAACTTCGGAAATGCTGCCAGTCCGGCTGACAAAAGCCAGTGGAGCCCCCGGGCCACCCTCATGCTCAAAGGTGAGGTTTACCTCTGGTCTGCCAAGGTGTACGGAACCACCGTCGACCTGGCAGAAGCGAAAAATGCCTTAAATGCCATTTCAGGAACCTCTCTGGCCAAGAATTTTGCCGATGTGTTTGCCTATGATAAGAAGAATAACAGTGAAGTAATATTTGCACTTCGCTACCAGGTCGGGGAAGCAGAACAACCCACCTATTCTTATTTCCTTTATTCGACCTATAATTTCGACAATCTCCATTACAAGGACTCTCTGGCCAGTGGTCCGCTGCTGGTGGATCCTCTTCAGATTGCAGCTTCGAACGCTTATCAGATTATCCAGCGTTATGCTTACACATTCGAACTGTTCCAGTCGTATGACCTGAAAGACAAGCGCAGGGATGCCACTTTCTATGATTATTATAAGGTGACCAAGGATCCATATCAGGTGAATATCAGGAACACGGCCCTGGTGAAATTCCTGGGGGTGATCAGCGCCAACAAACGCTATTTTGCCGATGACTGGACGGTATACCGCGAAGCTGACCGCTTGCTTATGCTTGCTGAAATCGTCAACGCCGAAGGCGGGGATCCCTCCTCGTTCATCAAGCAGATACGTGACCGGGCTTTTTACCCTGATGCCGACCCGACTCCTTTCGTGAATTCTACAAAAGACAACAACGAACTGGCAATTTTTGCCGAACGCAACAAGGAGTTTGTCCACGAAGGGAAAGCCTGGTATGACTTGCGGCGTATGAAATACGGGGCTGACTTCCTGGTGTTCAAAAGTACAGCACATAAGTATGGCGTACTCGACAAAGCAAAACAGGCCCATATGGTGCTGTGGCCCATCGAAAAAGCCATCTGGACCAACGACCCGCTGGTAGATCAGACACCCGGCTATGCAACATCAAAACCGCAATAAGAAGCCATACTCACGGCCATTAATGCAGAAAAGGAGGGACATGCCGCCCATCCATTATATACCGGTTTTTGTTCATAGATTTGATTAACTAAGATGAAAAGTGATTGCAGTCGCCCGGAAACGGGCACTGCAACACTTTTTGTGAGGCTTTCATTGCCCGGGAAAACTCCGACGGGCATCAAACCTCCAAAAACCAGGGTAAATAATTTTTATTTCCGGTGCAACAGTGCTATTATTGTTAAATCAAGAGGAACATAAAATCCGGCGTTGTAGCCTTTTTCAGTACGATTCCATTTCAGCTCATTTTAAAAAGACTTACCAAATGGTTAACAAATTTCAAATCGCGGGAGGAATGGTTCTTTTTCTTTTTCTTACCGCCCTTTTTTCCTGCAGCACGGGCGTAGGGGAAAAGGAGATTCAGGGCGTTGCTGGGGTAAATATCGTTCAGCATCGGGAGCCCCTTTTAATCGGACGGGAGAATAAGCCGGCTGTTGAGGTTTCCTTTACCCTGGAGGATGACGGGAAACCCTGGTCGCTCACCAGGGCTGAACTGACTTTTGATGAGGGGAGCCGGTTCGATGGCCTCTCTGCTGTGTCAGTTCAGTTGTCTGACACTTCAGGTAATGAAGAGCTGACGTTCCCCGCAGTTGACTTTGATCCTGCAAAGGCGAAGGTTAAAGTGACCGGGAAGAAGGAATTGGGTGCAGGAACCCATGTGGCCCGGTTCTTTTTTCACCTGAAAGAGAATCCCGACCTGCTCACCGCCCTGAGTGTCAATGAAGTAAAGCTGCATTTTCAGCGTCGGGGAGAAATAGTTGTTCAGCCTTCGGAAGAATTTGTGTTCCGTCCTGCCCTGGTGCTGCGGGCTGCCGGCCAGGACAGCTGCGATACCTACCGGATACCCGGACTGGTGACCACCAACGAAGGGACCCTGATTGCCGTTTATGACAACCGCTACAACAACAGCAAGGATCTGCAGGAGGATATTGACATCGGCATGAGCCGCAGCACCGACGGAGGCCGGACCTGGGAACCCATGAAGGTGATCATGGACATGGGGGAATACGGAGGCCTGCCTCACAGGCTCAACGGGATCGGTGATCCTTGTGTCCTTTATGACCCCATCAACCATACCCTCTGGGTGGCAGCATCCTGGATGAGCGGGGGTGATTACACCAAAATGCTTTGGTGGACTTCAAAGCCAGGGATGGCACCGGAAGAAACCGGTCAGTTCGTATTGGTGAAAAGCACCGATGACGGCCTGACCTGGTCAGACCCGATCTCCATCACCGGCCAGATCAAGGATCCTGCCTGGCAGTACCTGTTGCAGGGACCTGGCAGGGGAATCACGCTCTCCGACGGAACTCTGGTCTTCCCGGCCCAGTTCAAGGCTGATATCGGTGAAAAAGCGATCGACGGCGGTCCCTATACCTGTCATTCGACGATTGTTTACAGCCAGGATGGCGGAAATTCCTGGCATATCGGCACCGGCGCCAAATCCAATACCACCGAAGCACAAGTGGTAGAACTTGCCGACGGAAGCCTGATGATCAACATGCGCGACGACCGCAACAGAATTGACAAGGGGGATACCAACGGCAGGGCAGTGGCCACGACAACCGACCTGGGAAAAACCTGGACCATACACCCCACCTCAAACAATGCCCTCCCGGAACCCAATTGCATGGCCAGTATCATTAGCGCTGATGTGGCAATCAATGGCGTCAAACAACAGGTGCTCTTTTTCTCCAATCCCGACAACAAGGAGGCACGCACCAACATGACCATCAAAGCGAGCTTTGACGGCGGTTTGACCTGGCCTGAAGCATTTCATGCCGAACTCAATGCGGCAGGGGGGTATGGGTACTCCTGCATGACCATGGCCGATGAAAACAACATCGGAATTCTTTACGAAGGAAATAAGGAGTTGTATTTCCAGAAAATACCGGTAAAAGATATTGTGAATGACCATTTGAATTATTGAGTTGTTTGAATCCAGCGACATATGGTTTTTCGAAAATTCCAGCAGGTTTACCCGAAGCAGTGAACCTGCATTAACGGTTTCCGGAGTTTCCGGAAATTCCGTCCTTATGAAGAGGCTGATCACGCTTTTCCTGTTGCTGGTACTGCAATTTTCCGCGGTTACCGGTCAGAACCGTGTCACTGCCCGGCAAACTTGGGTCAGACCTCAAAAGATCGCCTGTGTGGGCAATTCGGTGACTTTCGGGTATGGCCTGGCCAACCGGGATCACGATAGTTACCCGGCCAGGCTGCAGGCCTTGCTCGGGGAAGATTACCTGGTAGGAAATTTCGGACGCAGTGGCGCCACACTGCTTTCCAGAGGTCACAATCCTTATGTGAAAACCGAAGAATACCGCAAAGCCCTGGAATTCCTGCCCGATGTGGTGGTCATCCACCTGGGGCTTAACGACACCGATCCCCGCAATTGGCCCAACTATCGCGATGATTTTATTGCCGATTACCAGGGACTGATCAGATCCTTCAAAACAGATGCCGGTACTTCTCCCCGGGTGTACATCTGCCTGATGACGCCCATATTTTCAGGTCATCCGCGATTTAAGTCGGGTACCCGCGATTGGTTTTGGGAGATACAGGAGGCCATAAAGCGGGTTGCAACAGGTACCGGTGCCCGGTTAATTGATTTGCACACACCTCTTTACCATCGCCCCGATTTGTTTAAGGATGCCCTTCACCCCGATTCTGAAGGTACTGCAATAATTGCCCGGACCGTGTTTGAATATCTGACCGGCGATTTTGGCGGTTTGCAACTGGCCTCTGTTTTTGACCATCACATGGTATTGCAGCAGAAAAAGGCAATCCCGGTATGGGGAAAAGCCAATGCCGGTCAAATCATCGAAGCCACCTTCGGGAGTCAGAAGCGCACCGCCGTTGCCGGAGAAAACGGTCAATGGAAAGTGGTTTTTGATCCGGTGGCCGCCGGTGGCCCGTTTACCCTTGCGGTAACAGCCGGAGGCAACCTGGCAGTTACTTTGCAAAACATCATGGTGGGCGAAGTGTGGATCTGTGCCGGGCAATCGAATATGGAGTTCAGATTGGACCAGGCCCGGGGCGCTCAGCCCATTATTTCGGGTGCCGAAGGTGATAACCTGCGGTTACTGAATAAAACCGGCATCGTGCGGCCCGATGATGTGGCATGGGACAGCCTTTCGCTTGCCCGCATTGACAGGCTGCAATATTTCGGGGGCACCTGGACACCATCGACCCCGGATAATGCCGCCCATTTTTCAGCCATTGGCTACAGCTTTGGTAAAAAGATAGCCGAAATACTCGGGGTGTCGGTGGGCCTTATCAGCATCAGTGTGGGGGGAGCCCCTGCAGAAGCCTTTATTGACCGCCGTACCCTCGAGTTTGATCCAACCCTGGTTGATGTTCTCTCCAATTGGAAACAGAACGATTTTATGATGGATTGGGTGCGCTTGCGCGCAGCACGCAACCTGTCGGGTAGCCCCGACAAGTTGCGGCGCCATCCCTATGAGCCGGCCTATATTTACGAGGCAGCCATGAGCGATTGGCGCGGATTACCCATTGCCGGGGTGATCTGGTACCAGGGTGAATCAAATGTACACAACCCTTTGCATTACCAAAATGCTTTTGCAGCACTGGTTCAGTCGTGGCGTGCCACCTTTGAAAATCCCGGTTTGCCCTTTTATTTTGCACAGTTATCAAGTATAAGCCGGCCGTCGTGGCCTTATTTCAGAGATGTTCAGCGAAGGCTGGCCCATTCCCTTCCAAATACTGCCATGGTGGTTACTTCCGATTTGGGCGACTCCCTTGATGTGCATCCCGTGCGCAAAATTGAAGTGGGAACGCGTTTTGCCGACATCGCCCTGTCCAATGTTTACGGTATTGAAGGAATTTCCTGCGGCTGCCCCGAACCAGACGCCATTCTACGGGATAATATGAAGTTGATCATCACTTTCATGAATGCCCGAACATTGTCTACTTCCGATAACCAGCCCCTTCGCGAGCTCGAAACAGAAGGCCCCGATGGTGTTTTCAAAACGGTGACGGGGTTGCTGAAAGGAAATCAGATCATTGTGGATACCGGCGACGCAGCGATTACCCGTGTTAGGTACGGCTGGAAGCCCTTTTCCCGTGGCAATCTGGTGAACGATGCCGGATGGCCTGCCTCAACATTTGAATTAACCTGCCCTCCTGCGGGTAATCAATACAGTCCGTTAAAATGAAACAATGGCGGATAATCCTGTTGTTGCCGGCTGTGTTTGCCTGTCAGAGCCTGCAGTCGGCCAGGGCGCAGGAGAGGTAATAATAAACAACAAATAAAGATACTCATATGAAAAAATTTGAAGGATTAATTGCTGCACCGTTTGCCCCCATGAACGGGGCCGGTGAGGTTATGCCTGAAGCGATTGCGGGCTATTGTGAATTCCTGGAGAAGAACAGGGTGGTGGGTGCCTTTATCAACGGCTCCACGGGCGAAGGAGTATCCCTTTCCCAGAAGGAGAAAATGGTCATTACGGAAGCGTGGACGGCAGCTGCCAAAGAGAAGAAAATCAAAGTGATCAACCTGGTGGGCGGAACTTCCTGGCGTGAGTCCGCAGAGAGCGCCCTTCATTCGGCAGAAGCCGGCGTCGATGCCATTGCCATCCTGGCCCCTTACTATTTCAAACCCGCCGGGGCAAAACAACTGGCTGAATTCTGCGCTCGCATTGCAGAGGCGGTTCCCCGGCTGCCGGTCTACTTCTACCACATACCGGTATTGACGGGTTGCTACGTTAACATGATTGATTTCCTGCAGGAGGCTTCAGCGATGATTCCCAACCTGGCCGGGATCAAATATACCCATGAAGATTTCATGGATTTCCTGAGTTGCATCCATTTCATGGACGGCAAATACGACATGATGTGGGGCCGTGATGAGAACATACTGTCGGCCCTGGTACTGGGATGCCGCAGCGGCGTGGGAAGTACCTTCAACTATGCTGCACCCCTATACTATAGCATGATCGACGCCTTCGACACGGGTGACCTGGCGACGGCACGCCGGCTGCAGCAACAGTCAATCGATATGATCCGCCTGCTGGGCAAATACGGCGGAATTGCTACCGGAAAGGCCTACATGAAATATATAGGCTTTGATTTCGGCAATTTCAGGCTTCCGGTAAAAAATATGAGCGCTGACATGTATGAAAAATTCAAGGATGATGTGCAGGCGTTACAGATGGAACCTCTCTTTTCGAAAAGGTAGTATTCATTTTTTCATGATGGTGACCATGGCAGTTTTTTCAGCAGCTTCGTGTGCCGACCGTATTCAAGAGGTAGCTGGCATTCGGGGGGTGGATCTTCCCGTGATGCCTCCCGTTGCGGGTAAGGCGGTGCAGCCCGGACTGGCAGGTCCGGTGGCGGGAGTGACGGAAAGTGGCCTCCTGGTGGGCGGCGGTGCCAATTTCGAGGGGGAGATGCCCTGGCGCGGCGGAGCCAAGAGCTACCACGACGAGATTTTCCTGCTTGAAACAACCGAAGCGGAGGAGCCGGCATGGAGAATGGCTTCGGAACGGCTTCCTTACCCCATGGCTTATCCGGCATGCCTCTCTCTCAAAGAAGGAATCCTGAGCATGGGAGGGGAGACTGTTAACGGTCCGGTTTCCGATGTGTTCCTGCTCTCGGTTGACAAGGGGAAAGTGGTGATCAGCCCATTCCCGTCCCTTCCCTGCCCGCTCACCTCTCCGGGGGCTGCCCTTGCCGGCGGCAAGGTATACCTGGCGGGCGGACTGGATTCCTCCGGGGCGGCGGATGCCTTTATGTTCCTTGACCCCACGGAGACGGAAAAAGGATGGCAAAGGCTGCCTCCCCTTCCCGTGCCCCTCTCCCACAGTGTCGTGGCTGCTCAAAGCGACGGAAATGAACAGTGCATTTACCTATTCGGAGGGCGCAACAAAACCACCGATGTTCATACCTTTTTCAGCGACATCTGGAAATTTACCCCCTCAACAGGGGAGTGGACCCTTGAGGGCAACATCACGAAGGATGGAAATCCTCTGCCCCTGTCGGCAGGGACCGGCATAGCCGCCGGGAAAAACCAGATCGTGCTTTTCGGCGGCGATCCGGGAATTTATTTCAATCGGACCGAAATGCTGAACAACGTCATAGCCCTGGCGGAAGACTCCCTGAAAACGGACCTTCTGCGGGAGAAGGATTCCCTGCTGAGCAACCATCCCGGTTTTAACAGGGAGGTCATGGTATACAACACAGTTCGCAAAAGCTGGGCTGTCATCGGGGAAGCCCCGCAGGGACTGCCGGTCACTACGGTGGTTTTTTGCCGGAACGATCTGGTCATCATCCCCGGAGGAGAGATCCGTCCGGGTGTTAGAACCCCCGGCATCACCGCTTTCAGATTCAAATAAGGAATTTTTCTGCCGGACCTTTCCGGAAGGAACAACACAAAACCTTCGTATGGAAGTAAAAATGCTGATTCAGCAGTATAAGTCGGAACTGTTTGACAATGTGGTTCCCTTTTGGGAGAAACACTCTCCCGACAGGGAGTATGGCGGGTATTTCACCTGTCTTGACCGGCAGGGGAACGTGTTTGATACCGACAAGTTCATTTGGCTGCAGGGTCGCCAGGTGTGGATGTTCTCCTCGTTGTATAACCGGGTGGAGCGAAAGCCAGAATGGCTCGACATGGCGCTTCACGGGGCAGCATTCCTGCAGAAATACGGCCATGACGGGAACCTCAACTGGTATTTCTCTCTTACCCGGGAGGGAAAACCCCTGGTGGCTCCCTACAACATCTTCAGTGACTGTTTTGCCACCATGGCATTCGGACAGCTCTTCCAGGCCACCGGTGACCAGCAATACGGGGAGATCGCCCTGCGCACCTTTGAGAATATTCTCCGCCGTGCCGAAAATCCCAAAGGCCGCTTCTCCAAGGCGGTGCCCGGTACCCGTCCCCTGAAGGGATTCTCTCTGCCTATGATCCTGTGCAACCTCTCCCTTGAGATAGAGCATCTTCTCACTCCGGAAAGGGTGGAAGAGACCATCGGCCAGGTGCTACATGAGGTGATGGATGTCTTTTACCAGTCCGATACCGGGTTGATTCTCGAAAATGTAAACCCCGACGGAAGTTTTAACGATTCCTTTGAGGGGAGGCTGCTAAATCCCGGGCATGCCATCGAGGCCATGTGGTTTATCATGGACCTGTCGGTGCGGCTGCAACGGCCGGAGCTTGCCCGCCGGGCTGCTGACATCGCCCTGTGTACCCTGGAGGTTGGATGGGATCCCCTGTACGGAGGCATTTTCTATTTCATGGATATCAAAGGCCATCCTGTGCAGCAGCTCGAATGGGACCAGAAGCTCTGGTGGGTACACATGGAAACCCTGATCACCCTGGCCAAAGGATACCAACTGACCGGGGATGAAAAATGCCTCCGCTGGTTCGAAAAGGTCCACGACTATACCTGGTCGCATTTTCCCGATCCGGAATTCGGGGAATGGTTTGGCTACCTGAATCGCCGCGGCGAAGTGTTACTCCCGCTGAAGGGCGGTAAATGGAAAGGATTTTTCCACGTTCCGAGGGGATTGTATCAGGTAAGTACTACGTTGGAAAAACTATGAAAAAATGGCAGGCGTGGGATTGACTTTCCCACATGACAATAATGTAACATCATAAAAAAAAACGATGAACATACAAAACAAATCCTGGTATCCCTGGCTGGTGGTAGCCCTGTTGTGGGTGGTTGCCCTGTTGAATTACATGGACCGGCAAATGCTCTCCACGATGAAGGTGGCCATGATGGGCGACATCAGGGAGTTGGAAACGGCCGAGAATTTTGGCAGGCTGATGGCTGTTTTTCTTTGGATTTACGGGTTGATGAGCCCGATGGCCGGGTTGATTGCCGACCGTATCAATCGTAAGTGGTTGATCGTAGGCAGTCTGGCAGTTTGGTCGTTCGTAACCCTGACCATGGGGTACTGCACCAGTTTCAACCAGTTGTATGTGCTTCGCGCCATCATGGGGGTGAGCGAAGCGCTCTACATCCCCGCGGGTTTGGCCCTGATTGCCGATTACCACCGGGGCAACACCCGGTCCCTGGCGGTGGGCATCCACATGACCGGTTTGTATGTCGGACAGGCACTGGGCGGCTTTGGTGCTACCGTTGCGCATACCTGGTCATGGCAGATCGCTTTTCACAGTTTCGGCCTTATCGGCATTGTTTACAGTTTGATTCTGATTTTGCTGCTCCGGGAAAAAAGGGTGGTCAGGGAAACTCCCAAAGCCGCCGGCAACCCGATGGGTGGCCTTGCCTCGGTGAAGCACAGCCTGGGCATGCTGCTGGGAACTGTGAGCTTCTGGGTGATCCTCTTTTATTTTGCTGCCCCCAGTTTCCCGGGGTGGGCCATCAAAAACTGGCTGCCCACACTTTTCTCTGAAAGTCTGGGTATTGACATGTCACGGGCAGGACCGATGAGTACCATAACCATCGCCTTCTCCTCCTTCATAGGGGTAATTGCGGGGGGTATCCTCGCCGACAGGTGGATTATGCGGAACCTTCGCGGCCGCATCTTTACGGGAGCCATCGGGCTCTCTCTCACCATTCCTGCTCTTTTCTTCCTGGGATTCGGCAACAGTGTGGTTCCCATCGTGGGGGGCGGACTGCTCTTCGGAATCGGGTACGGTATGTTCGATGCCAACAATATGCCGATATTGTGCCAGTTTGTTTCACCGCGTCACAGGGCAGCAGGCTATGGTTTGATGAATATGACCGGGGTATTTGCCGGCGCTTTCATCACCAGCTGGCTGGGAAAATCGACCGATGCCGGCAACCTGGGCAAGGACCTGGCTTTGCTGGCCATTCCGGTAGCCCTGGCGGTGATCCTGCAATTGGGTACCCTGAAACCCCGGGTAGCCGATAAAATGGAGGACTGATCTCCCCTTAGTCGGGGAAATAGCCCCTGATGATACCCCGTTTGGAATCTTTGACGAAGAGCAGGATTTCATCCCTTTCCGGTGAAGCGGGCATCTCCGCTTCGATCACTTCCAGCGCCTGGGAGGTGTTCAACCCCTTCTGGTAGATGTAACGGTAAATATCCTGCACCTCGCGGATCTTGTCATTGCTGAAATTCCGCCGGCGCAGGCCGATGGAATTAATTCCCACATAGCTGAGAGGCTCCCTTCCGGCCTTTATAAAGGGGGGAACATCTTTCCGTACCAGAGAACCGCCGGCGATCATCACATGGGATCCGA
This sequence comes from Prolixibacteraceae bacterium UBA1413, assembly GCA_002304925.1. Lineage (GTDB taxonomy): Bacteria > Bacteroidota > Bacteroidia > Bacteroidales > Prolixibacteraceae > UBA1413. The sequence continues at coordinate 42,412 of DBPT01000027.1, forward strand.
TATGGACGAACTGATGAACAGCCGTCATTCCTGCCAGGATCGCCCAGTCGTCAATGATCACTTCACCCGCCAGCTGGGTGTTGTTCACCAGGATGACATTGTTCCCCACCTTGCAGTCGTGGGCTACATGCACGTAAGCCATCAACAGGCAGTTACTGCCCACGGTGGTCTTCCCCCTGGCGGCAGTGCCCCGGTGAACGGTCACAAATTCCCTGATGGTAGTATTGTCACCGATCTCAACTGTGCTGTATTCTCCCCGGAATTTCAAATCCTGGGGTATTGCCCCGACGACGGCACCGGGAAATATCTTGCAGTTTTTCCCGATCCTCGTGCCGGGAAGAATGGTTACATTGGACCCGATTCGGGTACCCTCTCCAATCACTACATCCTTGTCGATGGTGACAAAGGGTTCAATGACAACATTTTCGGAAACATCTGATTCGGGGTGAACGTATGCTAACGGTTGTTTCATAAAAAAATATCATTGTTGTTAATAGTTCTTGACGATTTGGGCCATGAATTCCCCTTCGGCGACAACTTTGTCGCCCACGAAACAGAGGCCCCTCATGTTGGCAATGCCCCTTCGTATGGGCGAGGTGAGTTCTAGTTTGAAGATCAGGGTGTCGCCGGGCACCACTTTTTTCCGGAATTTGACATTGTCGATGCGGATGAAATAGGTGGAATATTTCCCTTCCAACTGGCTGAGAACAAGCAATCCCCCGGTTTGGGCCATGGCTTCCACCAGCAACACGCCCGGCATCACCTGCTCGTCAGGGAAATGCCCCTGGAAATAAGGTTCGTTGATGGTCACATTTTTGATGCCGGTAATCTGGTTTTCCCTTATGTCGATAATTTTATCCACCATCAGGAACGGATACCGGTGGGGCAGGAGCCTGCTGATCTGCATCACGTCGAGAATCGGTTCGGCATTGGGATCATAGTCGGGCGCACTGTTTTCATGACGGATCATAGTCTTTTTCAAAGCTTTGGCCATCATGGTGTTGGCTCCATGCCCGGGCTTGGTGGCAATGATCCGTCCTTTGATATGGCGACCGGTCAAGGCCAGGTCCCCGATGACGTCCAGTAATTTATGCCGGGCGCATTCATTGTCAAAATAGAGGTCTACATTATTGAGAATCCCTTCTTTCTTGACGGCCACATGTTCATGGTTGAAGAGATCGGCCAGCCGGTCGAGTTCTTCCTGTTGTATATCCTTGTCGATAATGACAATGGCGCTGCTCAGGTCACCTCCTTTGATCAGGTTGTTGTGCTTGAGGAGGAATTCGAGTTCGTGGAGAAAGACAAAGGTGCGGCAGTTGGCAATTTCATTCCGGAAGTCAGCGATGGATCCCAGGGTCGCATACTGGTTGTTGAGTACCCTGGAGTTGAAGGAAATCATCACATTCAGGCTGAAATCATCGTCGGGAAGGGCAATCAGTTCTGATCCGGTTCTTTCGTCACGGTAAGCGACTTTTTCCTTTATTACGAGGTATTTGCGTTCGGCGTCCTGTTCCGCCATTCCGGCTTTTTCAATTCCTTCCGCGAAAACCCTGGAACTTCCGTCGATAATGGGAGCCTCTTCGTTATTGATGTCAATGAGCACATTGTCGAGCCCCATGCCTACCAGGGCCGCCAGGGCGTGTTCGATGGTTCCTACCCTGGCGCCGTTTTCCTCCAGCAATGTTCCCCGTGACGTATCAATGACGTTGTATGCATCGGCTTTGATGATGGGTTGACCGGGCAGGTCGGTCCGCCTGAATTTGAACCCGTGGTTTACCGGTGCCGGAAGAAATGTCATTGTTACGTGAACACCCGTATGAAGACCTCTTCCTTCGATGGTAAACGGATGGGCAAGGGTCCATTGCTTTTGTACCATAATGGTTCTATTCTCTGTTCTTCGAAATGATTTCCCTGAGTTTTTTAACTTCTTTCTGGAGGTCTATAACTTCCTGTCTGAGTTGGGGCAGGTTTCGCAGGACCGAATACATGCGGATGGCTTGCCGGTATTCCATAGCCGGCGATCCCAGTATTACCTGGTCGGACGCGGTATCTTTCGCCACGCCGCTTTGCGCTCCTATTGTCACATGATCCCCTACGCTGAGGTGGCCGGCCAATCCCACCTGACCAGCCAAACGGCAGAAACGGCCCACCCGGGTGCTCCCTGCCAGTCCTGTAAGGGCTGCCATCACCGTATGCTCTCCGATATCACAGTTGTGGGCAACCTGTATCAGATTGTCGAGTTTTACCCCCTGCCTGATGATCGTTGATCCCATGGTGCCGCAGTCTATGGTGGTATTGGCGCCGATTTCCACATCATCTTCCAGGATGACAGTCCCGACCTGGGGAACCTTTTGATAGGAACCATCGGCCTGCGGGGCAAATCCAAACCCGTCAGAACCGATGACCGCTCCTGAATGAATGATGCAACGGGCCCCGATCCGCGTATCGTCATAAATGTGCGCCCCGGAATAGATGATGGTGTCATCCCCGACGGTCACATTTTCACCGATAAATGCCTGGGGGTAGATTTTTACCCTTTTCCCGATCTTCACATTTTTGCCGGCATAGGCAAAAGCCCCGAAATAGAGCTCTTCACCGGCAACCACGCTTTCATCCATGAAGGAGGGTTGTTCAATCCCTGTTTTCATGCCTGAACGGGTTTTGGCGTATAATTGTAACAGCGAGGCAAAAGCCTGATAGGCATCATCCACCTTGATCAGGGTGGCCTTGTAAGGATTCCTGGGCGTGAAATCCCGGTTCACCAGAATGATGGACGCATCGGAATCATACAGATAATGCTCATATTTCGGGTTGGCAAGGAATGCCAGGCTCCCGGCAGTTCCCTCTTCTATCTTGGATATGGTGGAGACAGTCACCTCATAGTCGCCAACCACCTCACCATGCAGATATTGTGCGATTTCCCCGGCTCTGAACTTCATTCATAAATCATTTAGCGATGCAAAAATAGAGTAAAATAATTAACAACCAATTCTTTCATTCCATACAAATAAATATACGATTGATATTTCAGGGATTTTTATTAACTTTGCGCCATATTTTCAGGTAGGCTGAGGGTAGGGGGCACAAATGTCCCCTATTTTATTACTGATCATGATTACAAAGGAGAAGATAACAGAAATTGTAGGGGAGAAACTTGAAGAAGGAATGTTTCTCGTCGATGTGAATGTGACTCCTTCTCAGGTCATCCATGTGGAAATAGATAGCATGGATGGGATCACCATTGACCAGTGCGTGGCCGTCAGTCGTTTTGTGGAAGCTCACCTGAACAGGGAAAACGAGGATTTTGAGTTGCAGGTCTCGTCGCCCGGGATCGACCAGTTTTTTAAGGTAAACAGGCAGTTCCATAAAAATGTAGGCCGTGAATTGGATGTGGTCACCGCACAGAATCTGGAAGTCAGGGGAAAACTGATGGAAGCAGGCCAGGAGGGAATCGTTCTGGAGGTAACCACCCGGGAGCAAAAAGAAGGCGAAAAGAAAAAACAATGGGTTACGCGCCAACTCTCCCTGGGGTATGATGATATAAAAAAAGCAAGAGTTGTCATTTCATTTAAATAATACCGGGGACATATGGAGAATATGAATCTTATTGATACTTTTTCAGAATTCAAGGAGCTGAAGAATATTGACCGGGCAACGATGATGAGCGTTCTTGAAGAGGCTTTCAGGAGTGTTTTGATCCGCCAATTTGGAAGCGACGAGAATTTTGATGTCATCATAAACATCGACAAGGGGGACTTTGAGATCTGGAGGAACCGCGTTGTGGTGGAAGACGACAATTACGAAGACCCTGCGAATGAGATTACTTTGACGGAAGCAAAAAAGATCGACGAAGATTATGAAGTGGGTGAAGATGTAACCGATGAAGTGAAGTTTGCCGATTTCGGACGGCGCGCCATTCTCAATCTGCGGCAAAATCTTGCCAGCAAGATCATGGAACTGGAGAAAGACCATATTTTCGGAAAATACAAAAAAAGAATCGGTGACATCATCACAGGCGAGGTTTATCAGGTATGGAAAAAAGAGATCCTCGTCCTGGATGATGAGGGGAATGAGTTGATTTTACCGAAAACCGAGCAGATTCCTTCCGATTATTTCCGGAAAGGTGATTCACTCAGGGCTGTGGTGATCAAAGTGGAATTGAGGAACAACACACCTTTGATTATTTTGTCGAGGACTTCCCCGGTTTTTCTGGAGAGGTTGTTTGAGCTGGAGATACCTGAAATTTTCGACGGACTGATCACCATCCGGAAAATTGTCAGGATTCCCGGAGAACGGGCCAAAGTGGCGGTGGAGTCGTATGATGAAAGGGTGGATCCGGTTGGAGCCTGTGTGGGCATGAAGGGATCGCGGATCCATGGGATTGTCAGGGAACTGCGGAACGAAAACATTGACGTGATTAATTATTCCAGCAATCTTCAGTTGTTTATCAAAAGGTCGCTGAGTCCGGCGAAAATCACATCCATCAGGATCTTTGAAGCTGAAAAAAAGGCTGAAGTATTCCTCAAACCCGAAGAAGTATCATTGGCCATAGGCAAGGGAGGGCTCAACATCAAACTGGCAAGTCAGCTGACAGGATATGAAATTGATGTTTTCCGTGAAATCGAGCAGGATGATGAAGATGTCAATCTGGAAGAGTTCACCGACGAAATCGAAAGCTGGATCATCGATGTGTTAAAGGCGATCGGTTGCGACACTGCCAAGAATGTGCTCAGTATGTCGCGTGAAGATCTGATTGCCCGGACAGATCTCGAAGAAGAGACTATTGATGAGGTCAGGAGGATCCTGAGGGCTGAATTTGAACAATAGCAAAGGGATCAGGGAGTTTCAGGCACCGTAACACCCTGTGCCCCTGAAGGTTCTGTTTTGCAGGCCGCATATAATTTATAACGGAGATATATGGTATTAGGCAACGCGCAGCGCTTAAGCAAATTGGCAAAAGAGTTTAATGTGGGAATTCAGACGATTGTTGAATTTCTGCATAAGAAAGGTATTGAGGTTAATCCAAACCCTAATACCAAAGTGTCGGAAGACGCATGCCTGCTTCTGGAGAAGGAGTACAAGAGCGATGTCAAGGTAAAACGGGATGCCGAAAAGATCACTTTGCGGCAGCAGCGGCCCAAAAAAGAGGTGATTACCCTGGATGACATTCCCGCCAAGGATGAGCCTGACGAAGATTATCCCGATGAATTTTTTGAAATCAGGGAACTGAAGAAAACTGCTGCTGCAGCTGCTGCGACCGCGGCTCCGTCGGAGCGCAAGGTCAAAAAAACCAAACAGCATGAGGAGATTCCCAGGGAGGCATTTATCAAGCCTTTTAAGATCGTCACCAAAGTTGATATCAACGATCTTCCGGGGATGAAGAAGAAAAGCAGTGAAAAGCCTGAAGAGAAGAGTGTTCCGAAAGCTACCCCCGGGGTCCGTAAAAAGCGGCAGGAAGCAGCTTCTGCCAAAGCGGAACAAGTTGCTGAAGAAGTTTTGCCTGCCGAAGAGCATGTCACGGTTCTTGGGGAACAAGCGGTTGCTCCCGTAACCCCGGAGAGTGCCGAAGTTCAGGAAAAAGCTGCGCCCGTGGTGCAGGAACATATCGCCACTGACATACCCAGGATGGATGAGCTCAAGGTGGTAGGTAAGATAGACCTGGAGGGTATGAATACCAGGACCCGGCCCGACAAGAAAAGCCGTGAGGAGCGTGAAAAGGAGCGCAAGGAGCGGATTAGGCAGGAAAAGGAAGGCAGGCAGAAGCCGCAACTTCCTGAAGAGGCGGTTCAGGAGGTTCAGGAGGTTCAGGAGGTAGTCGTACCCCCGGAGCCTGAACTTATCAAAGCCAGGGCCGAAAAGCTGGCAGGACCCACCATTGTGGGTAAAATCGACCTGCCTGTGGAAAAGGAAAAGAAAGGGGCGGCTTCCGAAGGAGAGCGTGACCGCCGGAAAAAACGGAGAAAGAGGATTCAGAAGGATACCGAAAGGGTGAATGTTTCTGCCAGGGGGTCTGAAGACCACAAGAAAGCCGATGACACCAAAAAGCCTCCGAAGAAAAAGAAACTGCTCAAAAAAGAGGTTAACGAGGAGGATGTGCAGAAGCAGATCAAAGATACCCTGGCGCGGCTGACCAGCAAAGGCACGAAATCAAAAGGTTCGAAATACCGTCGTGAAAAACGGGCGATTTTCAGTGAAAGGGCGGCTGCCGAGGCGGAAATGAAGGACCAGCAGAGAAATATACTGAAAATCACTGAATTCGTAACGGTCAACGAACTGGCAACCATGATGGATGTGCCGGTGACCAAGATCATCGCTACCTGCATGAGTTTGGGTCTCTTCGTTTCCATCAACCAGCGCCTCGATGCTGAGACTTTGTCGGTGGTTGCCGATGAGTTTGGTTTCAAGGTGGAATTTGTAAGTGTGGACATTCAGGAGGCCATAGAAGAGCAAGAAGACGATCCTGCAGAACTCCGGCCGCGGCCACCCATCATCACGGTGATGGGACATGTAGACCACGGGAAGACCTCCCTGCTCGATTATATCCGGAATACCAACGTGATTGCCGGGGAAGCCGGGGGGATCACCCAGCATATAGGAGCCTACAATGTGCATCTCCCCGACGGCCGGGAAATCACCTTTCTGGACACTCCCGGGCATGAGGCATTCACGGCCATGAGGGCCCGTGGCGCCCAGATCACCGACATTGTGATCATCATTGTTGCCGCCGACGACAACGTGATGCCCCAGACCATCGAAGCGATAAACCACGCATCAGCGGCGGGCGTACCCATTGTCTTTGCAATCAACAAAATTGACAAACCGGGAGCCAACCCTGAGAAAATCAAGGAGTCACTTGCCAAAATGAATTACCTCGTGGAGGAATGGGGTGGCAAATACCAGTCGCATGACATTTCTGCAAAAAAGGGAATCGGTGTTAACGAATTGCTTGAAAAAGTGCTGCTGGAGGCCGAACTCCTGGACCTCAAGGCAAATCCCAACAAGAATGCCAACGGAGCCATTATCGAATCTTCGCTCGACAAGGGAAGGGGTTTTGTGGCCACCGTGCTCGTCCAGTCGGGCACCCTCAAGGTGGGGGATGTCGTGCTGGCGGGACAGCATTTCGGCCATATCAAGGCCATGTTCAATGAGCGAAACCAGAAAATAGAAACTGCCGGTCCTTCAGAACCTGTCATTATCCTGGGGCTCGACGGAGCTCCCCAGGCAGGGGATAAATTCCACGTCCTGGATTCGGAACGTGACGCCCGTCAGATTGCTAATAAACGGGAACAGCTAGCCCGCGAACAGGGCCTCCGTACCCAGAAACACATCACCCTCGATGAGATCGGCCGGCGCATCGCCATCGGAAATTTCCAGGAACTCAACCTGATCGTAAAGGGAGACGTCGACGGTTCGATCGAAGCTTTGTCCGATTCCCTCATCAAACTTTCTACGGAAAGAATCCAGGTGAATGTGATCCACAAGGCGGTCGGTCAGATTTCGGAATCGGACATCATGCTGGCATCGGCATCCGAAGCCATCGTGATCGGTTTTCAGGTGCGCCCCTCGCTCAGCGCACGCAAACTGGCTGAAAAAGAAGAGATTGACATCAGACTCTACTCCATTATTTACGATGCTATCAACGAAATCAGAGCGGCAATGTTGGGAATGCTTTCGCCCGAAATCAAGGAGGAGATCACCGGAACCCTCGAAATCCTTGAAATCTTCAAAGTTACTAAGGTGGGTACAGTAGCCGGTTGTATCGTCCGTGACGGAAAAATCTCCCGCAACAGCAAAATCAGGGTGATTCGCGACGGTATCGTCATTTACACCGGCAACCTGGGATCGCTCAAAAGATTCAAGGAAGATGTCAAGGAGGTGAAGAACGGTTATGAATGCGGTCTTAATATTGACAATTTCAACGACCTGAAAGTGGGCGATAACATTGAATCATTCTTGGAAGTGGAAGTAGCACAGGAATTATAGAAGATACCGTTCCCGGGATTTGCCTCCCGGTGGTCCTTATTGTTATGATTAAATTGAATACCAAATCCAGAGAAGATGAGCGGAGGTGAAATCATTGTCATCCTGCTGGTTTTCCTGCTTCTTTTCGGAGCCGACGCGATTCCCGGCATTGCCAGGACCGTGGGCAAGGGAATGCGGGAATTCAAAAAGGCTACCAGTGAGATTCAGCGTGAAATCACTGAGAGTACCTCGGAAATCAGGAAAGATGTTGACAAGATAACTTCGGAAGTGGAAAAGGAAGCCAGGGCGGTCAAAAAACAGGTGGAAGACAATTATTCCGGCTAACGGCTCCGGAAGGCCCTCCTGAAAAATTCGAAACCACATGATAAGAGCTGAGAATATCCGGAAGTCTTTTGGGACACTTCATGTTCTGAAGGGTATCAGCCTGGAGGTGCCGGTAGGTAAGATCTATTCCATCGTAGGGGCGAGTGGTGCCGGTAAGACGACGTTGCTTCAGATTCTGGGAACCCTGAGCCGGCCCGATTCGGGAACGGTGTTCATCGACGGCCGGGAGGTGTCGGGGATGGGTGAGAAGGAGCTGTCGCATTTCAGAAACCGGAAGCTGGGTTTTGTTTTTCAGTTTCACCATCTGCTTCCTGAATTCACCGCCCTGGAAAATGTTGCCATTCCCGCTTTCATTGCCGGGGGGTCGCGTTCCGTGGCAGAAGCCCGTAGTGCGGAATTGCTGGGTTACCTGGGACTTGAAGGCCGTTTCCATCATAAACCCTCTGAACTTTCAGGGGGCGAAAAACAACGGGTAGCTGTTGCCAGGGCCCTGGTCAACCGGCCGGCGGTAGTTCTGGCCGATGAACCTTCAGGAAACCTGGATTCCCAAAACCGTGACGAACTGCACGAATTACTCTTCACCCTTCGTAACGATTTGGGCCAGACTTTCGTCATTGTCACCCATGACAACTCCTTTGCCGAGCGGAGCGACCGGATTATCCATATTAAAGACGGGATCATCGTACCATGACCCTGGCAGAAATCAAGGAGTTTCTTGACGAAAAAGCCGACCAGTACAACCGTCCCTTTTTTATTGAGAGTGACCCCATTCAGATACCACGGGGTTTCAGCGCAAAAGAAGACCGGGAAATCAGCGGTTTTTTGGCCGCCACCCTGGCATGGGGCAACCGTATGGTGATCCTCAGGAGTACCCGTTGGCTCCTTCGTTTGATGGACGACCAGCCTTTCCATTTTATCAGGGATGCTTCCGATGCAGAACTATCTGCGACCAGCCGGTTCTACCACCGCACTTTTAACGGGGAGGATGCCCTATATTTCATTCGATCGCTCAGGAACCTGTATGCCAGCCATGGCGGTCTGGAAGATGTTTTTACTAAGGGTTACCAGGAAGACGGCACTGTATGGTCGGCCCTGAAACGGTTCAGGCTGGCCTTCCTGGAGCTGTCTGCCCCCCGGCACACCTTCCGGCATGTACCCGATGTGGTTTCAGGTTCTGCAGCCAAACGTCTCAATATGTTTCTCCGGTGGATGGTTCGCTCCGACCACCGGGGAGTCGACCTGGGCCTCTGGAAGGGGATTCCCTCTTCAGCCCTGATGCTTCCCCTCGATATCCATACCGGAAATATCAGTCGCAAACTCGGAATCCTCACCAGAAAGCAGAATGACTGGAAAGCGGTGGAGGAAGTGACGGGCGTTTTACGGAGATTCGACACTGCTGATCCCATAAAGTATGACTTTGCCCTTTTCGGGCTTGGCGCATTTGAAAAGTTTTGACCCCCGGAAGTCTGGCTACGCTTCGGGATTCTGCACAGGGGATTACCATGGCCTCAACCACAGGGTGGGTAAAATGCCGGCAGCTTATTTGGAGTCGATCTTGGCACCGTAGGCCAGATCTCCCGCATCTCCCAGGCCGGGTACGATGTACGATTTTGAATTCATCCCTTCGTCAACGGCTCCCAGCCATAGTGTCACCCGCGGATCGGCAATCTTTTCGCTGATGTAATCCACCCCCTGCTGACTGGCAATGAGGGAGACCAGGTGGATGTGCGAAGGGCTCCCTTTACTCAGCAAGGCATGGTAGCTGATCTCCATCGACATTCCCGAGGCCAGCATCGGATCGGAGAGGATAACCACTTTCCCGTCGAGCGAAGGGGATGACATGTATTCGAATTCGATGGCAAAACTGTGATCTTCGGTATATTTCCGGTAGGCTGAGATGAAGCAGCTTTCAGCCCGGTCGAAAATCCGCAGCATCCCCTCGTGCATCGGTAGCCCGGCCCTGAGGATGGTGGCCAGAACAGGCTGCTGAACCATCCGGGGCACCTTGGCAACCCCTAACGGGGTGGTCACCGCTTTCTCTTCATACCGGAGGGTTTTGCTGATCTCGTATGCAAAAAGCTCTCCCAAACGCTTTAGATTCTCCCTGAAACGCATCGGATCCGACTGGATGGAGATGTCCCTGATCTCCCCCAGGTATTCGTCGGTGATTGAATTCCGGTTGCCCGTAATGATCATTTCCATCGTGGCTCTCGTTAAGTCCTGCATCATAATATTTCCGGGGAAAAAAGGCCTTCAGGCCGCCAGTCTCCGGAAAACGAAGCGAAAGTAATCAAAAAATCGGCGGGGTAATCCGGAGCGCTTCGGCAGAATATTCTAATTTTGCTTAAAAAGGAGAAAATGATGGACTATAAAGTTGCCGGTAAGGAGAAGAAATGGGAAATTGCCGATCTGCTGATTCCCTGGATCCCTGTTCTGGCGCTCTTTTTCCTTACGGCCGGGCTTCCTTTTTTCTGGGATACCCTTCAACTGGCTTCCAGGCATGCCCACTTTTTTTATGAGACCCGTTTCACCTCCCTATTTCTTCCCAACGATATGGACAGCGGGCATATTCCTGTCTTCGGGATGTACCTTGCCATGGTCTGGCAGATTTTCGGCCGTTCACTGGCGGTTAGCCACCTGGCCATGCTCCCTTTTGTTGCGGGCATTCTCCTTTTCACTCGCAGGGTGGTTGACCACTTCTTCAAATCACGGTACAACGGAGTGATCGTCCTATTCCTGGTGGCTGATGCGACCATCCTTGCCCAGATCACCCTGGTGTCGCCCGACGTCTGGATCCTCTGCTTTTTTACCATGGCGCTGTGGGCCTTCGTGCGCAAAAAAAGGATTCTCCTGGGGGCAGCTTCTGTCGGACTGGCCCTTACCAGCATGCGGGGAATGATGATTGTGGCTGCCTTTTTCTTCACCGGATTGATTCTCGAATGCTTTCTCCCGGAGAAAAAAGTGCCTGGGCGGAAATGGTATTCCCCGGCAGCCGCTTATTTCTTCCGGATGCTTCCCGTTTACCTGCCGGCAGCTATCCTCAGCGCCCTGTATCTGGGATTGCACTTCCTGCGCACCGGCTGGATCGGTTATCACCCCGACATGCCGTGGTATGACCATTTTACCAGGGTAGACCTGCTGGGTTTTGTCCGAAATGTATTTATCTTCGGATGGCGTTTGGTAGATCACGGAAGGATATTTATCTGGATAACCGCTGTTGCCCTTGCGGTATACGCTTTCCGGAAACATTTGCAAACAGATGCGAAAGGCCGCCTTCTGATCATCTTTACCTTGGTGTTAGGAGTCGTTTTTAGTTATTCCGCCCTGACATACAAAAACCTTTCAGGTCACCGCTACCTGATTCCCCTTTTCTTCATGGTTGCCCTCTCTGTCATTTACCATCTTCACCTGTTCTCCGGCATAAGGAGGAAACCTCTTGTGCTCCTCCTGCTCCTGGCTGCCCTGTTGTCGGGCAATTTCTGGGTCTATCCCGATCCGATTGCCAAAGGATGGGATGCCAGCCTGGCCTACCTGCCCTATCAGCAAATGCGCAGGGAGATGAACTGCTTTATCGATGCAGAGGGTATTGATTATGCTGAAACGGCTACCAGCTTTCCCAACAATATCGCTTTGAAATATCTTGATTTGTCGGATGACGCGCGCTCGTTTGCAACCATCGGGGGGGATCCTAGCCAGTACCGGTATATTCTCTATTCCAACGTATTCAACGATTTCCCCGAAGAATTGCCCCGAAGGCTGGAAAAAGAATGGGTAAAAGTGAAGGAATTCAGAAGAGTCCAGGTAAGAATGGTCCTTTACCGGAACCCGGCACCGGCAGGAAAGGATTAAAGGGTCGTCTTAACACACCGGAAGATCAGTTCCCGTTCCCGGTTCCCAGTGCTGAGCCGTCTCCTTTCCGCTTCGGTCAGTCGCAGGGAATAATCGATCTCTTCCACCTGTGCGTTAGCCCTTTGGAGCCGCCTCCCGAAATCGGTCCCGTGAAGCCTGACCAGGTCGGGTTCGCCGTAATGGACAAGCCGTTCCTCCGGAGTGGTGACATCCCGGTTTTCATAAGTTGCCGGGTTACTGAGGTCAATGACAGTCATCACCAGCGCTTCACCGCCCGGTTTCAGAACCCGGTACATCTCGTCGATGGCTTTGGCTTCATCAGGCACATGCCCCAGCACATGGGAGCAGATGATATAATCGAAGTACTCTTCCGGGAAGGGTATTTTGGTGATGTCCACCACCATGTCGCCCAATGCCGGATTGAGGTCCGCCGCAATATAATCGCCTCTGCGCGCCTTTTGCCTGATCTTTTTGCGAATCATCCGTTCCGGGGCAAAATGGAGGATCTTCTTCCCCGGGGTGAAAACTGACGTTTCCCTTTCTAAATAGCAGAGCAACAATCGTGTCCTTTCCAGGGAAAGGCACCACGGACAGCGGGCATTCGTCCTCGGCTGGTTTCCGTAGGGCAGAAACTTACTGAAGGTTTTGTTGCAGCAGTTGCAGTAAAAGGTGTCACCGGTATAGGCCAGGCTTTTCAGCTGCGAAAGGAATATCAGCAATTCATTGCGTTGCCTTTCCGTCAGGAGTGCCCGGGCGATCTTTTTTATCATTAGTGCCGTGTGATTATGTTTTGTTTAAAAGGTGCTTTGAGAAGATAGTAAAGGTATTCGCCTTTTACAAGCTGTGCTGCAGATGAAAGTCCCGTTTCCATGGGGATCCGGTGAAGATGCCGGGGCTGTTCCTCCTGTTTCAGACCTGAGATCCCGAACGACAGTTCCACCTCCCCCTCAGGCAGATAGAGCCTGTCAAAAAAAGAACGGGTAACGTCCTGGTCAGAAAAGGGAAATGAAAAGAGGCGTCGAGAAATGCCGAAATGATCCTTCATGAAGTTAAGGCTTTCCTTTACCTGGCTCATTTGGGCTTCGGGGGAGATCTCCCGGAATTCGGGATGGTCGTGGCTGTGGGCGCCGATGGTAAAACCCTGTGCCAGCAATTGACGGATCTCCGCTTCATCAAGGTATATGGGATGGCGGGCGATGTAGTCGCGGAAGCTGAAATCCATCAGGGAGGCTATTATTTCCAACACATCCCTGTCGGCATAGGAGATGGATTTGAGGCGCCCGGCCAGGGTGTGGGCGAAGATCTTTCGCTGGTCAAGCAGGGTGGTAACTGATTTGCGGACTTTTTTGGTGATTTCCGGCATCCTTTCCAGAAGAAGGGAGACTTTAAAGCGGTAAAAAATGTCGCGGTTGCCGATGAACCCGCTGTTCACGAAAAAGGTGGCCGGAATTCCTTTCTCTTTTAGGAGGGGTGCAACAATGGTGTAAACCTCCTTCAGTCCGTCGTCAAAAGAGAGGTGAAACGCAGGTTTCCTGAGGGGAATTCTGGTGGCGGCCATATTCACCAGGGTAGCGGCGTCGACCGGTTCAAAATGTCGGAGCAGGAAGTCGAGGTCTTTTCTGAAAGTCTTCACGTTACGAATGTGGAGGAGATGGGCCAGATGGGGCAGCCGTTCATCACTGACGGTATGGTAGAAGGGCAGGATCAGTTGCTGACGGGTGGCGGCGACGAGGGCATGTACCGGCCAGGGCCGGGCCAGGAAACCCGTGGTTGTTCTGATCAGTTTTTTGATTTGCATTCCATGCTATTTTTTGATCAGTCTCAGCAACCGGGGCAGCCGGTTGCGGGTAAGCACAAAGTAGGATTTTTTTTCAGCTCCGAAGGCGGCAAAGAATCGATCCACGCCCTCCACGGATGATCCCTCGAAGTCGAAGAGCAGGTTGCCTCCCGCATGGTCGCTGATGAAGCGATCAAGGAGGGCGAATCCGGCCCGGAGGGTTCTTCCGCCGGGAGTGCTGACCACTGCCATGTAATAGGCATGGTGTTGCCAGACCAGGAAGAAGGCGGCGGTAAGGATCTCCCTCTGCCGTGTTGCTGCGGTGTATAGCTTTCCGGTTCCCCGCGGCAGGGTGAACTCCATGAGTTTTCGGAACCGCTTCCAGCTTTCTGCGGGTACCGGGATCTCTTTGGACATTTTTTGCAGGTTAAAGAAAACCGCAGGATCGGTTCCGGTGGTGATGCTCAACTGGTTCTGTCCCGCCTTTTTCAGATTTTGGGTGATGTAATCGTCATAATCCCGGGAAATGGCTGAATATTCATTCTCAAGGGGCAGGATGCGGGTGTGGAGTTCCCTGACCAGAAATCCTTCTGTCTTCTTTGCCACTCGGGCTTCTACGGGATCACCGGTCTGGTACTGTATATATCTGAAGCGCGCAGCCAGGGCGCGGTAAAACTCCCGCCGGACAGCCTGCAGGGGAGGGGGAAATATTCCCAGCTGCTGGGCAAATACCGGTTGGTAAACATAGGCGATACCCAATTTCCGCCGGTGGGGCACCGGCATCACATGGCGGTAATCGCCATACACCAGAACATCCCACTCCTCCGCCATGATTCCCAGGAACCAGGAAGTGGCATATACCGGACTGTTCCCGGAAGATTCAATACAACGGTCGTACCCGGCAACGTCCAGGTCTGCCTGTTTTACCCATCGGGGCTGCAATGCGTCATGTGTTTCCATACCGGAATCCCGTTTCGTTCATGATCTCGAATACCCGGCGGTATCCCTTCCAGGTTCCCTTGTCTGACAGCGATTCGTTGTGCCAGATGCTGCAGAAGGTACCTCCGCAGTACCTTACTTCTTCCATCAGGGACTTGATTTTTTCAATGGCTTCCTCTGGGGTTAATCCGAGGTATTGCTTTAGGGTCACATCCATAACCTGAAAGGGGTGGATCAGCAGTCGGGTGGTTTGTTCCTGCGATAAATCATAATGGTAATAAGGAGTGCAGATTCCGGACCTGAATCCGGGCTGGTCGGGGTAGCCCATGGAGAAGTCATCTGTGATGCCCGTCTCCGCCAACTGCCGGTAGCTCTCCGGGAAACGGAGACGCAGGAAATGGAATCGGCTGGCAAAGGCCGGCTCGCCCGTGATCCTCTCCAGGCGCACTTTTTCCAATCTCAGGAGCGATCCCGAAGGGTCACTGGAAGCAGCGTATGAGGGATGGAGCCCTGCCCTGAATCTCCGGTTTATATCTCGAACCACCCCCCGGAATCCGGAATTTTTCCAGCTGACCTGCCGGTCATACCTTGCCAGGTCACCCAGAAGGAAGAAGAAGCGGATTTTTTCTTCCTGTCCCCGGAAACTCTCGCAGAGGTAACCATAGTTGTCGTAGGGGTCTTTTATTTTTCCCGCCAGGACCCCGGCGTGCTCTTTCATGGCGGGAAAATCGCCGCGGAACAGTTTCCCGGCCAGGGAAGCTGTCGTTCTCAAAAGGCCTTTGTTCCGGTATGCCCAGGCATTGTCGACATCGATGGTGGAGAGAAAGGTGAATCCCCGGGGCTTGAAGATGGGATGTCCAACCCTTTCTTCCAGTTTGTCCGCAATCATGCGTACCCAGCGGTTCACCACCGCTTTTTCCAGCAGGTGGTGTTTCGACAACAGGGATTCCGCTGCCGGGAACCTGCCATGCTGATCCTTGACCGGAGCAGTATATTCCTCCATTCGGGATATGATCAGAAAAGCGGAGGCAAAGGGATCGAAGGGGAGAAACGCTTCAGGGGGAGTGCCGAAGAAACCGGTTTCCCCGTCCGATATAATTGGGCTGACAGCCGGCATGGCTGTGCCGGTGGAAAAGAGCAGCGGTGCAGGGGGCAGGAACAGTTCATCGCCGCTCTGCTTGTCTGAGTAGTTGATTTTTGGCAGACGGGCCAACTCAAAACGCTGGAAGTCAGTGGTGATTTCCACCTCCGACCCCAGTATCTGCTGAAAAATCAACCTGACGGTATACTCCAGCCGTGGAGTTTTTTCATCTGCATATACCAATATCATCCCGCACTCTTTTTGCGATGATAAAGATACAATAATGGATGAAATCCACGCGACAGAAGTATCAAACGGGTGACAGTTCAGAGAATGCCGTTGTCGGCAAAGCTGAAATAGCCCTGCTGGGTGATGATCAGGTGATCGAGCACCTGAATGTCCATAATTTTTCCGGCATCCTTGAGTTTGCGGGTGATCTGGAGGTCGGCATCCGAAGGGGTGAGATTTCCGGAAGGATGGTTATGGCACAAAATCATGGAGGTAGACACTTTTTCGACGGCCGTTTTCATGATATTCCGCACATCAATGACGGTGCCTGTGATGCCTCCCTTGCTGGCCATAAATTTGTCAATCACCTTGTTGCTCCGGTTCAGCAGCAAAATCCAGAATTCTTCATGGTCGAGGTCGCCCAGGAGGGGGGAAAAGAGCGCTGCCACGTCGTTGCTGCCGGTGATACCCGTTTTCCCGGGCTTTGCGCTCTCTCTCCTCCGGCGGCCCAGTTCCATGGCTGCCAGAATGTTGACGGCCTTGGCTTCACCGATCCCCTTGAAACGTGTCAGGTAATCGCTGTTCTTCCTGCCCAGGTCATTCAGGTCATTCCCGACGGAATGGAGAATCCTGCGGGAGAGTTCTACTGCTGTCTCCTCCGGATTCCCCGACCCGATCAGGATGGCGATCAACTCGGCATCACTGAGCGCCCGGGGACCGTGGGCCAGCATTTTTTCACGCGGACGGTCTTCCACCGCCCACTCCTTGAGGTTTAACTTGCGGTATGGGTCCATGATCTTCTGTAGTGATCAGATCAAATTTACCACATATGCCGGGATAATGCAAAAAAAAGCCCCTCCTTGACATGGAGAGGCCTTTTTCGTCTCTTTATGAAATTGTTGCCTTACAACCTGTTGATTTGCAAAGCCAGCTTCGATTTTAGGTTCGATGCCTTGTTCTTGTGTATGACATTCCTCTTGGCCAGTTTGTCAATCATGGACACAACTTCAGGATACATCTTTTCAGCTTCTTCCTTGTTGGTCTCCATGCGGAACTTCTTGATGGCATTGCGGGTCGTTTTACCGTAATACCTGTTATTCAGCCGTTTCGATTCGGTTTGCCTGATCCTTTTTAATGCTGACTTGTGATTTGCCATTTCAAAAATAATATCTGTTAAAAGTTGCAGTCGGTAGGGGATTCGAACCCCTATGGCAAGAATGAAAATCTTGAATCCTAACCCTTAGATGAACCGACCGTTAACATGTCTTTTCCGAAAATCGGAGTGCAAAAATAATTACTTTTTACAATCCTGCAAAACCGGCATGAACATTTATGTCATTTTTTAAAATTTTGTTGATCAAAACCTCATTTTTTGACGCTGCAAAGAAAACAAGTTTTTTTTAATTCGCGAGCGGCGGGAAATTTTTTTATCTATATTCCACCACGGTGCCCCTGGAAACGTCCAGAAGACCAGAAGGTACGGCTTCACGCACCTCTTTTTCAAGCAGGTTGATCAGCCTGTGTTTGGCAAAATGGCGGGAATAAACGAGGCTAACTTCGCGCAGGGGTTTGGTGTGGGAGAAACGGAGTACGTTTTTTTTGTCTGTTTCTTTCAGGTCATATCCGGCCAGTTCGGGGATCAGGGTGATGCCTCCCTCGCGTTCTATGATTTTCATGATGGTTTCCAGGGAACCTGCTTCGAACTGGAAGGGCAGTTGCCCGCCCGCACCACTCAAATAAGAGCAGAGATTCACCACCTGGTTCCTGAAACAGTGCCCGTCACTCAAAAGCCAGATGTCGTGTGCGGACAGGTCGGCAGGGGTAATGGTTTCCTTCCGGTGAAGGGGATGGTCAGGGTGGGCGTATACCATCATCTCCTCATAAAACACCGGCTTTTCAATGATCTTCTCCTCCCTGAGCGGGGTAATCAATATCCCTGCGTCCAGCAAGTCCTTATGCAACAGATTGATGATATTTTGGGTGGTCAGTTCTTCAACCCGGATCATGATGTTGGGGTAAGCCCTCTTGTAGCGTCCGATAAAACGGGGCAACAGGTAGGGAGCCAGGGTGGGGATGATCCCGAGCCGCAATACCCCTGAAACCTGGTTCTTGTGGTCTTTGATGATGTTTTTCAGTTCTTCGGCCTGGGTAAGCACTGCCCGCGCCTGTTCAATGATACGCTGACCGACGTCGGTGGGGATCAGCGGTTGCATGCTGCGGTCAAAAATGATCACTTCCAGCTCCTCCTCCAGCTTTTTAATCTGCATCGACAAGGTGGGCTGGGTGACAAAGCATTGCTCGGCCGCCTTGCCGAAATGACGGTGGGTGTCGACGGCAACAACATATTCCAGTTGGGTTAATGTGATCATCTGCAATCATTTTTAAATTCCGAAAGATATCCATTTTCAACCGTAAAAAAGAGCCTCTGCCCGTCAAAAAATTTCTTGAGGCTGGCAACATCCTCCGGATTTAGGTTCCGGTAATTAACGGGGAAGATCCTTTGGTGTCACAGGTGAATTGGTTATTTTTGCCCAAAAGAAATTTCCATGGCTTTCCGACGGTTACCAATACTCCTCATGGTGCTATATATGGCAGCCTCCTGCGGACCATCGCGGGAAGAGAGGGCGGCTTTCATGCTCAAGCAGGCCCGGAATTCGCTGATGCTCCAGGATACTGCTTCCGCCTTGCTGATGTTGGACTCCATACCCAGGTTGCATCCCAGGGCCCTCTATTCCGTCGGTGCCGCCATGAATCTGAAACGGGAGATCCTGTGGGAAATCCAGAAGCGGAAACAGGTCTCCCTTGACTCCGTGGAGGCTGAGATCCGGAATCTGCAGGCCAATTTCGTCTTTTCCAGGGGAGAATTCGAAAGGAGCGGCAGATACACCCACTCCCGGTTGCTCCCGGAGCGGAACCTCAGCCGTTCTTATCTGAAGCCGGAAGTCACGGAAAAGGGAGACCTGGTTTTGGTAAGTCAGTTGGTGGGTTCCCGGATCAACCATACCCGTATCAGGGTGTACGACGGGGATCTGGAATGCAGGAGTGACTCAGTTCCTGCAGGCAGTGCCGACTATTACGGCAGCAGTTTTTTGGGAAGGGGATGGGAACGGGTCACCTTCCGCAACGGCAGGGAAAACGGGGTGATTGAATTCATTGCATCGAATGGCGGCAACAACCTGAAAACCGCTTTCCTGGGGAAGGGGAGTGTTGTGATTTTCCTGGAAGAAGGAGACAGAAAAGCCATCGGCGACACCTATGCCCTTGCCTTGCTGATCAGGCAAAGGAACCAGCTGCACCAGGAGATCGGCAGCCTGCAAATCAGATGATCTTCTCGATCTCTTCAGGGGGATGGGCAACGACAGCCTTTTCCCCGTTGATAACGATGGGGCGCTGGAGCAAATGGGGGTGGCGAATCAGGACTTCGATCCACTCCTGGTCGGTGAGGTTCCGCCCTTTGTAATCGCTTTTGTACAAGGCTTCCTGGGTTCTTACCAGTTCATGCGGTTTTTTCCCGGTCTTCCGGAGAATCTCGGTGAGTTCCATTTCCGTGAGGCCTTCCGAGAGGTATTTTTTCACTTCCAGGTCAAACCCTTTGTTCTCGATGTATTCCAAACCGGCACGGCTGTGGGCGCAACGGGGATTGTGGTAAATTTTCATGATGATGTGGTGCTGTTTCTTCAGATAATTGTAATAATCTTCCTGGGCGCGGAAACGGTATTCCTGATCGCTGCTGTGGTACTGGTTCTTCAGTTGGGGATCCAGGATCCTGGCTTTGGTATTGTCCTGTAACTGGATCCTGAGCATTTCCTTCAATTCCTTTCTGATTTCGGGGTCATACACGGGAACGGCAACTTCGATGCGCCGGTTCAGGTTACGGGGCATCCAGTCGGCCGAACTGATGAACCACTGTTCATCGCCGTCATTCCCGAAGGCGAAAATGCGGGAATGTTCCAGGTATTTGTCAACGATGCTGATGGCTTCCAGGTTGTCACTTAATCCGGGAATGCCGGTCTTCATGCCGAAGATTCCCCTGACCACCAGTTTCACCTCCACTCCTGCCTGGGTTGCCTCGTATATTTTTAGCATCATTTCGGGATCAATCAGACTGTTCATTTTCAATACCATCCAGGCGGGTTTTCCTTTTTTTGCCAGCTTTATCTCCCTATTGATCATCTTCTTGAAATACTTCCGCATTTCGAAAGGACTGACGATCAGGTTTTTATAGTCATAATGGCGGTAATTGTGTTTGAAAAAATCAAAAACATAGGCTACTTCCTCGGCCAGGCGGGGGTCGGCAGTCAAGAGTCCGTCGTCGGCATAAATCCGGGCAGTGCTTTCGTTGAAATTGCCGGTGCCGATGTAAGCGTAATTCCGGTAAGCCGTGCCTTCCTTTCTTTTGATCCACAACAGCTTGGAGTGGACCTTCAGTCCGGGAATGCCGTTGATCACGTTGGCTCCTTCCTCCTGTAACTTACCTGACCAGTTAATGTTGGCTTCTTCGTCGAACCGGGCCTGCAATTCAATGACCACCGTCACCATCTTCCCGTTCCGGACGGCATTCATCAGGGCATTGACCACCTTGGAATCGGCAGCCACGCGGTACAGGGTGATGCCGATCTCTTCCACCTGCGGATCAATGGCTGCTTCACGCAGCAGATCGATGAAATGGAGAAACATCTGGTAAGGATAGTGGAGCATCACATCTTTTTTCCGCAGTACTTTCAGGATGCTTGTATGCAGCGGAAGATCTTTGTGGCGTACCGGCGGCAGTTTCTGGTAATAATGGTGCTTTTTGCCGATTTCAGGGAAGTCCATAAAGTCTTTGTGGTTGTGATATCTCCCGCCGGGAACGGCATCTGCCTCTTCCTCGATCTTCATCTTCTTGAGGATAAATTTCAGGAGGTCAGCGGGCATTTCCCGGTCATAAAGCAGCCGCACGGGGCGGCCAATCTTCCGCTTTTTCAGGCCGGTTTCCATCTTTTCGATGAACGATTTGGAGATGTCGTCATCGATGTCGATTTCCGCATCACGGGTGACCTTGATGGTGTAAGCTTCGTACTTATTATAATCGAAATAGTAGAAAAGGTCTTCAAAACAGTAGCGGATGACATCGTCGAGGAACATGACGTATTTTCGGCCACCCTGACCGGGAATCACCAGGAATCGGGGTACCGACCGGCTGGGGATCCTGATCAGGGAATAGGCGAAATCATCGGGATCGGGACCCCCCGTGAGCTTGACAGCCAGGTAAACCGAGCGGTCACGCAAATAGGGAAAGGAATTCTTTCTCGACAACATGATGGGCACCAGATTGGGCAGGACCCTTCGCTGGAAGTACTTCCTGACAAAAATCCCCTGCTTGTCGGTAAGCTGTTTTTCTGTGATGAGGAAGATTCCCTCTTTTCTGAGTTCTTCAAAAATCCCGGAAAAGATCTCCTGCACTTTCATTTGCTGGCGGCTGACAATTTCCTGGATCTGGTCATGCAGTTCCCGTGGGGTAAGGGGCCCCAGCAAGGCTTCCTCATCTTTTCCGAAGTCGACCATCCTGCGTACGGCGGCCACCCGCACGCGGAAAAACTCATCGAGGTTATTCGAAAAAATCCCGATGAACCGGATCCTCTCAAACAAAGGGGTGTTTGGGTCCTGGGCTTCCTGCAACACCCTTTCATTGAACGAAAGCCAGCTGATCTCCCTGTTGATGAACAATTCTTCTGAATTCATGGCGCCTTATGAGAATCCTCAAAATTAACCAAATCTCAAAATAAAACATCTGTAAAAATCGTAATATTATCGTCCTAACAAAAAGTGGTTTACTTTTGCCGGTTGAGAAACCGGCTTTCCCGGATCGACCATCATCGTCATCACCCATGAAAACTTCGATATCGCTGATAACCCTTGTCGCCGCTGCTGGAATGAGCACTTTGACATTCCTGACAACATTGGTCGCAGCAGCCTCATTGGCCGCTGCAGTATTATGGAGGTGGTTGACTGAAGTGACTCCGGCCATGACAACCCAAACAATTCTGAGACCATGAATTCCACGCGTCTCCGGTACCGCCATCTTTTTTTTGACCTGGACAACACGATCTGGGATTTTGACCGTAATTCATGGTTTGCCCTCCGGGAGACCTTCCGGAAATTCAACCTTGACGAGGGGCGCTTTGAAGAATTCTTTGCTTCCTACAATCATCACAATGAAAGGCTTTGGGAGCTTTACCGGAAGAACGCGATTACAAAGCAGGCGCTGTCGCATTCCCGTTTTGACCTGGCCCTGCAGGAGATGGGGATCACCGGGATTGACGGCATGGAATTCAATGACGCCTACCTGGAAGGGATGCCCCTGCAGACCCGGCTCTGTGAGGGCGCCCCGAAAGTCCTGGAGATATTGTCGGCAAAATACCAGATGCACATTATCACCAACGGCTTCGTCGAAGTACAGTATAAGAAAATGGCGCTCAGCAGGCTGAGTCCTTTTTTCCGGGGGATCTTCGTGTCGGAAGAAATCAAATCACCGAAACCTTCTCCGGAAATCTTCCGGCACGCCCTGAAATCGTCCAATGCCCGCAAAAAAGAGAGCCTGATGATCGGCGACTCCTGGGAGGTGGATATCATGGGCGCAATGAAAGTGGGTATCGACCAGGTACATTATGCCCCTTTCCTTGAAAACCGGGATTTTACTCCTGAAGAATCGGAAATTGTCGGGCACTCCCGTACCTGTACTTACCGGATCAACAGACTCGAAGAGTTACTTGATTTTTTATGATCCGGTCTTATTCTTTTCTTATCAGGCAGATAATGGTATAACGGGTGAATTCCGGATGCCCGCAACATGGAATTGTTAAAATCCTTTAAATTTCGTTTAAAAAATCAAATTTTCTTTTGGTCATTTAAGTTTTCTTTCTTTACATTTGTGTTAGTTGTTTTTCATAAGTAATCCTCGGGATTTACAATGAAATCAAAAATCGAAACTATATATCAGACATAATAGTTGTGTTTTTTGGCAAAGAAAGGAGAAGGACAGGAAATTGTCATGACTGCATTTCTGGAAAATTAGTGAGTTTCTATTTCTATTTATGAACTTAAAACTATCTTTATGAAAAAAATTGCGCTGTTATTAGCCCTTTTCCTCTTCGGGATACAGGGCTTATTTGCACAAACCCGGGATATTACGGGTTCCGTGACTTCTTCGGAAGATGGGGCTCCTATTCCCGGTGTTTCCGTGATGGTGAAAGGGACGACGGTCGGTACGGTTACCGATGTGAACGGTAACTTTTCACTGAGTATCCCGGCCTTCGCACAAACCCTTTCATTTTCCTTTGTCGGGATGAATTCTTTGGATGTTCCTATTGGCACACAAAGCGAATTCAAGATTCTGATGTATCCTGCTACATTTGGGGTAGATGAAGTTGTGGTGACCGCCCTGGGTATATCGAGGCAGAAAAAGTCATTGGGTTATGCTGTTCAGGATATCCAGAGTGAAGAGATCGTGAAGGCGGCACCCGTTAATGTGATTTCAACACTTGCAGGGAAAGTTGCCGGGGTACAGGTCAACCAGGCTGGTGGCCAGATCGGTGCCTCCTCGCGTGTTGTCATCCGTGGAAACAGTTCATTGGGAAGCAACGAACCTCTCGTGGTGGTTGACGGTATTCCGATTGCCAACAACTCCATTACGGCCAATTCTGTGGACTATGGTAGCGGACTGTACGATATCAATCCGCAGGACATAGAATCCATATCCATACTGAAAGGTGGTGCAGCCGCAGCGTTGTATGGTATGTGGGCAGGTCATGGGGTAATCCTGATCACTACGAAATCAGGACGCGGAAAGGCCAGGGGGGTTCAGATCTCCTATGAAGGAAACTATAATGTAGACCAGGTTTACAGCATTCAGCGGTACCAGAACAAATACGGTCAGGGTTACCTGGGTGATGAGTGGTACTGGAAGGAAGCAAAGGCAGAGGGTTATACGGGAAGTTATCAGGATTTCGTCCTGGGTGGTTACGATCCGGGGTATGGATTTGCTTATGTGGATGGATTCGGCTCGGGTGTGAACGACGGTGTGGATGAAAGCTGGGGTCCCCGGTTAGACATAGGACTGATGATCCCGCAGTATAACAGTCCGGTGGTCGATGGCGTCCGTAAAGCAACTCCCTGGGTATCTAATCCCAACAATGTGAGAGATCTTTATCAACTTGGGCATTCGACCAATCACAATATTTCTCTGACTTCTGTAACGGATAATTCCAATACCCGCCTTTCTCTCGGTATCCGTGACCAGATCGGTGTGTTACCCAATACTGATATGACGCGTTATACCGCAGCGATCAATTCTACCATGAAACTCTCCAAGTTGGTGGAATATAACATTTCCATGACTTATTCGCGCAATGAAAGCGATAACCTGCCGGTCACGGAGTATAATGCCAGTAACCCGATGCAGTCTCTCGGACAGTGGACCGGCCGTCAGATCGACATGAAAGATCTGAAAGCCAACTGGAAAACAACCATGGAAAACGGCTATCCCTATAACTGGAACAGCAATTACCATAACAATCCTTTCTGGAGTTTGAATAAGAACACCAATTCATTCCAGAAAAACAGGGTTTTTGGCAAAACCTCATTATTCATTTTGCCCGCCAAGGATTTGAAAATCGAAGCTCGTTTGGGATTGGATTATTACAATTCGAAAAACAAACCCATCACGACTTACCGTTCCAATGAAATGGCTGCGGGGTACCAGGCCTGGGATGGCGGCTGGTTCAGGCTGAATTCAATGGCCAGCACGGAGATTAATGCCGATCTTATAGCTTATTATGATCTGGTGTTTGGCGATTTGTCCATAAACCTTCTGGGGGGTGCCAACTACCGCAACCGCCGCTGGGATTCCCAAACCCTGGGGGCAGATATCCTGACTGTACCTGACCTTTTCACCATATCTAACGTCAGTGGCAGTCCGGTAACGGCCATGGACAATGATTGGGTACGGTCCAATAGTGTGTACGGTGCAGGATCGTTCGGTTACAATAACTTTGTTTTCCTGGATGCCACAGTCCGCAACGACTGGTCTTCAACCATCAAGGATCCTATCTTCTATCCGTCATTTAGTCTGAGTGTACTTCCTTTGGAAGCTACAGGTTTACAATCGGATATTCTTTCCTATCTTAAACTTCGCGGAGGCTGGGCAAAGGTTGGATCTGCAACGGGAGCATACCGGACGGATCCCTATTTCTCAGCAGGATCATCTACGATTTATGGCATAACACAGTATAGCCAGACTACTGAATTCCCGCCGGCATCGCTGAAACCCGAACGGGTTGTGACTACGGAACTGGGTCTGGAAGCTAATTTCCTGAAGAACCGGATCGGACTGGATGTGGCTGTGTACGACAAAACCACCACTAACCAGATACTAAGTGTTCAGATATCCAAGGCAACCGGTTACAACACTTCGCTGGTCAATGCCGGTGAACTGAACAACAAGGGTATTGAAGTTCAGTTACGTGGTGACATTTTCAAATCGTCCCATGGTTTCAACTGGGAAATGACTCTTAACTGGGCAAAAGATAAAAGCGAAATTGTAGAACTCTATACCGATCCCATTACCGGGCAGTCTTTGGAGTCTTATCAGATTGGCAGTCAATGGAGTACTTACGTACAGGCACGTCCGGGAGAGCCTTGGGGGGTGATCTACGGAACCGGTATGTTGCGCAGGAAATCCGACAATGCGATCATCGTTAATGCCGGTGGCCGTCCAAGGACCCAAGCCAATATGATCCTGGGGAATGTAACACCTGATTGGCTGGGTGGCATCCGCAATGCGTTCAGCTATAAGAATTTCAGTGCCGGATTCCTGGTCGATCTCCGTAAGGGTGGCGATATTTTCAGTGTTTCCCAGATGTTCGGATCCTACAGCGGATTGCTCGAGCACACCGCACTGGATGACCACCGTGAAAACGGAATTATCCTTGGCAAGAACTTTTTGAAAGATGAAAAATTCGTCAAAGTCGTCGGTAAAGCGGCTCCCGATATTCAGGATTCCGAATTTGCCGAAAACGATATCGTCACCGATGCCCAAACGTTCTTTGAATCCTATTACGGCAACCGCGAATTGTCTGTTTATGACGGATCCTATGTCAAATTGCGCGAGGCCAATCTGACGTATACGCTGCCCAAGTCTATCTTTGGTGTTTCCAGCTTCGTTAAAGGGGGTTCGATCTCCCTGGTTGGTACCAATCTGGCCATCCTGTGGCGTCATAAATCAAATATTTCAGGCCTCGATCCTGAAAATGTCGTGAACAGTGGAAACAGTGGCGTCGGACTTGAGTCGACCACTTATCCTCCCTCCCGGAGCATGGGTCTCAAAGTGAATTTCAGTTTCTAAATAATTAACTTGAATTGAAAATATTATGAAAAAATATTTTGGAAGAATTTTCGCAGTTGCTTTCATTACAACATTGCTTGTTGCCGGTTGTACTGATGAGTTTGCAGAAATAAACACAGACCCTGACAGGGCAAAAGATGCTCCTGCCACCAATGTGCTGGCTTTTGTGATCCGTTATTTATCAGCCACGCAGTTTGATCCCTGGAAAGATATGAACGAAGTTAGTACTTATGCCGGTTACGTGGCCAAAATCCAGTATATCGACGAATGCCGTTACCAGTTCAGACCGGGAGTCGTAGAGAATAACTGGTATTACGATTACATCCTTCTCAACAATATCAATGAGATCAAGAAAAAGGCTGCTACTGACGGAGCCACAAACCTGATGGCTGTTGCGCAGACCCTGGAAGTTGTCGTTTTTCAGATTGCAACCGATACTTGGAGGGATATTCCATTCACGGAAGCGATCAAACTGAATGATGGGATCCTGCTGCCCAAGTATGATAAACAGGAAGATATTTACCCGGCTTTGCTGGCAGAACTGAAAACTGCAGCCGATGCTTTTGCATCAGGGGGTACCGATGCACTGGGTGACGGGGACATCATGTTCGGCGGGGATGTGGAATTATGGCAGAAATTTGCCAACTCCCTCCGGCTGCGCTTAGCTATGCGGATTTCCGGTGTCAGCAGCGCACTGGCCAAAAGTACTGTGGAGGAAGTTTTGGGTAATCCATCCAAATATCCGGTCATGGAGAGCAACGACGACAATGCTTTCTTCTGGTGGCCGGGAGCTTCACCCTATGAAGAACCCTGGTATACCGATTCAAAAACCCGTGACGACCATGGGATCAGTGACGTGATCGTGAATGTTCTGAAGTCATTGGACGATCCGCGGTTACCGGTTTATGCTTTCCCGGCAGCTGCTGACGGAGAGTACAGAGGTTTTACCATTGGAGCAGCGGCCCAACCCGCGTTGACCACTATTTCAAGAATTGGTGAAAGATTCCGGAAAGATCCTGCCGGATTTACTCCCTATATGCGTTATGCCGAAGTTATGTTCCATGTTGCTGAAGCAGCCAAGATAGGATTTTCCACAGGTACCACCGCACAGAAGGCTTATGAAGCAGGCGTAACTGCCTCCCTGGAGGAAAACGGTATCGCTAAAGCCGACATTGCCACTTACCTTGCCGGCAAGGGAAAATTCGACAATACCCTCGATCAGATCTACCTCCAGGAATGGATCGCCATGTTCAAACAGGGTATGGAAGGATGGTCCCTCTACCGGAGAACCGGCATCCCCAAAACCCATTATGTGGCTCCCGGTTCACCTTACTCTGGCCATAATACACCGCCATTCCGCTATCCCTACCCGGCCAATGAACTGACCTATAACCAGGCCAATTCCAAGCCGTTCGTTGACACGGTGGTGGATGACTTCTGGGGCAAGCAAATGTGGTGGGATACCCGTACAGGGGTCCATTAACCTATAACTTTTTATGAAATGACAAGAAATCCGGCTATCTGCCGGATTTCTTTTTTTGTTATCTTGCCTGAAAAAACATGAATCACAGGCAGCTTCGTGTTGTATTTATGGGTACCCCGGAATTTGCTGTGGAGAGCCTCAAAGCTCTTGTTGAGAACGGTTACAACGTGGTGGGGGTCATCACCGCTCCTGATAAGCCTGCAGGGCGGGGACTGAAGGTGACCGAAAGCGCGGTGAAGAAATATGCCGTATCGGCGGATCTTCCGGTGCTGCAGCCTGAAAAGCTGAAAAATCCGGCTTTTCTGGAAGAGCTGGCCGCCCTGAAGGCGGACCTTCAGATCGTGGTGGCCTTCCGCATGCTGCCCGAGGTGGTATGGGCCATGCCTCCCCTGGGAACCTTTAACCTGCATGCTTCCCTGTTGCCACAGTACCGGGGAGCCGCTCCCCTGAACTGGGCCGTTATCAACGGAGAGACGGAAACCGGGGTCACCACCTTTCTCCTCTCCCATGAAATCGATACCGGAAATATTCTTTTCCGGGAGAAGGAACCCATTGCGCACGAAGATACCGCCGGCGACCTCCATGACCGCCTCATGGTCAAAGGCGCCAGACTGGTCCTGAGAACCGTGGATGCCCTGGCTTCAGGCGACTATACCCCTATTCCGCAGGAGGAACTCTTTACCGGGGCAGGAGAACCAAAGGGTGCCCCCAAGCTCTTCAGGGAGGATATGCGTATCGACTGGAGGGCTCCGGCAGAGCAGGTGCGCAATCTAATCAGGGGTCTTTCACCCTGGCCCGCCGCCTGGACAATGCTGCGGCATCAGGAAACCGGTATGGATATCGAAATGAAAATCCTCCGCGTCAGAATTGGCAGTCACGTCGGTGAGGGCACCCCCCCGGGGATGCTCCGTTCCGACGGGAAAAAAAGTCTGGAAGTGGCTTGCGGCGACCGGTGGGTGCAAATTACCGACCTGCAACTCGCCGGGAAAAAGCGGATGCAGACGGCAGAATTCCTGCGGGGGTTTCCGCATATCAGGAATTATTCGGCACTATAAACCACCCCGTCACTTCACGTGTTCCCCGTAAAATGCCACCATTCCTGTCGCTTCGGAGAGGGAACAGCCCGTCGGCGCCAGCATTGAAGCCCGTTGAATCCACCCCTCCTATCGCTTCGGGCAGGAGGGGAACTTGATTCGTGCGTCGATAAAATCTCTTCCCGGCCAGAAGGTGTACCCTCCACAGGAGGGGGAGGTGATGAAGGAATCACCTGTTTTTCCCTTTCTGAAGTTTCAGGATTGTGCCTACAGTAATCATCTCACCGTATCTGAGTCCGTTGATACGGTACAAAGCCCTGAGCCTGATCCCGTAATACTGGGAGATGTAGTGCATCGATTCCCCTTCGGCCACCCGGTGGATCCTGTACATTCCGCCGGCTTTTCCCTTTTTGTGCTGCAGGTAGAGGATTTCCCCGGCCATTGGCTCATACCCTTCGGGATAATCATTGAATTTGCGGAGTTCCCAGCTCTTTACACCGGTTTCCTGGCTCAGCAAACCGAAGGTATCCCCTTCACGGGCAATGGTTGACTTTAAGCCGTTTTGGAGGGTGATTTCCCGGGAACTGTATGGATTTATGAATATCTCTTTGTTGAAATTGTCGCCGAGCCGCATTTTTTCGACCTGTGCACGTTCCTCATAGGTCATTTTGTGGTCTAGTTTCCACAGTTGGTGTTCTTCGATGATGTCGATCACCTTTTCGGCATAGCGCGGATCGGTGGCATATCCCGCCTTTTTGAGTCCCCGGGCCCACCCGGCAAAATCGGTGGGTTTCAGCTCGAAAAGGGAGTTGTAGCGCGGATTGCTCATCAGGAAATTCGTATGGTCCACATAGGAATCCTCTACGGTCTTATATTTCCGGAAACACTCATTTTTCTCATCATCGTCGTGGTATGACCTGGCGCCCTGCCAGTCTGATTTGCATTTGATTCCGAAATGGTTGTTTGATTTCCGGGCCATCTCGCTATTGCCGTCGGCTGATTCCAGACAGGCCTGGGCCATCTTGATGCTTGCGGGAATGCCGCTGCGGTTCATTTCGCTGATGGCCAGCAACTGGTATTTCCGGATGTATTCAGGTCGGCTGAGCCGCTGGGCCCCGGCAGGAAGCAAGAGCACCATCAGCATCATAAAGGCTGCGCTTTTTCTCAGGATCATGATGAGTAGTTCTCAAAATTTGAGGTAAATATAATTTTCTTACCTTAAATATTGTACTTTTAAGGAAAAATCGGATGATGATTCTGCGGGAAGTTAAAATACAATTTAGGGAGTATTCCGGCGTGGAAGAGTTACCGGAGGCATGGGCGGGACTGGTTTCCGAAGCCCGGAAAGTGTCAGGTCTGGCATATTCCCCCTATTCAGGATTCAGGGTGGGGGCTGCCGTGCTGCTGGCCAACGGAACAGTAATCACCGGCAACAACCAGGAAAATGCAGCCTATCCTTCGGGATTGTGTGCCGAGCGAACCGCGATATTCTATGCCAACGCCAATTTCCCGGACATCCCTGTAACGGCCCTTGCCATTTCGGCAGCCAGTGCGAAAGGACGGGTGAAAGAACCTGTCAAACCCTGTGGCAGCTGCCGCCAGGTCATCCTGGAAACGGAAGCGCGCTTCGGACAACCCGTAATCCTTATCCTCGACGGAAGGAATGGCATTCAGGTCTTTGACGGTATTGATGACCTTCTCCCTTTCAGTTTCAAACCCGTCGCCCTGAAAGGGTAATTTCCCGGAAGAGGCATCCCCGTCGTATTAACCCGGTGGCCCTGAAAGGGTAACCCTGTCATATTATGCTTCCGGGGAAACGGGATAAACGGTCTTCCCGGTTCAGGAGGGATTGGGAGTGTCGGGGGAATCTGAAAAAAGTCAGGGCGTATCCTTTCCTCCGGGGGTTGCATTATCATCAGGTACTTTTTCTGAGGCTTTCTTTTCCTCCTTTTCCACCAGTTGTGCAAAGAAATTCCACAGCGGCTCATCGGGCGGGGGAGCCGTAATAACGACCGGTTCTTTTCTGACAGGATGGACAAATTCGACCCTCCGTGCGTGGAGGTGGATCCCTCCGTCGGGATTGGAGCGGGGGAAACCGTATTTCAGGTCTCCCTTGATGTGAACTCCGACCTTTGAAAGCTGCGCCCTGATCTGATGATGACGCCCTGTTAGGAGGTCGATCTCCAGCAGATGGTAATTGTCAGAACTGGCAATGGTCCGGTAATTCATCAGGGCATGTTTGGAATCGAAAGCCTGGAAATTGTGAGCATAGGATTTGTTTTTATCGATACCCCTGGAAATCCAGTGTTCGAGGGTGCCTTCCGCGGGAACAGGCTGACTGTCAACCACCGCCCAGTACGTTTTTTTTATCTGATCTTTCCGTTGGAACATTTTGTTGAGTCGCGTCAGCGTCTTGCTGGTCCGGGCCATCAGGACTATGCCGCTGGTGGGACGGTCAATGCGATGGGGGAGTCCCAGGAAAACATCGCCGGGTTTGTCATATTTCTCCTTCAGATATGCCTTGACGGCATCCAACAACGGAGTATCCCCTGTCTGGTCAATCATGACGATCTCCCCGCAGGCTTTGTTAACGGCAATGATATGATTGTCTTCGTATATTACTTCCATGATTCTATGGGTAACGGTTGAGGTTGAGGTTAAGATGAAGCGTCGTGCATGTTTCTGGTTTCATACAACAAAAATACAACATAATGTGGAGCTGTCAATACGGTTCTCTGAAAATAAGGTCTTCGGCCGGTTACTGTCGTTTTGTCATAAAAATTGGCAGGTCGGGATTTTAATCCCCGCGGGTTATGCCAGAATTGTCAGGGATGTTTTTTTTTCGGCAATGGCATAATCATTGTTCCATTGAGGTAGTTTTCAAAGTATAAAAACTTAAAATCACTATAGAATGGGAAAAATTATCGGAATAGATTTGGGTACCACGAATTCATGTGTATCCGTTATGGAGGGGAATGAACCTGTCGTTATACCGAACATCGAAGGCAAAAGGACCACTCCGTCGATTGTGGCTTTTATGGATAATGGAGAGCGTAAGATCGGTGATCCTGCCAAAAGGCAGGCGATCACCAACCCCAGAAAGACGGTTTACTCCATCAAGCGTTTAATGGGGGAGACCTATGACCGTTGTGAAAAGGAGGTTAAACGGGTAACCTACAATGTGGTCAGGGGCGATAACAACACCCCGCGGGTACAGATTGACGACCGCAAATATTCACCGCAGGAGATTTCGGCCATGATCCTTCAGAAGATGAAGAAGACTGCCGAGGATTATCTAGGACAGGAAGTCACTGAAGCCGTGATCACCGTTCCCGCCTATTTCAATGATTCGCAGCGCCAGGCGACCAAGGAAGCCGGTGAGATTGCCGGACTCAATGTTCGCCGTATCATTAACGAACCCACTGCAGCATCCCTTGCCTACGGTCTTGACAAGCAGCACAAAGACATGAAAATTGCTGTTTTTGACTTGGGAGGGGGAACTTTTGACATATCGATCCTCGAGTTGGGTGATGGTGTTTTTGAAGTGAAGTCTACCGATGGGGACACCCACCTGGGCGGCGATGACATTGATCAGACCATCATTGACTGGCTTGCTGAGGAATTCCGGAAAGAGGAGGGTCTTGACCTGCGGAAAGATCCGATGGCGTTGCAGCGTCTGAAAGAAGCGGCCGAGAAAGCCAAGATCGAACTGTCGAGTACAACGCAGTCAGAGATCAATCTTCCCTATATCATGCCTGTGAACGGGATTCCGAAGCACCTGGTAAAGACGCTTACCCGTGCCAAGTTCGAGCAACTCGCCGATCATCTTTTCAATGCCACCATTGAACCTTGCCGCAAAGCCATGAAGAATGCCGGTTTGTCGGCAGCCGACATCGACGAGGTGATTCTCGTGGGGGGATCCACGCGTATTCCTGCGGTTCAGCAGAAAGTGGAAGCCTTTTTCGGTAAGAAACCTTCGAAAGGGGTGAATCCCGACGAGGTGGTGGCCGTCGGGGCTGCCATCCAGGGCGGTGTTCTTACTGGGGAAGTGAAGGATGTGTTGTTGCTCGATGTGACGCCGCTGTCGCTCGGCATTGAGACCATGGGAGGGGTGATGACCCGTCTGATCGAAGCCAATACCACTATTCCCACCAAGAAGGCCGAGACCTTTACCACGGCATCAGACAACCAGCCCTCGGTAGAAATCCATGTGCTGCAGGGTGAGCGTTCGATGGCTTCAGGGAACAAGACCATCGGCAGGTTCCACCTCGACGGCATTCCGCCGGCACCCCGCGGAATTCCCCAGATCGAGGTAACCTTCGACATCGACGCCAACGGGATCCTTAATGTGATGGCCAAGGACAAAGCCACCGGGAAAACCCAGTCCATCAGGATCGAAGCTTCTACAGGACTCTCCGATGCCGAAATCAAACGCATGAAGGATGAAGCCGCTGCCAACGCAGAATCTGACCGCCTTGCCAAGGAAAAGGCCGACAAGATCAACCATGCCGACAGTCTGATCTTCCAGACGGAAAAACAGCTGAAGGAATTCGGGGATAAAATCCCGGCCGACAAGAAGCAGCCGATTGAGAATGCCCTGGCAAAACTCAAGGAAGCGCATAAAAACCAGGATGTCCAGGCCATCGATGCCGCCATGACGGAGCTGAACACCATCTTCCAGGCCGCATCGCAGGAGATGTACAATGCCTCGGGGAGCCAGGGCGGAGCGCAGGAACAGCCGGGAGATTATTCCGGTTCCCAGGCTCATACGGACCCCGGAAACGGCCAGTCCAAACAGGATGGCGAAGTGACAGATGTCGATTTTGAAGAAGTTAAATAACCTGAGAAATCAATCCATAAAAAAAGCCTCCCGAAAGGGGGGCTTTTTTTATGGATGCCCCGACCGCAACAGGTAAAGCGTGTCGAGTGCCGATTCCCGCGTACCGGGATTCAGATATTTGAAACTAAGTTTATTGATCCATACATGTTTCAGCGGGATAATCTCCATTCCCGGATAGGGTAACCCGGGATTCCGGTCGACAGTTTCGCCGTTGGTCAGGATCCAGTTGCCCGGTTTTTTCATGCGTTCCAGCAGCTCAACATCGTTGAAAATCTGAATTGCCGGTACTTTTGAGTAAAAGAAAAGTTCATGGGAGGGGTAGTTATAATTTCCCAGGACTTCGCCTGGCATCGCTTCCCGGTTAAAAATTGCGGCGGCCTTCACTGGGGCCTGGTCGCTGAAAATCTGGGGAGCCACATGCTGGTTGATGAAGAAGTTGAGCGTGATGACCATTGAGAGGGAAGGAATCAGCAGGCGTCCGGGTTTCCTGGTTGTCTTCAGGAACGGCCATACGGCAACGAAGATCATGGAAGCAAGCAATGCCATTTTCCAAATCTCCCTGACCGGATACAACCAGAAAACCAGTAACAACACAACGACGCCCGTGAGGGCAGCCACCACATTCTGAATGCCCTGAAAAGTTCGGTACAAACGGCCATCCCTCCGTGCCAGGGCAATGCGGACATACCGGGCAATGAGCAGGGCAAACAACGGGATCACCATGAACAGATAATTGGGGAGTTTTCCGTGCGATGCCGAAAGGAGGACAAACAAAAACCAGATCCCTGAGAAAACATACCAGTCACGGGGTTTCATCCTTCGTTGAAAGAGCTGTCTGAATTGAAGAACCACGGAAACAAAAAGCAACATCACCCAGGGGATGAAGAGGTAGAACAGGTTGCATACGTAAAAGAGGAAGTTGGTATTCCTGCTGACCATGTTTCCGCTGATTCTTCCGAAGTTGTTATCCCAGAAATAAAACCGGATCCCTTCCCAGCCGAACTGATTGTACAATCCCGCCAGGGCAGGAAGGATCATGACGATTGCCAGCGCAATGCCGGCATACCACCGTACATCGGTCATTTTACGGATTTGTCCCGTGAAAACAAGATATCCGGCAACGGCACACGCCGGCACAACGGCACCCACGGGTCCTTTGGTAAGCATGGCCATGCCAATCCCGGCAAAACCCAGGAGAATATGACGGTTTCTGCCGGTTCTGAGAAAACCGTACAACTGCCAAAGCGAAAAAGTGACAAAAGTCTGTAGCAGAGTATCGGTATGGATATCCATGTTGTAAATGAAATAGATCTGGGAGGACCCCAGCAGGACGGCGGCAATAAACCCGGTATCCCTGCCATAGACCAGTTTCCCGAGCTTGTAGGTGAAGAAGATCCCTGCAAACGAAAAAAGAAGCACCGGCAGTTTAAAAGCAAAATCTGAAATGCCGAAAAGGGAGAATGATAAGGCGCTGAGCCAGAAGAGGAGCGGCGGTTTCTGGATATAGGGTTCGCCGTTGATTTTCAGGTTGATAAAATCCCCTGTTTCGCTGATTTCCCGTGCAATGGCGGCATATTTACTGGCATCGCGGGTCACATGGACAAAGAGTCCGGCAACAAAGGCAGCCAGGGCGACTAGAAAAAGGAAAAAAACGATCCGGTAACTTCCGGGACCGAAAACCGGGGTGATATGATCCTTTTTCTCTCTGGCCATGGTCAAAAGTAGTTATTTTTTTCATCCTTCAGCGAACAGAAACAAGCGTACACCGGAATCAAATTTGCCTATCTTTGTTGAAAACAGGTACTATGAAGCTTTGGGAAAAGGGATTTTCAGTGGATGCCGCCATTGAGCGGTTTACTGTGGGCAAAGACCGGGAACTCGATATTTTGCTGGCCCCTTTCGATATTCTGGGTTCCATGGCCCATGCCATCATGCTGGAGTCGGCCGGATTGTTGGGGCAAGAGGAGTTGTCCTCCCTCCTGCATGCCCTCAGGGAGTTGTACGACTTCGCATCAGGCCCTGATTTTGTCATTGGCGAGGGGGTGGAGGATATCCATTCGCAGGTGGAACTGATGCTGACTCGCAGGCTGGGGGATACCGGCAAGAAAATCCATACCGGCCGTTCCAGGAATGACCAGGTCTTGCTCGACCTGAAGCTTTTTACCCGTGAACGCATCCGGGAACTTACCATGAAGGCCGAAAGTCTTGCCGATGAGTTGCTTGCCAAAAGTGAACAATACAAGGATGTGCTGATGCCCGGATATACCCACCTTCAGGTAGCCATGCCTTCATCATTCGGATTATGGTTCGGCGCCTATGCTGAAAGTCTGGTCGATGACCTGCTTTTTCTCCAGGCGGCCTTCAGAATTGTCAATCAAAATCCACTGGGATCGGCTGCTGGTTACGGTTCATCACTTCCCCTCGACCGTAAAATGACCACCCGTCTGCTCGGCTTTGAACAAATGAATTATAATGTGGTCTATGCCCAGATGGGAAGGGGCAAGATGGAAAGGACCGTCGCCTACGCACTGGCCAACCTGGCCGCAACCCTTTCAAAATTCGCCTTTGATGTTTGCCTTTATATGAGCCAGAATTTCAATTTTGTATCTCTTCCCGAAGAACTGACCACCGGGTCGAGCATCATGCCTCATAAGAAAAACCCCGACGTTTTTGAGCTGGTCCGGGGCCATTGCAACAAAATCCAGGGGCTTCCCTGCGAGGTGACCCTTATATCAAACAACCTGCCCAGCGGATACTTCCGCGACATGCAGGTCATGAAGGAGGTTTTCCTGCCTGCCTTTGAAGAATTGAGTTCCTGCCTCGACATCACCCTTTATGCCATTCAGAATATCAGGGTGAACAGGAATATCCTGGATGAGAAAAAATATGATCATCTGTTTACGGTCGAGGAGGTGAACAAACTGGTCATGAAAGGGATGCCCTTCCGGGACGCTTACCGGGAAGTGGGACGCCGGGTTATGGAAGGGGAGTTCGTTCCTGACAGGAGTGTGGAACATACCCATGAGGGAAGTATCGGCAATCTGTGCCTGAATGAAATCCGCCTCAAAAAGGAAGAGGTGGTGAAAAGCTTTCATTTCAAGGGTTACCAGTCAGCCGTTGAAAAATTGCTGAACACGTCACTCCGCGGGTAACGGCGGGTTTAATTTCCGCCGAACTCCATCAGGAAGGCTTTGATGAATCCGTCGATATCGCCGTCAAGAACCCCCTGGGCATTCGATGTTTCATAACCAGTCCGGAGGTCTTTCACCATCTTATAGGGTTGCAAAACATAAGAACGGATTTGTGATCCCCATTCAATCCGTTTCTTTGAGGATTCTATTTCCTGGATCTTATCACGCCGTTTTCGCAATTCCAGTTCGTACAACTGTGATTTGAGCAACCTGAGGGCATTTTCCTTGTTTGCCAGCTGAGAACGGCTTTCGGTATTTTCTATGATGATGCCGGTAGGAGCATGCCTGAGTCTGACGCCTGTCTCCACCTTGTTGACATTTTGTCCGCCGGCCCCGCTGCTTCTGAAAGTATCCCAGGTGATGTCGGCAGGATTTATTTCGACTTCGATGGAGTCATCGACCAACGGCGCCACGAAGACCGAAGTAAACGAAGTCTGCCGTTTGTTCTGGGCATTGAAGGGAGAAAGCCTGACGAGCCGGTGAACTCCATTTTCACTTTTCAAATATCCATAGGCATAATCTCCCTCGAATTCTACGGTACAGCTTTTTACCCCGGTTTCATCCCCCGGCTGCATATCCACGATTTTCACCTGGTACCCATTTTGTTCTCCCCAACGGGTATACATCCGCAAAAGCATGTTCGCCCAATCGTTGCTTTCGGTCCCGCCGGCGCCGGCATTGATGCGAAGGAGGGCCCCCAGCCGGTCTTCCTCATTGCGGAGCATGTTCCTGGTTTCGAGAGCCTCAACGGCTTTCATGGCTTCAGAAAAGGCATCCTCCACCTCTTCCGCATCCGCTTCCCCGGATTCCAGAAATTCATATAATACCAGAAAATCCCCGGTTATCTTATTGACCTCATCAAATCCTTCTGTCCACGTTTTTATGGAACGGACAATGCGCATCTGGTTTTCTGCTTCTTTGGGATTGTTCCAGAAATCAGGGTCCCGGGTTTTGAGTTCTTCCTCCTGTAATTGAATCAGCTTTCCATCGTAGTCAAAGATGCCTCCTCAACGCTTCCGTGCGCTGTACGAGGTCGGTGACCTGTTCCTTTAATATCATGATGGTGTTTATTTTAAAGCCGCAAAGTTAAACGATTTTTGGAAACCGGAATCAGGAAATTACTTCCCTGAGATGACGGTGGATCAGTTCAGGCTCAAAACCCCGCCCCTGGGCAAAACGGATGATCTGCCCCATCCTTTCGAATTTTTCACCTTTTTTGGTGCTCCGGGCTTTCTCTTTCATGATCTTTACCAGAAGAGCTACATAATCGTCATGGTCAATGCTATTCAGGGCCGATTCGATAAATTTCTCTTCTAATCCTTTCATTTTCAGATAATACCTTATTTTAACCTTCCCCCATTTGTTGATCCTGAACTTCTCACTGACATAGGTAAGGGCATATCTTGCATCATTGAGAAAATTTTCTTTTTCGAGCCGGCTGACGATATTATCCTCGGTCATCGAATTAGCTTCCAATGACCTGATCTTTTTCCGGATGTCGGATGTGCATTGTTCCGACTTACTGCACAGAGCGGCCATTTTCCCATAAATTTCCAATTCCTGTTTTGCTCTGGTTTCCATAATGATACCCTCTTTAAAGCGTGATTTGGCTGTTCCATCTCCCCATCCTCATTCCCTGTTTAAAAATAAGGATTGTAAATCATTATTCCTAACATCGGGGATATTCACGAATACCGTATCACCAAAAAATCCTTTATATTTGCTGAAATCTTAATAAACATACAGTATGGGATTTCTGATTATTATCGGATTGGTTGCATTACTCGTCTTTTGGGTAATTGGCATTTACAACCGGATGGTCCGTCTTCGCAACAACCGGCAAAATGCCTTTGCCGATATTGATGTTCAACTGAAGCAGCGGCATGATCTGGTTCCGCAGCTTGTGGAAGTGGTAAAGGGGTATGCGGCGCATGAAAAGGAGCTTTTGACGAAGATTACCGAAGCCCGTTCTGCTGCCATGGGGGCAAACACCGTTAATGAGAAGATTGTTGCCGAAACCCGCCTTAGCTCAGCATTGCAGGGATTGAGGGTACAGGTGGAAGCCTATCCCGATCTCAAGGCCAACCAGAATTTTCTGCAGTTGCAGGAAGAACTGAGCGACATTGAGAATAAGCTGGCTGCCGCCCGCCGGTTCTTCAATGCCGCCACCACGGAATACAACAACAGCATTGAAACCTTCCCTGCCAATATGATTGCCGGGCCTTTCGGCTTCAAACGCGAAACCCTCTTTGACCTGGGAATGGAAAGGGGAGAAGCCGAAAAACCGCCTGTGATCAAGTTTTAAACGGTTTTTCTGTTATTGGCGCCTATAAGGATCGGGGAATCATGAAATATGTCGGAATAAAGTCGCAGATCCGGAAGAACAACATCAACTCGGTGATCATGTTGATTGCCTTTCCTGTTCTTTTGGTGGCGATGGTATATGTTTTTGTCTGGTTTACCTCACCTGACGAATACCGGGGGATGGCCGCAGATACCACGGCCGGGATCGTGCCTTTGGTTTTAGCGGGTACCGGCATCTGGTTTCTCATCGCATGGTTTTCTCATACGGCCATCATTCAGCGGGCGACAGGATCAAAGCCGCTTGAAAGAAGGGAAAATAAACGGGTATACAACCTTGTGGAGAACCTTTGCATATCCATGGGGATGCAGACGCCCAAAGTTTTCGTCATTGAAGACGATTCCCTCAATGCTTTTGCCAGTGGAATCAACGACAAAACCTATGCGATTTCCTTGAGCCGGGGCATCATCAGCAAACTCGAAGATGATGAACTGGAAGGGGTTATTGCTCATGAGCTGACCCACATCCGGAACAGGGATGTCAGACTTCTGATTGTCGCGGTGATTTTTGTGGGGATTTTTTCGTTTATCGCCAACATGGCATTCCGCGGGTTACGTTTCGGGAGTTTCGGCAACCGGGAGAAGAACAACGCTCCCGTCGTCCTGGTGGCTCTGGTGATTTCCGGCATTGCATACCTTGTCTCGCTGGTATTGCGTTTCGGGATATCCCGGTCACGGGAATACATGGCTGATGCCGGTTCGGCTGAAATGACAAGGAAACCATATGCCCTGGCCAGTGCCCTGCGGAAAATTTCGGGAGATCCTCTGATAGAAGCGGTAAAAAGCCGGGATGTCTCGCAAATGTTTATTGACAATCCGAGGCTGGTGAACAAGGAATTTTCCATTGACAGGATTTTTGCTACGCATCCGCCCATAGAAAAGAGGATACAACTCCTTGAACAATTTGTCTGACCGTTTATTATTTCATGCCTAGCCGTTTAATATGTTCCTGGCATATGAGAAGAGTGATCCTTTCACTGCTTTTTTTGCTGATCATACCCGAGGTCCGTTCACAGGTTATCTGTTATGAAGAGGCAAAGCGCAGGGCTGAGGAGTTTTTCAATCATTCAGAGAGGAGGGAGCGCCCGCTGAAAAGCGGATCCCTGGCTTGTGCCGATACCTTGCTGACCATTTGTGCGCCCGGGGAATCACCAGGGCAGGGAGGGCTCAACCCGGCATCGGGGAGGCAGGAACCTCTTCTTTATATTTTCAACCGGCTCGACGGGGAGGGATTTGTCATCCTTTCGGCGGATGAGCGGGTGGGTGATGTCCTGGCGTGGTCGTCCGATTCCCGCATTTGTGAGGTTATCCCGCCGATGAAGATGCTCTTGGACCAGTATTCCCGGGAGATCGTTTTTGCCAGGGAAAAGGATATTGAAGGCGGGACGCGGCTTAAATATGCCCTGACGGCCCGGTCCCCCCTGTTGGGGAATGTCGGGTGGAGCCAGGGCCCCGATCCCTTTAATACGCTATGCCCCTATGATGCCGCCGCAGGAAGGAGATGCCCGCTGGGATGCGTGGCCACCGCCATGGCCCAGGTCATCTATTACTACAAATATCCCCGTACCGGGACAGGCAGCCTTGGATATCCATCGGCCTATGGTGTTGAATGGGCCGATTTTTCTGTGGCCGATTACCGCTA
Organism: Prolixibacteraceae bacterium UBA1413; assembly: GCA_002304925.1. Taxonomy (GTDB): domain Bacteria; phylum Bacteroidota; class Bacteroidia; order Bacteroidales; family Prolixibacteraceae; genus UBA1413. The sequence continues at coordinate 83,525 of DBPT01000027.1, forward strand.
TGAAGAGATGAGCGATCAGCCATGGCCGGGTGTCGCCAATCCCGAAATTGCCGAATTGAACTACCATTGTGCCGTGGCTGTCGAAACGGAATTCGGCCCTTACGGAAGCTCCGCATTTGCCGGGCAGATCGTTAAAGGCCTGCAGGAATACTTTAAATACAAAAAGGCTTCCTATATTACCCGGACGGGATATTCTCAGCCAGCCTGGAGGACCCTGCTGAAATATGAGATAGACCACGCAAGGCCGTTGATATACAGTGCAATCGACCCTTGGGACCCTGCGGATCCTGAGGATGTGTCCAGCGGACATGCTTTTGTCATCGACGGTTATGATGACAATGACCTTTTTCATATCAACTGGGGCTGGGGTGGATGTGCCAACGGCTATTACAGCCTTGAACTGCTGAATCCGGATGCTTGCGGTGACATTTATACGTATACCAACAATCACGCGGTGGTTACTGGTATTGAGCCGCTGACTACCTATGAATGCCGTCTGTCGGTGGACCCCTCGAACCTGAACTTCACTGCTGCCGGCGGAACCGGGGTGGTGACCGTGACTTCGAATACCGGGTGGACGGCCACGTCCGACGCCCACTGGATCGAGGTGTCGCCTGCGGAAGGGACAAATAACGGGGAAATTTCCATCCGGGTGTTACAGAGTTCCGAGTTTCAGGGAAGATCTGGAATCCTGACCCTGAAGGGATGTGACATTACCCGAACCATTACCGTTGTCCAGGAGGGAACCTGTGAACTCACGGTTCCTGCTTCACCCGTTATTTTTCCGGTATCAGGGGGCAGTATCACCGATACCATTGTGTCTCCGGCATCGTGGATGATTACGGATGCTCCTTCCTGGCTTACCGTATCGCCGACCACGGGGAACGGAAAGGAATCGGTCGTTCTGACGGCATCCTCCAATGAGGGAAACGGGGAAAGGGAATGCGTCATCATCATTGCCGGATGCGGAATTTACAAATCCGTCAGGGTTATCCAGCAGGGTTCCTGTGTGTTAACCCTTTCATCACAGCAGGAGGAGTTTCCTTCCCCGGGAGGGTCTGTGACCGTTCAGGTGACTTCCAATTCCATATGGGAAGCTACGGTTTCCGGGGGATGGCTGACCCTGGATCCTCGCAGCGGCATCGGAAGCGGAGTATTGACCATTGTTGCAGATTCCAACAGGGAGCTCTCCCTGCGAAGTGCGACGATCCTGGTAAGCGGTTGCAATACAAACCGTGTCATTACGGTTACCCAGGAGGGATTTTGCAGGCTGGAGGTATCTCCCCTGAAAGTGGAATTGCCGGCAGCTGCCTCGGTGGGATACATGACGGTAAATGCCAATTCGGCATGGAGTGCCGTTCCCGATGAGCCGTGGATCAACGTAAGTCCTTCTTCGGGAAGGGGCACTTCCGTTGTTGCCATTTCCATTTCCGCCAATACGTCGGGGCAACCCCGTACCGGGAAAGTCATCGTTTCGGGGTGCAATAAACTGGATACGATTGACGTGGCGCAGCAGTCCGATTGCGTGATCGGGCTTTCTTCAACCCTGCTCGATTTCAGTTATCTGCCGGGAAGCAAATCCTTCACGGTGACCAGCCGTACCAGATGGAGTGCCTCCTGCGACGCCGGCTGGATTTCCTTTGCTCCGAAATCGGGGTCCCTTTCCGCGGGCATAACGGTTCAGGTCCCCATCCATACGGGAATTGCCCCCCGGTCGGGCGCCATCACCATCACAGGTTGCGGCTATTCCAGAACAGTGAAAGTGGAACAGGGTGCCTGCAGCTTATCCGTATCAGAGGACACACTCTACTTTTCTCCGGAGCCGGGGACCCGTAACCTCGTCATTCAATCGAATGCTCCATGGAGTGCCACGGTGAATGACTCCTGGGTCACTTTATCAGCTTCCGGCGGAAACCGTGATGCCACCACCGGGGTAACGGTGGAAGCCAATCCATCGGGGAAACGAAGCGCCGTGATTACCATAAGCGGGTGTTTTTCCCCTTCCGTGGTGAAAGTGGTCCAGGAAGCGCTGCCTACACCCGTAATAGGAGTGGAAGAAGCCCGATTCAGGCTCTACCCGTCACCTGCCCATCGGTATGTGCATGTGGATACAGACCACTCCCCCAACCTGGTCTCCCTCGACATATTCACCGGCTCAGGTCATCAAATCATGAATTTCCCGCAATTGACGGCAGGAATGGTCATCGACCTCGGGGGACACCCGCCGGGGTTTTATTTCTTCAGGTTTTCCAGTTCAGGCAGGGTGGTGACAAAAATGGTGGTGCTCCGGTAATCAGAGATTTGCGGAATTTAGCTGCGTATATCCGATCAGACGGTCGTAACGGCCTGACATCTCTTTGTAATAGACAAAAATCTGGTAGTTGTTTTCCGTTTCCCAGAAGGAACCTTCAAGATTGATGTGGTCAGCCGTTGCAGATCCTTCGGGAACGTATACATAGATGAAGTTGTAATATCCTTGCTTCAGGAGTAGCGTCAGTTCATACCTGCTGGTCTCAAAATTCCAGGTCATTTCATTGCTTTTGTTGGCGTTCCAGTTGGATAATCCCCCGAAAACATTGATGGTGCCTCCCATGAGAGGTGCCTCCAGTGGGAGGCTGAAATGGACAAACTGATAATCGCATTCCAGGTCGTAGTCATTGACCCGCTCCTGGCTTTCAATAACATATCTGCCATTCATCTCGCGATATCTGAAATATCGCTTGTTCGACCTGATGTCCGACGGATGCAGGGTGACATGATAAAAAGGGCGGTGAAAGGTGGTGGATGCCACGCCTTCCCCGTTAGCCTTGTGATCCCGGATGTCAAAATAGCGGAATTCATTCCCTGCGGGGAATACGTTTTCCTGCGCATAATCATACACCAGACGGCCGGGCTGGATAAAAAGAGGTTTGAGATCTCTCACCGCATTGTCCCAGCGGTTGTTCTGCATGATTACGATTTTGACCTCTTCCCGGGGGTTCTCAATACGCAACCTGTCATGGAAAACCGTAAAATCGACCTCCTGGTTTTCGCCCCTGAAGGCATCCCTGGTAGCCCTGCGCACGGTACCCTCGATACGCACCAGGGGTTCGGTAACGTAAAACCGCTTTGACAATACCAGCTTTTCCTTGTCATTGTCCTCATACACCAGCAAAATGTAATTGCCCGAGATCTTGAACTGAACCCTTTCGTTGGGGATTTCAAGGTAGTAGTTGACATAGCTGAAGGTCGTATTGAAGGAACGGGCATAGTCATCGACAGGATTATCTGGAAACCCCTCCAGGTAATCGTTCTGCATCAGGAAGCTCTCGTTCCAGCCGGCATCGCAATGGAGAATGGTGTAGAAATACCTCTTCACCTCGCCTGACAAATCATCGAACTTCAGCACCAGCCTGGCATCTTCGTTGAGTTCCAGGATGGGATCCGACAGTTCAAATCCTTCGCGGTGCATCACAACCGACTTAATCTCCTCACGAAAAACAGCATTCTCATGGTAAAAACGGTTCAACTGTCCTGCCGTTACGGCAGGCACCAAACCAAGGCAGATAAAAACTACGAGCCGTAAAAACATAAATGATTTTTTATTTACTCCTACAAAAATAATACCTGAATTCCGGCGAGCGCATTGACTACATCCGTTCAAATATTCTTTTTCAATCAACGGCCGGAGTGGTCGGGATATTTTGACTTATATAACTTTATGCATGAATGATTGTATTAAATAGCATTTAATTATTTACTTTGGCTGCGATTTTGAAATTATTGAAAACCCGATATGTTAAAAACGATCAAACTTCGGAAAGGGCTTAATATCAAGATGAAAGGGAAAGCTGAACCGGTTCTGGAACAGGTCTCCCCATCTGATGTTTATGCACTGAAGCCTACCGATTTTCCGGGATTGACCCCCCGTTTAACCGTACATCAAGGCGATCAGGTGAAAGCCGGTGATGTTTTGTTTTACGACAAATACCATCCTGAAGTTGTATTTGTTTCTCCGGTAGGGGGAACTGTTGCATCAATCAACAGGGGAGAGCGGAGGAGGATCCTGGAAGTCTTGGTGACGGCTGATGAATCGATGGGCGTTGTGGATTTCGGAAAACATGACCCTTTGCATCTCGACAGGGAAGAGGTGAAGGGGATTTTGCTGAAATCGGGATTGTGGCCTTTCATCAAGAGGCGTCCCTATGGGACCATTGCCAGGGTGGATGAAATCCCCAAGAGCATTTTCATTTCCTGTTTTGACACCGCGCCGCTGGCGCCTGATTACGCGTATATCACCGGCGGACAGGAAACGGTATTTCAGACCGGGGTGAATGCCCTGACCAGGCTTACCTCCGGCAAGGTTCACCTGGGACTCCCCGGGGAAGGAGGAGATTTATTTTCCAGGATTCAGCATGTGGAAATCACCCGCTACAGCGGTCCACACCCCGCTGGAAACGTCGGCGTCCACATTCACCATACCGATCCGGTTAACAAGGGGGAGGTGGTCTGGACGGTCAATCCTCAGGATGTTCTTTTCATCGGTCGTTTATTTGAGACCGGCCACGTTGATTTTACGAAGATCATTGCCCTGACAGGCTCTGAGGTGGTGAAACCCCGCTATCTGAAGACCAAACTGGGTACCGGATTATGTCCCCTGCTCGCGGGTAACCTGAAGGAGGAGGGCAAACAACGGGTGATCAGCGGAAATGCGCTGACGGGACAAAAAGTGATTTGCGACAACTACCTCGGATTTTATGATTCACAGGTCACCGTGATTCCCGAAGGAGATGAGTATGAATTTATGGGATGGGCAAGGCCGGGAATTGGGAAATACAGTGCTTCCAGGACATTTCTTTCCAGTTTGTTCCCCAGGAAGGAATATGAGCTGACTGCCAACCTTCACGGGGGAGTCCGTGCTTTTGTGCTCTCGGGGCAGTATGAGAAGTATGTGCCCATGGATATTCTGCCGGTTCATTTGCTGAAGGCGATCCTGGTCAACGATATTGATAAAATGGAGCAGCTGGGGATCTATGAGGTTATCGGTGAAGACCTTGCCTTGTGTGAGTTCGCCTGTGCCTCCAAAATCAAGGTACAGGATATCCTTCGCAAGGGACTTGAGACCATGGAAAAAGAGCTGGGCTGACCCTTCGGGGGTACCCGTTTTCTCGCGAAGAGATATGAAGATCAGCTGAACAGCCCAATGAACAGACTTGAAATTTAAAAATGAGGCTCAATAGATGAATGCTTTAAAAAATTTCTTTGAAAAACTACAGCCACATGTTCAGAAGGGGGCCAAATACCATTGGCTTCATTCCACGTACGATGCATTTTTTACGATGGCGTTTGTACCTAAGAAGACCTCGGATTCAGGAACACATATCCATGACCATATCGATCTGAAGCGGACGATGTCTTTTGTGATCATTGCGCTGGTTCCTGCGCTCCTCTTCGGGATGTACAATACGGGATTCCAGCATTTCAAGGCAATCGGGGAGTTGGGCGATGCCGGGTTCCTGCGGGTTTTCTTTTACGGTTTCCTGAAAGTCTTTCCGGTGATCGTTGTTTCGTATATCACGGGATTGGGTATAGAATTCATTTTTGCCCAGTCGCGGGGTCATGAGGTCAACGAAGGTTTTCTGGTTACCGGGATGCTGATCCCGATGGTAATGCCCGTTAACACCCCGTTGTGGATGGTGGCGGTAGCGACGGCCTTTGCCGTGATCTTCGGCAAGGAGGTTTTCGGGGGCACCGGCATGAATATCTGGAATCCCGCGCTGGTAGCCCGTGCTTTTCTCTTCTTTGCCTATCCTGCGCAGATGTCGGGCGACAAGGTGTGGGTTGCCCTTGGGGAGGGAGACAAAGTCGTCGATTCCTTTTCGGGGGCTACCATTCTGGGAGAGGCAGCCGCCGGTAATATGCAGTTCGACGTGATGGATGCATTTCTGGGATTTATTCCCGGTTCCATCGGGGAGACTTCTACCCTGGCCATCCTGATCGGCGCCCTTTTTCTGATCATCACCGGCATCGGCAGCTGGAAAATCATGGCTTCCACCTTTCTGGGCGGCGCCGCCATGGGCATTTTGCTCAACCTTATTGCCGTCAATCCCTATATGGAAATGCCCTTCTGGCACCATTTCATCCTGGGCGGTTTTGCCTTCGGAGCGGTGTTCATGGCCACCGATCCGGTTTCTGCGGCACAAACCGACACCGGAAAATGGATCTATGGCTTCCTGATCGGGGTAATGGCCATCCTCATCAGAGTGCTCAATCCGGCTTACCCTGAAGGGATGATGCTGGCCATCCTACTGTTGAATACCTTTGCACCCCTGATCGACCATTATGTGGTACAGGGCCATATCAAACGCCGCCTGAAAAGGGTCCATGTTGCAGCATAACCGTAAAAAAACAGATAATGAATAAAAACGGAAATACTTACACGTTTATCTATGCTTCGGTGATGGTCGTATTGGTGGCCGCCGTTTTGTCGGTGGCGGCCATCGTGCTGAAGCCCAGGCAGGTCAAGAACGCTGAAATAGAGAAAAAACAAAACATGCTGGCATCCATACGCATTGAAGCCACGACTGCCGATGCCGAAGCGATGTATGCCCAAAGCATAAAAAACTCCTATCTAGTCAATGCGGAGGGGGAGCAGGTGGCAGGCGACGCTTTTAGTGTGGATCTGAAGAAGGAAAAGGCCAAGCCTGTGGAGCAGAGGCTGCTTCCGGTTTTTGAGTGTGACACGCCCGAGGGTTTGAAATACATATTTCCGCTGAGGGGCACGGGGCTTTGGGGTCCTATTTGGGGATACTTAGCCCTAAATGAAGACCTCAACACCATTTACGGGGTCAATTTTGCCCACCAGGGAGAGACTCCGGGGTTGGGGGCAGAGATCAGCACCCCGCCATTCATGGACCCATTCCGGGGGAAGACTATTTTTGATGCTTCCGGAAAGCTGGTCTCCATCATCGTAGCCAAGAGCAACGAAAATGCACCTGAAAAACACAAGGTGGATGCCGTTTCGGGAGGAACCATCACCAGCAAGGGATTGCAGCAAATGTTACTTGATGACCTTACCTCCTACCAGAATTTTATCACCCGGAAAAAATCAGCCTTATGAGCGACAAAGATCCTTTATTCTCGGCGAAGAATATGAAGCTTCTGACAGATCCTCTGAACAGCAACAATCCCATCACCGTTCAGGTACTGGGAATATGTTCGGCGCTGGCGGTGACAGCGCAGTTAAAACCCGCTATCGTGATGGCCATTTCGGTCACTGTGGTCGTTGCTTTTGGAAACGTGATCATTTCGCTTTTGCGCGATACCATCCCTAACCGGATCCGCATCATCGTCCAGTTGGTGGTCATTGCAGCCCTGGTGATCCTGGTTGACCAGGTGCTGAAGGCCTATGTGTATGACGTGAGCAAGCAGTTGTCGGTCTTTGTGGGGCTGATCATCACCAACTGCATCCTGATGGGGCGCCTCGAAGCGTTTGCCATGAGCAACAAGCCATGGCAGTCCTTCCTCGATGGATTAGGCAACGGCGCCGGCTACGGCCTGATCCTGATCACCGTGGGTATCTTTCGCGAACTCCTCGGATCGGGCTCCCTCTTCGGATTCAGGATTATTCCCGAAAGCTGGTACCTGGCCAACGGAGGTTTCTATTCCAACAACGGGATGATGATCCTGCCCCCCATGGCACTGATTACCATCGGCACCATCATCTGGATACAGCGTAGTAAAAACCGCAACCTCATTGAAAGCTAACCGGTAAAAAAGGAATTGTTATGGAAAACCTGATCAACATATTTGTCCGGTCGATCTTTATCGAGAATATGATCTTTGCCTACTTTCTGGGCATGTGTTCCTTCCTGGCCGTATCTAAATCGGTCAAGACGGCCACGGGGCTGGGCATCGCCGTGATCTTCGTGTTGGTGGTCACCCTTCCTGTCAACTATCTTCTTGAAAACTACATCCTTAAAGAAGGTGCGTTGGCCTGGCTGGGGCCCTCCTTTGCCTCCGTAGACCTGAGCTTTCTGAGCTTTATCATGTTCATCGCCGTGATTGCCTCCATTACCCAACTCGTGGAAATGGTGGTGGAGAAGTTTGCACCTGCCCTTTACAACCAGTTGGGGATCTTCCTGCCCCTGATCGCCGTGAACTGCGCCATTCTGGGGGGATCGCTCTTTATGCAGCAGAAGGAATTCCAAAACGTGGGCGAGGCCACCGTGTATGCCCTGGGGTCGGGCGTGGGGTGGTTGCTGGCCATTGTGGGCATCGCCGCCATCCGGGAAAAAATCCAATATTCCAATGTGCCCAAACCCTTGCGCGGGTTGGGGATCTCCTTTATTATCACCGGATTGATGGGCATCGCCTTCATGGGATTCATGGGCATTAAATTGTAACTGCGTAATTGAACCAAATCATGATGATATTATCCATTGAGACAGTCACTGTGATCACCAGCGTGGTTATTTTCCTGCTGGTCATTACCTTCCTGGTGGCGCTGCTGCTCTATGCCAAGACGAAGCTGATGCCCTCGGGGGTGGTGAAAATAGATATCAACGACGGCTATAAGGTTGTTGAGACGGAACTGGGAAGCAGTTTGCTGACCACGCTGAGCAACCACAAGGTCATTCTGCCCTCGGCATGCGGAGGCGGGGGAACCTGCGGCATGTGCCGTTGCCAGGTGATCGAGGGGGGTGGTTCCATTCTGCCCACCGAAACCGGCTTTTTCACACGGAAAGAACAGTTAGACCACTGGCGCCTGGGATGCCAGGTCAAGGTTAAGGAAAATATGAAGATTCACATGCACCAGGAGATTCTGGGCGTGAAAAAGTGGGAGTGCGAGGTGGTCTCCAACCAGAATGTGGCCACCTTCATCAAAGAGTTTGTGGTAAAGCTTCCCGAAGGGGAAATCCTGGAGTTCAAGTCGGGAGGGTATATTCAGATCGACGTTCCCAAAGTCGAGGTGGAGTTCAAAACTATGGATGTGCAGCCCGAATTCCGTGAGGAGTGGGAGAAATTCGGCATGTTCGACCTTAAGATGAAAAATCCCGAGCCTACCTTCCGGGCCTATTCGATGGCCAACCACCCGGCCGAGGGCAACATCGTCATGCTCAACATCCGCATTGCCACGCCTCCCTGGGACCGTGCCAACAATCGTTTCAAAGAGGTCAACCCCGGGGTGTGCTCCTCCTATATCTTCTCCCGGAAACCGGGCGACAAGGTGACCATCTCGGGACCTTTCGGGGAATTCTTCCTCAAGAACAACGACAACGAGATGATGTTTATCGGGGGTGGTGCCGGGATGGCGCCCATGCGTTCGCACCTCTTCCACCTCTTCCACACCATGAAGGAAACCCGGCGTAAGGTGAGTTTTTGGTACGGGGCCCGCTCGACCAGGGAGGTCTTTTACAAGGAGCAATTCGAGGAGATAGAGAAGAATTTCCCCAACTTCAGCTTTACCCTGGCCCTCTCGGAACCCAAACCCGAAGACCATTGGACGGGGCCCACGGGATTCATTCACCAGGTGATTTACGATGACTATCTGAGCAAACATGAACAACCCGAAGAGGTAGATTATTATCTCTGCGGACCTCCGCTGATGAACAGTGCCGTACAGAAAATGCTCTACGACCTGGGCGTTCCCGACGAGAATATCCTCTACGACGATTTTGGCGGGTAATACAGCGTATGATACAGCAATTTTTCAGCACGATTATCGACTGGTATATGGCCCATATCAACTACTGGACCATTACCCTGCTTATGGCCATCGAGAGCTCTTTTATTCCGTTTCCTTCCGAGGTGGTCATTCCGCCTGCAGCGTGGAAGGCGGCAGAAGGAGATCTCAATGTTTTTCTGGTGGTATTTTTCGGGACGGTGGGGGCGTTGATAGGGGCCCTCTTCAATTACTATTTCGCTCTGTATCTGGGGCGGGCTATTGTCTACCGTTTTGCGGAATCGAAAGTGGGTCGCCTGATGCTGCTTAGCCGCCAGGGAGTGGAAAAGGCGGAAGCCTATTTCGTACGCCACGGGAAGTCCTCCACACTCATCGGACGCCTGGTCCCGGCAGTGCGGCAGCTGATTTCACTTCCGGCAGGCCTTGCACGGATGAAACTGAAGGATTTTATCCTGTTCACCGTCATCGGTTCAGCAACCTGGAACATCATCCTGGCAGCCATGGGCTATTTCCTGTACACCCAAAAAGAGATTCTGCACCGTTATTACACGGAACTTTCGTGGGCCATGGTCGTTTTGGGAGTCATGTTCATTATCTATCTGGTTTTTAAATTTGTCAGGAGAGAGGAATAGAAAAGATGGCCGCAGCCACCGTGTTCCACTATTTACACAAGCGATGCAAAAGCGGATTCTGACCCTGTTCGTTTACCTGTTGGCCGTGGTGTCAGGTTGCACCACGTCTTGCAAGCAACACGCATACCTGTACAACGACGGGAAAGTTTTCGGGACTGTTTATCACATTGTTTACCAGCACCCTTCCGGAAAGGATCTGCACACGGAGATTGATGCCGAACTGGCCCGTTTGAACCGGATCTTCAGTACCTTCGACACTACTTCCCAAATTTCAATGGTCAACACCAACCGTTCGGTGGAACTGGATTCCCTGTTTGTCAATTGTTTTAACCGGGCTCTGGAGATTTCGGAACTGTCGGAGGGAGCTTTTGACATTACGGTGGCTCCTCTGGTCAATGCCTGGGGATTTGGCTTCAGGCACCGCGAAGATATTACTCCTGCGCTGATCGACAGTCTGCTGCAACTGACGGGATACCGCAAGGTACGCCTCGAAGGGGGCAGGATCGTCAAGGAGAATCCGGCCGTTATGCTTGATATGAGCGCCATCGCCAAGGGGTATGCCTGCGATATCCTCGGCAATTTCCTGGCTGATCGGGGTTGTACGAACTACATGGTGGAAATCGGGGGAGAGGTAGTGGCCCGCGGGGTCAATGCCAGGGGAACTCCTTGGAGTATCGGGATCAGCAAACCTGAGGAAACCGCTTTTTATGAAGGCCAGGAATTAGAGGCCATTGTTCATTTGTCCGACCGCGCCCTGGCGACTTCGGGAAATTATCGCAACTTTTATGAAGAAGGGGGGAAGCGGTATGCCCATACCATCGATCCGGCTACCGGCTATCCGGTGCAACACAGCCTTCTGAGTGCGACTGTCCTGGCCAGTGACTGCATGACCGCAGATGCGCTGGCGACGGCCTTCATGGTCCTGGGACCGGAAAAAAGCGTGGCCTTGTCCAAATCCCTTCCCGGAGTGGAGGTCTTTTTTATCTGTTCCGATGAATCGGGATTCAACAAAATCTACATGTCTGAGGATTTTTCCGCCTTCCTTGCCGAAGAAAAGTAATCACTTTTCCGGGTTGGGCTTTACCGGGTTGGGCTTTACCGGTCTCACTTCCCTGAAATTGGTTTTCTCCCAGGCTTTTCGCTGCTCAATTCTATCCTGCGTCTGAGCACAGGTGATCCCCTCTTTTCTGAGATGTTTGTTTCCGCTCACATGGGTGTTGGGGAATTTCCCTCCTTTCCGGAGGAGGATGGTCACGGCAAATCCGGCAAACGCCAAAGCCACAAGAATAACCGCCAGAATCAATATTTTAATGAAATCCATATTTAAAAGTTTAGGCTGTAAAAATAGGCCGAATCCCAGGCAAAACAATCCGTTCACGGGTGATGTAACAAAAAATGTCTTTCCGACACCTATAATAAAACTAATTTCGGGTAGAAAAGGTTTCCAATGGGAACCATTTTGTACCTTTAATTTTCAAATCGTGAAGAAGTATGGAAAAACATGTTAGTGTAGTAGCTGCCCTTCAGATCGGGCTGAGCATTTTCGGCATCATCGTCGGGATTATCATCCTGGTGGTGCTGAATACGGTGGGAAGCTTCGTTAATGAACGTGAAGCCAGCTTAGTCCTGCACCTGATCGGGACCATCTTGGCTGTTATTTTCTTTTTGATGAGTGCCCCCGGTATCATTGCCGGAATCGGGTTGTTGCGTCATAAGGAGTGGGCACGCATCCTCGCACTGATCCTTTCGGCGTTGAGTGTTCTTAATTTTCCCCTTGGCACTGCCGTTGGCGTGTATTCTATCTGGGTTCTGGTACAGGATGAGGTGGTGGCACTTTTTAAAGAGGGAAAAAAACTGGTTTAAAAACTGATCTTTCAGGGAAATCAGGAGGAAGAACCGGCAGGGGGATGAAATACCCATGCAATATTATGCACCAACCGTAATGGAATTGGGAAGCTATTCTTTTCGGCCGCTATAAACGGATGATAGCTGCAAAAATAAGCCACATGGATATTACATGTGTTTCACGGAATGAATCATCACAACGTCATGATATAAATACATGAAATACAGTTATGAGATAACGGTCGAAGGACAGGTGCAGCATGTCGGATTTCGCTATTATTCCCGGATGAAAGCCCTTGAACTTCAGTTGACGGGATATGTCAGAAATTCCCGGGACGGAAGTGTTTTGGTAGTGGCTGAAGGCGAGGAACCCGAATTGATGACACTGGTAGATTATCTGAAAATAGGTCCCCCGATGGCGCGGGTCAGAAACGTTTTGGTGTCAAAAGCCCCCTATGAAGGGATTTTCAGTGAGTTCTCCATCCGCTTCTAGGCAGGATTTCCCGGTTTTTTGTTATTTTCATCCCGTTTTAGTTACCCGGGAGGGTACAACAAGAGGATCATAAACAAAGGAAAAAACGCTCAATTTTTTGGAATGACGAGTTATCATATGACCCCCGGTCAGTTCCGGGAGGAGGGGAAGAAACTGATTGACCGGATTGCTGATTATTATGAGCATATTGAGGAATATCCCGTTTTGTCGCAGGTGAAGCCGGGTGAGATCTATGGTATGCTGCCTGAAGATCCTCCTCTGCGGGGGGAATCTTTCGACAGGATGCTTGAAGATGTTGACCGGATCATCATGCCAGGGATCACCCACTGGCAGTCGCCCCGGTTTTTCGCTTATTTCCCAGCCAACGCCTCCTTCCCCAGCATACTTGGCGATCTGCTCTCCTCGGGGCTGGGTGTTCAGGGAATGCTGTGGGCCACCAGTCCGGCTGCCACCGAAGTGGAAACCCGCGTGATGGAATGGCTTGCAGGAATGCTGGATTTGCCGGCGTCATTCCGGATTTCATCCACCGGTGGCGGCGTCATTCAGGATTCTGCCTCTTCGGCGGCACTGTCGGCCCTGGTGGCCGCCCGGGAAAAAGCCACGGGCTTTGGCTCCAACACATCAGGGATCACCTCCCGGTTTACCGCTTACATATCAACACAAACCCACTCTTCGCTCGAAAAGGCCGTTAAAATTGCCGGCATCGGCCGGGAGAACCTTCGGCTCATCGCAACCGATGGGAATTTTGCCATGCGGCCTGACCTGCTCCGTGAACAGATCGCCAAAGACAGATCGACAGGGTATACCCCTTTCTTCGTGTGTGGCACCATCGGAACTACCTCTTCCAACGGAATGGACCCGCTGCGGCAAATCGGAGAGATCGCACGGGAAGAAAATCTCTGGATGCACGTGGATGCCGCCATGGCCGGTGCAGCCCTTATTTGTCCCGAGTTCCGCCATTTTGCTGACGGACTGGAACTGGCCGACAGTTTCTGTTTCAACCCACACAAATGGATGTTCACAAATTTCGACTGTGACTGTTTCTGGGTAACCGACAGAAGGCATCTCGTCAACACCTTTTCCATTCTTCCCGAATACCTGCGCAACAAGGCTTCCGAATCAGGTGAGGTGTTTGATTACCGCGACTGGCACATTCCGCTGGGGCGCCGTTTCAGGGCCCTAAAACTCTGGTTCGTCATTCGTCATTACGGGGTGGAAGGACTTCGCCACCATATCCGTTACCATGTGGAACTCGCCCGTGATCTCGCCCGAAAGATCAGAGAATCGGATCACTTCGAACTTATCATGGAACCGCCGCTCAACCTGGTCTGCTTCCGCTACAAGGGAAGCGACGAGGAAAATATGGACCTGATGCAGAAAATTAACAGCCAGGGAACTCTTTTCTTTACCCATACCAAACTCAATGGACAGGTCGTGCTCAGGCTTTGCATCGCCCAGACCAATACCTCGAAGGAACACGCAGACCATGCCTGGGAAATGATCCGAAGAAGTGTCACCCGATAAAAACTCCTCTTGTCCCGGTTTTTATCGTCATGTATAATAACTTTCATCAATAAAAGTTATTTTGACTTTTAAAAAAGCGTACATTTACGACTGAACTAAAAAGATAGACACATGAAGAAATTTGCCAACCTGGAAATTTGGTTTGCTACCGGAAGCCAGGATTTATACGGAGAGAAAACCCTTCAGCAGGTAGATAAGGATTCGATGGAAATCGCCGAGGGTCTCAACAATTGTTTGCAGATTCCCGTAAAGGTGGTTTTCAAGCCGGTTTTGACTTCTTCTGATTCCATTCTGAAGTTGTGCATTGAAGCCAATTCGACCCCTGCCTGTGTGGGGGTGATCACCTGGATGCATACTTTTTCGCCCGCCAAGATGTGGATTGCCGGCCTGAAAATTCTGAACAAGCCATTGCTCCATCTCCACACGCAGTTTAACCGGGATATTCCTTATGCCGATATCGACATGGATTTTATGAACCTGAACCAGTCGGCGCATGGCGGAAGGGAATACGGGTTCATTGTCACTCGTTTGCGCAAGAACCGCAAGGTGTTGGTTGGTCATTGGAAGGATGAGCTTATCCGGGAGCGGATCGGCATTTGGGCGAGGGTTGCGGTGGCCTGGCATGACTGGCAGAATGGTAAGGTAGCCCGTTTTGGGGATAATATGCGCGAGGTTGCCGTAACGGAGGGGGATAAGGTGGAAGCCCAGATCCGTTTTGGATTTTCGGTGAGCGGATTCGGGATCGGCGATCTGGTGAAAGCGATCAAAGAGGTTCCTGAAAGTGATGTGGCTCACCTTGTCGATGAATACATGACGCTTTTTGATGTGGATAAAGCGGGTATGCCGGGAGGAGAGTTTCATGCGAATGTGCGTGTGCAGGCTCGTTATGAACTGGGCATGAAGGCTTTTCTGGAAGCTGGCGGATTCACAGCCTTTACGACGACTTTTGAAGATTTGCACGGACTGGAGCAGTTGCCCGGTTTGGCTGTCCAGCGACTGATGGAGCAGGGATACGGTTTCGGGGCTGAAGGGGACTGGAAGCATTCGATACTGGTCAGGGCATTGAAGGTGATGGGTGCCGGACTTCCCGGCGGAACCTCCTTTATGGAGGACTATACCTACCATCTCGATCCTGCCGGCATGAAAGTGCTGGGAGCCCATATGCTGGAGATCTGTCCCTCCACGGCAGCTGCCAAGCCAAGGCTGGAAGTCCATCCCCTGGGAATTGGCGGGAAAGCAGATCCGGCCCGGTTGGTATTCAACGTTCCCGCGGGACCTGCGGTCAACGCTTCCGTCATTGATTTGGGGAACCGTTTCCGGATGATCGTCAACGCGGTGGATGTCGTCTCCCCCGATGCTGATTTTCCCAAACTGCCAGTAGCCCGCGCCATGTGGAAACCCAGGCCCAGCCTGCAGACCGGCGCCGCCGCCTGGATCCTTGCCGGCGGAGCCCATCATACGGCCTTCAGCCAGCAGGTGAACCCCGAATTCCTGGAGGACTTCGCCGAAATTGCTGATATCGAATTCCTCCTGATCGACGAAAAGACCAATATCAGCGAATTCAAAAAGGAATTGCGCTGGAATGAAATGTATTACATGTTAAACCGAGGATTGCATTAAATCATAAAAACACTGTTTTAATGACTTAATGCCGGAGTAGTTTCAGGTAACCGGCGATGAACTGCTCTTTTTCCCTGAGTCGGTACTGCATGATGAAACGGGGGTGCTCCAGGGGAACGATGGAGTGGAAATACCCTTTTTCTCCATTCAGTTTTTCCAGAAAGCGGTAATTTTTATTTTTTCCCAGGCAATAACAACGCTCCCGGTCAATGCCGAAACCGAGTTGTTTTTCGAGGGAACTGACGATGAAAGGCAGCATGGTTTTTTGAACCAGGGGATCGTCGTAATAGTTGTAGTTGACTTCCCTTCCTTTGTCGTTCATCCTGACGAATCCCAGCGGACAAACGGCAGAGATGAAATAGTCGAGGTAGAATGATTCGGCGCCGCCGTAAGCCTTTATCATGTCGTAAACGAACACCGATGAGGTCTCAAAGGTGGTGAGCCCGGGAATTTCCAGTCCGCATACCTCTTTCAGCCGGAAGGAGTCGGTGAAGGGAATGCCTGTCACGCCGGCGCCGAACCTGCCCGGATTGATTCCCAGGATCAGTCGCCGGGGGAAATTGTCGGAATAATATTTCCGGTAAAAGAGGGAAGAGATCCTGAAAGCATCCGGATTTTCGGCAAAGGGATTCATGATCCGGATACCTTCAGGCAAAGGCTCTTCAAATTTCAGGTTGCTGTTAAACCCGATGATCCTGTGGGCAAAGGTCATAAGCGGCAGTTTACCGGGGTTACCGGGTGATTTTGGCAGCGAACCCGCCACCCTGCATAAGGGTCAGTTTAAGGGTTTTGTTGTCAGGAACAGGAATGATCTCTTTCTTATAGTCGCGTGCTACCCTGTCGGCATTGATGCCATCGCGGAAGAGTTCGATGCGGGAATAGCCGTCGCCGAGAAAATCCAGGTTGACCGTCACTTCTCTGTTGTTCCAGTTGGTGAGTCCACCGACATACCAGACCCCCTCTTTCTGCCGGGCTATGACGATGTATTCTCCTACCAGGCCGTCGAGGGCCACAGATTTATCCCACACGGTGGGGATTTCAGCGATAAACCGGGTGCATTCCATTTCGTTGCGGTAATTGGAGGGGTTGTCGCATAGCATGTTGAAGGGGGATTCGAAGATGATGTATTCTGCCAGCTGGTGGCATCGGGTGCCCTGACTCATGGGTTCGCTGTTGATGGGGCGGTAGTTATAGCGGTTGGCATTCCGCATGGCGCCCTGGGTATAGTCGACCGGTCCGGCGAGCATGCGGATATAGGGGAAGGTGACGTCGTAACGTACCATGTCCACTTCCGGAGGAGACCACTTCAACTGCTCCAGTCCGTGTACCCCTTCGAAGTTGAGTACGTTGGGCCAGGTGCGGTGAAGCCCCGTGGGTTTGTAGGCCCCGTGGAAGTCGATAATCAGCCGGTATTTAGCTGCCGTTTCAGCGCACCGGTAGTAAAAGTCCACCATGGCCTGGTCATCACGGTCCATAAAGTCGACCTTGAACCCTTTGACGCCCATTTCAGCGTATGTTTTGCATACATTCTCCATGTCGCGGTCCATTGCCCAATATCCTGCCCAGAGGATGATCCCCACATTTTTGCTTCGGCCGTAATCGACCAGCGCTTTCACGTCGATTTCCGGGACGATCTGCATCAGGTCGGCTTTCCTGTTGACTGCCCACCCTTCGTCGAGGATGACATATTCAATATTGTTTTCAGAGGCGAAATCGATGTAGTACTTATAGGTTTCGTTGTTTACTCCTGCCCTGAAGTCAACGCCGTAAATGTTCCAGTCGTTCCACCAGTCCCAGGCCACCTTTCCGGGTTTGATCCACGAAGTGTCGGCGATGCGCGACGGCGATGCCAGCAGGTAAACCAGGTCGTTGTCGGCCAGTTCCCGGTCGCTTGAGGCAATGGCGAGCACACGCCAGGGAAGGGAAGCCGTTGCTTTGATTCTGGCCACATAGTTTTCTCTTTCGGTGACGATCTGCTGCAACATGTTGTGACCCCCCTGAACGGTGGTTTTGGGATAGGGAGCAAATTCCCCCGTGAGGGCTGTTTCACCCGTCCGGTTGATCATATAGAGTCCGGGATAGCTTTCCAGGTCCGCTTCGGTGAATACCAGTTTCTTCCCGTCGTTCAGTTCCACCAGCAGGGGCAGGAAAATTAGCCGCTGTCGGTGCAGTTCGCTGAGCCGGGCATAGGTATAGGTGTTTTCAAAGCTGTTGAAAAACTGGCGCTCCGGGTTTCCCGGGTTAAAGTTGCCGACATACGGCACCAGGGTGGGGTGGTCGGCGTTAAACTTGAGCTTCACCTCCTCATGTTTCACGAATGCCTCCTCTTTTCCGGAGGTGGTGAAACGATAGGCCACCCCCTGGTTGTAAGCCCTGAAAACAAGACTGTAGTCTCCCCGGAATTGGAGGATCAGTTCGTTGTATTCGTCGGGGATAGTGCTTTTCTTGTACAGCCGGGTGGTGACTTCTCCCCGGTGTTCCGTTGCTTTTTTCTTTATCAGCCGGGGGTTCACTCCCCACTGGGTTCCGTTTGTCAGGGTCACCGACAGGGGAGACGCGGAAATCACCGGGGTGTTTTCATGCTGAACGCTCCATGTCAGGTTTTGCCCGATCTCTACTGTTACCTTCAAACGGCCATCGGGTGAGGTGAGGAGGTGCGGCCGTCCGGCCGCCTGTGCCTGTGAAATCATAAGGGTAAGGATAAGTAATCGAATAAGCTTTTTCATAATGGTATTTTTTATAATTGATTGTTGCAATTTCTTGCCTGAATTTATTATTCGGCGGTTAACGGGCTAATCGTTACCGGACCGGCCAGTCCAGAGGGCTGCGGCGGCCAGCCCAAGGTGGTGAACAGTCCGTCGCCGCCGCGGTTGTGGGCCTTGAATGCCGGGAAATTAACATTGTAGAAAATTTTGTAAGGCACTCCTTTTCGCTCCATATCTGCGATGCGGTTTCCCATGAGGTTGGTGACTGCAATTTCCAGTTGGTTTTCTTCCCGTAATTCCGCAGCGGGGACGATGACGGCAAAAGGCGGTGAAATCAGGGTGGCCTGTTCTTTCCCGTTCAGGTGAATTCTGGCACTGTGGAGCACTTCGCCCAGGTCGATACGGTAGTGTGACGCTTCATCGGCTGGTTTGGGGAATGTGGTGCTGTAAACGGCAGTCCCCGAGAAGGAGGCATACGCTTCTTCTGTCTTGTTGGTCCACAGTTCGGGGGATGTCCCGGTAATTTCCTCCGGAAGACCAGGGCCTCCCTCCTTAAAAACTATTTTCCATTCTGTTTGGAGAGTCGTTTTCTCTCCTGCCGGAGTGTAGCGGCGATAATCCTGAGTTGTTGTTTCGCCGGGGAAGAGCTGAAGAATGCAGCTTTCTCCGGGGACCAGGTTGAGGCGGACCATTGTTTTTTCCGCGGAAACGGATACCGGAATTTTCCCGAACCCTCCGTCCATGGGATTGTAGAGCACTGCAGAAGTCCCTTTTTTGCTGAGGGGGATGGTCTGATCGATGGTTCCGGCACCCCGGTTGGCGATGAACCAGGTGGTAGTTTGGCCATCCACCCTGCGTATGCTCTGCAGACCAAGGTCGGCCATGGGTTCTCTCCTGATTTGGGCAAAGCTGAGCAAGGCTTCCCTCTCTCCGGTGAGGATCCTTCCCTTGCCTGCCTTCGCCATCTGAATTCCTGGGGTGGCAGTTTCGAAGGTCAGTTTTTCCTTCAGATTACTCAGTTTTTCCTGTCTTTCCCGGAGATTGCCCATTCCGGGAACATCTTCGGGCAGTTGTTCCATGAGGATGGTGGCGCCCTGGCGGGCAAGTTTCACCAGGGCTTCAAAAGTTTCCGGCGGCATTATTTTCAGGGGAGGTAGCAGCAAGGTCTGGTAAGCGGCACCGCCCGTTGTGATTTTTGCGTCGCTAACGCTGAGTTGGTTAATTTGCCGGTCGGAGATGTAGTCAAAGGCATACCCTTTCTTCCACAGTTCGAGGGCTGCGGGCCGAAGTGCCGAATTGGCCGCCGACCCGTCGAAATGGAGCAGCCGGGAGCGCCCCCTGATGGCATATTCGTCGTAAATGGGGTAATAGAGGAGGATGTCGTTGTCGGGTTTTCCGGATTGGAGGAACGACTGGGAACGGGTGATGTAACCGTTCAGGGTGGCGAAGTCGTTCCAGAAGGTATTGGTGGGGCCGAAATGGACGGCGGCATAGAACATCCAGCCTGGCCACAGGGCCTCCTGCGGGGAATAGGTGGTGCCGTGGAAAAAGATGTGGTTGATTCCCGCCAGGAGGAAGAGGTCGACGGCCTGTTTCACATCGGCCAGGGAGGCTTCAAAATGGTCTTTGAGCCAGGTGGCCGATTCTGAGGAGGTGAGTTTCTTTCCCGTCACATGAGCTGCCGAGGAAGCCGATTTGACCTTCACGATGTCTTCTCCTTCGGTTTCGGGAATGTCGGCGGCGGCGTACAGGTCCAGGATGTTGGCCGGGGCTCCGTGGGCCTGGTTGCGGATGATTTTTCCGCCCCTCTTGGCCCAGTCGTGCCACCGCCGGGTATAATTCTCCAGGATCAGGTCGGAAATGGTCTCCCGGTAATCGGTCAGCACCCGCCGGTTAGTCTCTTCATCGTCCTGTCCCAAAAGGGCGGGGAGGAAATGGCGCAGGTCGTATCCGCGTCGTTTTTGGAATTCTTCCAACAGCAGGGGCGTGAAGTCAGCTTCGCCGCGGGCGTCGTCAACTTCATAGGAGTCGTTGAACCAGGCCCGCAAGGGTGAAATGTCATGGCCTTCAAAAGTGTTGGTGAAATGAACGAGGTAGTTGTCGATGGCCTGTGCCGAGAAATGGTCGATCACGTCTCCTTCGCCACCGGGGCCGGCTCTTTCGACGAGTTTGCCGTGCCATCCTTCGAAGAGGGCCACCAGGTTCCATTCCCCTGCAGGAGCTGTCCAGTCCAGGGTGCCGTCAGCGGCCACCTCCGGGGTGAGGTCCAGGGGTTCTCCCTCCGCGGGGTATGCCATCAGGGTTTTGAGGATCATCGGACGGGGGAAGCGCACCTGGTCGATGGCCCAGGCCTGCAGGCTGTCTGCATTTTCGGCGATGGGATCCTTCAGGTCGCCGATGGTAAGGTTTTTCCTGGTGATTACCCGCAGGAGGGGCTCCTGGCTCCTGGCCACCTTTTCATTCAGCCGCTCTCCCACCTTCAGAGACCAGGTTTCCAAATGCATCATCCGGCAGGCATCTTCCGGGGTGACCCAGCGTCCTCCGAAGGGCCATCCGGAGGCCATGGCCAGGTCAATGCCTATGTCGAGACGGGCGCTTTCCCGGAGGACGTATTCGAAAAGATCAATCCATTCCGGGGAGAGAAACTTCACAAACTGCCCTTCGTACCCGTGAACTCCATAGATGGGCGTGATCTCCAGTCCGCCCAACCCTGCGGCCGCATACTGTTCCATGGCCAGTTTCAGGTTGACGGTATCCACACCGCTTGCCATCCACCACCAGCGGCTCCAGGGTTTTGTTTCCCGGGTGATTTCCGGCCATCCGGGTTCCGGGGATTCTCTCTTCTCTGAGTTACAGGAGGTGACTGCAATGACGCTGAAGAGGATCAGGGATATCAGAAACGGATTTTTTATTCTCATAAGGCGCAGGCATTAAGTATGGTTTATTTTACAAAGCTAAGGAATTGCCTGGGCAATCACCATGCAACCCCACCTGATTGATCGTGTATGTATGTTTCAGTTCCATCCCTGGAGTCAGAAGCTGAATTCCGGGGAGGGGGTACGTGCTTCCTGCATGATTATCAGCAGTTCTTCCACCACGCCCGGATGTTGGTCAGCCACATTGGTTGTTTCTCCGGGGTCCCTGGAAAGGTCATACAATTCCGTGGTGATTTTTTCAGGGTCGAGGATGTGATATCTGACCAGTTTCCAGTCGTTGCGCCGCACGGCCTGGCGGCCTCCCGACTCGTGGAATTCCCAGTAGAGGTAATCGTGTTCCTGCTGTCCCTTTTTTCCGAGCATGGCAGGGAGGAAAGAGATTCCGTCGATGCCGGCAGGTGCCTGTCCTCCGGTAAGTTCTGCGATGGTAGGCAGGACATCCCAGAAGGCTGAAATATGGGCGGTGGTGGTGCCGGCTTTTATTTTTCCCGGCCACCGGGCAAAGGCGGGCACCCTGATCCCCCCTTCGTAAAGGTCCCTTTTGTATCCCCTGAAAGGACCGTTGCTGTCAAAATAGTCGGGATCGGCACCTCCTTCGAGGTGGGGACCGTTGTCGGAAGTGAAGATGATCAGCGTATTTTTCTCCAGTCCCAGTTCTTTCAGTTTATCTGCGATTTCTCCCACCTGTCGGTCGAGAAGGGTGACCATGGCTGCAAAGGCGGCATGTGCTTCGGGTTGGCTGCCATAACCTCCCTTCCTGAAATGGGCATCTCCCGGTTCCTTTCCCCGGTACGACTTTTCAGGGAGGAGTCTTCCCCTGAAGGGTTCCATATATTGATCGGGCAGGAGCAGTTCGGCATGGGGGATGATCGAGGGGTAGAAAAGGAAGAAAGCTTTGTCCCGGTTTTTTTCAATAAACCGGAGTGCCTGTTGATGAATCAGTTCCGGGGCGTATATTTCCATGCGGTCGCCGCTGTTTTCTTCCAGGATTACTTTTTGTGCGTTGTTCCAGAGGTGTCCCGGGTAGTAATTGTGTGCCAGGCTTTGGCAGAGGTATCCGTAGAACTCGTCAAAACCCTGCCGGAGGGGATCTCCTGACGATCCTGGTCCTCCGAGGCCCCATTTTCCAAAGGCTCCGGTGGTGTATCCCACGGTTTTCAGCATTTCTGCCATCGTGAAGGTGGAGTCGGGGATGGGCCATTGTCCTTCGGGTTCCCAGCCTTTGTTGCCACGGATGGGGGTATGGCCGGTGGTCAGCCCTGTCATCAGGCTCGCCCGGGAGGGAGCGCAAACTGTTGTTCCGGCATAATGTTGGGAAAAAACGATCCCTTCGCCTGCCAGCCGGTCCAGGTTAGGCGTCGGGATAAGCTTTTGTCCGTTGAAACCCACGTCGCCGAAGCCCAGATCATCGGCCAGGATGTAAACGATATTCGGTTTTTGCTTATCGGTACGGGCGGCTATTCCCTGATTGCCGTTACCGGCACAGGCGGCAAGACATGCTGTGAAAGCCAGTGCGGGTATGGCAAAATCCTTTGGTCCAGGCATTGAGTTTTTGCCATGAAAATACAAAAATTCTGCATATTACTCTTCTTCCGTGCGGGTTCCGTTAATTTTCAGGATGACAATATCAGATTCGACGTAAAAGGGTTGTTCTGGCTGCTAAGGGCGGAGAGGCAGAAGCGCTGAGCCAAAAAACCGGTATGGTTTTGGTAATGTTGATACAACGGGTTCAATATTTGTTATTTTTAACCGTTTTTATTAACAAATGGTGCTTACATGATCAATAAGTCACTTACAAGCCTGTTGTGCTTGTTGTTTTTAACTTCCGGGGTAACCGCCCAGGTATGGATACAGAAGGTATTATCTCCCACGCAGATCAACCGGTATGAAGGTCATCATCTGGTGTTGGTGGATTTTTGGGCTACCTGGTGTGCCCCTTGTATCCATGCAAGTAAACAATTGACGAACACACAGGAGGTATTCAGAAGGGATCTGACCATTATTTCTCTGACCCGGGAGCCGGAACCCGTGGTGCAGAAGTTCATAGAGAAGCATCATCCGGGGTTGACCATAGCGCTTGACGAATATGGGCGGACCTTTGATTTTTACGGGGTAAATCAGATGCTGCCATGGTCGGTATTGCTGAACCAGCGGGGTGAACTCCTTTGGAAAGGCCATCCGGCCGATTTGTCGCACGCCATGATTGAACGGTTCATTTTGGATAACAAAGGCAGGAAAGGGAAGACGATCATTCATATTGCACGGGAACCTGAGGCCAATCCTGTCAGGGTTGACAAGGAAGCCTTCATGGTCAGGCCTTCCGATTCAGAGGAGTTTTTTCTGATGATCTCGGAAAAGGAGGTAACCTTCAATGGCAGAACCAGTAAGCTGATTTCGGAGCTCCTCCGCAAACCGGTTCAGATGGTTCGTGTCGGGGATGATCCCCTGATCAGCGCGCGCATAGGAATTTTGGAGTGGAACAAGGGGTCTGAACATGTTTTGGATAAACTGTTGAATGCCATGAATCTGGAATACTCGGTGGTCAGGGAAAATATCACCTGTTATCGCCTTACCGTGAAAGACAAATCTCTTTTATGGGATGATAAGCAACTTAACCTGGGGAATTTTAACGGAGCCTATCTTACGGGTGATGAGAGCCTGTCGGTCGATAACGCTACGGTTGCTGAATTTGCCTTTCGTTTTTCAGGCGTGATGGATCATCCGGTTTATACCGACGACACTTCTCCCGAACTGCATGACTGGCAGGTCCATTACAAATACCTGGATCTTACGTTGCAGCAACTTTCAAATGAATATGGGATTAAGCTGGAACTGAAGAAGGGGAAGCATGACGTACACCAATTCATAAAGTGGCGCTGATGAATCCATAAAAAAAGGTTCCCGCACGGGGAACCTTGTTTTATGGTAAATATCCTTTTCCGGATCAGTTGATAATTCTGAATTCGGTTCTGCGGTTTTCCTGATGTTCAGCTTCGGTGCAATCCACTCCGTTGGAGCATCTGTTTTTCAGGCGGCTTTCACCATATCCGCGGGCGGTGAGCCTGTTGCGTGAAATTCCCTGTGAAACCAGGTAGTTCACCACCGATTGGGCACGCTGCTGTGACAGGGACATGTTGTAGTCGTCATTTCCCCTGGAGTCGGTATGGGAAAGAATTTCGATATTCAGGTTGGGTTTTTCCCGCATCAGTTTCAGCAGGTTTTCGTCGATGATCCGCTTTGAGGCGGGGGTAATGACAGCACTGTTGTAATCGTACAGGATCGGAAGTACGTTGTAGGTGCCGACAATGTTGCAGTCGACTTCTTCCCAGACGGTCATGCCACCCTTCTGATCCAGAACGGTCCTTTTGATGGTCTTGTATTCAGCGGGCACGGTTACCTCCTCGACCCTTTCCGGAGTATCAATGACCTTGCGTTTGATCGTGGCGTATTCCGCAGGAATTTCAATCTCATCCATGCGGGCGGGAGTTTTTACCACCTGTTTTTTGTAGGTGGCAGTAACTTCAGGAACGGGAATCTTGTTGGTAGACGCATCCTTGAGCAAGGTTGTGATACCCACGGTTTCTGATTTTGCCGGATATTCCACATAACAGGCAACTATGCAATCCTCCTTGTTCACCGACGGACAATCGGCAAGGGTGGTATACTCCCATCCTGAGGTAACCGGGTAAACTTCCAGTGTTTTAGCATCGGTTCCGAAGGATGCAGGGACAACGGTCAGGTCAGTCCTTGATTCCTGGCTGACGTAAGAAACCTCAACGGTTTCGTAAACAGCAGGAACATAAACCAGTTTTTTGCTGGCTTCTTTGACCAATACGCGTTCTTCCACCGTTTTGTAGGTGGCGGGGACCACTTTCAAAGTCTTGTATGCAGGAGAAATCTGAATGGTTTCTTCCACCTCTTTGAATGTGTCCTTGGTAATACATTTAACATAACATTTCCCGGGGACCGGGTTTGGCGGCAGTACATCGGTTTGAGCCTGCACGGTGATCGCAGTTAAAAAAAGTCCGCTGATCACCAAAGTAAACATTTTCTTCATGATTTGTGTATTTATTGATGAGGCAAAATTAACATTTACATAGAACAGTTTTCATGTTAATGATCATGTTTTCTTAAAAACATTTAGACAAATACATTGGCGGTTCCTTGAAGGCTTCACAGAGCAGGAAGGCCGGCCAAACCATGGTTTTCAGGCAACCCGGGCTGCTCGTCCGGAATTCCGTGGCCTGTGAGACAAACCAAATGGCGGCTCCGATAAATCCGAGCCTCCGTGGTACGGAACCCGTAGTTCCGGTAAGTCGGTGACGGTTTCCATGAAGAGCCGCTAATTCTTGGTAATCAATTGTGTAATCACCTTATCCCCTTTGATAGCCTTCAGCATATAAAAACCTGGTTTAACGCTATTTGTTTCAATTGTAATTTTTTGTTCCGACACCTTTCTTTGGATTATCGTTGCCCCTTTCATATCGACCACCTCTATGGTTTTTATCTCCAATCCGGGATTTTCGATAATCAGATAATCCGTTGTTGGGTTTGGATAAGCCTTGATTTCCATGGATTTGTCATTTTCCATACTGTGAATACCTGTCGATTCGGTTCTGAAGATTATCTTGTCGATATTGCATGATGCACCCTCGATTACCAATCGCAGCTGGTATGTTCCTTCGGGCAATGCAACCAAAGTTTTTCCCGAGACCTGGGTATATGTATTCCAATTGTTGTTTCCGGTTCTTGGGACCTGTATTATTCCGGTAATGTCAGTATCGCCCATGTAAATTCTGAATGCGGAACCTGTGACTCCTGACGATACATATGCCGTCCAGTAATAAACCTGTTCGCGTTCTACAGTGACCGTGTACAGCAGCCATTCGCCCACTTCCGTGTATCCAAGAACCCTGCCCCCATTTCCGTTGACGATGTCAACACCACAATCGGTGCGGAATTCAGCATCTCCTCTGTTATTGCTGTCATTATCCTTATAAGCGATTCCCTCAATTCCTCTGTCGAAAAATTCAATCTCCATTGTACCCGGTATGGCAATTGGTTTGGTGCCATACGGTGTTGTTAGCACCTCATCTCCCGTTGATTTTTCAAATGTAATCTTGTCGATATTGCAATATGGACCTTCAATAACCAAACGCAAGGTGTATGTGCCTGCCGGCATTGCCACCTTTGTGCGGCCTTTAACTTCAGTATACACCGTCCAATTGCTGGAAGCAGTTTGAGGCACATTAACTCTGCCGGTAATGTCAATATCGCCCATGTAAATTCTGAATGCGGACCCGCTCAGGCCTGATGCAACCTTTGCCGAAAAAACCATCAACTGCTCCTCTTCAACTTTTACCGTATATTTCAACCACTCTCCGGTTGCAGTCCACCCCACAACATATCCGCCACCGGCAATGGTGTCGATATCGACTCCGCAATCGGTCCGGTATTTCCCGCCTTCATTCCTGTCGTCGGAATCGCTGTAAGCCACGCCATTAATGCCGTTGTCGAAATCTTCAACTTCCAGTATGCCGGGCAAAGTTATGGGCTCTCCCCTGAATGGTGTGCTGGGTTCATAAGCTCTGATCACGCAACTTCTTTGAAAAATTATACTGTCGGCACTATTCAACACCTTCATGGTAAAGGTATAGTCACCAGCAACGGAAGGCGTCCACTTCAGTTCAAACATGGAGTCGGAAGTTTGGCTCAGCAGCGAATCATTCAGATAAACCTGGATTTCTGCAATGCTGTCCTTTTCGCTGTGTGCCTTTCCTTTGATTGTGGTTTCGGCATTGATTTCAACCATGCTTTCCAAGGCGCTGATGAAGGCATATTCGCCAACGTTCATTAACGGACTCTTTGCATTTATTGCGGCATCAGTAAGCATATAATCACGAAGCCATTTCAAAGCTGGCCGTTCGACTCCGTTTTTTATCAAACCCGAATGATCAACCCACGTGGAGCCGTAGATGTATCCCCAAATAGTAACTCCTGCCACATAATCGGCCTCCCACATAACCGGTATTTGCTCCTTGTAACGTGTCAACTGAACCTGGTCGTCCTGCTGATTGATGTCGTATTCTGAAATAAGGATTGGAAGCCCGGTCTGATTGTGTATTTTTTCCAGAACTGTTTTGAAAGCGGCACCTGACATATCGTTCAGGTCGTGCGCCTGGCAGCCTGCGGCATCAACAGGAGCACCGGCAGCCACTATTTTTTTCAGCAAAGTAATATAAGCATCTGTGTTCCATTGGAATGTATTGTAGTCGTTATATATAAGCACCGCTTTGGGCCAACGCTCACGCGCCATGATAAAAGAGTTCACAATCCAATCGTATCCCGAGGCACCATCCCCGCCAAGTGCGTTTTTGTATGGTGCCGGCTGATGCCCCGGAACGGCTTCATTAACGACATCAATATAATCCAAATCGGGATAACGCTTCGCAACCTCATCAAACCATTCTGTGATTTCTTCCAACTGCTCTTTCTGGGAAAGGTTATTCAACCAGGTCGGATATTGAGCGCCCCAAATCAGGCAATGAAACTTGAACGGAAAATTGTGATCCTTACAATACTGATATTGCCTGTCGACAGCTGTCCAATTGTAAACATCACGGGTTCCTTCTATCGAAGCCCATTTCGTTTCATTTTCAGGCGTCAGCTGATTCCAATAATTACTGAAATCACTTCTGATGGAACCCATCGTGGTGATGTTCCCCAAAAATTTATTCGGATTTTTCGACAATTGGGCATAACAGTATGTGCCACCCAACATTAGCAATAATGACAAAAGTGATGCTTTAATTTTCATAGTTATTTGTATATCAATTATTAGGTATAAAATTTATAGTCGTTTCACTGAGATGAGGGCAATATTACAATTATTTATTGGGTTTACCTTCCTTCTGAATTGTTAATGTTGGGCCAAGACCGGTCTTGTAATCACGCCCATGGGGCTCGCATGGAAGAAATATCATGACCTTTTGAGTAAATCAAAACATGCTTGTTTCACAGCAAATTAACACAAATTGGCTGAAGATTGGGGCAAAGAAAAAGGCCTCTCAGAAATGAAAGGCTTGAAATTACTATCTTTTCCACGAGCGGGAAACGGGGATCGAACCCGCGACCCTCAGCTTGGNNCTCTACCACTGAGCTACTCCCGCAATTTAGCAACAATAATAGTGAAAATAGATTTCATTCTTCACTTCCCCGAATGTTAATTTTTTCAAATTATCATGGATTCATGTATCCAAAACGGTTATTTAACGTTTAATTAATTGAAAACAAAACAGAAAACGTTTGATTTTTGCAACAGAAGGAACATTATAAGCCATGGATTTAACAAAGAAAACAGTTCGGAATTTAAGCTTCAATCCTTTCCAGATGACGGGATACGAGCGTTTCGGATTTACTCCGAAGAAGGATATAAAGCCCATGCGGGCAGAGTACAGACCTCCGAAATATAATTACGTCGTTGAATGGCAGATGGAGGAGGAAATCAGAAAACCGGAGATTCCCGGGTTCTTATAATCAATTGACCTTTACCGGCCTTCTTCATTCAGCAGGGTGGTACACCACTTCATATACTTCAATACCAGGTAGAGAAGGCCGGCAACGATGCAAAATCCCAGCAGTACCCATTTAAAGCCGGATTCCCCCCTGATCAGTTCCCCGGAAATATCCATCAGGGAGAAAATGATGAAAATGGCGGCAAAGCCGTTTTTCTCCTTTTTCAGAATTTTTTTCCAGCTGAAGGGAAGGGCAGGAGGGACGAAATTCTTAAAGGAAGGGACAAAGGCAGGGACTTTCTCTGCCCATGAAGTATAGACGTCACCGAATTTCCTGCGCAAAAATTGTTCTTCGGAGTACATGATCCTTTCATAATAGAGCCAGTAACCCAGGCAAAACACGATGATGAACCAAACATGGCCGGTTAGCAGGACCGGTCCCAGCCACATGAAAAAGTTCCCCAGGTACAGCGGATGCCTGACGGTGGAATAGATTCCCGTGGTATTCAGCGTGTCGGCAATCTGGTATTTCGCATTCCGCCCCGAAGTGTTGACGGGCGTGTGTCCGACAGTATAGATGCGAATGGCGAATCCGAAAAAGGTGACCAGCATGCAGAACAGCAGGTAATACCCGTCGTAAGGTGCTGCTTTTATCCAGAGGTCACCGGGGTGAAGTTCTGACCTGAGCCATATCACAATTCCCACTGCCAGCAGGATGGCCGGAATAAAACTTCTGTACCTGAACAACAACGTCCCCTGTTTCTCAAATTCTTCCTGTAATGCCATAAGTCGTTTTTATTTTTTAGAATTTCATGCCTGCTTTAATCATATTATTTGAGTTTCACAAATTCCACTCTGCGGTTTAGCGCTTTATTGACCGGTGTATCATTGGGCGCCACGGGTTGGGATTCACCCTTGCCGTCGGTCACCAGCCGGTCCCCTTTTACATTGAAGGTTTTCACCAGTTCATTTTTTACGGAAGCAGCGCGTCGTTTGGAAAGGTCGAGGTTGGCGGCATCCTGCCCGTCGCTGTCCGTATGTCCTGTGATCTGCACCTTCATATCGGGTACTTCGTTCAGGATAGCGGCAATCTCTTTCAGTGTACCATACGATTCCGGTTTAACCACATCTTTATTCGTATCGAAATAAATGCCGTAGGTAATCAGTTTGCCTTTGGTCAGCAGTTTATTCCGTATATCGGGAGCTCCTGCCGCGATACGGATGTTACTCACCATGGCGGCACCCTGTTCAAATCGGATCCTGTCGGGTTTCACGCAACCTGCCGGAAAAGCTTTTGGCAGATCGAGCACTTTATTATCGTTCTGGTACAGGCGCAGCCTGGATTTTTGAACCCACAGGGCAATGTGGTATTTCTGCTCTGCCTTTTGTTTGTACATTTCATCATCCTTGTGCCCGTCGATATTCATTTTCTCGCATTCTGTACCATACAGCCAGGTACTGTAAAAAGGCATGCCATAATCGGTATGGAACTGAAAGCCTCCCTTGCCCGGGGTTGTCCCGGGATCCCATGCTTTGACATTGTCGGCCTGCATCAGCCGCATCATGAACCCGGGCATATTCCCCTCTTTATCTTTAAGCGGAATTACATCGAACTCCACCGTGTAATTGTCGGGCAGACTAAACAGTTCGTCTGTCCAGATGGATTCCAATCCATTGAATTTCATCCAATTGCCTGGAAAAATGTTGGTGGTTACAACTTCAGCTGAACCATTCGTGTTCCATAAAGCAGGAAAATCCCCCACCGCATCTTGGCTGAAGTCATCATAAAAGATGATCTTGTCGCCCGGGATAAAATCATTTTTGGAATAGATCTGCAGCGAACTCTTTCCCTCATCCCCCGGCTGATTCCCGGAGGAAGGGGTTTCACTTTTTGGAGCATCTGCGGCCTTGTCGGAAGGGGAGTCCTTTGATGGATCACCCTTTACTCCTTCTTCCACCGCATCCAAACTCTTGTCGATCGCTTTGTCGGCCTTTTGATTAAGCCTCTGGTTGATTTTATTCTCGATTTTCTTTTTTAAGTCAATCTTGATCTGGGCGTTCGATGGAGCTGCCAGTCCCAAAAAGGTTACCAGGCATAAAATTTTGAATACTAGTTTCATAATTATAATATTTTCGATTGAATGAATACCATAAACCAATGCAATTTAGTGTAATTATTGTCACTAAATTACGGAAAGCCATGTGTTAATTGAGTTGAAAAGGCTCTATTTCCTGACTAAATATAGTGTTTTGATTTCAAATACTGATAATCTCAGCAGCTTTTTTTGGGTTTCCTCTTTTTTGGGGGGGTTAATGGATAATCCGGAAAAGCATGTTTATCTTAACAGCGATTTACCTATTATGTGGAAATTTACAGTACTGGTCTTGCTGGTTTCGTTAGCATCCTGCTCAAATGAAAAACTCCTGATTAAACAGCACTCATTACCGGATTATCCACTGGTCGGTTTTTGAAGCTTGGAAAGAAAGTTACCTGAAAGAGTTTTTTACAGAACAACACGTTGGCCTTTACCCCCTGGGCATAGAAAATTCCCGTGGGCAGGCGCAGGATGGTGTGCAAATCGGTGGTCTCCATCAGTTTCTTTCGTACCGTATCGCCGGCACCTCCTTCAAACAGCACATTGTCGGGCAACACCACGGCCGCTCTGCCGTCCGATTTCAGCATCGTGGAAATATGCTGTAAGAAATTAAGCTGCTTGTTGCTGGTGGTCACCCAGAAGTCCTGCCGGTTGTAAGTCAGATCTTCTGACTTCTGCTCCCCTTCCTCGTTGGTAAAGGTCATGCTGCTCTTCTTGCCGAAAGGAGGATTGGTCAGCACATAGTCCACCCTGGGACCCGTGTCAGCCACCAGGACATCGGCAGGGGAAATAAAACTGTCGCTTTTAAAATCCCCGGTTACAATAGCCTTAGGAAATGCTGCAAATGCTATCGGGAATTTAAAAGATTCTACTCCCTTGAGAGATTTTTTCCAGAGGATTAATTTCAGAAAAGGAAGAGTTTCAGCAATAAGCGCAACAGCACGAAAATTAGCAGTGATAATCTGGAATATGGCAGTTAAGAACATCGCTTATGTAAATTCCGAAGGATACTTATTTTTAGATCAAAAAAGAAAGCTGGGCATTGTTAAACGCATTCAAAAACAAATTGATAAATTTGGGTTGACTGACAAAGATTTGAATTTTGTAATTAGCTGATTTACTGAACAAAACTTATCGTTAGTCAGAAGCTTAAAAAAAGGCGACGAGATTGATGAAACTTTGACTAATTTTGACTTACTGAAATAATTTAAAAGACAAAATATGAAAACTCTTAGTTATTTAATTATTTTGGTTTCATTGACAATTTTGATTAGTTGTAATAAAAATGATACCGATGAATATCCTAATCCAAACCCTAATGTTGAAAAATACATTGAGCTTTTAAAATCAAATCAATATGACTCATTAAATCCTCCAGCATTTACATATATAGACATTCCTGCATTACTCAAATATCGGAATGAAACTCAAACTATTACTAATTTCCCACATAATGGAATTTCATCTCTATATGCACCAGAATGCACATTAGGGATGTATGTTTTATGGACAATTGAATCGATTAGAGCAGTGGCGATTAATAGTAATTATTT
The DNA here is from genome assembly GCA_002304925.1 of Prolixibacteraceae bacterium UBA1413. Taxonomy (GTDB): domain Bacteria; phylum Bacteroidota; class Bacteroidia; order Bacteroidales; family Prolixibacteraceae; genus UBA1413. The sequence goes on from DBPT01000027.1 coordinate 116,107, forward strand.
GATAATGAGATTTCCTTCCCAGAATCCAATTCTATCTCTCCGAATTTCAGATGAATTAATTTTAGTTTATACTAATGAATCTCATCAAATCGCGGCAAAAGCATATTACGACTGGTGGGAGAACAACAAACATAAGAGTTTTAACGAGTTTAAAAATATTGACCCATTAAAATCGACCAATTACAGATGGCATTAAATAAAATGAAAGCCTGGGCATAACAGCACCTATGCCCAATAGCCTGTGAAAGAGTAACTTGAAACAGCGTACCCCGCAGAAACATTGCACCTTTGGACAGTGACGAACCCCGCAAACGGCTACTGGGCATAGCTGCAATCCGGTAGTGCATTATAAAAAGTTGGAATCAAGCAAATTAAATAAAAACAATGATATGAAAAGGTATTTATTATTAACAAGTTCTTTGATAATTCTTCTTGTGTAAACAGGAAACAAAAATGCAGTGATTTCGGCAAAAAGAAATACAGTCATTTTGGGAACAACAGTGCAGTAATTTTG
>DBPT01000028.1 GCA_002304925.1 Prolixibacteraceae bacterium UBA1413
GTGCGGGTGTGCGGGTTTGCGGGTCGGGGTCCGAGGTCAAGAGCTTCCGCTCCGCTTCGGAAGGTCAGGGTCAAGAGTTATCACCAGGGAAATATTCAGGAAAGAGGGGGACCTACTCATCGGGGTGTTTCTCCCCGATGGCGCGGATGAGTCCAATTCCGGTGATGAAGAAGATGAGTCCGAGGACGGCGAAGATGATCGATGACCGCACGTCATAGGTGCCCGGGGTGGCATTGGCGAAAAGAAAAGCGGCATAAATCAGTGCGGCAATGCCCAACGTGGTCAGTATCGTTCCGAAGATATTTTTCAGCTTCATATTCTGGCAAATATTTGTAATCGTTAATTCAATCCGGTAAACCGTCCATCGGAATATCCCCCGGCTGTATGCTAGGTATAAGCACACCCGCAGCCAGGTCCCGCAGGAAGATCCGGATTTCCCGCACAAATATATAGAAAAAGATTTTGATGCCCGATCCTGATAAATAGTACAACATAAATGACTATTTTGGCATCAGTAAACGTACCTTAATTTTAACAGGCTATCCAAGTAGAAAAACTTATGGCAACGAATCGCAGAACCTTCCTGAGGAATGCCGCACTGGGGACCGGCATTCTGGCTTCCACCCCGGCAATGGCCTTTGCCGGCTGGGAAGACAAAGAAAACCTCAGACAGATCAAAAAACTGACAAAACGCCAACCGGTCATGGCCGTCAACATGTGCGGGTATGCCGCCCCCCGACTCGGCAAGGTGCGCATCGGCATCGTGGGCATTGGCGACCGCGGGTCGGGAGCCGTGGAACGGATGACCTTCATCGAGGGGGTGGAGATCGCCGCCCTCTGCGACGTCCGGCAGGCCGCTGTCGACGGCGGACAGAAGATTCTGGAGAATGCCGGCCATCCCAAAGCCAGGGAATATGTCTCGGGGGACGAAGGCTTCCGCAGCTTATGCGAAAGCGATGACGTCGACCTCATCTACATCGCCACCTCGTGGCAATGGCATGTGCCCATCGCCCTGGCCGCCATGAACGGGGGCAAACACGCCGCCATCGAGGTCACCCCAGCCTTCCACCTCGAGGATTGCTGGGAACTGGTGGAAACCTCGGAACGCACCCGCAAACACTGCATCCCGCTGGAAAACTGCTGCTACGACTTCTTTGAACTGTTGACCCTCAACATGGTGCGGCAAGGGGTCTTCGGAGACCTCATCCACGGCGAGGGAGCCTACATCCACGACCTCGAATACTGGATGTTCAACAAGCCCCAGGATGAACGGATGAGTGACGGCGCTTACCACAAGATGTGGCGGTTGTATGACAATCGGCGCAAGGCCGACATGTACCCCACGCACGGACTAGGCCCCATCTGTCAGGCGATGAACATCAACCGAGGCGATAAGATGGAATACCTTACCGCCATGATGTCCGACGACTTCACCTTGAAACAGCGGATCGAAAAAAAGGCGAAGGAAGACCCCTTCTTCGAAAAGTTCACAAGCTGGGAAATGCGCGGGAACATGGACATCCAGCTGATCCGCACCCACAAGGGTCGCACCATCATGATCCAGCACGACGTGAGCTCTCCCCGCCCTTACTCCCGTATCCACCTGCTGAGCGGCACGAAGTGCTTCGCCCAGAAATGGCCGCTGCAGCATATCGCCTTCGGCCATGATGTGGCCGACGACGCCAAAATGAAGGAGATCGAAGAGAGATACACCCCGGAAATCGTAAGGCGCGTGGGTGAGATGGCCAAAAAAGTGGGCGGACACGGCGGAATGGACTTCCTGATGGACTGGCGGATGATCGACTGTCTGCGTAACGGCCTGCCCATGGACATGGACGTCTACGACGCCTCCGCCTGGAGCAGCATCGTCCCCTTGAGCGAATGGTCCATCGCCAACAACTCCGCCCCCATCGAGATTCCCGACTTCACCCGGGGCGCATGGAAGACCAACAAGCCCCACGACCTGACCCTGGCGGGCGGAGGAACCACCGGCGTGAGAAACCTCCGCGAAGGAGGAAAAGGACAGCTGGATATCAAATAATGCTGAAGAACTGAGAAATCCAGTGATGAAGGGACGGAGAGACGGAGAGACGGAGAGACGGAATTTGAATTTGCTGCCTTAAACTCTTTTGAGAGTTTCCCGGAAATTTCTCCAATCACAATAAAATTCATCATCGTGGCATCAAAATCACGGTCATTCTGATACAATTCCTCTGCAGAAGTATAGCCTGAACAGTAACGGAAGATTTTATCGATGGGTTCTTTCAGAGAAAGCAGCAAGAAGTTATCATTTCTATGAAAATATGGGTTCTTTTGGAACATGAGGCCTGAAAATCGGCGAAATTCATTTCTTGGCACACATATCAACCGGTCTGTCAAATTACTTTTTCAGAAAACCTTCAGATTCAATTCAGTCTCATTTAAGTTTTTGACTCCAGGTTCAAAAACGCCCAGGATATCTGTATCGCTGTTTTCATTTTGTTAATTTCCAGGAAAAGAGCCGAACTGACCAATCTCAACGCAATGAAACCGGTCCCTCAGAAAGGACTTGTTTTCTTTCTGAAAAGCAACAACTTCTTCAGTTGACAACATACCTAAACATTCAGGATTTAACAAAGATATTTAAGGGCTGATAAAATCAGAATAGTTTTGCACATTGCCTTAATAACAAAATATGAATAATACGTATTTTTACGGAAATTGAATATGATGAAAAGAATAGGCTCAGTTCTTCCGGTAATGGCAGTTATAGTTCTCTTGATTTCCTGCACGCCGAAACCGGCAACCCTGTCCTCAACTTTCCCCGACGGCACGGATATTCCAGCGTGGTTTTTCGACACTACATCAGTGAATATCGACGATCTTGGACCCCGGTTTCTGATAACCGATTTTGGTGCCGTAGGAGACAGTGTCACCCTCAACACCGTCGCCATCCAGGAGGCCATCGACCATGCTGCGGCACACGGCGGCGGCGTGGTGGTGATCCCCGAAGGACGCTTCCGCACGGGAGCCCTCTTCTTCAAACCGGGCACCCACCTCCACGTCAGCGAGGGAGGCATCCTCCTCGGTTCTGACGAGATCACCGACTTTCCCAAAATGCCCTCCCGGATGGAAGGGCGTTGCATCGACTATTTCCCCGCGGTAGTCAACGCCTATGGTGTCAACGGTTTTACAATCTCCGGAAAGGGAACCATCGACGGCAACGGCCGAAAGTACTGGGAAGCCTTCTGGCAACGGCGGAAGGAGAATCCGCAATGCACCAACCTGGAAGTCAGCCGTCCGCGCCTGGTATTCATCCGGAACAGCGACGATGTGACCATCCTTGACGTCCGTTTGCAGAATTCAGGCTTCTGGACCACCCACCTTTACAAATGCAATGACGTCAGACTCATCAACCTGGATATCTTTTCCCCCGTGGAACCGGTGAAAGCTCCCAGCACCGACGCCATCGACATCGACGTCTGTACCAACGTCCTCGTGGAAGGGTGCACCTTGGAAGTCAACGACGACGCCATCGCCATCAAGGGGGGTAAGGGTCCCTACGCCGATGCCGACACCACCAACGGACCCAACCGGAACATCATCATCCGGAACTGCGACTTTGGTTTCTGCCATTCGGCGGTCACCTGCGGCAGCGAAGCCATCCACAACCGCAACATCCTGGTGCAGAACTGCCGCGTGCAAGGTCCCTCGCGCGTGCTGTGGCTCAAAATGCGCCCCGACACCCCGCAACGCTACGAATACATCACTGTGGAAGGGATCACCGGAGAAGCAGACCGCCTCATCTACGCCAAGCCGTGGACCCAGTTCTTCGACCTCCAGGGAAGAGAAACACCCCCCTTCTCCATTTCCGACCATATCACCTTCCGAAATATCGAACTGAAAACCAAAATCTTCGCCGACATCCAACGATCGCAGTATGATAGCCTCCGGAACTTTACCTTTGAAAACCTGATGATCACCACGGAAAATGCTACCCTGGATCCCGCCTGGTTCGAGGGACTGACGGTCAAAAATGTTACCGTCAACGGCACAGAACTCGACGATTGAGGTTAAGGCTATGGTTAAGATTAGATTAATGGACAAATCGACTATTGAGGTCGAGGCTGAGGTCCAGGGCCTTCTCTGCGCGCCGGCAGGTAAAGGTTGAGGTTGAGGTTAAGGTTAAAATTAATGGCAGAACGTATATTTAGCAGAATGGTAGAGTGAGATCAAGGTCGAGGTCAAGGTCGAGAGCCATCGCTCCGCTCTGTCAGGTTAAGGCTGATGTTAAGATTTGTGACAGAAACGCAGGTGTAGTAGTATGGCAGATAAGCAACCATCCTATCAGAGCGGCCGTTTTTTTTTGTAAAATAAAGATGAATTTCACCCCCAATTGTCGTAACTTGTCAGTAATTCGCTTTTGAAGGTGATTTATGAACATATACTATCACTGAACGGCAGTTTCCGAAAAGCCCAAACAAAGTAGGAAAAACGTAAAAACCCCACAGGATGAATGCATCATTGGAATCGACCATGCGGGTAAAATCAAGTACCGAGAAGGATTTCCTGAAATTATCCGGTGTCAACGCCGTGGATGTCGGCTACAAATATGTGGACGGCAAGCGCACGGATGAGATCTGCATCAGGGTTCACGTGACGAAGAAAAAGAAAACCGTCTACAAAAAGGAGATGATCCCTGCTGAAATTGATGGCATCAAAACCGATGTCCTTGAAGGGACCTATGTTCCTCAGATGTTGTCTCCAAAGGCCATTGACGAGCTCCTGTCCGACACGGTCAAATACCGCCCCCTGAAGGGCGGCATCAGCATCGGACCAGACCGCTCCGTGGGTGGCAACATCTTCACCGGAACATTGGGCTGTATGGTGACCGACGTTGCCACCGGCAAACCCCTTATGCTGAGCAATTATCATGTCATGTGCATCGACAATGGATGGCATGTGGGCGACCAGATGAACCAACCTTCCCTCATTGACATGGGAACTCATGCCGATGGCGCCGGTACCCTCCTGAGAGCAGTCCTCAGCAGCCATGTTGACGGTGCCGTGGCTTCCATCAATTCAGGCATCAACAGTTCTGCCGCCATCGTCGACATCGGGAATGTCGCCGGAACAGCCACAGCGCTCCTGGGCGACGCAGTCCGTAAAAGAGGCCGCACCACCTTGCTTACCTATGGTTTCGTGGACGGATTGAACGGTACCGTCAACATCGACTACGGAGACGGCATCGGAGTGAAAACCCTGACCAGCCAGATCCTGATCCGCCCCGACACGACCATCAATCCCCGCTTCAGCAACAGCGGAGACTCGGGAAGCACCATCGTCAACGGTGACGACAAGGTCATCGGGCTCCTGTTCGCCGGAAGTTCCAGCGCTCCCTTCCTCACCATCGCCAACCCCATCGGGTTTGTAGAAACGGAACTCGCCGTCTTCATCGAGGCTGGCCTGCAGCCCAACCTCAGCAAGGGCGGACTGGAAAACGAATAGTCTCCCTTTATTAACATAAAAATGACACGAACAAAACTGGAACAGGCAATCCAACAACTGGCACTGGTGGAAAAGGAACTAATGAGCATCCCTGGGGTAAATGCTGTCGATGTCGGCTACAAATATGTAAACGGCGTGGTCACCGACGAGATCTGCATCAGGGTACATGTTAAGAAGAAGAAAAAGAAGGTTCCCAAAAAGGAGCGGATCCCTGATGAAATCAACGGCATCAAAACCGACATCATCGAAGCCGACTACGGACTTCTTTGAAATGACGCTGTCATGATCCTGATCCCTGGCATCCCCGGTGAATCACCGGTCAGCATGCTGACCTATGCCTGCCGGGCCGGGGGATATACCTGCGCACCTTAGACCCCGCAAAAATTCCGGAGCACGAAAATTCCTCCCGAAAAGCACAGACCGACGCCACATTCCTCCGGTTGTTCAAGTTGCCTGATGTGGTGACCATCCCCCGGGGGATCAATCCCCCCGGCCCCTACTCCAAATCAAACACCCGCCAGCCCATCAGCCAATCCTATTTTGTGACGATTTTGATCATCTGACCGGACTGCACCTGGTCGGTGAGTTCCAAATTATTCAGGAAGGCATATTCCTGGTATTTGTCGGCCGGGACCCCGAGCGTGCGGAATGCTTCCTGCAGGGTGCTTGTGCGCGCTACCTGTTTAACTCTCAGTAAGTCGGGTTTTACGTTGATTTTCGATGCATCGGTAAGCCTGGCAAAAGTTTTCATAGCTCCCTGCATCGTGGGGAAAAGCTTGGCGAAATTTGCCGAACCTGCTAATCCGTGCAGCACATAGAAATTGCCGTCGAGATTATAAAAATAGGATAACAGCTGATTGGAAACCTGCTGTCCGGTCGACTGATCCTGGCTGGTCTGGACCGAAACCGTCGCGATGGCGGGTAGTCCGTTGACGGTCGTCGACTGCCGCTCCTGAACGGTTACTCCCAGCTGGAGCAACGTACTGTCGGCCGCAATCTGCAGGTTGCTTCCACGAGCAAAGGTAAAAACCATCAGGGCGCTTCCGTCTTTTGGAGCCATCTGAACCTGGATGGGAGAATTCTGGAACTGCCATCCCAACGGATAGTTGAAACGGAATTTCAGCTCGGGATGGTAAAAAGTGTTGAATTCAGTATATCCCTGCCGGGGATCTTCTCCATAGACGATGCCATCGATCATCCGCAGGTAGCTATCCCTGTTCACCTTCCAGTTGGTATTCTGCAACTGCTGCTGCCAGTTGGTGGCATATTGATGAACGGAGTTGTAGCGGTCACCCGGATCGGGGTGGGTAGAGAGAAAGGTGGGCACCCCTCCCTCCGATTCCGCCATGTTCATCTTGTTGAGCACCTGGAAGAAGTCGGCCATCTTATGGGCGTCATAGCTGATCTTCGACGCATATTCGGCACCCAGTTTGTCAGCTTCCCGCTCGTCGTCGCGGCTGAATTTCAAAAAGAGAAGCTGAAGCCCCTGCATGGCCATCTCACCCATCTCCGCAATCTTGGGAGAGAGGATCATCCCCCCGATGAGCGCAATCTGCCCGAGGGTCTGCTTGGTTTGCTGACTCACCGAATGACGCGCCGTCACATGACCCATTTCATGACCTATCACTCCGACAAGTTCCGCCTCATTATTGAATTGCGCCAGGATACCGCGGGTAAGGTATATATATCCTCCCGGAACGGCAAAGGCATTCACCACCGGACTGTCTACAACTTTGATATGATATTTCAGGTTAGGACGATGGGATATCAATCCCATGTCGTCACCGATCTTCTGAACAAAGTTGTTCAGTTTCTGATCAGGATATACACCGAAGGTGGCCAGCACCTGGGGATCATATTGTGCTCCCATGGCTATTTCCTGGGCTTCCGACATCAGCATGATCTGACGTTTTCCGGTCACGGGATTGACAGCACAGGAGGGAATCATCAAAAGGGTAGCTAACAAGACAACCACCTTTGCAGATAAATTCAGGTTCTTCATTTGATTAATGTTTATGTTAGAAAATCAGAGTCATGAACAAAAGTTGATCAAAGATTGCAAAAAATTCTATAGGTTGTCATTTTTGACCTCTTTAAAACAAATTATATGCCAGCTTCAGCGAAAACACCGGACATGGATGGGGAGGAGGAACCGGAGCATTGGGGAGGTCGAAACCGGCACAAAGGGGAGGTCGGAACCGGCACAAAGGGGAGGCCGGAACCGGAGTATTGGGGAGGCCGGAACCGGTACAAAGGGGAGGTCGGAACCGGAGTATTGGGAAAGCCGGAGGTATTTTTCCGGGGACCGGGAAAAAGCGCGTCTGATTCCCTGGCCCCACATCCCGGACAGGATTATGTTTTATCAGGTTTTTCAGCAATAATATACTTTTGGGCCAGACCACAGAAGGCAGCTGTCTGAACGGCAGCCCACCGCTCATCACAGCCTGTTTCCTCAGCCATCAGCGCCGCCGTTTCCGGAGCTATGCGCATGGCCTCGCGGGCATCCAGGAAAAGGGCCCGAGTGCGACGGGCCAGAACATCTTCCAGGGTCATGGCCATCTCTTCCCTGACAGCCCAGATCACCTGGGAACGTCGGATTTTCAGTTTCTCACTGAGGAATCCCTGCCAGGCGGGATTTTCCTTTTCCAGGGCCAGCACCTTCTTCTTGTCTGTACCGTATGGTGCCAGGGGATCATAACGGGCATCCAGGTCCTGGCTGAAGCCATGGACGGGCAAATGGGCAGTGATGCATTCCCGCTCGGGGAGACCTCCCATGATGTAGGCTTTTTCCACTACATCTTCCGCCATTTTCCGGTAGGTGGTCCATTTGCCCCCGGTGATGGTGATAAGTCCCGACATGGAAACAATGACCTTGTGATTCCGCGAGATCTCCTTGGTGGACTTCTTTCCGTCTTCGGGTTTCGCCAACGGCCGCAGGCCGGCAAAAGCACTCGTCACATCGGAACGGGTAGGCTGCTTCACCAGGTATTCCCCGGCGGTTTTCAACAAAAATTCAATCTCCTCATCCAGGGGAAGAGGTTCCAGAACGCATTTCCTTACCGGCGTATCGGTGGTACCGATGATGACATGATCATGCCACGGAACGGCGAACATGACCCTTCCGTCGGAAGTGTTGGGCACCATCACCGCGGAATCGTGGAGAAGGAACTCCCTGGCTACCACCAGGTGAATCCCCTGACTGGGGCTGATCATCCCTTTGGAAGCAGGATCATCCATCTTCAGGATGTCATCGACAAAAACGCCGGTGGCATTGACCACAACCCGGCATGTCAGGGAGAATGTCTCTCCCGTGAGCTGGTCAATGGCCTCCACCCCCCGCACCATCTCACCCTCTTTGATGAGCCCTGTCACCTTTACATAATTGAGAAGGATTCCGCCGTAGTCGGCACACGTCATCGCCAGGGTAACCGCCATGCGGGCATCGTCGAACTGCCCGTCGTGGTAAATGGTACCCCCTTTCAATCCCTCCGGGGTCAGCGTGGGCAGAGCTTCCAGCGCCTCTTCGCGGTTCAGCATTTTCGAGGGACCGAGTCCCAGTTTCCCAGCCAGAAGGTCATACATTTTCAGCCCCATGGTGTAGAAGGAGCTCCCCCACCACTCATAGGAGGGGATCACAAAAGAGCGGTTGGAGACCAGATGGGGCGCATTCTGGATCATCAGTCCGCGCTCCCTGAGAGCTTCAATCACCATGACCACGTCACCCTGCTGGAGGTAGCGCACGCCGCCATGCACCAGTTTGGTGCTCCGGCTCGACGTGCCCTTTGAAAAGTCGGACTGCTCCAGCAACAGCGTCCTGTATCCCCGGGAGGCGGCATCCACAGCCACCCCCAGTCCCGTGGCACCTCCGCCGATGACAATGATATCCCAGGTATCCGTCGACCGGACTTCCGCAAGGAAGGATTCCCGTTTCATCTATTTAAAATATTACGTTGTTATTGTTCATTCCCAGAAACAGATGTAATATCCATGTGACTTATTTTTGCGGCTATTGTCCGTTTTTTTCGGGCGCAAAGAATAGCTTCGCAATTTCATACTGGTTGGTGCATAAATGATGCATGGATATTTCATGAATTATGCAATTGAGAATTATACATGTTGATTTTATCTCTTTCATGCCGAAGGGCCTTCTGCCGGCGAAGTCATTCCCTCCCTAATGTTCCTGATACCATTTTTTACTTCGGTTCACCGCCTCCTTCCAGAGGGCGATGCGGCGCTCCATTTCACCGGGGTCCACCACGGGGAAGAAGCTTCTTTCTATCTTCCATTGTTTTTCGAGTTCTTCGGTATCTTTCCAGAATCCGGAAGCCAGTCCGGCCAGATAAGCCGCTCCCAGGGCCGTCGTTTCGGTGATCCGGGGCCTTACCACCTTTTTAAAGATGGTGTCGGACTGTATCTGCATCAGCAGGTTATTCACGGAAGCGCCGCCGTCGACGCGCAGTTCTGCAACGGGAATGCCGGCATCTCCGGCCATAGAGTCGATCACTTCCATGGTGCTGAAGGCGATGGCTTCCAAAGCCGCCCGGGCGATATGGGCCCGTGTGGTTCCCCGGCTCAGCCCGAAGAGGGTCCCCGTGGCATAGGGATCCCAGTGCGGTGCTCCCAATCCCACAAATCCCGGTACCAGGCATACGCCCCCGCTGTCTTCCACACGCAGGGCCAACTCCTCAACATCTTCCGACCTGACGATAAACTGAAGCTGGTCGCGCAGCCACTGCACGATGGCCCCTCCCATGAAGATGCTCCCCTCAAGGGCATAGGTCACCGCATCCCCGATCTGCCACGCCACCGTGGCCAGCAGCTTGTTCCCGGAAAGAATGGGCCGGCCGCCGGTATTCATCATCACGAAACATCCCGTGCCGTAGGTATTCTTCACCATCCCCTCACGGAGGCACATCTGTCCGAAGAGCGCCGATTGCTGGTCCCCCGCAATGCCCGCGATGGGGATCTCCCTTCCGAAGAATTCCGGATGGGTGACTCCATACACCCGGCTGCTGGCAACCACTTCAGGAAGCATGGACACCGGAATATCCAACAAGGCAAGCAATTCGGAATCCCACTCCAGGGTGTGGATATTAAACAACATGGTGCGGCTGGCATTGGAGACATCGGTGATGTGAAGTGCCCCTTTGGTGAAGTTCCATACCAGCCAAGTGTCGATGGTCCCGAAAGCCAACTTCCCCTCCCGCGCCAGATGCTTCGCACCCCGTACATGGTCGAGGATCCACCGGAGCTTCGTCCCCGAAAAATAAGCGTCGATCACCAGTCCGGTCTTCTCCTGCACCATCACCTCATAACCCGCCCCGATCAGTTTGTCGCAAATCCCCGATGTGCGCCGGTCCTGCCATACGATGGCATTGCACACCGGTTCGCCGGTCTCACGGTTCCACACCACCGTGGTCTCCCTCTGGTTGGTGATGCCAATGGCCGACACCTGATCGGCCCGGAGACCCTGCTGACGGATCACCCGCCGCGCTACACCCAGCTGCGTCTTCCAGATCGCCACGGGATCATGCTCCACCCACCCTGCCTTGGGATAGATCTGCTCAAACTCCTGATTCGTTATGCTCACAATCTCCCCCGAATGATCGAAAAGAATCGCACGGTTGCTCGTGGTCCCGGAATCCAACGAAAGAATGTACTTCTGCATAACCCTGATTTTGGTCAATAAAAATAATAAAAACCCGCGGCCGATGGTTATTCCTGCCGAAATAAACAGGATAAAGCGTGCCGGGAAAAATTTTCAGCAATCGCAACAATCTGATCAATTGAAATTTATACCCGGGTGCCCGAAAGCACTTCATGGGAACTCCCTGCCGTACAACCGTAGGGATTGCACTTGCCGGAATCAAATGAACACACTATCTTCGGGTGGAAATCACAAAAGGGCATGAAAATATTCACCACGAAACAGATTGCATCTATTGACCGGTACACCATCGAGCATGAGCCCATCGCCGACATTGACCTGATGGAGCGGGCGGCGCAGAAGATGACCGGTCACCTTGTCAACCTCTTTCCCGGGGAACAGCCCCTGGTCTTTTTCTCAGGAACGGGAAACAATGGGGGGGATGCCCTGGCCATGGCCCGCCTGTTTGCCGCAAAAAGGCACCCCTGCACGGTCTTTTACCCGGAAACCGGAAGACCCCTTTCCCCTTCCTGCTCCAAAAATTTGGAGCGCCTCAGGGAACAGGGCCTGGCAATCCTCCTTCCCATTTCTTCGGAAGCGGATTTTCCGGTTCTCAACCCCGGAACACCTGTCATCGAAGGACTTTTCGGCGCCGGACTGACCCGTCCCCTCGAAGGTCTCCCGGCTGCCTTGGTGCGTCATATCAACCAATCGGGGGCACGGGTCTATGCCATCGACATGCCGGCCGGACTGATGGGAGAGGACAACGGCGGCAACCCTGCGGAAAACATCATCAGGGCTGCCGAAACCCTTACCCTTCAGTTTCCCAAAATCAGCCTCCTCTTCCCGGAAAATGAAATTTTCACCGGCCGCGTGACGGTCATCGACATCGGCCTTCATCCCGGAGCCATCGCCGGAACGGAAACCCCCTTCCGGATCACGGAACGACGGGAGATCCGTGCCCTCTTTCCTCCGCGGAAGAGGTTCTCCCACAAGGGAACTTACGGCCACGCCCTCCTGGTGGCCGGAAGCTACGGAAAAACAGGGGCAGCGGTGCTGGCTGCCCAGGCGTGTCAGCGCAGCGGTGCCGGACTGGTAACCGTTCACATCCCGCGATGCGGTTATTCCATCCTGCAGACTGCCTCTCCGGAAACCATGTGCTCCACAGATCCCGCTGACGATATCATTACAACGATCCCGGAACTTGCTGCCGCTGCCGGAGGGGCTAAATATTCGGCCATCGGGGCGGGCCCCGGACTGGGCACGCACGCCGGCACGCGGAAAGCGCTTTTTGAGCTTCTGGGAAAGGCCTGCCAACCCCTGGTCCTCGATGCCGACGCCCTCAACATCCTTTCTGAAAAGCCGGCCCTTCTGCAAGAAATCCCGCCCGGCTCCGTCCTCACCCCCCATCCCGGGGAATTCCGCCGCCTCTTCGGGGACGACGAAACTACGGTAGTTCCCGGACTGACGGCAATTCCAGGACGACCCAATGAACCCGGACGGGCCCACAATCCCGGGCAGCCCAACTCCTGGCTTCGTCTGGAAAAACAACGCCGTCTATCCCAAACCCTGGGGGTGGTCATCGTCCTGAAAGGCGCCTTTACCACCATCACCCTCCCCTCCGGGGATGCCATTTTCAACCCCACGGGAAATCCGGGCATGGCCACCGGCGGCAGCGGCGATGTGCTCACCGGCATCATTACCGCTCTCCTGGCACAGCGATTTTCACCGGAAGATGGCGCCATCGCCGGCGTTTACATCCACGGACTTGCCGGCGACCTGGCCGCCCGCTCCATCCCCGCACCCGCCCTCATCGCATCCGACATCATCCGGTTCCTACCCAAAACCTTCCGGAAAATTTATGGTTTTATCCTATAAGATTTTGATTAACTTTGGCATCTTATCAAAAAATCAGTTCATGAAATATCCATGCATCATTTATGCACCAACCTGTATAATTAAGCCACATGGATATTACATCTGTATCACAGAATGAACCACAACAACGTAATACTTTAAACAGATGAAAATAGTGACAATCGCGATGGCGCTGCTCATCGCCCTGCCTGCAACGGCACAGCGTTCAAAAAGCAAAACGGACAATATCACGATGGTCATGCCAAGTGGTGGCATTGTCTATTCGCTGCCCCGGACCGGCATCCGGATCAAAATTACGGCTACCCGCACCAATTTTGTCAGCGGACCCTATGCCGCCTATGCAGAATCACTCCTGGGGATCAGAAATGTGAAACAGCAACCAGGGATTTCCTGGAATATCGAAAAGGTGGAGTTCTCCAGCTTTTCAGAACCCGACCCGGAACACCGCTACAGAACCGGCGCCGGCCAGTCCGCCATGCTTCAGCTGACACCCGAAGGGTGCCTGGCAGGCATCAACACAAACCTCGCCCCTCCAAAAACGGAACCCCCGGTTTCCAATTCTTACAACTACAGGAATCTGACCAATGAACTGATGTTCACCAATCTCACCAACAGCACCGAGATGACAGGCCGTTCCCCTGTAGAACAAAGGGCGACATCAGCGGCAGCACTCATCCTGAAATCCAGAAGCACCCGTTTTGATATCGCCTCCGGAATGCTGGATGAATTCCACCCCGACGGGGATGCCTATGACGAAAGTATAGAAGAACTCCGGAAGATTGAAAAAACCAACCTGGAACTCTTTACCGGAAAATCGGTGACCGATGAATACACCTTCTTTTATGATTTCGTCCCACCCGCGAAAAGCGTAAAAGGGGAAGTTATCTTCCGCTTCGACGAAACCCTCGGATTCCTGCCCAAAACCGACTTTTCGGGCAAACCTGTCATGATCGACGTGGAAAAGAGCGGCACTTCTCCCTCCCCCGGAACACAGGTGGCGCCTTCCCCTGCCAATACCGCCGCCGTTTTTTACCGCCTGCCGGGAATGGCCACGGTGACCCTGACACGTGAACTGACCCTGATTGGCACTACCCGCATGCCCCTGGCACAGTTCGGCCAGGTTGAGCCCCTTCCGGCAGAACTCCTCAATGGACAATTTGCCATAGAATTCCATCCTGAAACCGGATCCCTCAGGTCAGTGATCAAAAAATAAATCCTACTTTTACGGTTGAACTTACATTAATTCCAACCCGTATATGAATGAGATCAAAAAAACGCTGAAAGATTCAGCGGTAATGAGGTGGACTGCTCTTTTGCTGATCGCCTCGACGATGTTTTTCGCTTACTTCTTTATCGATGTGGTCGCCCCGCTTCAGACGATGCTGGAGACCGATTATAAATGGAGTCCTGAGGTGTTCGGCATGCTAGGAGGTTCCGAATTCTTCCTCAACGTCTTCGCCGGCTTCCTGATCCTCTCGGGGATCATCCTCGACAAGATGGGAATCCGCTTTACCCTGATCACCTCAGCCACCACCATGGTGGTGGGCGCAGCGTTGAAATTTTATGCGCTGACCTCCGGGTTCGCCGATTCCGCCTTTGCCGGATTCCTCAACTCTTTCTTCACCGGGGTTCCCGCGTCGGCGAAACTGGCTTTCGTAGGCTTCGCCATCTTCGGCGTGGGAATCGAAATGGCGGGGATCACCGTGTCAAAAACCATCGTCAAATGGTTCAAGGGGAAAGAACTGGCACTGGCCATGGGCCTCGAGATGGCCATAGCCCGCCTCGGTGTCTTCGCGGTATTCCGCCTCACCCCCATCTTCGCGGAACATGGAGGCCCCTCCAATTCGGTATTCTGGGGACTCGTCTTCCTCTGCGTAGGCTTCCTGACCTTCTTCATCTATACCTTCATGGATAAGAAACTGGATAAGCAGATGGGTGAAAACAGAACGGGCGAAGAACCCGAAGAAGCTTTCCGCATTTCCGACCTCGGAAAGATCATCCGTAATCCTGGCTTCCTGGCCATCTCGGGATTGTGCGTCCTCTTCTATGCGGCCATCTTCCCGTTTCAGAAATTCGCCACCGACATGCTCTCCTCAAAACTGAATATTGACATCAAAACGGCTGCCGCCTACTTCTCGTACTTCCCCATTGGCGCCATGATTCTGACCCCTTTCATGGGGGCTTTCCTCGACTTCAAAGGGAAAGGGGCTTCGATGATGTTCTACGGCGCCATCCTGCTTACGGTGTCTCACCTCATCTTCGCCCTGGTGCCCAATGACGTGTTCACCGTACCCATGGCCCTGGGAACCATCGTCATCCTGGGAACCGCCTTCTCGCTGGTTCCCGCCTCCATGTGGCCCTCGGTACCCAAGATCGTGGAGGAGCGTTACCTGGGATCTGCATACGGACTGATCTTTTACATCCAGAACATCGGCCTCCTGCTGGTTCCCATCCTGATCGGCTGGGCGGTCACCCAATCCAATCCCGGCGTGGCCGAACAGATCGCCGCCGGCGTCGAAGGCGCCAAATACAACTATACAGTTCCCGAATTGATTTTCGCCGGCTTTGGCGTGGCAGCTATTGCCCTCAGCTTCGTGCTGAAGGCCGTTGACCGCAAACAAGGCTACGGACTGGAACTTCCGAACAAGAAAAAAGAATGACATTCCCATCCGGCGCGGTGAACCTATCGGCGCACAGAAATGTTATTGACAGAATATTAACTTTAAGTTATTGAATATGAGCACAACTATCCAGGAATTGAAACCGCAGGAGGTTTGGGGTTATTTCCACGAGCTGACGAAAATTCCCCGTCCGTCGAATCATGAAGAGCGTATCCGCGATTATGCGGAGAATTTCGGCAAGTCACTCGGACTGGAGACTATCCGCGATAAGTCTGGCAATATCATCATCCGCAAGCCGGCCACTCCCGGCATGGAGAACCTCAAGGGGGTGATCCTTCAGGGACACCTCGACATGGTACCCCAGAAGAACAGCGACAAAGAGCACGACTTTGAAAAAGATCCCATTGAAACCATCGTCGACGGCGAATGGGTTCGCGCCAACGGCACCACCCTGGGTGCCGACAACGGCATCGGCGTGGCTGCCGCCATGGCCATCCTCGCTTCAGGAGAGGCAGAACACGGCCCCCTCGAAGCCCTCTTCACCGCTACGGAAGAGACCGGCATGGACGGCGCCAACGGTCTGGAAGCCGGAATTCTCCAGGGCGACATCCTTATCAATCTGGATTCCGAAGACGAAGGCGAACTCTACGTCGGTTGCGCCGGAGGCGAAGATGTGAACGTAAAATTCCAATGCAAGGAAAAGAAAACCCCGAAAGGGTACGGAGGTGTTAAACTGAGCGTCACCGGACTGAAAGGGGGCCATTCGGGGATCGACATTTCGCTTGGCCGCGGAAATGCCAACAAGATCTTTTTCCGCATCCTGACGGAAGCCGCCTGCCAGTTGGGAGTGCGCCTCTCCTCCATCGAAGGGGGGAGCCTCCGGAACGCCATCCCGCGCGAAGCTTTCGGACTCCTGGCTGTGAAGAACAAAAGAATTCCGGAATTCATCGCCCTGGTCGATGATCTCGTCGGAAAGATGAAAAATGAACTGGCTGCCACGGAACCCGGCCTGACGGTGACCATAGAACCGGTAGACACTCCCAGAAGGGTGATCAACAGAAAAGTTCAAGATAAGCTGACAAAATCGGTCATGGCTTGCCCCAACGGGGTGGCCCGCATGAGTGACACCATGCCCGGACTGGTGGAGACCTCATCGAACCTGGCCATCGTCAAGTCCGACCCGAAAAAGAAAACTGTCAACATCGCCTGTCTGATGCGGAGTTCGGTCGACTCTGCTAAGGAAGTTTTGGGCACCCGCATGTGGTCGCTCTTCAACCTGGCAGGGGCCAAGGTGAAATTCAGCGGCGCATACCCCGGCTGGAAACCCAACCTCGACTCCCCCATCCTGAAAACCATGCAGGAAGTATACCGCAAAAAATACAAGAAGGTTCCGAAAATCAAAGCGATCCACGCCGGACTCGAATGCGGGATCCTTGGCGGGAAATATCCGGATTGGGATATGATATCCTTTGGTCCCACCATCCGCCATCCCCATTCCCCTGACGAAAAAGTGAACATCGCCACGGTGCAAAAATTCTATGACTTCCTCCTCGAAACGCTGAAGAATATTCCGGCAAAGGAAGCCTGAAAGAGATTTGGAACTCCCCGCGGCAGAGCCGACGGGGAATGCGCTCGCCAGCATACAACCCTGCTGCGCTGCAGCAGGGTTGTATTCAATCAGATGACTTTCTGATCTTCTCAATCCTATCCCCCTCCGTAGTCAGATAGTACCCCGCCAGATCAGCCGCCAGGCAAGAATGGACGGGGATGATCTCCAGCAGGTCGCCGGGATAGATCATCCTGATTTCATCAAAAGTACCCCTAATGATGCCGTGTTCCTGGGAGAGTCCGGCTACCCAGGTGCCGTCACTGAGGATCTTGCCGAAGATCAAATCGTTCCGGTCCTTCAACCCCATGACTGCACCGCTGAAATGGTGGTCACTGCCCCCCGCTCCGGCACTTCCCCCGGGAAGGCATACCCCTCCGTAACTCCGCTTTCCGTTGTCACCGATCATAAATTCCTTCGACAGGTGTACCGCTCCGCCATATACCACCACCTCGTTACGCATTATCTGTTTGGAAACCACCGGACACATCACCCGTACGGCAATATCATCGATACTGCAAGCTCCCAAGGACAGCTGCATCAGGTCGTAAAAGACAAAATTCCCCGGGCGGATTTCATCCACGCTGTCCCAGTTGTTGCATACCGAGCAGGCTGGCGTGTCGCCCAGCGAAATCTCCAGCCCGGGCCACTCCTCCCTGTAATGATTTTTCAGAGACCTTGTTTTCAACAACACATCGGCATGCCGTACATGAATGTCATCGACCGACCGGGCGGAATAGGTCTGTCCCGAGTGGCTCAGAAATCCCCTGAAAACCAGGTTGTCGCCTTTTCGCAGCACCTCCAGCATCTGGTCGATCACCCGTGGTTTGAGGGGATCGACACCCGTCCGGTGATACCCCGTATCCGCCTCAATATAGATCCCCACGGGGGCTGACAGTTTCTTCACCAGGAAATTCATGGAAATCTCATTCTCGACCAGGAGGTTCAGGGAGATTTCCGAAGCCAGCCGGTTGATATCACCGATCTCCCGGAGATTTACCGGGAAGGCGATGGTGATGTCATTCCATCCTGCCGAAGCAAAATAACGGGCCATCGAAAGGGATGAAACGGTGATCGCGGTCACGCCGGCCTCCCGGAACCATTCGCCGACAACGGCCGACTGGTGGGTTTTAAAATGAGGGCGGAATTTCAGGTTATGGGCACGGGCTTTGGCTGCCATCCGCGCGATATTCCGGCGGCAAATGGCCCGATCGACCACAAAAGTGGGTTTGGTTACGTTAACATCCATAAAAATCAGGTTTTTGGTTTGTTCTTCAAGATGAGTCTGTTCCGCAATTCGAGGAGTTTCCCGGAAATGCCCACTTTGTAAATGTGAGGACTCACAAACCGTTGGTGTTCTGTGGGCAGAAGCGCCAGCCTTTCCCTGAGGTAGCCGTTGATCTCCGCCGGCGTCTTGTCTTCCAGCAGGGTTTGCCCTTCCGCATAGACCGGCCTTAACAGATGCTCACATTTCAACCCCGTCACGTCGGTTCTCTTCTCAGGAAATTTGGGATGAAAGAGGAGCATGTGATCCGTAGAAGTTTCCTCGTCGAGGAATATTCCGTCGCGGAAAAAGAACCCCTCGGCATCGTAAAAGCGGATCAGTGATTTCACACCGGGAAGGGTCAGTTTTTCCACATTTTCCGATATTTTCATCCGGGGAAAACCATTTACGGCCGACATTTTGTAGACTCCGTCGAGGGCAGCATCGGGTGTTGCGGAAACCAGTTCGGTACCTACGCCGAAAGAATCGATGGGAGCCTGCTGTTCGTTGATGAGACTACGGATCACCTGCTCATTCAACTGATTGGAAACCACAATTTTAACATACGACAATCCCGCAGCATCGAGCATCTCCCGGGCTTTTTTGCTGAGGTAGGCCAGGTCTCCGCTGTCGAGCCTGATTCCGTAAAGCCGTTCTCCCCGCAATTCCATAGTCTTTGCGGTTTCAATGGCATTGGGGATCCCCGAGCGGAGGGTATCGTAGGTATCCGCCAGAAGTATGGTTTTGTTGCCATGAACTTCGGCATAAACCTGGAAAGCCTCCTGTTCCGAATCAAAACTCTGGATCCACGAGTGGGCCTGCGTGCCTGAAACAGGAATCCCGTAAACCAAGGCAGCCAAAACATTGGAGGTGGAGTCGGCTCCGCCGATGACAGCGGCACGGGAAGCCATCATGGCTCCGAGACCTTGTGCCCTCCGCAAACCAAATTCCGAAAAATGACGCGGTCCTGCCGCCTGCCGGATCCGCAAAGCCTTGGTTGCCACCAGGGATTCGAAATTGAGCACATTGAGGAGCAGGGACTCCACTAACTGGGTTTCGATCAGCGAACCCTCCACACGCACCGTAGGTTCCCCGGGGAAAACCACTTCCCCCTCTTTAACACTGTAAATAATCCCCCGGAAACGGAAATCCGCCAGGAAAGCGAGAAAGTCCCCAGGATACCCCAACGAGCAGAGATAATTCAGTTCCTCCCCGCTGAAACGGAAACGATCCAGCATCTTCAGAAGATCGCGCAGTCCGGCAAAAACGGTAAACCCGTTCTGAAAGGGATTGGTACGAAAAAAATAGTCGAAGACCGCCGTCTCCTGCTGCCTTCCTTCCCGGAAATAGCCGTAGGCCATGGTCAGCTCATAATAATCGGCATACAAACCTGTGGTGTCAGGAAAATAATTCATAACCGTCTTTCTTGTTGTTTACGCATAACCGCCTGTCGCCGCAGCTATTCCTTGACCGCCTCCTGTTGCTGTCAAATCCCAGCTGTTTTGACTGCTAAATATAGACAAAAAAGCGGCTCATGCCCCCTGTTCCAAAAGTCAATGACGGTGATATCCCGGAGAACCTGATTCCTCCCCGCTACAGATCGGACGGGGAAACTCATCCCGCCAAACCGGGATGAGTTTGACAGGTTTCATCACCGAATCAGCAATAAGCAGAGACCAGGCATTAATGCTTACCTGGCACAAAGGACGGATGTAGTCAATGCGCTCACCGCAATTCGTGATCAAACACATGAATCCTTTCCCCGGAGAATTGCTATATTAGCAACATCATTCCGGGGCGTTGCATAACAGTATAAACATTTAATAAAGTGTTTCGCTGAAAGCACAAGACAGAAGACTGGAATTGATCCATTTCACAAATAAAAGCGTGGTACGGATGCAAAGCGACGACAAAGTAGTTGTGACCGGCGGGTCGGGATACCTGGCTTCCTGGATCGTAAAGCTGCTCCTCGAAGATGGGTATGCTGTCAACACCACTGTGAGGCATAAGTCAGACAACGCGAAATTCGGCCATCTCACAAAAATGGCGGATGATCATCCTGAAAAGCTGGCATTTTTTGAAGCCGATCTAGAGAAGGAAGGTTCCTTCGACGAAGCCGTCCGTGGTTGTGCGGTGGTGATCCATACCGCTTCGCCATTTAAAATATCGGGAATCAGGGATCCTGAAAACGAGTTGATCAAACCGGCGGTGGCAGGTGTCCGGAATATTTTCGCAAGTATCAAGAAAACGGGCACCATACGGAGGGTTGTTCTGACCTCCAGCATTGCCGCCATTTACGGGGATGCCATTGAGTCAGCATCGGTCGAAGGGGGTATCTTTACGGACAATCACTGGAATGAAACGTCCTCCCCGGAGAATATGCCTTACAGTTACAGCAAAACCCTGGCTGAGAAGGAGGCTATGAAGCTGACCGGGGAAATTCCGGGATTGGAGCTGGCGGTAATCAATCCCGGACTGATTCTTGGCCCTTCCCTGTCGCGGCGCACCGATGCCACCAGCGTTCAACTGATGCGGCAGCTCACGTCGGGGTTGTTCCGGCTGGGGGTTCCCCGGGGTACCCAGGCGATCGTCGATGTCCGGGATGCTGCCCGGGCCCATGTGAAAGCCGCCACCACCGCTCATGCAAACGGCCGTTTTATCGCCGCACCCCATAGCCGTGATTTTCTGGAAATCGCCAGAACCATCAGAAGCAAAAACCCCTCCCTACCCCTCCCCACCGGCTACCTGCCTACCTGGGCCTTCTACATCATAGGGCCCCTGGCAGGTTATTCCCCCGGCTTTATCCGGAAGAATTTCGGCTACGACCTGCGGTTTGACAATTCCCGGATCCAACAGGAACTGGACATGGAATTCCGTCCCTGGCAGGAAACGGTTCTCGATCATGTCGCCCAACTGAGGAAGGACGATCTTTTGCGCCGGGCCGGAAAATAAGATTAAGATTAATGACGAACTGTTAATAGCTAAAACACCATGGAGACAGCCAACTTGTACTCTGTTTTTTTGAGCATCCATCATTACCTCAGTTGGGGAGTAGTCCTTGTTCTCATCCTGGCAGCCGGAAAAGCATGGAAAAGTCTCCTCTTCAAAAACAGATGGACCAGTACTGACACTATCCTGGCTTCCCTGTTGACGGTGGGGGCAGACCTGCAACTGTTACTGGGAATTGTGCTCTATGCAGCCCTGAGTCCGGTCACCCGTCAGGCCTTCAACAACTTTGGCGCTGCCATAGCAGATCCCGGCATCAGGTTTTTTGCCGTGGAACATATCGCGATGATGGTGGTTGCCGTGATCATTCTTTACATTGTAAAGTCCCGGGTCAGAAAGGCCCAGTTCAACGCCCGCAAACACCGGATGAGCGCCATCTGGTACACCGTTGCTCTCGCCCTGGTCCTCTTCAGCATCCCCTGGGGCCGGATTTTCTCCTGATGGAAAGCAAAAATACCCTTACCTGAAGTACCGAAACCCGCTTGTTAGGCTGTATCGCCTCAAGGATACAAGGCAAGAATACCCTTACCTAAAGTGGTCTGCGGCAGCCAGAGCCAGAAACATGAAGTTGGTGGCGCCGCCGCCCATCACATATTCTGTCTGTTGCCAGAAGAAAGGCCATTCCTTCAGCTCAGGGAAGTCAGGCCGAATGATTCCGGTGCCCGATACCGATCCCCCGGGAATGAACGACCAGTCGGCCCGGTTTACCCCGTAAGCCACAGTAACCGACCGGCTTCCCACCCCTGACACAAAGGAAGAGGTGTTCTCCCCGGGGTGGTTCCCCAGAATGAAATTAAGGGCGTTGAGCATGACCCCCCCGTCAAAAATTTCCGGGAAATATTTCTTCAGGAAATACTGGCGTACGCCGAAACTCTGGATATTCCAGCCGTCGCCCCAGATATGGGGTCTGTAGGGTACACCAAAGGGGTTCTCCCTCTGCAGTTGCTCCACCTGTTCGTGATAAGCGCGTGCTGCTTTCCGGACCAGGGCTTCCAGCGCCGGATCCCCCAATTGCGACATCACCCGACCCATATGAGCCGTCACATCGCTGTCTCTGAGCAGCTGTTCCGAGAGGAGACCAGCGATTTCCCTCCTGTATTTTGCCGCTCCCGTAGCCAGCAGAAGCTCTGCCGAGGCCTTCACCCTTCCGGAATAAAGCCGCGGATTGGCGGCATTGGCGGGGTCCTGACCGGCTGCCCGATCCGCCACGATGCCCGGCGACGCTCCGGCACTTCCGCTTCTGCGGGCACCCCGTCGTGAAGCTTCATTTCCGGCGGCACCAGCGGCGCTCCTGAGCACGGCATCGCTTCCCGGCTCCCCGCCGATCACGGCGGCGTATAGCTCTTCGGCAGCCTTCAGGGCTCGCACCGACAAGCCGTCCTCATACCCTTTCATCACCCGGGAGGCCGCCGCCAGGGCACGCACCACCTCCAGCTCCCTTCCGGGATTCACCTCCGTGAAGACCCACCGGTCATCGCTCTTCCACGATTCGGAGCCCGTCTTCTCCCCCTCCTTCAACAGCGGGCTGTACTTCAGTCCGTCGGTCATCGCGGCCCCGTCACCCAGCATCACATACTGCCTCAGGTGGTTGCAGATGATGCCCCGGTAAAGGCGCCCCAGGGACTCATAGCCCCCCAGGATGGTGAGCAGTCCGTGCTCAATTTGCTGGAGGATATCATCCTTTCCGTCCGGGCGGTGGATCTCCACGACCTTCTCCCGCTGGTCCACGGTAGTCTGGTCCCACGCCGGCCTGAACTGTTCAAAGGCCATGGTGAGCACCCACACTGTGCCGGCCTGCGACTCCACGCGCAGGTCATAATCGCCGGCATCGTGCCATCCTCCCGCGTTGAGCCCTGGCACCTGGTCGTAAGGCTTGAATTTCGTCAGGGTTGACGGGCCCTGGATATAACCGTCAAAATGATTCGTATCGACAGGCGCCATCAGGGCGTCGTCCATATGGCAGCGGTCATGCCACACCCGGTACCCTTCGTTGATGCGCATGTGGCACATCTGCACCGGCAGAAAATATTCCAGGGTCGGCTGCCACACATCCTTATCATAAATCCCTTTCCCGATGCGGAAGGGCTCGGTCAGCCGGTTCCCGTATTTCACACGGTAGACCCCTTCGGCCTTCACCCCGGAAAAGTCCATCCGGAAATAGTTAAAACGCAGATATTTACCCCATTTCTCCGGAATCTCCTCCTTCACCGTCACCTGGTCACCCGAGGGCTCATAGCGGATCAGGGCCAGGGGAATGGGCTCCTCCGCCGAGCCGTCAATCTCAAGGATCGCCATTTTCTCCTGCTCGGGGTGGTACCCCACCTGGCTCACATGCACCACGGGATCGGAGAGGAAGTTGGGCAGGACATGGGCGTCGACCAGCCACTCGATGGCCCCTTTTATTTTTCCGGGGGTGACCAGCGAACGGACCACATACCAGCCGTTGTTGTGATAAAAGCGGCCGTCAAGGAGTTGCAACGGTTCCCCGAAACTGGAAATGTGCATCAGTTGGTGGGGCTCCTCCGGGGCGATGGTCAGCTTTTTACCCGTGGCCATGGGCGCCGCCTGCCAGTCCCCGTTGAGGTCCTTTTCCACGGGTCCGTTGGGCTGGCGGTTGAACAATCCGTGGGCCTCATCGAGGTACCAGCTCTTACCGAACAGCAATCCCGGGAAAAGCTCCATATTAAATCCCACCTGCTTCTCCCATTCCGCAGGAAGGGGCTGGTCCAGGTCCACGAAAATCCTGAATTTCTTCCCCTCAGCAACCACCCGCACGCTATAGACGAACGAAAGGTCGGGATAGATGACAGGGTTGAATCCCTTCCTGTTGATGGCCGAGTCGGGGTACCAGCAGCGGACGGTAATTTCGCGGTCCGACACCTCCGTGCGTTTCCCCACCTTGGGAATGGGCTGCCATTGCCCGGGGGTCGGCTCCAGCCTTAGGTCCCCGTTGGTAGCCACCCGCGTGCCGTTCTGGATGATCCCCACACCCCCCTGGTGACCCTCGGGGTAAATATCAAAGAAGACCATCACGTTGAGTCCAGGCATTTCAAAATAGCCGTGAGCGTTGACTTTCAACTGCGGTGTGACTTCCGATCCCCCGGATCTTTCAATCAGGCCCTGAGCTCCGCTGAACAGCGGGATGAGGAACAGCAAAACATGGAGAATTTGTTTCATAGTGAAGTCTTTTCTTTGGTTCTACCTTTTGGTTCGGTCAGTTTTTTGAATTGGCGTAGATTTCGTCGATAATGTGCTTATACTTGGCCGTCACCACGTTACGGCGCAGCTTCAGGGTGGGGGACAATTCACCGGTAGCGGGGCTCCACTCGTCGCAAACCAGCCGGAACCTCTTGATTTCCTCGTGCTGTCCCAGTGTTTTGTTGATCTGGATCACCTCCTGCTGAATTTTGGCAACCACTTCGGGAATCTGAACCAGCTCCCTGTTGTTCTCAAAGTGCACGTGGTTCTCGGCGCACCAGTCATGTAACAGCACAAAATTGGGGGTGATGAGCGCCGAGGCGAACTTTTCGCCGGCACCGATCACCATCGCCTGTTCGATGAGTTCCGAAGCCTTCAGTTTATTCTCGATCATCTGGGGAGCGATGTATTTACCGGCGGAGAGCTTGAACATCTCCTTTTTCCGGTCGGTGATTTTCAGGTATTTTCCATCCTCGAAGGTGCCTATGTCGCCGGTATGGAACCATCCCTCCTCATCCATCACCTCAGCGGTCATCTCCGGGTCCTTGTAATACCCCATCATAACGCCGGGTCCTTTGCAGAGGATTTCGCCATCTTCGGCGATCTTCACCTCAAAGCCCTCCAGAACCGGACCTACAGTTCCGATTTTCATTTCGCGGGTGGCCGGATTGTTCACGGCAATGACGGGAGAAGTCTCCGTAAGTCCGTACCCCTCGATGTTCAGCATTCCTGCCATCCCCAAAGTACGGGCTATCCGGGGTTGCAGGGCGGCACCCCCCGAAACAGCATACACGATGTTTCCGCCCAGGGCAGCCCTCCATTTGGAGTAAATCAGCTTGTCGGCGATTAAGATTTTCAGCCGCATCAGCGGAGTGAATTTTTTATTGAATTCATAATGCCGGGTGAGCCGCATCGCCCAAAAATAGAGCTTTCTTTTAAAACCGGTCAGTTCCTTACCCTTGGTCACAAATCCGTCGTAGACCCTTTCCAGCAAACGGGGAACCGAGTTGAACATGTGGGGTTTTACCTCTTTGAGGGCCGGAAGGATCTGAGCCAGGTTGCCCACATAGTAAACGCCCATTCCCTTGTACTGGAAATGGTAATTGACACTCCGTTCGTACACATGACATAGTGGCAAGAAGCTGATCACACGGTGGTCCTTTCCCAGGTGGTGCATTTTGGCATGTGACGTAAAATTGGAGACCAGGTTGCGGTGCGACAGCATCACCCCCTTGGGTACCCCCGTGGTTCCGGAGGTGTATATGATGGTGGCCAGATCGTCGGGCTTCACCGATGCTTTTATCTCAGCAAGTCGCCCTTCCAGGGCCTCCCGGTTCTGGTCCCCTTCCTCCATGATCTCCCCGTAAAAACGCGCGCCAGGGATTTCCTCAAATACAAAAACCGCCTTGACGGAAGGGATCAGCTCTACCACCGGCGTCAGCTTTTCTAACAGTTTCGCATCTCCCACGATCAGAAACCTGGCGCCTGAATGCTTCAGGATATACGAATATTCATCATCCCCAATCGTGGGATACAGCGGCACATGCACCACCCCCGTCATGGCCATCCCCATGTCGGCAAAATTCCATTCCGGACGATTGTTGGTCACCGTGGCAATCCGGTCTCCCCGATGAACACCCATGGCCAGCAATCCCAGCGCAAAACGGTGGGAATTGCGGTAGTATTCCTCCGTGGAGTAAGTGTACCACTCATTCCCTCTTTTTCCACCCAAAGCATCAGAACGTTGAAACTCTTCTAAAATGCGTTCAAGAATATCAAACGTGCGGGTTACTTCTTTGCTCATACTCTTCATTTTTTTATGACGGTGCAAATATAGGGATAACCCAATGGCAGGATAGCTCCCATAAGAAAGAGAAACCGCTTTGTCAATTATTTAAAATACTTATAAATAACAAATAAGATCTTTAGATTCAAATACTTACATTATATTTTTTTGAAAAAGTGATCGTTAAGTTCTACTTTTCCGACAGGAAAGCGGTTGCTTTTGCAATGGCGGCATCGAGTCCGGAGACATCTTTGCCCCCTGCGGTGGCATAGAAGGGCTGGCCTCCCCCGCCCCCCCGGATCTCTTTTCCCGCTTCCCTGACAATTTTTCCGGCATCCAGGCCCGAGGATTTCACCACTTCGTCGGAAATCATAACGGTGAGGAGGGGTTTGCCATCGATTTCAGCCCCCAGAACCAGGAACAACCGGGGGATTTCGCCTCTCAACCGGAAGGCGAGATCCTTGACAGCCTGTGCCGAGTTCAGGGCAACGCGGGCTGCGATCACGCTGACGCCGCCCTTTTGAATCACTGATTTTTTCAGTTCTTCCCTGATTCCGGCGCCCTCCCGTTTTTCATATTCCCCGATTTGTTTCTTCAGGCGGTTGTTTTCCTCCATCAGGTCGGTGATAGAATCCTTCAATTCCCGGGGTTGACCGAAAAGGGCCCTGGCCTCGTCTGCTTCCCGGAGTTTCTCCATCATATATTCTTCAGCTTTCTCCCCCGTGATGGCTTCGATACGGCGTATGCCCGCGGAAATGGCGCTTTCCGAAAGGATGATGAATTGCCCGATCTGCCCGGTGGCGTGTACATGGGTTCCCCCGCACAGTTCAACGGACTCGCCGAAACGGACCACCCGCACCTTATCGTCGTATTTCTCTCCGAAGAGGGCGATGGCTCCCATTTCACGTGCTTCTGCAAAGGGGACCTGATCCATTTCTTCCTGCACGGCATTGTTGCGGATCATGCGGTGTACCTTTCGCTGGACTTCCTCGATTTCCTTGCGCGTCATCTTTCCGAAGTGCGAAAAGTCAAACCGGAGGTAGTCGGGGTGGACCAGGGATCCTTTCTGTTCGACGTGAGCTCCAAGCACTTCGCGCAGGGCATGGTGGAGCAGGTGGGTGGCGGTATGGTTGCAAGCCGTCCGGCGCCGCCGGCTCTCATGGACCACCGCCGTCACCGGCAAGCCCGGATCTGCCGGCAATGCCTCGGTGATGTGCACGATCAGGTTGTTGTCCTTTCGCGTATCCACGACCTTCACCTTCTGTCCGTCGCTCTCCAGGTATCCCATGTCGCCCACCTGTCCGCCCGATTCCGCATAAAAAGGGGTCTTCTCCAGAACAACCTGGTAATAACTCTTGTTTTTCTGGATGACACGGCGGTAGCGGGCAATACGGGTAAGGGTTTGCGTTTCGCGGTAGCCAGTAAATTCGACCTTTTCGCTCCGGAACACTTCAATCCAGTCATCGGTTTCCTGAGCGGCGGCATTGCGGCTGCGTTCCTTCTGACGCTGCATATCCCGGTCAAAACCGGTAACATCAACCGTCATACCGTTTTCACGTGCGATGAGCTGGGTGAGGTCAAGCGGAAATCCATAGGTATCGTAAAGCACGAAGGCATCGCTTCCGTCGATCAGGTTCCTTTTTTCGGAAGCGGCTTTTGCCGTCACCTGTTCCAGCAGCCGGATGCCGGTATCGAGGGTGCGCAGGAAAGATTCTTCCTCTTCCCGGACTACCTTTTCAATGAGTGTCTGTTGGGCTGCCAGTTCCGGGAAGGCTTCCCCCATGGTCTCCTTCAGCACACCCGTCAGCCGGAAGAGAAAGGGTTCCCGGAAATCCAGGAAGGTGTAGCCGTAACGGACGGCCCGGCGGAGAATCCTGCGGATCACATAACCCGCCTTGTTGTTCGAGGGCAGTTGTCCGTCGGCAATGGCAAAAGAAACGGCGCGCAGATGGTCGGCAATCACCCGCATGGCGATGTCGCATTTGGGATGGTCACCATATGCCCGGTCGCTCATCTGGGCAATTTCCCCAATGATATTCTGAAAAATGTCGGTGTCGTAATTCGATTTTTTCCCCTGGATCACCATGCAAAGCCTCTCGAATCCCATGCCGGTATCGACATGGCTGGCCGGCAGGGATTCCAGCTGACCGTTGGCTTTGCGATGGTACTGGATAAAAACCAGGTTCCAGATCTCGATCACCAGGGGATGGTCGTTGTTCACCAACTGGCGGCCGGGGACCTTTGCCCGTTCGTCATCATCACGCATGTCGACATGAATTTCGGAGCAGGGACCGCAAGGGCCGCTGTCCCCCATTTCCCAGAAATTATCCTTTTTCTTGCCATCCAGGATCCGGTCCTCCGGAAGATGCCTTCTCCACAAATCCGCAGCTTCCTGGTCCCGCTGAAGGTTTTCGGAGGCATCGCCCTCGAATACCGTGGCATAGAGGCGGTCACCGGGAATTCCCAGCCGCTCCGTAAGCAATTCCCAGGCCCAGCGGATGGCTTCATCCTTGAAATAGTCGCCGAACGACCAATTTCCCAGCATCTCAAACATTGTATGATGATAGGTATCCAGCCCCACCTCTTCCAGGTCGTTGTGCTTCCCCGACACCCGGAGACATTTCTGAGTGTCGGCAACCCGCTTCCAGCGCACCGGCTCATTGCCCAAAAAAATATCCTTGAACTGGTTCATCCCTGCATTGGTAAACATCAGCGTTGGGTCATTCTTCACCACCATGGGGGCCGAAGGTACGATCTGGTGCCCCTTCTCCGCAAAAAAATCCAGAAATGCCGAACGTATTTCTTTGGATGTCATCATCTTGTTTTGTCTCATTTACTACTAAAGATTGTTAAAAAAAATTAAACGACGGCGCATAAAAAGCGATGCTAAGCCTTAATCATTACTTTTGCACGTTATTTAATTGCTATTTAAAAGAAATTTTGCAAATTTATGCGAAATTACGAAATCCGTGGGGAACGGGACTAAAAATAAGTAAACCTTCGTATGACCAAAAAAAAATATCGTTTTAACCCAGAAACCCTGAGTTATGAAGAACACGGGGTTTCTTTCAAAGAACAGTTTACCCGGTTTATCGCCTATTTCTCCAGCAGCCTTGCCTTCGCCATCGTTTTGGTAGTGGTGATCATCAACTTTTACGAAACACCCAATTCCAAAGATATCAAACGTGAAAACCAGCGGCTGCTCACCCAGTACAAGCTGATGCAAAAAGATCTGGAAAACATCGAAACTGTTTTAAAAGATCTGCAGCAACGCGACGATAACATTTACAGGGTCATTTTCGAGACCGAGCCGATTCCCTCCTCGATCCGGAATGCCGGCTTCGGAGGAGCCAACAAATACGGTCATCTGGAGAATTTGGACAACAGTAAGCTGGTGATCACCACGGCGCGACGGCTGGACATCCTGGCAAAACAGGCTTATGTGCAGTCCAAATCATATGATGAAGTGATGAAGATGGCACAGGACAAAGAGAAAATGCTCGCCTCCATCCCTTCCATACAGCCGATTTCCAACGAAGGCCTTAGAAGAACCGCCTCAGGATGGGGATTCCGGATCCATCCGATTTACAAGATCAGGAAATTTCATTACGGCATGGACTTCACCGCCCCCACCGGGACGGAAATCTATGTCACCGGAGACGGCGTGGTGGACGAGGTGACTTCGGAACATTCGGGTTACGGCAAACTGGTTTCCGTCAACCACGGGTACGGATACAAGACCTTATACGCCCACCTGAGCAAATTTAACGTCAGGGCCGGACAAAAAGTCAAAAGAGGTGAAGTGATTGGTTTCGTGGGGAGTACGGGAACCTCCACAGCCCCTCACCTGCACTATGAGGTCCATAAAAACGGAGAACCTGTCAATCCCCAGTATTTCTATTATATGGACCTCACGCCGCAGGAATACGAGCGGATGATAGCGATCTCCTCCAATATGGGACAGAGTTTCGACTAAAAAGTGCCTTACAAGGAACCCAAAATAGAAAAAGTATTTTACAGCATCAGCGAAGTGGCTGACATGCTGGCTGTCAACCCCTCCCTGATCCGGTTTTGGGAAAAGGAATTTTCTGTGATCAAGCTTCAGAAAAATAAAAAGGGGAACCGCCTTTTCACCGCGGAAGACATTCAGCAGTTGAAAGTGATCTACCATCTTGTCAAAGAAAAGGGGATGACCCTGAAGGGTGCGCAGGCGCTTCTTCAGAAAAACAGGGAAGGGACCACCCGGACTGTAGAAGTACTCAGGCGTCTGATGTCCATTAAGGAGCAGCTGACGGAAATCAGGGATTCCCTGGGAGAAGAATGACAGAAAGAGTTACCATATCGGATGTTGTCAGCTGGGCGGAAGCCCTGGCGCCTGCTGTTCTGCAGGAGAGTTATGACAATGCGGGGCTTCAGACGGGTGATCCCCTGCAGGAGGTCACAGCCGCCCTGATCACCCTGGATGTTACAGAACCGGTGGTGGATGAGGCCATCGGCCAGGGAGCCAACCTGATTATCGCGCACCATCCCGTAATTTTCGGGGGAATAAAAAAGCTTACCGGCACATCGCCCGTTGAAAGGATCCTTCTGAAAGCCATCCGCAACAATATTGCCATCCTGGCGGTTCATACCAATATCGACAATGTGGCAGGCGGGGTGAATTCGATGATCGCCCGGAAACTGGATTTGCAGAATTGCTCGATATTGCGGGCGCAGAGGGGCAGACTGCGGAAACTGGTCACTTTCGTACCTCCGGCATACCTCGAAAAAATAAGGACGGCAGTTTTCAGCGCCGGAGCCGGAAATATCGGCAATTATGACCAGTGCGGTTTCACCACCCCGGGAAAAGGCTCCTTCAGGGGGAACGACAAAAGCCATCCCTTTACCGGAGAACCCGGAAAACCACACGAGGAACCGGAAGTCCGGTTTGAAACCATCTTCCCCGCCTGGCTCGAAAAGCAAGTCGTCGACGCCCTCCTGCAAAGCCATCCCTACGAAGAGGTCGCCTATGACATCTATTCCCTCGAAAACATCCATCCGCTGACAGGATCGGGCATCACAGGGGAACTTCCCCGGCCTGTCGACGAACTGCAGTTTCTGGAAACTCTGAAAGAAGTGTTCCGGATTCCGGTTATCCGCCACTCCCCCCTCCTGGGAAAACCAGTTGGCAAAATAGCCGTCTGCGGAGGAGCCGGTTCCTTTCTTCTGAAAGATGCCATCGCTTCAGGTTCCCGGTTCTTCATCACCGGAGATATCAAATACCACCAGTTTTTCGAACCAGACGGAAAAATCGTCATGGCCGACATCGGGCATTATGAAAGTGAGCAATTTACGAAAGAATTACTTCTCGATTTACTTATTAAAAAATTCCATACCTTTGCAGTCCGTTTGTCGGAGGTGGACACCAATCCGGTAAACTATCACATGTGAAATTTCATTTTATTGAAAATCAAGACATAAATTATGAACACTCAATTTTCAAGAGTAGACGAGAAAGAAGTATCCATAGAAGAAAAACTTCGCGCATTGTATGATTTGCAGAGCGTGGTTTCGGCGATTGACAAGATTAAAATCCTCCGCGGAGAGCTTCCCCTGGAAGTGCAGGATCTGGAAGACGAGATTGCCGGGTTGAAAACTCGTCTCCACAACCTCGACGATGAGATTAAAAACATTGAAACGGCGATCAGCAACAAAAAAATCTCCATCAGGGAATCACAGGCCCTGATTGCCAAATATTCGGAGCAGCAAAACAATGTCAGGAACAACCGTGAATATGATTCGCTTGCCAAAGAAATTGAATTTCAAAATCTTGAAATCCAGTTATCGGAAAAACGGATCCGGGAGTTTACCACTGACATGGAAACCAGGAAAGAGACGATCGATAGTTCGAAAGTTTTGCTGGAAGAGCGGTTGGACGACCTCGGCAGGAAAAACAAGGAGCTGGAAGAGATTACCGAAGAGACCCGTATTGAAGAAGAAAAGCTGAAAGCCCGTGCCGAGAAGATTGAATTTTTCATCGACCCCAGGTTGCTGACCGCTTTCAAAAGGATACGGAAAAATGCTCGCAATGGCCTGGCCGTGGTGACCATCCAGCGTGATGCCTGCGGCGGGTGTTTCAACAAAATCCCGCCCCAGCGGCAGCTCGACATCGCCAGCCGCAAAAAAATCATCGTCTGCGAATACTGCGGACGTATCCTGGTGGACGAGAAAATCGGCCAGATCTACGAGGAAGAGTAGCTGGCAACGTTGTACCACTACATTAAAGATGACAAACATGAAAAAACTAATCCTATCCTTTGTCACGCTCTATTTTGTTCTGGGGATGACCGCGCAGGAAGTCCAAGACACCACGTACTGGAAAAAAAACGGGGACTTCACCGTCAATTTCAGTCAGGTCTCCTTTTCGAACTGGGCTGCCGGAGGTAAAAATTCCGTTTCAGGCGTTGCCCTTTTCAACTATGGGGCCAACTACCTGAAAGACCGCCTGAGCTGGGACAACAGCCTCAACCTCGGATACGGCCTTTTAAAGGAAGGTTCCGATGAACTTATCAAATCGGAGGACAAAATGGAGTTCAACTCCAAAGCAGGGTATCGGATGGCCCCTGAAAGCAAATGGTTTTTCAGCGGATTGCTTGGCTTCAGGTCCCAGTTTGCCAACGGTTACAAATACCCCGATACCGACAACAGGATTTCTGCCCTGTTCGCACCGGCCTATCTCAATTTCGCCCTGGGTGCCGACTACAAACCTAGTGACCGCTTCTCTTTGTTCCTCTCTCCGCTGGGATCCAAATTCACCTTCGTTGCTGATGACGTGTTGGCTCCGTTGTTCGGACTGGAAACGGGGAAAAACATGCGGGCTGAGCTAGGGGGTACGCTCCGCTCTGAGCTTAAACTCCCCCTTGTCACCAATGTGGACATGGTGGCTGCCCTCGGGCTCTTTTCCAACTACCTGGAAAAACCCCAGAATGTCGATGTCAACTGGGATTTGAGGATCAACATGAAGATCAACAAATTCCTGTCGGCCAACCTGATCACCAACATGATTTACGATGACAACATCAAAATCGACGGCAAGAACAGCCTGGTCCAGTGGAAACAGCTTTTCGGCGTCGGGTTCAGTTACAAATTCTGAAAGTAAAGAAAAAGCCCCGGTGACAATCCCGGGGTTTTTTGTTTATTTTGTTTTTAAAAACCAACAGCTATGAAACGTTCCCTTCTCCTGATCCTTGTTTTTTTGGCCTTTCCCGCATTCTCCCTGTCAGGCCAGAAACTGTGGGACCATGGTCCGTTGCAGGTGACGGCCAACGGCCATTATCTGCAGCACAGCGACGGCACCCCTTTCTTCTGGCTGGGGGATACCGCCTGGGAGCTATTTCACCGGCTGACACCGGAAGAGATCGGCCGCTACCTCGACAACCGCAGTGCCAAAGGGTTCAACGTCATCCAGACAGTGGTCCTTGCCGAAATGGACGGACTGCGGACTCCCAACCAGCTGGGGGAGGTACCCTTCACCGACCTGGATCCCACCCGTCCCAACGACAACTATTTCGCCCTGGTCGATGAGGTGATCGCGATGGCGGCAGACCGGAATATGTACATCGGGATGTTGCCCACCTGGGGCGACAAGGTGAGCCAAATGTGGGGGGCGGGTCCCGTGGTGTTCAACCCGGAGAATGCCCGTCAATATGGTTATTGGCTGGCCAGCCGCTACCGGAATGTTCCCAACCTGATCTGGATCCTTGGTGGTGACCGGCCTGCCGTTGAGGGGGAAAATGACTGGCGGCCCGTGTGGAGAGCCATGGCCGAAGGGATCCTGGAGGCCGCAGGCCCTTCCACGCTCATCACCTACCACCCCTCAGGGGGCAGTTTCTCCACCTCGCAGTTCATTCACCACGAGGAATGGCTCGATATCAACATGGTTCAGTCAGGGCATGGTGACGGCCGTGACGTGCCGGTATGGGACCTCATCACCCGCGACAGGGCGATTACGCCCGTGAAACCGGTCCTCGACGGCGAACCCAACTACGAAGACCACCCCGTGAGTCCCTGGCCAGTATGGAATCCCGAAAACGGCTACTATCGTGACCACGATGTCCGCAAACAAATCTACCGCTCGGTATTCGCGGGTGCCTGCGGCGTCACCTACGGCCATCATTCAGTATGGCAGTTCTGGAATCCCCGCGAACAAAAAATCAACCATGCGGAGATTTACTGGAGCGAGGCCATCGACCGCCCCGGGGCCTTCCATGCCGGCTTCCTCCGCCGCCTCATGGAATCACGCCCCCTATCCGGCAGAATCCCCGATCCTTCACTGGTCATGGCCGGACAGGGGGAGAAAGGGGAATACATGACCGCTTTCCGCGACAGCTGCGGCCGCTACCTGATGGTTTACTTTCCCGTGGGGAAAAGCGCCACCATTCGCACCACAGACCTCCGGTGCAAAAAAATAAGGTTCTGGTGGTTCAACCCCCGCACCGGAAAAACAGAAGTATCATGGAAAACGGGCAACTCCGGAGCGGTCACCGTCACCCCACCCTCCACCTTAGAATCCCATGACTGGGTCTTGGTGGCCGACAACGGGACAAGCCGTTTCCGGAAACCCGGAAGAAAATAATCCGTTGACCCGCCGCCTGACGAAAAACCATTTCGCCCAGACCTTGGAACATATCAACTTTAGATGTAAATTGCACCCAAAAAGATTGTGCCATGCCCGAAAAAGAGATAGCCTTACTGAAAGAGCAGATCGAACGGTTGAATGAAGCCCGTTTTGACCTGGAAGCGTGGAAAAACCAAACCATCATTTTCCTGGAACGTATTTTCGGGAAAGAGAGTTCGAAGGTCAGGCTGATCAGGGAACTGCATTACGACTATTCCAGCTGGAGTCTACGCGACGCCTCCGGGGTAGGGAAAAGCAAGGATCCCGTCAAGTTCCAGGCCCAGGGGATCCTGACCGCCACCATTGAAGAGCTGGAAAAACTGGGATTGCCGGGAGGAAAATCAGAAAACCTGCGGCTCACGGAACTGCTTGAAGACGAACTCACCGGCAAGCAGATGAAGGAAATAGAGAACCTGGTGGGTTCCGAACTCCCCGATAAGGAGGAAAAGATCGCCAAAATTCTGGAATCGCTCGAGAAACAAGATCTGGCCGTCATGCTTGCCAGGCTCCTGATGAGCTGAACCACGCATGAGCCAGCCGCCCTCCATAGCCATCGTCATCCTGAACTGGAACGGGATGGAACTGTTGCCACGGTTTCTGCCTTCGGTTCTTGAACACAGCCACAGGAAAGGGGTTTACGTTTACGTGGCCGACAACGGTTCCACCGATGGGTCCCCCGATTATGTGGCCAACCGTTTCCCCCAGGTGAAGCTGATTCGTCTGGAGCGTAACCATGGTTTTGCGGGAGGGTACAACAAGGCGTTGGCACAGATCGATGCCGGGATTTTTGTTCTTCTCAATTCCGACGTGGAGGTCACCCCGGCATGGTTGGATCCCTGCATACGCCGTTTTTCGGAAAATCCCGCCTTGGCGGCCGTCCAACCCAAAATCCTGAGTTGGGCTGACCGTTCGAAGTTCGAATATGCCGGCGCCGCAGGGGGTTTCATCGACCGGTGGGGTTATCCCTTCTGCCGTGGGCGCATCCTCTCCACAGTCGAAGAAGACAGGGGACAGTACGATCAACCGCTCTCCATTTTCTGGGCCACCGGTGCCTGCATGTTTATCCGTTCCGAAGCCTTCAGGGCAGCAGGGGGATTCGATGAGGACTTCTTTGCCCACATGGAGGAGATCGACCTCTGCTGGCGGCTGAAAAACCAGGGATGGCACATCGCCTTCGATCCCTCCTCCGCATTGTATCACCTGGGAGGGGCCACCCTCTCCTACCAAAGCCCCCGGAAAGTATTCCTCAACTTCCGCAACAGCCTCTGGATGCTGATGAAAAACCTTCCGGAAGGGAAACTGCTTCCCGTGATGCTCCCCCGGATGCTCCTCGATGGCATTGCCGCCGCTGAGTTCCTGGCGTCGGGTCAGTGGAGCGCTTTCCGTGCGGTATGGAATGCCCATATCGACTTCTACCGAACCCTTCCCCGTTTCCTCCGGAAGAGAAAGGAACTCCTTCCCCTGGTGAAGCAGACCCGGCATCCGGAGATCTACCGCGGATGCATGGTCTGGAATTTCTACATCAGGAAACAGCGACATTTCTCCCGGTTCAACTTCGATCCGCCCCATGCCAGCAAACCGTAATTGTCATCGCGGCTCTCTGTCCTTGCTCCTACGGCTTATAACAACAGCTTTCTGCATGGTTATGTTGACCATGTCAGCCGCAGGGTTACGTCAGGCCACCCAGGAGAAGGATACAACCGATACTCGGCGTTTTTACCGGGTTAACCGCACCGCTGCCCCGCTTTCTATTGATGGGAAACCGGAGGATGCCGCCTGGTCAGCGGCTCCCTGGACCGAAGCGTTCACCGATATTGAAGGGGATGCAAAACCTGCACCGCTTTTCGGAACCCGCGTAAAAATGGTCTGGGACGACCAATATCTTTATATCTGTGCCGAACTGGAAGAGCCCCATCTCTGGGCCACCTTCGCGAAAGATGAATCTGTAATTTACCACGAAAACGATTTCGAGGTGTTCATCGATCCGGGGAACGACGGACTTCTATACTACGAACTGGAAATCAATGCCCTGGGTACAAAATGGGATCTTTTGCTCACCAAACCGTACAGGGAAGGGGGCATTCCCATCAACGCATGGGAAATCAACGGTTTAAAAAGGGGGGTATACTTAGACGGAACCCTCAATGATCCTTCCGATCGCGACAAATTCTGGAGCGTGGAACTAGCGCTTCCATGGAAAGTGCTGAGGGAATGCGCTCCTCATTGCCGGATGCCCCAACCCGGCGACAGATGGCGGATCAACTTCTCCCGGGTGCAGTGGGAACGGGAGGTCACCGACGGAAAATATTTCCGGAAAAAAGATCCTGTAACCGGCAGGCTTCTTCCGGAGTACAACTGGGTATGGTCTCCCCAGGGGGAGGTCAACATGCACATCCCTGAGAAATGGGGTATTATGGAATTTGCCGAGTGAAGAAAATCATATGCTAATGAATATTACTGATTCAAACGGATGAATAAGCGGGAATTTTTAAAAGCAAGCGGAGCTGGGATGGTGGCCCTGGCCCTTGCGCCGGGGATGTGGACAGCCTGTTCCGCCCGGCCCAAAGCAAAAAACTGGATCTGGATGACGCCCGTGGCCGGACTTTCTGCGGGCGAGTGGAAAGCCATGCTCGAAAAGGTTAAAAAACACGGCTTTGATGCCGTTCTTCCGGAAGTCTACACGGGGCACCATGCCTGGTTTGAAACCTCCCGGCTTCCCATGCAGGAGCCCCTGCTTGAAAAACTGATTGAAGCCGGCAGGGATACCGGGGTGGAAATCCATGCCTGGATACACGCGATGCCTAACAACATCCCTGAATATTTTGAGAACCACCCCGACTGGTATGCTGTCAACCGGACGGGGGAATCAGCGGCGATTTCGCCGGCGTATGTTCCCTACTACCGCTTCATGTGCTCCAGCCACCCCGAAGTGCAGGAATTCGTCAGGCAACTGGTGGCGGACCTCGCCTCGTGTGACGGACTGACAGGGGTGCACCTCGACTACATCCGGCTGCCCGATGTCATTCTGGCCGAGGGGCTCTGGTCCAAATACAACATCGTGCAAGACCGGGAATACCCGCAGTATGACTATTGTTACTGTGACAAATGCCGTGCGGCCTTCATGGAAAAGAGCGGAGTGGATCCCCTTACCGGACTGGAAGATCCTGTCACACACCAGGAATGGCGGCAGTTCCGGTACGACACCATCACCCATTTGGTGAACGACATCCTCGCGCCTGAAGCCCGTAAGGCCGGCAGAACTATCACCGCTGCCGTCTTCCCCAACTGGGAAAGCGTCAGGCAGGAGTGGCGAAACTGGAACCTCGACGGTTATCTGCCCATGCTCTACCACAACTTTTACAATGCCGGACTTCCCTGGATCGGGGAGCAACTCACAAGGGAGATCGGGGAGCTGAAAATCAAAAAACCAGTATACTCCGGACTTTTTGTCCCTTCGCTCCAGCCCGGAGAGTTAGAGGAAGCCTTCCGGGTATCCATGGATGCCGGAGCCTCCGGGATTTCCCTCTTTAATTTTAACGCCATCAGCGAGGAGCACTGGAAAACACTGGAAGGTCTCCTTCACCGTTGAGCCACTGCCTGTCCGCGCCTCCGGAAACGTGTCATCCGGGTCTGCCATTAACATTCCGGCAATCGGGAACGACAAGTGCAATTACGATCAATGAAGATCCTTTCATCCAAACAGAACTATATACAACCAGTAACAATCAATTACAACCATTTACAATCAATAAACTGATGCAAAAAGTAGCTTTTATTACCGGATGTTCGACGGGGATTGGCCGGGAGCTGGCCATGCAATTGAACAACCAGGGGTGGAAGGTGGTGGCAACCGCACGCCGCATAGAAACCCTGGAATCCCTCGAAAAGGCAGGTTGTCTGGTGTTACCCCTCGACGTGACCGAACCACGTCAAATCAAAAAAGCGGTCAGGGACGCTGTGGAGATTTGCGGCAGAATCGATCTGCTGGTGAATAATGCCGGGTACGGACTGATATTGCCTGTTCTGGATATTCAGGAGGAAGAGCTTCGCCGGCAGCAGAACACCAACATCACCGGGGTGATTCAACTGATCCAGGAAGTTGCCCCGGTGATGCGCTCCCATGGCGGGGGTACCATCGTCAACATCGGGAGCATTTCCGGGGTAGCTCCCACTCCCTTTTCGGCGGCCTACTGCGCCTCCAAGGCAGCCATCCACGCCTGGAGCGACGTCCTGCGCATGGAACTGCAACCATTTGGCATCCGTGTGGTGACAGTCCAGCCGGGTGGCATCGTCACCGACTTTG
Source organism: Prolixibacteraceae bacterium UBA1413 (assembly GCA_002304925.1). Lineage (GTDB taxonomy): Bacteria > Bacteroidota > Bacteroidia > Bacteroidales > Prolixibacteraceae > UBA1413. The sequence goes on from DBPT01000028.1 coordinate 39,453, forward strand.
GCAAAAACAGCCGGAAAACAGTGGAGGCCAACTTCAGCAAATCCTCCTGGTATGCCCCCGTGGAGGAATATGTGTTTGCAAGGGCCAACACCTCTCAGGAGATCGCCACGCCGGTGGCGGTTTTTGTTAAAAGGCTGATCCCGAAAATTACGCGGAGCAACCCCTCGGCTCTCATCCGGATTGGAAAGAGAAGTTTCACCCTCCCCCTGCTGAAACGGTGGTTGCCCTCTGCTCTTCTGGACAGGATGATGATGAAGAAATACGGCCTGCATGCACTTTCTCCGCGAATGTGACCGCTCCCAACCCTGCCCTGGTTTGCTAAAACCCGATGCCGGCATGTCAATAGTCTGAATGTACAGGTGTATTTCAGCAAAAGGGTGCGGTTGGAGGTAGAGGGATGGTGACTTCCGGTGCAAACCGGTGTTCACCCCTTCGTCTTACGCAGTGTTAAGGTCATTGCTTTCGCGGGGGTTGTTCCGGAAAGGCACATTGGCAATCACCTTGACAGGAGGAACTTATGTGCGAGGCCTGAAAATCTATTTTTTCGTGGTGATCCGGATCTCCCCCTTTTTGCCGGGCTTGTTTTTGTCTGACTTGATCACTTCAATGGTAGAGATCTGGTCGGGGTCCAGTTTTCTCATCGTTTTCACATCAGTTTTTTTCCCGTCGATAATATAGACGATGTTGGTATCACCGGGATTGCTCAGGATAATGGGATGACGGCCATACCGTTCCGCCAGCTCCCTGGAGCGCTCCGCATACTCCCGCGAGCGGTCCGCATACTCCCGGTAGCGGTCCGCCATTTCCCGGAAGCGCTCCGCCATTTTCCACTGCCTTTCATCCAGTTCTCTCCGCTGGATGATGATCTCCTCACTGCCCCGCTCTTTCATGGATTTCATCTGCTCTTCCAACTGTTGCAACTGCATTCTTTGGTCCTCATTCAGCGGGAAGTTGTTGTCACTGTAAAACCGCCACAGGGTATGAGATCCGGATGGGCTGTTGATCCGGTCCAGGTTCTCCAGCCCGCGGATGTTGAGGGCCTTGTTCAGGTCAGAGACATTGGCCAGATCGATGTCACCGGTAAGTTCGACCAGGACCACCCGCGTGGGAGAAGCCGTGACCAGCGCCAGGGCATTTACCTTCTCCCCGCTTTTCTTCAGATAAACCTTGAGGTCCTCCCCCATCCGGTTTTCTGTCTTAAACAGGGTATAGGAAGGATTTTTGTAATGGGCGAGGATCGCATTGTGGATTTCAGGCACCGCAGCCGCGGCCCTGTCATCGGTTTTGCCGGAGATGTAATCACTCTGGGAAACTACCAGGATGTTGTTCAGTTTCTTAAGGGTCTCGTAGACCGGAGAGTCGGGTTCTACCTGCTTTTTCTTCAGGTAAAGGTCAAACATGTCGCGCGAGAGGTTGGTGGCGCTGAATCCCTCCCTCCCGGAATACTTCTCCGTCAGGTTGGTGAAAAGATCCTGTCCGGACAGCGACAGGGTCATCACCAGGGCGATGCAAAATGCAAAAGTTGTCTTCATGGCTTGATGTTATTAATTAACGATAATTTCCACATTGTTATCCACCCATAGAACCAGCATCTCCGGTTCTTCAGGCTCAGGCTGAAGGATTTCGGAAACGTTATACAGCGCCTGTTCGATGATCTGGAAGTCCACTTCATTCTTTTGCCCGGTCCGGTATCCGGAATAAAGGGTTATGATCAGGGCGAGGGAAGCGGCCACGGAGATCAGGCTGTAGAGACGGATGCGGGTTCTCTTCCGGCGTATTTCACCGTCGACTTTTGCAAAAATTTCTTTTTCCAGTCCGGGCGGGAGTTGCGATTCCCCGGCGCACAGGGAGAAGAAATCCTTTTCCGGGGAGTTTCCCTCCGCTGCCATGATTTCCTCTTTCAGCAGTTTTTCCTCTTCCAGGCTTGTTTCTCCCCGGTAGTACCGTTCAAGCTGTTTTACACGTTCCTCTTTCATAGTTGTAAATTTTCTCCAGTTCCTCCTTCACTTTAATCCTTGACCGGGACAACAAAACCCTGAGGTAGGGAATCCCGTGGCCGGTCAACGCCTGCATCTCATCGAACGACAATCCTTCTATTTCCCTCATCTCCAACACCTCACGGTATTTTCCCGGAAGGTTGCGCATCACCTGGCTGACATGCCATAGTTTTTCCCGTGCGTCAGGGTCAGGGCCGTCAGGAGGGATCCGGGCAGGTTCATCACCCGCGATGGTCACCAGACGGGGCTTTTGCCTTTTCCTCAGGTCAAGGCAGAAATTCCGCGCAGCCGTAAAGACATACCCGCCGGGATTGTCACATTCCCGCAATTTCTCCCTGTTGTTCCACAGTTTCAGCATCAGATCCTGCAGGGCATCCCGGATTTCCTCCTCGTTGCCCAGCATCCGTTTCATCATCGGATACAATTTCCGGGTGTAAGGCCACAAATGGGTTTTAAACTCGTCGGTTGTCATTTCAATAATAATAACGACACTTACGGGATTTTATATCAGAGAGGCACAAAAAAATCCCGGACCGGTTTCGGGCCTTTCCCCAATATCAGGTAAAAATGAAAATCCCTGCAGAAGAAGTTGCCTTCACATAGGCATCATCCCTTTCTTCTGCAGGATGGCCAGTCTCAATGCCTAAATAATGTTGACCGATTGAACAGTTAGCAATGAGCAATTAGCAATGAACAATGAGCAATTAGCAATTATCTTAGGAGTGAGAGCAGAGTTAAGCTTGCTTGAGCTATGCCGAGCGACGACAGAAAATGAAGAAGAGACTAAGGGAACGAAGAGACTGAGAGACTTAGAGACTGAGGGAACAAGGGATTAAACGGTAAACGGTAATCGGTGTTCGGTATTCGGTATGATTGAACCATTGTTGAACCTTTGAACGGCACGTAGTGCCATTGAACGGCGAAGCCATTGAACGCCAAGGCGAAGCCGAAGGCATTGAACCATTGTTGAACTTTTGAACGCCGGAGGCATTGAACGGCGCAGCCTTTGAACCTTTGAACGATAGGTGTATAAATCTGTGTGAATCTGTGGATAAATCCTCCAATCTGCAATCTAAAGTCTGCGATCTGCCATCTTATTGACCCCTTCTCGACCTCTTTCGTTTTGTTTTTCGGTTTTTCCGCCGTACCTTTGTTCCGATATTTCATCAATGGGGTGCCTTTGCCCGGAAACGTCCGGGATGAAACACAGGCTGAGATCACACCCTTATAACCTGATCCGGGTAATGCCGGCGGAGGGAAGACAACGGGAGCTTTCCCACCTCATTGGTTAGTTCTTAACCAAATTTCCTGAAAGATGAAAAGATTCTTAGTGATGCTGTTTGTCCAAATGGCATCGATGGCGCTCATGGCCCAGGTGACCCTGCAGGGTAAGGTGACCGGAGCCGGCGGGGAGCCCCTTCCCGGCGCCAGCGTATTGCTGGAAGGCACTTATTACGGCATATCCTCCGAAAGCGACGGCTCCTTTTTTTTCAGCCGCCTCAAGCCGGGATTCTACACCCTGCTGGCTTCCTATGTAGGCTACGAACCACACCGGCAGGTGGTTTCCCTGGGCAATGACACCACCTCCGGCACTCCGGCAAGACGTGTCGAGATCCGGTTGGTTCCCCGGGTGATCTATACCGAAGAGGTGATGGTGCATGCCTCCCGGGCCAAAGAGAAGACTCCGGTTGCTTATTCCGACCTTTCGGGGAAAACTCTCCAAAGTCGCAATATGGGGCAGGACCTCCCCTTTCTGCTTGCGCAGACCCCTTCGGTAGTGGCCACTTCTGATGCTGGCAACGGAATCGGGTACACCAGTTTCAGGGTACGCGGCACCGACATGAACCGCATGAACATCACGGTGAACGGGATTCCCCTGAACGATGCCGAATCGCACACCACCTTCTTCGTCGACCAGCCCGACCTGGCATCTTCGGCGGAGGCCATCCAGATCCAGCGGGGAGCCGGCACTTCCACAAACGGGGCCGCAGCCTTCGGAGCCACCGTCAACCTGCAGACCCTCACCCTCGAAGGCGATGCTTATGCCAAAATCATCTCCTCGGCAGGGTCCTTCCATACCTTCCGGAACAGCCTGACCCTGGGATCGGGACTCCTGGGCAATCGTTTTGCCTTCGACGCCCGCCTTTCCGGCATCCGCTCCGATGGGTTCATCGACCGCTCCTCCAGCAACCTTAAATCCTTCTACCTCTCGGGAGGATGGTTCCCCGACAACACCGTGGTTAGGGCCGTGGTTTTCTCGGGCTGGGAAAGGACCTTCCAGGCATGGAACGGCGTTCCCTCAGTACGGTTGAACAACGATGCCGAAGGAATGGTGCGTTATGAAAAACACGGACTCTATTCCGCAGAAGAAGCCCAACATATGATCGCTTCGGATTCCCGGACCTACAACCTCTACACCTATGATAACCAAGTGGACCTATACCGGCAGGACAACTACCAGGTCCATGTCACCCACCGTTTTTCGCCCTCTCTTCACGGAAACGCGGCATTTCATCACACCCACGGGGAGGGATATTACGAACAGTTCAAAGCGGGTCAGAAATACGGCGATTACGGCCTGCCGGTTCCGGAAGTCAACGGTACGGCCATTTCCCGAACCGACCTGGTACGGCGCAAATGGCTCGACAACGACTTCACCGGCGGAATTTTCTCGATCAGTTATTCCCGGGGAAACGGCGACCTCACCTGGGGAGGAGGGTACAACCACTACCGGGGCGACCACTTCGGAAGGATCATCTGGACGCAGTTCCCGGGTGGCATAACTCCCGACCATGAGTGGTACCGCAACAAGGGCGACAAAAAAGACCTCAACGGTTATGTCAGAGGGAGCTATGAGGCGGCACGCGGCCTCCGCATTTACGGCGACGTTCAGTACCGCCATCTCCGCTATGCTATTGACGGCATCGACGATGACCTCCGGAACCTGGATCAACAACACAGCTACAGTTTTTTCAATCCCAAGGCTGGAATTCATTTTCAGTCAGGCCCGAGGAACGGCTTTTACCTTTCCTTTGCACGTACCCACCGGGAGCCCAACCGTGACAACTTCACCGATACCCCTCCAGGAGGCGACCTTCCCAAAGCGGAACGGCTCAACGACCTGGAGGCCGGCTGGAATTTCCGCTCCCCAGGCTGGCTGGCGGGAATCAACCTCTACCACATGTTCTACCACAACCAGTTGGTGCTCACCGGGCTGATCAACGATGTAGGGGCGCCGGTGATGACCAATGTGGAAAAGAGCAGCCGCAGCGGCGTGGAACTGGTCTGGGGCGTAAAAGCCACACCCTCCCTGCGGTGGGATGGCAATGCCACCTTCAGCCGCAACCTGATCAGGGAATTCACAGAATATGTCGACGACTGGGACAACGGGGGTCAGCAATCCTTTGACCTGGGAACCACCCATCTGGCTTTTTCCCCCGGCATCATCGCCAACAGTCAGCTGGTCTGGCAACCCGGGGTCTTCTCCTTTCACCTGCTCTCCTCCTATACCGGCAAACAGTTTATCGACAACACGGCTTCGGAAGAGCGGATCCTGGATCCGTGGATGGTAAACCACCTGAAAGCGGAGTACACACTTCAGACCAGGCTATTTAAAAAGTTCACCTTCCACCTGCAAGTCAGCAACCTGTTCAACAAGGAGTACGAGAGCAATGCCTGGGTTTACTCCTACATCCTGGGAGGCAAACGGTACACGATGGATGGCTTCTTTCCCCAGGCGGGCCGCCACTTCATGGCGGGAGTGGATATTTTGTTTTAACTGCAAATCTGACGGATGGCGTAGCTTTTGTCGAATTCTCAGAGGGAAGGAAGATGCACCTTAAAACAGTGTGGGCTAAGCGACCTGATCAATTCCGGATAGTAATTTTAGTCCGCCTCTATGTCCATTAGGACATGCTTGATTTTGCCAGATTCTTCCAGATAAAGATGGCAATGGATAAACACTTTGCTTGTTTTGCCGGTGGTCCGGGTCATTGCAATTCAGTCGGAAATGATGAGGACCATTCAGGTTCTAACCAGGCGGGTACCACGACCTTTGAAGAAATTTTCGGGGTTGGTGATCAGCACTTCGCTGACGCCGTTGTGAAGGGCCCTGAATCCGTTGAATAGTTTGGGTATCATGCCGCTGCTGATGACGCCCGATTCCTGATAAGTGATACATTCGGTCTCCGAAAGTTCTCCCAAAACGCTGTTTTCATCGAGCGGATCGGCCAGCACCCCTCTTTTTTCGAAGCAGTAAAAGAGCAGGACTTTGAAGAAGTTGGAGAATTCGATGGCCAGGCGGGAGGCGATGGTATCGGCATTGGTATTGAGGATCATGCCGTTTCCGTCGTGGGTGAGGGGGGCAACGACAGGGATGACATTCTCTGACAGCAGGAAACGGAGTTCCCTGCTGTTGACTTTTTCGATATCGCCGACATAGCCGTAGTCGGTATCTTCCACAGGCCGTTTGCGGGCGCGTACCAGATCGAGGTCCACACCAGTCAGCCCGAGGGCATTGAGGTTCCGGGCCTGCAGTCCGGCTACCACCCGCTTGTTGATCAACCCGCCATATACCATGGTTACGATCTCAAGGGTTTCCAGGTCGGTGATCCGGCGCCCGTCGACCATCCGGGTTTCGACGCCCAGCCGTTCGGCCAGACGAGTGGCGGCTTTTCCGCCGCCATGAACCAGCATTTTATTTCCCGTGATGGTCTTGAAATTGTCCAACAATTGATCAAGCAATTCTGGTTCTTCCACCACTTTCCCGCCTACCTTCACGATTGTCAGCCTGTCCATCAGCAAAAAGATTATAAGTCCGTAAAATTCTTCAGTACGCAGGCCCCCAAAACTCCGCTCTTTTCAGGATGGAACTGCGTGGCGTAGAAATTATCCCTCTGCAGCGCTGCGCTGAAAGGTGTGATATAGTTGCACAAGGCTGATGTCTGTTCTCCAACCTCTGCATAATACGAATTTGCGAAATAGAAATATTGCCGCTCCATGGCGGGAGATAAAATTCCGCCCTTCAGCTCAGAAATGACATTCCACCCCATGTGAGGGACCTTGTCAAGGAATTCCCTCCCGGGTTCCGGAAGAAACCGTTTCACCGCCACATCAAAAATCCCCAGACAAGCGGTATTCCCCTCTTCCGTGAAGGAGCACATCAACTGCAGTCCCAGGCAAATCCCCAATACGGGTTGTTTAAGGGAACGGATCACCTCATCCAGTCCGTGTGCTTTCAGGTACCTCATGGTGGTAGTTGCCTCCCCCACCCCGGGAAAGATCACTTTGTCAGCCGCCCTGATGCGTGCGGCATCACCGGAGATCTCCGCCCGGATGCCCTGCCGGAGGAGTGCATTGCGAACCGACTCAATGTTGCCAGCGTTGTATTTTACAATTACGACATCCATGTAGATAAGGTTGAGATTGAGGTTGAGATTAATGGCCAAATCATCTGTTATGGTTAATGTTGAGGTTGAGGGTAAGATCGTTGATTGATTCGGATCCTCTGACATCTGATCCTCTAATCGTCCAAAAGGAGGGCGATGACCTGTTTCATCCGGTTGAACTCCTCCTCCTTGAAAAGGCGGGTAAGGAATACGATTTTTCCGTTTTTGTCGATGATGACATTGCGGGTGACGCCGGCCCCTTTCTGTGCAAAAAGGTAAAAAATCGCAGCGTCCGGGTCGAGGGCCAACGGATAGGTAATTCCCACCTCCTTTCCGAATTTAACCACTTTATCCAGGGGCTCATCCATGTCGATTCCGTAGAGGGCAAATCCGGGATTGTTTTTGTACTTCTTCCAGATTTCCCGCTCAATGTAGGGCATCTCTTTACGGCACACCCCGCACCAGCTGGCGGTGAACTGCAGCATCACCACCTTTCCCCGAAGGTCTGACATCTTCACTCTTTTTCCACCCGTGAGCATCATGGTAAAATCAGGTGCCACCTGTCCAGGCTTCACAATATAGCCATAATCAGCCGGCACTTCCATCAGGGGAATGTTCTGTCCGCAAGCTGCTCCGGCCGCCAGGCTCAGTAAAACCAGCAATCCGCAATAGAAACCAGTCCTCTTCATATTCTCTTTTACGGTTAATTTTCTAATCATTTATTCCTCATTTACAACTCATTAAATACCACGATCCGGTATTTGGACACCGGTATTTTCCGTTGCAAATGGTAATAAACCGCTTGCGAAAATACGATTTTTTCCTTTGCCACAAGGTGCAGTCCCGTCGCTTCCTTAGCCTCAACCTTAGCCTTAATCTCACTCTTAACCTTAATCTGCCCGGGCTTTCATCACAGCGTCCCTTTTGTGGAGGGGAGTTCAAAGTTGAAGGGGTCGCGGCGGAGAGCCATCCTGACGGCTCGGGCGAATCCCTTGAAAAGGGCTTCTATCTGGTGATGGTCATTATCTCCCGTCACCTCCATGTAAAGGTTGCAGCGGGCCGTGTCGGCGAATGATTTGAAAAAGTGAAAGATTAATTCCGTGGGGAGGTCTCCCACTTTTTCCCTGCGGAAGTGCGCTTTCCACACCAGCCAGGGACGGCCGCCGAAATCAAGGGCCACTGTAGCCAGGGAGTCGTCCATCGGCAGGACAAACCCATACCTTTCCATGCCTGCCTTGTCTCTCAGGGCTTTTCCGAAGGCTTCCCCGAGGGCCAGGGCGGTATCCTCGACCGTATGGTGTTCGTCAACATGCAGGTCCCCCTTTGCCTTCACCGTCAGATCGCACCCCGCATGACGGCCGATCTGTTCCAGCATATGATCCAGGAATCCCAATCCGGTAGAGATATCGGTTTTTCCGGTACCGTCCAGAGAAAGTTCCACCCTGATATCGGTTTCCCGGGTTTTCCTTTCCACCGTAACCGACCGTGCAGGCATCGCCAGAAATGCGTATATTTCATCCCAACTGGTGGTGATCAGGGCGCAACTGCCGGAGAGGCCTTCGGCTTCCACCTCCTCCCGTGAGAGGGAAGCTGTGTACAGGATGCACTTCGCCCCAAGGTTGGCAGCCAGCATTAGGTCGGTCAACCGATCGCCGATAACAAAACTTCCTGCCAGGTCATGATTCCCTTTCATATATTGTCCCATCATCGCGGTACCGGGTTTCCGTGTCGGGGCATTCTCCTCGGGGAAGGTGCTGTCGATCAGGATATCGTCGAATACGACGCCTTCATTTTCGAGGGTTTTGAGAATTTTTCCTTGGACCAGGTCAAAATCCTCCTGCGGATAGCCCGGGGTGCCCAGTCCGTCCTGATTGGAGACCATCACCAGTTCAAAGGGGAGTTTGTCCCTGATCATCCGGAGGTTGCGTATCACCCCGGGGACAAATTCCAGTTTTTCCAGGGTGTCCACCTGGAAATCCCACGGCGGCTCTACGATCAGCGTGCCGTCGCGGTCGAGGAATAGCACCTTTTTCATTATTGGATATTACATTGAATATTGTTGTAATTTTTCAATCACCAATTCATTTTCCTCAGCTTTCCCCACCGAGATCCGTAGGGATTCTCCGCAGAGCGTCACCCCGGAGCGGTCTCGCACCACAATTCCCTGCCGCACTAGGAATTCATAAACCTTCCGTGCGTTTTTGACTTTCACCAGCAGGAAGTTGGCATCGGATGGCCATACCTTTTCCACCTGCGGAAGCTGAGACAGTGCTGTCGCCAGTTTTTTACGTTCTTTGAGAAGGGCTGCCACCCATTCTTCCTTTTCCTGCGGGTTGGCGAGCTGGGCAAGGGCAGCCTGCTGGGTCAGAATGTTAACGTTATAGGGATATTTGATTTTGGTGAGGACGGCGATGATTTCCGGGTCGGCAAAGGCCATCCCCAGCCTGATCCCCGCCATTCCCCAGGCTTTGGAGAAGGTCTGCAGGATCACCAGGTTAGGAAATTCAGCTAGGCGGGGAAGAAAAGAGCGTCCCGGGGCAAAGTCGATGTAGGCTTCATCGAGCACCACGGGACCAGGAAAGCCGCGGATGACTTTCACGATCTCCCCGGGATCAAGGGCGTTTCCTGTCGGGTTGTTCGGAGAGCAGAGGAAGATCATCCGGGTTTCGGGGGTAACAGCTGCCAGGAGGCGGGAAGCCTTGAGCTGATAGTCTCCGGTCAGGGGCACGCGGATCACCCCCACATTGTTCACCCCCGCGGCCACCTCATACATCCCGTAGGTGGGATCCATGCGCAGCACATTGTGAATCGCGGGTTCGCAGAAGGCCCTGATCAGCAGATCGATGGGTTCATCGCTGCCATTTCCCAGGAAGATGGCTTCCGGAGAAACCTGTTTGAGAACGACGATCCTTTCCTTGAGTTTCCGCTGGAGGGGATCGGGATAGCGGTTATAGGGCGAGTCGAAGGGGTTCTCGTTGGCATCGAGGAACACCAGGGCGTCCCCTGAATATTCATCGCGGGCCGAAGAATAGGGTTTCAGCCGCAGGATAGAAGCTCTTACCCAGTTAGTGAGTTTCATTTCAGCGGACATAAGGATCGAGTTGTTTCAGCCGGATGGATACGGCATTTTTATGGGCTTCCAGTTTTTCGGCGGAAGCCATGGTTTCGATCACCGGTCCCAGGTTTTTCAATCCTGTCATGGTGATTTCCTGGAAGGTAATTTTTTTCACGAAGCTATCCATGTTGACGCCGCTGCAGGTGCGTGCCCAGCCGTTTGTGGGCAGGGTATGGTTGGGTCCTGAGGCATAGTCACCAGCGCTTTCGGGGGTGTAGTTCCCCAGGAATACCGATCCTGCGTTGGTGATGCGGACGGCCAGGGCGCTGTAGTTGGTGGTGCAGATGATGAGGTGTTCCGGAGCATAGCTGTTGATCAGTTCCACCATCGGGTCATCGTCGTCAAAAACCACGATTCTGCTGTTTTCGAGGGCTCTGGCGGCAATGGTCTTCCGGGGGAGGCTGCCGAGCTGTTTTTCCAGTTCCCTTTCTATTTCCGGAAGGAGCGCATCTCCTCTGATCACCAGAAGCACCTGGCTGTCGGGACCGTGTTCGGCCTGGGAGAGCAAATCGGCGGCGACGAATTCCGGGTTTGAGGTATCGTCGGCGACGATGGCCACTTCGGAAGGGCCGGCAGGCAGGTCGATGGCCACCTCGGAAAGGCTGACCAGTTGTTTTGCCGCCATCACGTACTGGTTTCCCGGACCGAATATTTTATCCACCTTGGGAGTTACCACACCATAGGCCATGGCGCCGATTGCCTGAACGCCCCCCAGCCTGAAAATGCGTGTTACGCCGGCATGTTTTGCCGCATAGAGGATAGCAGGATGGATGGAGCCATCTTTGGCAGGGGGCGTGCAGAGGATGACCTCACAGCATCCTGCCAGCCGTGCCGGGACTGCCAGCATCAGCACCGTGGAAAAGAGAGGGGCACTCCCCCCGGGGATATACAGGCCGATCCGCTCGATGGGAACCGCCTTTTGCCAGCACCACACCCCCGGCATCGTCTCCATCTTCCGGAACGGCTGAAGCTGCTGCCCGTGAAACTTTCCGATGTTGGCAGCCGCCTGCCCGATCGCCTCTTTCAGAGCCGGGTCCAGAAGGGCTTCCGCCTCTTCCAGTTCCGCGGCAGTGACTTCCCACTGCCAGATCTCCGTCCCGTCAAAACGAAGCGTCAGCTCCCGGAGGGCTTCCTCTCCCCTCTGCCGGATGGCGTTGAGCAGACTGCTCACCCCGGAGGTGAGCGCCGAATAGTCGGCAAGCGGCCTTTCCAGAATCTCAGGCCACAGTCCGGGAGCAGGATTGATCCATGTCTTCATCAGTAACGATTTTAAATTTCAGAATATCATCTTCTCAATGGGAACCACCAGGATCCCTTCGGCTCCGGCTTTTTTGAGCCGCCCGATCACCTCCCAGAAATCATCCTCACTGATCACCGAATGGACGGAACTCCACCCGCTCTCAGCCAGGGGCATCACGGTCGGACTTTTCATGCCCGGGAGGATGGCCGTAATATCGGGGATCTTCTCATTGGGAGCGTTGAGGAGGATGTATTTTTTCCCTTCGGCACGCTGCACCGATTCCAGGCGGAAGATAAATTCCTCCAGAACGGCCCTTTGGATTTCTGAAATCGCCGGATGGGCCACCAGCACTGCCTCGGAAGCCACCACCACTTCCACCTCTTTGAGACGGTTGCTTACCAGCGTGGAACCGGAACTCACAATGTCAAAGATGGCGTCGGAAAGCCCAATCCCCGGGGAGATCTCCACCGAGCCGTTGATTACATGGATTTCAGAGGTTATGCCTTTCTCTTTAAGCCAGGAGGCAAGGATCTGCGGATAAGAGGTGGCGATCTTCTTACCCGTGAACCACGATATCCCGGGATAGTCGACCTGTTTGGGAATCGCCAGGGAGAGTCGGCACTTGCTGAATCCCAACCGTTTTACGATGGTTACGTTCTCCCTCCGTTCGAGGACCTCGTTCTCCCCCACAATGCCTGCATCGGCCGCCCCGCAGGCAACGGTCTGGGGAATGTCGTCATCACGGAGATAGAGTACTTCCACAGGGAAATTCATGGCCGGGGATACCAGGTTACGCCTGCCTATCACCAGTTTGATGCCGGCTTCTTCTATCAGTTTCAACGACCCTTCATTCAGCCGCCCCTTGGCCTGGATCGCAATTCTCAGTTTTTCCTGCATAGCGTTAAATAAAAAAAGCCTACCGTTTGTGGTAAGCCTTCAGGGTTATCTGACTATGAATATTGACAATACACCTATGGCCTGCCACCGGGTAGGTTAATCCAATGATGTCTGTGATGCGAATAAAATACATTCATAATTTGCAGTCAATAATGCAATAATAGTTATAAATTCCTTACTTTCCGTTTCTGGAAGTTATAAATTCTCACTTTTAACATTAAATATACGTACCCGTTATTAATCGGAGAACATGTTCCTGACGGAATTGGGGAATCGGTTGTTGCCGCTGAACCCGAAATTCAGAAAAATTTCATGTGAATTGGTGCTCCAGGGTTTCAGGATCTCCGCACTCATACTTGATTTGAATGCGTATCCCAGATGTAAGTTCCTGACCAGCCTGAACCCGGCCATGAAGGTAAGGTCGTGATTATTCGTATAGGAACTACCCAGCCAGAAATGATCTTTGTAAAATGCCAGGACTCCGGCTTCCACCCAGTAAGTATCCCTCCAATAGCGGAACAGAACATTGGGTTTAAATCGCAGAAGGCTCCGCGAAAAAAAGGTATACTGGCCGTATGCATAATAGTGCGGCACAGGGCTGGTTTCTTCAAACCGGGTCAATGGCTTTCCAAGATGGTTGACCGACATTCCGAGGACGAGCTGGCTGAAGTGGAATTCAGCCCCGAAATCGAAATCGAGCACGGTATGTGCATAATCCTGCAGGCTCATCGGGTCCCCCTCCTCCTCGAACGACATTTTCGTCGCCCGGAGGTTTCTGTGGATTGCTCCTGAGCCTAACCCCAATGAAAAAAAGGTTTTTTCCGACAGGAGAAACCGACGCGCATACCTGAGTTTGACATTCTGGGTTATGTCAAATCCGATCATGTCGTTGAGCACCATCAGTCCCAGTTTATTTCCGTTCAGGTTGACGCTCATGTCAAACACCTGCATGTTGGGCTCCTGGGCAAAGCCCATGAATTCACGATTGTATAGCAGAAACAGGTTTACGTCGGGTGACTGGATAAACGATCCCGGGTTTAAACCGTCACGGTAAAACGGATAATGGTTAATATTGAGATCCTGTCCGGCTGCGGAAAGCAACTGACACAGGCACAGGATGGCAAAAGCAATCTTTTTCATATTGATAATTCTTAACCTTGTCACGCCCTTATTGTTTCAGATCAACCACAAAGCAATCCCTGTATCCTCGGTTTTTCAGCAGCTTCATCACATTTTCGGCTTCGGCACGTGTAGCGAAACTGCCGATATGATATTTGTAAAGGCCCTTGATGAACCTGTGGTGGATGCCATACCGGGCGATGATGTCCGAAATCCCGGTAAATTGCACGGCAGGCTCGACGAGCTGCATTCCTGCAGCTATCTGGACGCCGAAGTTATTTTCCTCACTTTTCGGGTCCCGGACGGGAATTGCAGGTGGTTCTTCCGCAGGATGGGGAATGATTTCGCCCTTTTCGTCAATATGAAACACCCCTTTCTCTTCAAAATCAAATTTTTTCGTGGCATCACCGGGATGCTGCACCTGCACGCCCAGGGCATCCGAAAGATCGGTGACGGTGGTACGGGTGGCGGCAACCGCATGGGTTGACAGGGCCCTGAGAGCCGACCCGCCCGGGATATAAGGTTCGCCTTCCAGATAGCCTATCAGCATGAAGGTGGTCCGCCTGTTGCGCTGATGATCCGCTTCAGTGCGGGCATCCTTCACCACCGGAACCTGTTCTCCGTATGCCCTGGAGACAATCTGCCTGGGGTTCACCCCGCGGTTGATCAGATAATCCTGAACGCTCCGGCCGCGCCGCTCCGATAATCCCTTGTTATAGGCATCCGTACCCCTTTCATCGGTATGCGATCCCATTTCCAGGATGAACAGGGGATTCAGACTGAAGAGCTTGACGACGGCATTTAAGGTAGGTACGGCATCGGCCCGGATATTGGATTTGTCAAAATCATAAAAAATATCAGGCACCGTTATGGTATCGCTCACTGCGCGTAAATTGAAATCCGTGTCATATCCTGTTTCTGTCGACATGGTGACCGGCACTTCTCCCGAAGGGGTTTCCAGCAGCCTGGAGTCGGTATAGTAATGTTTTTTACTTACCGTCAGGGTGATGAGGTCATTTGAAGGAACCTTTTCAAAGACAAACCTGCCCTGCTGATCTGTCAGGGTATCCTTGTAATACCCCTTCACCCCCCAGGCATTGACGGAGGCCCCTTCGATGGGGAGACGGGTTTTCAGGTCGTATACGTTTCCGCGGATGGTGTGGGTAGCGAGTGGTTTGATCTCCTTCTGGAGGTAGATGATCAGGGTGTCTTCTGAGAAACAGGGAATTTCTATTGTTTTCAGCCTGTAATTCTCAAGACGGAATTCCAGTTCATGGGCCTTGCCGCAGGTCTGGTGCGCGGAAGCGACCAGTTCGAAGAATCCTGAAGGATCGGTGATTTCGCGCCGCGGCTCTTCTCCGGGCGTTTTGAGGGTAACACTGACGTCAGACAGGGGCTCCTTGGTCGACAGTTCTTTGACAAAACCTTTGATATCGGGAAGGATGATGCTGTGATAAAACGAGAAGATGTCATCCCCCCCGGTCAGGTTTTCCCGGTTGGAGCAAAAATAGCCGCCCCTAAGATCCTTGTTGACGATTACGCTGAAGTCGTCGGCATTGGAATTGACGGGGGCTCCCACATTGATCGCTTCCTCATAGATCCCGTCCCTGATGAACACCTTGTAGATGTCAAGTCCACCCATGCCGACACGGCCATTTGAAGCAAACAGGAGGATGGAGTCACCGATGGCATAGGGGAACATTTCATCCCCTGCGGTATTGACGCTCTCCCCCAGGTTTCTGATGTCGTAAAACCGGCCTCCGGCATCAACTTTGGCCCGCCAGATATCCTTGCCTCCCTTTCCTCCCGGCATGTCGGAAGAGAAATAAACGGTCTTGCCGTCAGCGGTCAAAGCAGGATGCCCGTAATTGTATTCCGTCTTGCCTATGGAAACCTCCTTCAGGTTTACCCACTTCTCTTTTTCCAAAAGAGCCCTGTAGATGGCGCAGGTCTCCGGCTTTTTACGGCATTGGGTGACGTAGGCAACACCTGGATTTGCCTGAGAGGTGGTGAATGTTCCGTCGTTATACAGTGTATTGATCTCCCCCTTCAGAAGGAGGGGGTCGTCAAACATGCCGGTGATGGTGTCAAAGCGGGCGGTGTATAAATCGGTGAACTGCCGGTTCTCAATATCGGCCAGATCCATTTCTTCCCGGCTTCTGTCGGAAGAGAAGATCAGATTTCCGCCGAAAAAGGAGATCCCGAACTCGTTTGAAGAGGAGTTGATCCTTTCCTGATGGACGATCCTCCTTTTTTTAACCGACAGTGACGCCATCTGGGCATCGGCAAAATCACAGTTTTTCATCAGTAGGACGATCCCTTCATCCCCGGGATACTGCTTCAGTAACTTCTCCAGTTCTTCACGCGCTGAGCCGATGTTGCCGTTTCGCAAAAGCAAATCGGCATAATGTATCGCGTCTTCCTTTCCGGTGTTGCCCCGGGCCATTAACAATCCGTAAAAGTCGAGCGCTTTGGCATATTGGTTGGTCAAACGGTAAGATGTGGCCAGTTTTTCAATCAGTTCCCTGCTTTCGGGATTCTTTTCGTATGCATTTTCATACAAATAAATTGCACCGGCGTAATTTTTCAGCTCCGCCTGCCGGTCTCCCCTGCTGATCAGGTTTTTCTGCGCTGCAGCAGGAACATCCCAGAACAGGATGACAAGGAGAATTGCATAAAGATTCAGATTTTTCATCGTCCGGTCAGTTGTGGATTATCGCAATAATGTTACAGGTCCTTTGTAAAAGACGGTGTTGTCACTGTCCATGACCACATAAAAATAGGTTCCGACGGGCATTTCTTTTCCGTTCAGGGTTCCGTCCCAGCCATCCCATCCTTTGTAGAGGATTTTGCCGGTGCGGTCAAAGACAGTGATATTCCGGTAAGGGAGCAGGCGGTCGTTGATGCCGTCCCCGTTGGGAGAAAAGGCGTTGACCTTGACTGGGGCGGGCAGGATTTCCGTTTTGGTCTTGTCGATGTCAATGAAATTGGTACATCCGAACTCATTGGTCACCAACACCAGAATGGTATCCGTGCCGACTGCATCCCGGTAGTCAAAGCTGTTTGAAGGGCCTTCCTGCAGGATGCCGTCGACGTTGTAGAAAGTATATTTCACGTAACCCGTGGGAGTGACGATCACCCTGAAATTCTGGTAGTCGTTAGTGATCAACAGATTTGAAGGAACCGGATTTACCTTTACCCTGACGGTATCGCGGTAAAAACATCCCAGGTTGTTGGTGATGACCACATGAAAGGAGGTATCGCGGAAGGCGATAAAATCGGTATAACAGGAGGTGGCTCCGTTTGACCAGAGGTAGCTGTGGCTGTCATCGCACTCGGCGAATATCCTGGTAGGGGTTCCCCGGCACACCTCCTGGTCAGGGATCGGGGATACCCGGATGGGGTTGATGGTGAGGGAAACCGTATCAGAGTTGACGCAGCCGTCTCCCATTGCGTCGAGGATTATAAGGAGGGTGCCGTGATCGTACTTATCGGGAATGTAAACGGGTTGCAAGGTTTTTTCGTTGACAAAGGTTCCGCTACCGGTATGTCTCCACCGGAAATGAGGGGCATTTGTGGAAGCTTCGAGGGAGAATGGCTCAACACTGCAGATGGAATCATCGGGGGTATGGATTTCAACATAGGGGCGTTCGAAATAGTTGAGTTTCATGGTGTCGGAAACGGAGGTGCATCCCTGGAGACCCTGGCCCGTGAAGATGAACAGGATGGTACCGCTTTCTCCGGGTGCCGGCACATAGGTGGGGAAGTAATAAGGATCCTGCCGGGTTGTGTCAAACCGGAAGGTGCCCTTGCCGTTGTGCGCCCACTGATAGGTGGCATTTTTATAGGACAGGGGCTTCAATGCATAAGGATCATTGACGCAGAGTGAATCATCGAGGCCGGCATTTATGACCGGGGGGGGCGATACGATGATCAGGATGCTGTCGGAGTACACCAGGTTAAAAACGGGGTCGGTGACGGTAATCCTGAACAGGGTTGTTTCCATCGGGGTTGCAATGACGCCGGCAGCAGCAGGATTGTCCACCATGTTCGCCGGTTCCCATCTAAAGACCGGAATGACAAAAACAGGCCCGTAACTGGAAGGCACCACGTTGAGTTGAATGGATTCTCCGAGACAGATTGCTGATTTATTTCCTTCGGCTGAGACTTTGATTCCCTGGATCTGCCCATGGGATGGAAGGGAATAAACCAGTGCAAAAAAGAGGGTTATCAAAAATTCTCTTTTCATAATACCTCCGGTTTGGTTTGTAATGGAATTTGCTGGAATTTGCAATCATTAACAAAAATATGGATTTTTACATATTGTGTTACAGTTTTTTATCAACAAGCTCCGGAAAAGTTTCAGATTCAAATGTGAATAACCGTTTTTGCCGGGATTTCCGATGTTCAATTCCAATTGCTTACAAATGGTTATTTCCGGGGACAAATGGATTTAAATGGTTAAATACCGGCAAATGGTTTTCGTTTACCTTAAATTTACTGGTGATACAGATCCCTTTTCAAAACCTTTAAATACGGAGGAACTATGAATGCTTTGCGAAACAGTGTCAGGTTGATCGGTCATTTAGGTGACACCCCGAAAATTCATATTTTCGAGAGTGGCAGGAAGGTGGCCAATTTCTCATTAGCCACGAATGAGAGTTACGTGGATGCGGCGGGAAACCGCAAGTCAGAGACCACGTGGCACAAACTGGTCGCGTATGGTCAAACGGCTGGGGTGGCTGAGAAATATCTGCAGAAAGGGTCGGAAGTAGCCATTGAAGGCAAAATCACCAACCGTTCCTATGAGGACAAAAACGGGGATTCCCACTATGTCACCGAGATTGTGGTCAATTCCCTGATGATGCTGGACAATAAGAACCGGCAGAAAAACGAATAACCACTCTTTTGGCAGTATTGCCGTTGATTTACAAACCTTTACATGTTCCCTGGCGGGTCTTGGTACCCGGAATCATTTCACGGGTGACCCTGTCACCCGGGTTGCGTTCTTTATTCAGTTCTTATGGTGGTTGGCCCGGAGCCGTCACCTCCGGGTGACGGTTTCCGGGTTTTGGATTTCATGCGCCTTATTCGGAGGCGAAGGCATGGGCAAAGTCCATCACAAACAGATGGCCCCATTTGGGGTGTTTTCCCGTGGCGATCCCCACCAGCTTGTACTTCTCGTCCAGGAAAATTTTCCGGTGCCCCCGGCCGGGAACACCATCGTCAATGATCAGGAAAAGCACTGCCAGAAAGGGGTCAGGATCCCCATAAAAGATATTTTGAGCCAGCCCTACTTCCGGTTTGCCGTAACGCATCACCCGCTCCTTGATGGCCGACCCGTCCGACCCGATATGACCGGTCCGCCCAGTAGCCGATTGATCGGCCTGATGATCCCGCGCCGACCGGGTTAACCGGTGGTCGGGAGTGAGCAAAGGTACTGCCGCTGCAGACTTCAATTCGCGGATTGCATCCCGGAGCGGGAGAATACCCTCTTTGGTAAGGATGGGAACTCCTCCCGGAATCATCAGCTTCTTTCCCTGGTACTTGTTCAGAAGCGGGACCAGGTACTCCTCGGCATAGGCTGGGGGATTGGAGCGCAGCTTGTTGATCTCATAAACCACCGCCTTCTCGGTGGCAGACAGATAATCGACCCCGGCAGCCGTATCCAGAATCCCGCGGTCCCAGCGGTTGCCCGCCGCAAGAGACGCATCGGGAGTGGCTGCCGCCGCCGGCGTTATGACACCGAATGCCGGGAGGACAGCCTCATAAGGTGCAGCAGGCAAAAGTGGGTCAGGGAAAGGCCCGGCAGACAACGGCATGGCTGTCACCATCGCTTTTCCTGCAAAAAAAAGAAAGATTGCCTGAATTGCTCTTTTCACCATTTTTATGAACGTTTTTAAAAACCTTTTCAAAAAAAATGCCGCTTTTACATCCGGGCTCACGCGAAGGGGAGGTTCCGATAGATTTCCCGGCTTCCCTGTCGTCACACACCGCAAAGAAACCGGCTTCCGCAACGGGTGAAAGTCTGGGGGGGAATTCACCGGCCCGCCACCGGAGGAGGTGTGTCGTCAACTGTAGGCTTCCTCCCTGTTGATGCGGGCCACCTCCACCAGCATGCCGGCAATTTCCTCCGTCACATGGCGGAAATATTTCTCTCCCTTTTCCCGGGTGGCCTTGCGGGGATTCCCTACCCCGGTATCGTGGGTGACTTTGCTCCACTCCCTCTCCGTCCAGGCCCACTTCTTGCGGCATGCCCCGATATTGATGGTTTTGGCCGCACCATCCCCCGCCTCTTCGAGAGGAAGTACCAATTCCGGCAGAAGATAAAGCATCAGACTGGTTTCCATTTCCCCGGCATGGTCGTCAGGTTCCTCAAAGAGCTTTTCCGGCAGGGGAATCTGGTAAAAATTGGCCTGGAAAAGCCACATCTCCTGATATTTCAATCCAAGTTCACGGAGCATGGGACGGAAGTCATTTCCGCCGTGACTGTTGAAAACCACCAGCTTATAAATTCCCGAGCGCAGCAGGCTGGCAATGACATCGTCCAGTATCCTCATCTGGGTGCTGGGATTAAGGTTGATGTCGAGTGGGATGTCATGCTGTCCGGTATTGACGCCAAAAGGGATGGGGGGAAGCACCACGATGCCTGGAGTTTTTTCACGGGCTATTTTTGCCGATTCCCGGGCCAGGAGTTCCGCCTCAAAGATATCGGTGCCATAAGGCAGGTGGTAATTGTGAGCTTCCGTGGCACCCCAGGGGAGGAGAGCCACCTCATAACGGCTCTCTTTCACAGTTTTCCAGTGATTACGTGACAACAGCGGGGAAGTATCCATGTATTTCAGAATTTATCGGTAAAACGAAATGGGTAAAAATATATTTTGTCGTTTGCGTAATGCGTGGAACAAACCCCGGAATTTCCTGTGTAATCGTCTATTTTTTTTATTTTTGGGGAGATTTAAGTGAAAAATTGAATAAAATCAGGAATCATGAGTGACAGAAGAAGTTTTATCAGGAATGCAGCGTTTGCGACGGCCGGGATTGCGGCATTTCCCATCATTATGAGAGGCGGCACGGTATCGGCCAATGACAGGATTACGGTAGGGCTGATCGGGTGCAAAGGCCAGGGATGGAGCAATCTGAGGGCATTTCTCGGGCAACCGGGGGTGGTTTGCGCCGCCCTTTGCGACGTGGACCGGAATGTGCTGGAGGAACGGGCTGTCGATGTTGAGAAGCTGGCCGGGTACAAACCCAAAATGTATGGTGATTTCAGGAAATTACTGGAAATGAAGGATATAGATGCTGTCATTGTGGCCACTCCCGACCATTGGCATTGCATTCCGATGGTGTATGCCTGTCAGGCGGGGAAGGATGTTTTTTGCGAGAAGCCGCTTGCCAACACCATTGAGGAGTGCAATGTGATGGTAAGGGCCACGCAGCGATACAACCGTGTGGTCCAGGTAAACCAGTGGCAGCGGAGCGATCCGCATTGGAAAGAAGCCGTGGACTATGTGCACGGCGGCACCCTGGGGCGTGTCCGGTCGGTCCGTGCCTGGTCCTATGTTGGCTGGAAAGGATCCATCCCGGTTCTTCCCGATGAACAGGTACCCGCGGGTGTCGACTACGACATGTGGCTGGGACCGGCACCCAAACGCCCCTTCAACAGGAACAGGTTCCACTTCACCTTCCGCTGGTACTGGGATTATGCCGGGGGGTTGATGACCGACTGGGGCGTTCACCTCCTTGACTATGCCCTCTTCGGAATGAACCGGTATGTTCCGAAGTCGGTGATGGCCACGGGCGGGAAATATGCCTATCCCGATGACGACATGGAAACCCCCGACACGCTGATGGCCATGTATGACTTCGGCGATTTCGGACTCCTGTGGGATCACACCATCGGCATTTACGGCGCCAATTACGGGCGCGGACACGGCGTCGCCTTCATCGGGGAGTACGGAACCCTGGTGATCGACCGGTCGGGATGGGAAGTGCTCCCCGAAACCAGCAGCGTCAGCGCCAACAAGGATTTTGTGAAAGTTCCCCTCCGGAAGTCGACGGGTAAAGGCCTTGAACTGCATGTCAAAAATTTCCTGGACTGTATGAAAAGTCGGGAAAAACCTGCCTGTGATATCGAAACCGGCGCCCACATCGCCCGCATCGCCCACCTGGGAAACATCTCATGGCGCCTGGGACGCAAGGTTTTCTGGGACCATGACAAGCAAGAGTTCATCAAGGACAGAAAAGCAAATTACCTGGTGAATGCCCACTACCGGAAACCCTGGGTTTTGCCTTCAGTATAACAGGAAAGCATGAAAAAAATCCTCAAATATGTGGGGTATGTCGTGGCCCTGGCCGCCTTTGGCTACTTGGTCTGGCGTTTTTCTTACATGATCGTGTGGATTCTGGTTGCTGCAGTCCTGTCATTTGTGGGCCAGCCACTGGTCCGGTTTTTCGATTCCCTACACTTCAGAAAGGTGAGGATGCCGCATGCCGTGAGCGCCCTGTTGGCCTTGTTGGCCATTCTGGTCATCATGGCCGGACTGGTGTCCATTTTCGTGCCGTTGATCGTCAGCCAGGCCAACACCATTGCACGGATTGACGTCAACCAGTTGGCAGCCAACCTCCAGGGTCCCCTGCAGTGGATCGACGAGAAACTCCACCTGCTGGGAGCCATTCCCGAAGGACAATCCATGCAGGACTTCCTTGTGGGAAAAGCCAAAGAGCTGGTGAACCTGGGAAGCGTTTCCCATATCGTCAACAAATTCTTCAGCGTGGCAGGAAATACCTTTATCGGTCTCTTCTCGGTCTTTTTTATCGCCTTTTTCTTCCTGAAGGATGAAAATATGTTTGAAAACGGGCTGCTCCTGCTGGTACCTGAAAAACACCACGACGCCACCCTGAAGGTAGTGGCGGACTCCAAGAACCTGCTAATGCGTTATTTTGTGGGCATCCTGGGGGAAATCCTCGGGGTGATGCTGCTGATTACCCTGGGACTGTGGATTTTCGGGATTAAAAACGCCCTGCTAATCGGATTCTTCGGCGCCATCATGAACATCATCCCTTACCTGGGTCCAGTGATCGGCACCATCATCGGGACAGTACTGGGGATCACGGCCACCCTGGCCACGGGAGGATTTGACCTGCTTCTCCCGATCATCCTGAAAATCCTGGGGGTGTTTCTGGCAGCCAATTTCATCGACAACAACATCCTGATCCCGGTGATCTACTCCCGGAGTGTGAAATCGCACCCCCTGGAAATCTATTTTGTCATCATCATCGGAGGAAGCCTGGCGGGATTGCCCGGCATGATCCTGGCCGTGCCGGTTTATACGGTACTGCGCGTCATTGCGAGGGAGTTTTTCCAACAATTCCGGATTGTCAAAAAACTCACCGCCGCGATGAACGAAAAAGGTTGAAGCCCGGAGCCATCGCCGGGCTCCGGCATGTTAAAGCTAAGCCTGAAGTTAAGGTCAGTGGCAGGTACTGAAATCCTCTCCTACCAGCTTCCCCCGGCGCCGCCTCCGCCAAAGCCTCCGCCGCCAAAACCGCCGAAGCCGCCGCCTCCGCCGCCGCCGAAGCCTCCGCCAAAGCCGCCGCGTCCACCGGAGAAATCAGACCAGGAACCACCCTTTTCCCCGGAATTCATCATCCCCAGCAGAATCCAGAGTGGCAGATTCCGGGTTCCGGTATTGTAAGTTTTGTTCTTACCCCCTTTCATCATCGAGAATATGATGAACAGTAGGATCACCAGGAAAATAAGGCCTGCTCCCACCATGCCGCCGCCATCCCCGGCATACTGGTCCGCGGTATATTCGCCCCTTGCCAGTTCCATGATGACGTTGGTACCGTTGACAATGCCTCCATAGTAGTCATTTTCCATAAACCGGGGGATCATCTCCTGGTCGATGATCTTACCGTTAGCCACAGCATCGGGGATGACCCCTTCGAGGCCGTACCCCACGGAGATGTATACCTGACCGCGCTCTTCCGGGGTTTTGGGTTTTACAAGAACGACCACGCCGTTGTTCTTTCCCTCCCGGCCAACGCCCCAGGAATCACCGATTTTAAAGGCAAAGCCGGCAGGGTCGTAGCCCCCCAATGAAGAGACAGTGACCACCGCCACCTGGGTACTGGTCTCGCGGTCGAACTGCACAAGACGGTTCTCAAGTTCCTCAACCTGCTGCGCCGTCAGAATCCCCGCCAGGTCGTTCATCAGCCGGGGGGGTACAGGCCGTTCGGGGATCTGGGCCAGGTTGACCAGGGGCAGCAGAAGCACCAGCCAAACAAGATATTGTGTCCACTTGTAGTTCATTATCTATTCCGTCTCCCCGTATGATATTTCGTTCGACAACTCATTCACATCTCCTTCCTGTCGGGGGAAACAGGCCGCAAGTTGTTCCCCTGCCATCCGGATCCCCTCCATCAGACCTTCGGTGATCTGATCTTCCTTAAAAAAGGAAAGGACCCTCTCCCGGATGTGGTTCCAGAAATCCTCAGGAACCTCCCTGTTGATACCCGCATCGCCGATCACCACGAACTTGCGGTCAGCTACCACCGTATAAAAAAGGATGCCAGTGCGTAATGCCGTCTTGTGCATCTTCAGTCGGGCAAAAATGTCGACCGCACGGTCAAAGACATTTTTCTTGCAGTGGTCTTCGATGTGGACCCTGATTTCGCCTGAGGTCTGCATCTCCGCCACCTCAATGGCCCGCTTGATAGCGGCCTTTTTTTCTTCGGTAAATTCTTCCCAGAAGTTCATTTTTAAATATTTATAAAGTTTGTCAACCCCTGCGGGGCTCCAGGGATTGCCCTGTCGGGTCACCACCCCGTCATTCCGTTCGTTCCTCACGGAATGCCACCCCTGCTCAACGAGGATGGGATACCTCCGGGCTCCTTAAGGCTCCCACAGTTTTTCCCTTTAATCTCAACCTTAGCCTTAACCTCAACCTTCTTCTGTCGTTGTAGCTTTAGCGGAGGCGACAATTTCAACCTCAACCCGCCGTAGCACAGCGACGATTCTCTACCTCAAAGATTCAAAGGTCAAGCATTCCTGCCACTAATCTTAATCTTAACCTCAACCTCAACCTTAACCTCAACTTCAGCTTCAGAACTTGACTTCCGGGGCTTTTTCGGCGCCCGGCTGGGCTTCGAAATAGGCCTTTCTCTTGAATCCGAAAATCTTGGCAATAATCAGTTCCGGAAACCGCCGGATATAGGCATTGTACCCCTGGGTAGCTTCGTTGAATTTCATCCGTTCCACGGTGATCCTGTTTTCCGTCCCTTCGAGTTGGGCCTGCAGGTCCAGGAAATTCTGGTTGGCCTTCAGGTCGGGATATTGCTCCACGACAACCATCAGGCGGTTGAGGGCGGAAGTGAGTCCCTGCTGCGCTTCCTGAAATTGCTGCAATGCTTCAGGGGTGAGATTGGCAGGATCGACGGTCATGCTGGTAGCCTTCGCACGTGCTTCGATCACCCGGGTGAAGGTCTCCTGTTCGTGTTCTGCATACCCCTTCACCGTTTCCACGAGATTGGGGATCAGGTCGGCACGGCGCTGGTATACATTTTCCACCTGGGCCCAGGCGGAAGAGACCGCCTCATCCATGGAAACCATGGTATTGTATCCGCATCCGGAAAACAAAAAACCGGTCACCACGACGGTAATGATTAACAAACTTTTCTTCATACGATTAGATTTTTAGGCAAATTTTACTAATGAATGTTAAAAGTCATCGGAATTATCGGAGAAACCCCATAATTTGTCGCTAAATTACATTTTTCGACTGACAAATAGCGTTATGATATGACAAAACCGTCATTTTCCGGGGCCATCTGGGAAGGGATTCCTGCCGTTCTTCCCGGGAAGAAGCCCTATGATCCTGGGGTGAACCATGCACCTAAGCGCAGGGAGGTTCTTTCCGCGGAAGAAAAGAAGCTGGCAGTACGGAATGCCCTGCGTTATTTTCCGCCGCACTTTCACCGGGTGCTTGCTCCTGAATTTATGGAGGAGTTGGAGTTGTACGGCAGGATTTACATGTACCGTTTCAGGCCCGACTATGAGATGAAGGCCCGTCCCCTCTCTGCCTATCCCGCCCGGTCGCCGCAGGCGGCATCCGTCATGCTGATGATCCAGAACAACCTGGATCCGGCGGTGGCGCAGCACCCCCATGAGCTGATCACTTACGGTGGAAACGGGGCGGTGTTTCAGAACTGGGCCCAGTACCTGCTCACCATGCAATACCTTTCGGAGATGAGTGATGAGCAGACCCTGGTGATGTATTCGGGGCATCCCCTGGGACTCTTCCCCTCTCACCCGGAAGCCCCCCGTGTGGTGGTTACCAACGGCATGATGATTCCCAACTATTCGACCAGGGAGGAGTACGAACGGCTCAACGCCCTGGGGGTTACCCAGTACGGACAGATGACCGCCGGCTCGTATATGTACATAGGTCCCCAGGGGATTGTCCACGGGACCACCATCACCCTGCTGAATGCGGCACGGCTCCATAGCGCGGGGGACCCACGGGGGAAGGTCTTTGTCACCTCCGGACTGGGGGGCATGTCGGGGGCGCAGCCCAAGGCGGCCGTGATCGCCGGCATGGTATGCGTGGCCGCGGAAATAAATCCCAAGGCCATCCGCACCCGCAAGGAGCAGGGATGGGTCGACGAAGTGTATGACTCCCTTCCGGAAGTGATCGACCGCATGCTGGAAGCTTCCGGGAAAAAAGAAGCCCTCTCAGTGGCTTACCAGGGTAATGTGGTCGACCTGTGGGAAGAACTGGCGCGCAGGGAGATCCCCATCGACCTGGGCTCGGACCAGACTTCCCTTCACAATCCCTTTGCGGGGGGTTATTATCCTGCCGGACTCACCTTTGAGGAGTCGAACCTCATGATGAGCAGTGATCCCGAACGTTTCCGCGGGAAGGTACAGGAATCCCTGCGGCGCCAGGTGGCCGCCATCAACAGACTGACTGCCAAAGGGATGTATTTCTGGGATTATGGAAACGCCTTTCTCCTCGAATCGGGAAGAGCCCATGCCGACATCTTCGCCGGTACCGGGGAATACCGCTATCCCTCCTATGTTCAGGACATCATGGGACCTCTCTTTTTCGATTATGGCTTTGGTCCCTTCCGCTGGGTGTGCACCTCGGGAGATTCCGCCGATCTGGCGATCACCGACGAGCTGGCGGCAGAGGTTCTGGAGGAGTTGATGAAGAGTTCGCCCGCCACCATCAGGGGGCAGATGGAGGACAACCTGAAGTGGATCAGGGAGGCCGGGAGGAACAACCTGGTGGTGGGTTCCCAGGCACGCATCCTATATGCCGATGCGGAGGGAAGGGTGGCCATTGCCGGAGCCTTCAACAAAGCCATTCGCGAAGGGCGCATTTCAGGGCCCATTGTGCTGGGACGCGACCATCACGATGTGTCGGGTACCGACTCCCCGTGGCGGGAAACGTCCAACATCTACGACGGGTCGCAGCTTACCGCCGACATGGCGGTTCAGAATTTTGCCGGTGACAGCTTCCGGGGGGCCACCTGGGTTTCGCTTCACAACGGGGGAGGTACGGGCTGGGGAGAAGCCATCAACGGCGGTTTCGGGCTCACCCTCGACGGCAGCTCCGCTTGCGACCGCCGCCTGAAAAGCATGCTCTTCTGGGATGTCAGCAACGGCATTGCCCGCCGTAGCTGGGCCCGCAACAAACCCGCCATAGAAACCATCCGGAGGGCCATGGGGAAAAATCCACTGCTGAAAATCACCATTCCCCACGAAACCGATGAATTCCGGTGAGCGCATCCCCGTCCGCTCTGTGGCGGGGTAAGCGAGCAAGACACTAAAGAAGTTCTCTACGGAATCGGATTCACCTCCGCTCTGCGACGGAGAGTTTCAACATCTGTTCTCGGGATGAAACCCTTCCCTCCCCCGGAGTTATTGCCCGCCTGAAGAGCTCCCCCATCCCGGAGAACCCTGTCTACGATCCTGATTTCCACACCCTGAAAACGGGGAGTGAGCATCCTGACAGGAAATTTCGGGACATTCGGAACGAAGAAAGCGATATATCCAAAGCCTTTTTCTATTTTTGCATACTGAGAGGAACCTGTAATTTCTTTTTACCATGGTGCGAAGTGCAGTGCTTTTCTGGAATGTAGACACCCAAATAGATTTTGTGGAGCCCGGAGGGAATCTGTATATCAAAGGAGCCGAGAAGCTCAAACCCAAATGGGCCGAGATCACCAAAGTCGCCCGGAGGCTTAAGATTAAAGTGGTCAACACAGCCGATTACCACTACGTCCATTCTGCCGAGATCAATGAGCATCCTGACATGGTCAGCTCCTTTCCCGTTCATTGTCTGGCCGGCACCCGCGGAGCGGAATTCATCAAAGAGACGGAACCCGACAATCCGCTGATCTTTAACTGGGATACCACGTACGACATCATGCCTCTCAAGGTGGACGTTCCCCGGTACCGCAATTTTGTGATCCGGAAGGATGCCTTTGACGTATTTGCTGGGAATCCCGTCACCATACCCCTCCTCACGGAACTGAATCCCGACATTGTCGTGGTTTACGGAGTCTCCACCAACGTATGCGTCGATTTTGCCGTGCAGGGACTGGCCAAAAGAGTAAAACAGGTATATGTTTTAAGTGACGGAATCAAGGAATTGCCCCGCATTCCCCTGCCCTATGAACAGTGGGAGAAACTGGGTGTGAAAATGATCAGTTCCGTAGATCTTTACAACTCCTTTAAATAATAGTACGAACCCTGCCCTGCAGAATATAAAAGGGTGCCCGGAACCGGACACCCTTTCATTTTTTTTTGAGCCTCAATTACACTTTTGCTGACAGATCAGCACCGGGTTTAAACCTTACGACCTTCTTGGCCGCAATTTTAATTTCCTTACCCGTCTGGGGATTTCTCCCTGTTCTGGCGCCACGTTCAGCAATAGCAAAGGAACCAAATCCAACAAGAGATACCCTGTCACCAGCCTTGAGGGCATCGGTAACGGCTTCTATGGTTGCATCAAGACCTTTCTTTGCATCGACTTTGGTTAACCCTGCTTTTTTAGCAATGGCATCAATCAATTCTGCTTTGTTCATACGCTTTGAAATTAAATGTTAAAAGTTAATAAATTGAACCTTCTGATAACTATTTAGGATGGGTTATCATTTACGATGTGATGTTATTCCAAACCCCAGTAAAATCAACGGATTCAGAGAACGTACCGATTCAAAACACTAAATTCTGAATAATGTTTCAAAAAAACAAAGCTTCCTCCCTTTTTTTTTCAGAATAGTTGTTAACAGTGGGGTTTCAGTCATTATGCGGGTATAAACACCAATTTTTTGGTTTCGAAGAAAGGTTCTGCGAAAATTTCCGTCAGGTGATAGATAACGTACTTTCGCCGGATGGTTTTCAGTTCATCGTCGAAATCGCCTCCTTTGAGGTAGAGGATTCCGTTTGGAAGGGGATTCTGTCCACCGGGGGCAATGGTTTTGGCGACTAGTTTCAATAGAACGGGCAAGGCAGTAACCGCGCGGCTGGCCACGAAGTCAAATTTCTCCCTGATCTGCTCGGCACGGATCTGCAAGGCTTTCACATTTTCGAGGTGCAAATCCGCAGCAATGGCTTCCACCACGCTGATTTTCTTGCCGATGGAATCTACCAGCAGGAAATTCACTTCCGGGAAGAGGATGGCCAGAGGGATACCGGGAAAGCCTCCTCCCGTTCCCACATCAAGGATTCGTGTATCGGGGCGGAAGCTGATGATGCGGCCGATGGCCAGGGAGTGGAGGATGTGCCTCTCATACAGGGCGTCGATATCTTTCCGGGAGAGCACGTTGATGCGTTCATTCCAGAAGTTGTACAAAGGTCCCAGCCTGCGGAACCGTTCCTGTTGCAAGGGAGTC
The DNA here is from genome assembly GCA_002304925.1 of Prolixibacteraceae bacterium UBA1413. Classification (GTDB taxonomy): domain Bacteria; phylum Bacteroidota; class Bacteroidia; order Bacteroidales; family Prolixibacteraceae; genus UBA1413. The sequence goes on from DBPT01000028.1 coordinate 69,114, forward strand.
AGGGAAGGAAAATATTTCAGGATCAGTTCCACGGCATCACTCCCTTTCACCCATTTCCGTTGTCTCTATCAACTTGAAAAGCATCTCCCGGGCCCTGAAGAGCTGAGCTTTCACGGTACCCAGGGGCAGTTTCAGCTCCCTGGCGATCTCTTCATACGATAATTCCCTGAAATAGCGGTATTCCACCAGGGTTTGATACCGGGGTTTCAGCTTGCGGACCACCCTGCGCATCAGGATCGCCTTCTGCTTGCGGATCAGTTTTTCCTCAGGATTAGGGTCTTTGGACCGCAATTTCGAGGGCAATTCCGTATCGTTGTTTTCAATGGTAGTTTCCAAGGTGACAGTACTTCCCTTTCTTTTCCTGAGAAAGTCAATGCAATTGTTGGAAGCGATTTTAAAAAGCCAGGTGCTGAAGGCATAATTTGGCGAATACTGGTGCAGGTTTTTGAAAGCTTTGCCGAAAGCTTCGAGGGTAAGGTCCTCGGCATCGCTCTTGTTGTTCACCATTTTCAGGAGCATGAAGAAGATGGCGTCTTTGTAACGGCCCAGGAGCCTGGCAAATGCATTCTCATCGCCGTCGAGCGCTGCCCGTACCAACTCATAATCATGCCTTGCCTTTTCCGAAAGATGTCCGCCCTGTTCTACCATTACCTGTTTCTCATCCTGTAATTAAAGCCCCACCGCACCACCACTTTTATGTAGGGGGCAATAATTCCGTATATCAGCGAAGGTATGAAAATTTTAGGTTCGTTGAGTCGTTTCTGCAACCTCAGGATGCTAATGACCATTATTATTCCGAGGAGGGTAAGGAGTGCCAGCAGGGGCATCCACAATACCGGATATAACACCACGCAGAGGATAAAGAGCGGCAGAAGCGCCATTTTCAGCATCCCGAAGAATGCCAGCACCGATCTTTTAAAGAATCCCAGGGTACTTTTCAGCCTGAAAGAGCGGTGGAGGAGTTCCCGCCATTCCCGTTTTCCGGCATGGAACTCCTTGCGCAGCACAAGATTAGAGGCAGGAAGCACGCTGGTCTTTCTTCTCCGGATGATCCGGTTAAAGATGATCTCCATGTTGAGGTATTCTTCGCGCATATAACCGGCAAAACCGTTGATATCGAAATACCCCTGTTTTTTGAAGGCGATATTTTCCTCGTTGGCCACAAAGGGGAGACCGTTCAGGCACCAGGCCATGCTCTCGGTCTGCTGGAAAAAGGATTCCACACGGTAGAGGCGATGGTAAAAACCGGGCGACGGGAGGATGGCCGTGTAACCTACCGTCATTTGCCTGCCCCTCCCGAAAGAGGAGGAAATGGCAGGCAGCCAGTGGTGGTCAGGCATTTCCATCGAAGGATTGACGAAGACCGCCTGGTCGGAAGTGATAGCTTTCAACGCCAGGTTCCGGGAGAGTTTCTGGGAATAACGGGTTTCCTGGTTCAATCCGGTCATTTTCAGCCAGGGATAGCGGAGCTTCAACCCCCCCAATGTGATAAGGGAATCGTCCTGCGAGAAGTCATCGACCACGAGGAGTTCATATGCCGGATACCCCAGGGAGAGCCACCCCGGGAGATTTTTTCTCAGGAATTCCTCTTCGTTCCGTTCGACCATGATCACCGAAATCGGCAGGGATTCCCCGCCCGAGGGTGGTATTTTGTATACCGACAGCCGGAAATAGTTAAAAAGGGAGTATAGCAGCAGGAGCAGCCAGGTTAGGGCAGCCAATCCCGGCAGCAAAAAATCGGTCCACGTTGCGTTCTGAAAAAAAAAGAGCAGTTCCTGAGGCATTATGCTGTTTTAGCCGCAAATTTAGCAGAATAATTATCTTTGCTTCCTCTATTTTTCAATAAATGAGATTTGATCTGACATCTGCCTGTGCGGGAACAGCGGCCAGGGCCGGAAAACTGGAGACCGCCCGCGGGGAGGTTCTCACGCCGGTGTTTATGCCCGTGGGGACTGCCGGCTCGGTGAAGGGGATCCATATCCGGGACCTGAAGGAGGATGTCGGAGCTCAGATCATTCTCGGGAACACCTATCATCTCTATTTGCGTCCCGGGCTGAAGGTCCTGCGGGATGCCGGGGGTCTGCACGGCTTCAACGGGTGGGATGGCCCCATCCTTACCGACAGTGGCGGTTTTCAGGTTTTTTCCCTGGGTGACCTCCGTAAGCTTACGGAGGAGGGTGTCAGGTTCCAGTCCCACATCGACGGGTCATATCACCTCTTCACCCCCGAAAATGTCATAGACACCCAGCGGATCATCGGGGCCGACATCATCATGGCTTTCGATGAGTGTACCCCCGGGGATGCCTCGCGCGAGTATGCTCAGAAGTCCCTGGAACTCACCCGGCGATGGCTTGACCGTTGTTTCAGGCAATTTGCGGCAACCTCCCCGGAATATGGCTACCCGCAGTCGTTGTTCCCGATCGTGCAGGGGGCGACCTTTCCCGATCTCCGCTGGGAAGCCGTGAAACATGTCACCTCGTTCGGTGCCGACGGGTATGCCGTGGGCGGACTGGCGGTGGGGGAACCCGAGCAGGTGATGTACGAGATATTGGAAGTGGTCACTGCCGGGCTCCCTGCCGACCGTCCGCGCTACCTCATGGGGGTCGGTACCCCCGTCAACATTCTGGAAGCCATCGACCGCGGCATCGACATGTTCGACTGCGTGATGCCCACCCGCAATGGCCGAAACGGCATGCTTTTCACCAGCAGGGGGATCATCAACATCCGCAATAACAAATGGATGAACGACCACTCTCCCGTCGACGTCAACGGCACCTCTTTTGTCGACCATCATTACTCGCGGGCCTTCCTGCGCCACCTGGTGATATCGGGGGAGATGCTCGGCGCCCAGATTGCCAGCCAGCACAACCTGGCTTTTTACATGCGGTTGGTACGGGAAGCGCGGCAGCAGATCCTGGACGGCACCTTCCCCCGCTGGAAAGAGGAGATGATTCACAGGCTGAAACAGAGGCTGTAATATGACGAAGTATTTCAAAACCATCGATTTTTATATCTCCCGGAAGTTCCTCGGGACCTTTTTCTATTCTATCGCCCTGATCATCAGCATCGCCACCGTCTTCGACATCTCGGAAAACCTCGATGAGTTCATTTCCAAGGATATCCCCACCCATGATATTATCTTCCAATATTACATGAACTTCATCCCTTATTTCGCCAACCTCTTCAGTCCGCTCTTCACCTTTATCGCGGTGATTTACTTCACCTCCAAGATGGCTTACAATACCGAGATCATCGCGATTCTGAGCAGCGGGATGTCCTATTCTCGGATGATGCGGCCTTACCTGGCGTCGGCGGCGGTCATCGCCCTCTTCACCTGGTTTCTGGGGAATTTCGTCATTCCCTCGGCCAATCGCGAACGCATCGAATTCCGGAACCATTACATCAATCAAAACACCTATCAGATGGAGCGGCACATCCACCGCCAGATAGAGCCGGGGGTATACATCTATATGTATACCTTCAGTTCCAGCAACATCGGCACCCGTTTCACCATGGAGAAATTCGAAGATCAGAAACTCGTAGAGAAGATCACCGCCGACAACATCAGCTGGAATGCCGATTCCGGGCAGTGGATCATCAACAATTACTGGAGGCGGCAGTTTATCGGCGACCAGGAGGTGATCACGCGGGGGTACCGCATTGACACCACGCTGAACATGACGCCTGTCGATTACAAGGTGGAACGCGATGATATGGAGGCTCTGACCACTAAACAGCTGAGGAGTGAAATCCGGAGTATGAAGCTTCGAGGGGTGAATTCCACGGAATTTGCCATTGAGCGGCACAAGCGGATCAGCGGACCTTTTTCGGTATTCATTCTGACCATCATCGGGGTATCGCTGGCTTCCCGGAAGATCAAGGGGGGGTTGGGATTTCACCTGGGACTGGGACTTCTGTTGAGTTTCTCCTATATTTTGTTCATGCAGATATCGGTGGTCTTTGCCGTGAGCGGCAACGTGCCGCCCGTCATTGCCGTCTGGATCCCCAACATGATATATGCCGTCATCGCGTGGTTCCTCTTCAGGTGGGCGGCAAGATGAGGTTGAGGTTATTATTAATGGCGAATTCCCCACCCTTTTTAATTGAGATGGTGCCCTTCGGTCTGATTATTCAAACGAATAATAATATTGTTCAAAGACAAAATGTTACAAATTCTTAAAAAACGGGGTACATCCGTCGGAAGGGTGAACCGGGCATGAAAAAAGTGTAAATTTGGGGTAACTTACACGACTAAACGAAAAAAGCACCGGTTGACCGGCAAATAATTGATTTAAAAATTCTGTTTTATGTCATTGAAAAGCAACATTCTGGACTTGCGGAAGCGCAAGGAGGAGATCCAGAAAGGGGGCGGGGATGAGGCCATGGAAAAGCAGGCGCAAATGGGGAAGCTCACTGCGCGTGCCAGGATCATGTCGATCCTCGACGAAGATTCCTTTCATGAGTATGATCTTTTTGTGGAGCATGCGGCGCGTGATTTTGGCATGGAGGACAAGGTTTTGCATGGCGATGGAGTGATCATCGGCACGGGGACCATTTACAACAAGCCGGTCTGCATCTTCGCCCAGGACTTCACGGTAGCGGGGGGTTCCCTGGGATTGATGCATGCCCATAAAATCACCAAAATCATGGATCACGCGCTGAAGATGCGGGTACCGCTGATCGGCATCAACGATTCGGGGGGTGCCCGTATTCAGGAGGGGGTCAACTCGCTGGCCGGTTACGGGGAGATTTTTTTCCGGAACACCCTGGCATCGGGGGTAATTCCCCAGATCTCGGTCATCCTGGGGCCGTGCGCCGGCGGAGCCGTATATTCCCCCGCCCTCACCGATTTCGTCTTTGTGGTGGAGAACATTTCCAAGATGTTCATCACCGGTCCGGGTGTCATCAAGTCGGTTCTGGGGGAAGACATCTCCATGGAAGAGCTTGGCGGCGCCAAGGTGCATGCCAGGATCACCGGGAACGCCCATTTTTATGCCAGGACAGAAGCCGAATGTTTCGAGCAGATTAAAAAGCTGATCACCTTCGTACCCTGGAACAACCAGGAGAAAGCGCAGGCATTCCCTGCCAAGCCGCCAAAGAAAACCCGGAAGGTAGAGCGTATCGTGCCCACCGACCCCCGGTTGCCCTACGATATGCGCGACATCATCAGGGCGATCACCGACGGATCAGAATTTCTGGAGATCATGGAGCTTTTCGCCCCGAACATCATCATCGGTTTCGGGAGGATGGACGGCGAGACTGTAGGTTTTGTCGCCAACCAGCCCATGGTGCTGGCGGGGGTGCTCGATACCGACAGTTCCGACAAGGCAGCCCGTTTCATCAGGTTTTGCGATGCCTTCAACATCCCCATCGTGACATTGGAAGACCTGCCGGGATATCTTCCCGGGGTAGACCAGGAGCATGCCGGGGTGATCCGCCATGGGGCCAAAATCCTGTATGCATACAGCGAGGCTACCGTGCCGAAAATCACCGTCATCCTTCGCAAAGCTTACGGGGGAGGGTATATCGCGATGAATTCAAGGCATTTGCGGGCTGACTTTGTCTTTGCCTGGCCTGCGGCTGAAATCGCCGTCATGGGTCCCGAAGGTGCCGCTAACATCGTCTTCCGCAAGGAGATCATGGAAGCCGAAGATCCCGAAGCCATGCGGCTTCAGAAAATCCAGGAATACAAGCAGAAATTCGCCAATCCGTATGTGGCAGCAGCCAAAGGATATATCGACGAGGTGATCGAACCCGAAGATACCCGCTCCCGTATCCTCCACGCCCTGAAAGTCGCCAAAAACAAGGACATCACAGTGCCGAAGAAAAAACACGGAATTCCGCCGTTTTAACATTTAGATTATGAGCAAAAAATCAGAAGCAGATACCGGAAAACCTGCATTTAATGATCTGGTCATCCAGGGGGCAATGTACAAAACCACCCTAAGTGAAAAATTCAGGCACCGGAAGGTATGGAAAGGGCATAATCCGAACCTGATCCATTCATTTATTCCCGGCACCATTATCAGTGTTGCAGTCAAGGAGGGGCAGAAGTTGAAAAAGGGGGAGACGCTGGCGGTTCTTGAAGCCATGAAGATGCACAACTTCATTGTGATGCCCTTCGACGGCGAGGTAGTGAAGGTCAACGTCCAGCCAAAAGATACCATATCGATGAAACTGGCGTTGTTCGAAGTCAGGCCGAAGCTGTAACTTCAGACCGGGTGCAACGAAAAACGGGCTGTTGAAATCAACAGCCCGTAAAAACCAAACTACTAACAAACTCAAAACTACCTGCTCTCTGGTTGGCACCAGTATTTTATATCGGTCATCCATGATTCCAGGGGAAGACCCTTTTCTTCAGCATTGTCAATAACCATGCTGTTTCCGCTCCACAATCCGGCATTGGTCATCCAGGGCTCCAGTGTCAGTGATTCTTCAGTTGCGGTGGCTGACAGGGTTGCGGCTTCCCAACTGTTGATATCGGTCATCCAGAATTCCACTTCAAGGGAAGCTTCCGTTTCCATAACGGAAAGGGAGGCCATTTCCCAGCTGCTCATGTCGGTCATCCAGTCTTCGAGCAAAAGCGCCTCGTCGTATTCACGGGTAAAGAAGGAAGATTCCGCAGCATTCCAGTAAAAGTTGTCAACCATCCACGATTCAATTCTCATCACGGGATCCATTTCGTTTTCAAAGCTTGAGGCATGAGATATCCTTTTTGCGCTGGTTTCGGACGCTCCTGCGAAGAGGAACGCAATCAGAAGAAAAAAGGTCACTGGTAAAAAAAATCTTGTTTTCATTGTTTTCTGTTTTTAATATTTTCTGTTTTGTTCTCTGTTTTTTGTCTTCGTACAACCTAATAGACTATTTGATGATGCAAATGTTACACGGAACAAATCAAAAAAAGAGTTAAAAACAGTGAACAGGGGGGAATTACCGGTGAATGGAGAAACGGGACGGTAAATAGAATACCGAATACTCTTTTATTAAATTCAAGGCTACAATTCCTGAATTGACTTACAAAGTTAATTCAACTTCTTATCAAATGTGTAAATCTTAGCATTATGCAAATGGTAATATGCCACCAGAATTGAGTCAACAAAATCAACATTTTCAGATTCATATACAACTAAGGACTTATGGATCAGCATATTATCAGAAGTGTAAATATTTGGGTAATTCATTAATAAAACCAGTGATTCTAAATTTTTATTCTTGGTATTCCATATATTTTTTCGAAAACACACACTACCTCAGCCAATACTTCCAAAGGGACCATTACATTTTTGTTTTCCAAAATAGAACTAGCTTGCTTAAATAGCAGCTCATTATCCTTTAAAAGGTACTTCAGGATGTAATTAGCGTCTGTAATCTCCATGTTTTTCATTAACGGCAACTGCCGAGGCATCTTTTTAAATGATAATCATGTCAGGATTTCCGAATGGATCGAGGATACCTGCTGCCAGGTTTTTATCCTTACCTCTTTTAGCAGGTTTCCTTTCAGTGACAGTAATCTCCACATGTTTAACAATGAATTTCTTCAACTCTGAGATCCTGATTTGGGAAGAGGTGATTTTTCGTTTCACTCTGATAATTTCCATAATTACAGTATTAATCTACTTTTTCAGCAAGCAAATCCTTTCACTTAAGCGCGTGCCCAACATTTCGCAATCTTAAGGATAATCGTTACAACATTCAGCAGGGAGAGTGCTAGAGTCACTGGTTATAAAAGATATGGAATGATATTAAGCGTATCAGGAAGTGCTTCCGGCAGGATCGGCAGTGGGGGTGTCCAGGGATTCAAATCCTGAGTTGCGGGATTTGAATTCGGGAACGATGTCCTTCATGCGGGCCACCAGAGCATCTTCGCTTTCGAGGGGGATCCGGCGGACCAGCTCATCGATTTTGGCGAGGATTAATATGGGATCGTATGGATTTGTTTTGGCGATAAGGATTTTTTCGTGGTGGGTAGCGATGGTCTCTTCGGCGCGGGTGAGCAGTTCTTCATACAGCTTCTCCCCGGGGCGGAGTCCTGTTTCGATGATTTTGACATCCCGGTGGGGGACAAATCCGGATAGGCTGATCATTTTTTCGGCGAGGTCGTATATTTTCACGGGGTCGCCCATGTCGAAGAGGTAGATCTCCCCTCCCCTGCCCATGAATCCGGCTTCGAGGACGAGTCGGCAGGCTTCGGGGATGGTCATAAAGTAGCGGATGACTTCGCGGTGAGTGACGGTGACAGGTCCTCCGGCGGCGATCTGTTTCCGGAAGATGGGGATAACCGATCCACTGCTCCCGAGGACATTTCCGAAGCGGGTAATGATGAATTGTGTAGATCCCCCTGTATTCTGCGAAAGGGCGTTCACATACAATTCGCAGATCCGTTTGGAGGCCCCCATGACGTTGGTGGGATTCACCGCCTTGTCGGTCGAAATCATTACGAACTTCCCGGTTCCGAATTCCACTGCCAGGTCGGCCACGATTTTTGTTCCCCCGACGTTGGTACGGAGGGCCTCATAGGGCTGGGCCTCCATCAGGGGCACATGTTTGTATGCCGACGCGTGGTAGATGATATCGGGCACCGATGATACGAAGAGCTGTCGCATGGCGTGGGGATCTGTGACGTCGGCCACCACGATCCGGACAGGGAGTTCCTTTTTCAGGGCTGAAATTTCATGGGAGAGTTCGAAGAGGGATGATTCGGACTGGTCCACCAGGGTCAGGCTTTCGGGGCAAAAGCCCGAAAGCTGTCGGGAGATTTCAGAACCGATGGATCCCGCCGCCCCTGTCACCATGATCTTTTTCCCGTAAATCTCCCTGGCTACCTGCTGGTCGTCCATGACGATGGGATCCCTTCCCAGGAGGTCTTCAATGCGCACGTCATGGATTTGGCTGGCGAAGAACCTTCCGTTGAGCCATTCGTTGACGCCGGGCACCTCCTTGACACGGATGTTGCGTTCGATGCACCAGTCCACGAACATGCTTTTCCTTTCCTTGGTGATTTTTCCGGGGGGTATGCAGATAACTATTTCGGATACCTTTTTTTCGGGGATGATCTTTTCAAATGCCATTTCCGGAGGGAAGACCATGAGGCCTTCCACCTTTTTATGGACGAGGCGGGGGTCGTCGTCGATGAATCCCGCCAGGTTGTACCGCAGGGCGGCGTCGCGTTCCAGCACTCCTTTGGTCATGATCCCCATATCACCGGCGCCGTATATCATGAGGCTGACCCCGCCGTCGCGGCTTTTGATCAGCCGTTGGTAAACGATGGCGATGAGGAAGCGGAAGCCGATGAGCAGGGAGATCCCGATAAAGAACTGGGAGATGATCACCGACCAGGGGATGACCAGGAAAGGCTCCCAGCGGCGGGCGATCAGGGTGACGACCACCATCGCCAGCGTGCCGATGAGCACCATCTTAATGACGGCGAGGGCGTCGAGGAGCGAGGAGTGACGCAGTATTCCCTGGTATGGTTTGACGATATAAGCCGCGATCATAAAAAAGGGCAGGATAAGCGCCAGTTGTAAAAGCATTTCGCTGAGGTCAACTGCGTCAGCCTGCAGGTTGTAGCGCAGCAGGTAGGTGAACATAAAAACAAAGCTGACCACCAGCATGTCGGCGAAGAAGACCATCCATCGCGGCAGAAAAATCCTATCAGCAAGTTTAATTAAAAATTCACGCATCGCTTGATGTTTAGTGTTTCATCCTCTACGGATCCGGACCTGAATTGCATTTTCAATTTTCCTTTCCGCCACAAGAACGAGGTATCCACCGCCTCCGGCGCCCGAGATTTTCCATCCCAGGGCTTTGTCGCGGTAGCGGTTGATGGTCTCCAGGATATGTGGGTTGACCATGTTTGGGAACATGGCGATCTGGGCTTCGAACGATTCGCGGAATGCCCTTCCGAACTTGTGGATTTCCTTTTGCAGGATGGCATTCCAGGTGTCGTCGGCTGCCAGGGCCAGTGCCCGGGCTTTGGGTTCGGAGATATCGGTGTTGGCCAGCACGTCAAAATCCCCGCTCCGGGGAGAAAGGTTGATGAACCAGAGGTGATTTTCGATGAAGGAGAGGATGTCGTCGTCGGTGACGGTAGTGATTTTCCGGGGCCAGTAGTTGTTGCTGGGGTAGTCGAGGCGGTTGACACCGGGGAAGACAATTCCTATGGAGTCCTGGGATCCGCTCACATAGCTGGTTCCGGGGGGATTTTCAACGCAGAAGAGGGTGTGGGCCAGTTTTTCGCGGTCTCCGTCGGGGATGTCGGTATGCCACAGGTCGATGGCTTTTACGCGGGTGCTGCTCGACATGCCGCTGCGGTCGTTGAATTCGATTTCCGGTTCTATACAGATGGTGATCACCGGTCCCGGCCAATAGCGGGAGACGTAGGGCTGATCGAGCCATCCTCCTGCCAGGTCAAGGCGGAAGGGGATGCGGCATTCGTTGCGCAGGGCGGTGGTAGAGCGCGGGGGCAGTCCCTGGCGGGGGATCCGTTTGCTCACCACCAGGCGGATTCCCAGTTCGTCGCACAGCCGCTGTTTGTCGGGGGTGAAGCCATCCTCGTTGACGAAGAAGATGTCGGGTTTCAGGTCACGGAGTTCCTGTTCGAAGTCAAGGTGTCCCGAGCCGCTGTTGATCCAGGCATCCTTGACCACCCTCAGGGCTTTCACCATGTAAAGCCTTTCCAGTTCCGTATTGACGGTCTTCCGGGCTTTAAGTCCGGCGATGGTGCGGTCCGACCCGATGCCCACATAAAGATCCCCCAGCAAGGCCGCTTCTTCAAAGAAAGCGACGTGCCCACTGTGGAGCATATCATAACATCCGCTTACAAAAACCTTCTTCATACCGTCGATTCTCCTTTCCGTGCGATGATCCTCATCACCCATATTCTGGCAGCCATGTACAAAAGTGCCAGTACCGCCAGCAAAATAACGAAAATGAGCCGGTTCATCATTCCCTTTTCGAGCATCATCAGGGTGACAACGTTGATGGCAAGTTGCACGCCTGCATAGAGTCCGGCCACCCATAGGTGGGGCCATTGCATCTCATTGGCCAGGTACTGGTAAAGGTGGGTGCGGTGCGGGAGGAAAATATTTTCCCGGCGATTAATCCGGTAGAGGATGGTGACCACCGCATCGATTCCGTAGACGGAAAATATGAGCATCCAGACCACCATATCGGTTTTGTTCATCAGGGAAGCCATCAGGAAAGCGATCAGGAAGGCCATTGAGATGCTTCCCACGTCGCCGGCGAAGCATCGGGCTTTTCTGCGGGCGTTAAACCAGGTGAAAACCAGGACTGAAATCAGGATGGTGATGATGAGTCCGTCGGGGGCAAAGTCTATGGACTTGTCGATCCACAAGAAGGTTCCGAGGGATACCAGGGCATAGAAAGGGGTGATTCCGTTGATGCCGTCCATGAAGTTAAAGGCGTTGATCCATCCGATGGCCAGCACGTATGCGGCGAACACATAGGGCCAGGAGAGGCGGAAGACGTTGACCTGCCAGAAAAGGAAGGTAACCGCCAGCAAGTGGACCAGGAACCGGAGGATCGACGACATGGGCATCAGATCGTCGAGGAAGCTGACGGCGGCAATCAGCAATATCCCGGCAATCAGCCAGGGCAGGCTGAAGCCGTTGAAAACCGACCACAGCAGGGCTGCCAAGGGAAAGATGATCCCTCCGCCCCTGACGGTTACCCGGGAATGAGAACTCCGCTCGTTGGGATGATCGACGATCCGGAACTTTTCGGCGATGCGGAAATAGACCAGGATGGCAGCAACCAGGAGAATGAGCGTAACGGACCGGGTCAGCAATTGGATTTCCATTGTTATCAGGTGAAGTTTAGGATTTCATTCCATAATAAATATTCTCCGGATTTTGCCGGGGCTCCCAAATCTACTCCAAAATTTTGAATTCCATTATGATATCAATTCTCCTGCCCAAAGTCTTTCCAAAAAAAACTTCCAGGGCATGAAAAATGAAATGTTCAAATGCCTTTCCGAAAACTTCATTCCCCGGTTTCACCTTTCCCTTTTTTAAAAGGTAATTGGCAAAACCTACATCGAAATAATAAAACTTAGGAGAGTGGATAATCCTTCTTTAGGGATTCTTCTGAAATGAGGGAAGAAATCTTCCTGTAAGTGAATCCTCCAGTATTTCAAAATAAGATTTAAAAGACACAAGAATAACAGAACCGATTTTCTAAATCTCAAATTGATTGTCAGTGAAGTTTACCGAAGCTTTGAAGCGTTTTCCTCAGGCCTTCTACGGAAGTGACCGGCAGTTTTTCGATTCCCAGGGCTACTTTGATTTTGGCATTGGAGACCCGGTAGGTTTCGGTAAGTTTTTTCAGCCGCTCGCTGTTCAGCGGAAGGCGCAGGAAGTCGCCGCTCCGGGCAACGGCCCGGATGAAACCTTCGGGCACGCGCCATATCCGCGGTTTCCGGTGAAGGGAGGAAGCGATCAGGCCGATGATCTCATTGGTAGAGACCGGTTCATCGTCAGCCAGGTTATAGATCCCGGTTGGTATGTCACCTTCAAGTAACCTGCGCATTACAAATGCGCAGTTCTCCATGGAAGTAAAGGAGCGCTGGTTTTCGAAAGCCCCCAGCGGCCAGGGAATTCCCTTGACCACCGCCCGGTAGAGGAGGTTGAGGTTTCCCTTGTTACCCGGACCGTGGATCATCGCCGGACGCAACACATAAACGGATTGCGGAAGGGGGATTGAGAAAGGAGAATTGAGAAAGGAGGATTGAGAAAGGCGGATTTCGGAAGGCGGACTGAAGTCATTCACTCTACTTAAAATAAACCGTTCCGCCTCCAACTTCGACCTTCCGTAAGCTGTCAGGGGTTCCGGTGTATCCTCTTCCGTCAACCATTCCCCGCGGACCGTATCAGCCACCGCTTTGACCGAACTGAAGAAGATAAATTTCCGGGCCGTTGAATGCAGAAAATAATCAAAGATCTTTTGCGTCAGGCCGGTATTAACCTCGAAATATTCCTCATCGCGCGCAATCCTGGCCGTGTCGTGTGCCTTTCCCGCCAGGTGGATAATCGCATCGACCGGGGGAATCCTGTCAAGCGCGTCCCATGAGAAAAAATCTTCCGGAGGATATTTCCCCGGACTGCCAACATCGAGCCCCACCAGGTGAAAATCCCCCTTCAGCGCCTCAAACAGGTTCGTTCCCACAAATCCGTTGGCCCCGGTGATCAGAACTGTTGTTTTCAGGTTCGAGAAGTATAAAATATGATCAATGACTTAGATACCACTCCGTCAACCGCCTGACTCCCTCATCGATCTCCACCCGGTGATGCCATCCCAGGGCGTGCAATTTCGATGGATCGGTAAGCTTCCGCATGGTCCCGTCGGGTTTTGAAGCGTCGAAAGCCAGGTTTCCCCGGAAGCCGGTAACCTCTTTCACCAGGAAGGCCAGCTCCCTGATGGAGATCTCCTTTCCGGTGCCGATGTTGAGGTGGACATTGCGGATTTCACCTTTTCCGGGGGAAGAGAGGCAGACCATCTCCCGGAAGCTCACATTTTCCAAGACAAAAACGCAGGCGTCGGCCATGTCTTCGCTCCAGAGGAATTCCCGCAGAGGCTGGCCGGTTCCCCACACCTCCACAGATACCCTTTGTGTTCCTTTGTGCCCTTCTCCGTGTCTTGGCGGATTATTTTTAATTCCATACCTGGAAAGCACATTCAATATGTCTTCAACCGGACGATCTCCGATTACCCCCTCGACAGCCCTTTTATCCAGATCGGCCCTGATGGCATCCCAATCCCCCTCTTCGAGCCATTTCGCCAGGAGGATCCTGCGGATGAGCGCCGGCAGCACGTGCGCCTTCTCCAGGTCGAAATTATCGTTCGGACCATAGAGGTTGGTGGGCATCACCGCGATGAAGTCGGTGCCATACTGGAGGTTATAGCTCTCGCAGAGTTTAAGTCCGGCGATTTTGGCGATGGCGTAGGGTTCGTTGGTATATTCGAGCTGACCGGTCAGGAGGTACTCCTCCTTCATGGGCTGGGGCGCTTCGCGCGGGTAGATGCACGTGGATCCCAGGAAGAGCAACTTTTTCACCCCGTGGAGGTACGCCTGGTGGATAACGTTGTTCTGGATCTGCAGGTTTTCGTAAATGAACTGCCCGCGGTAGGTGTTGTTGGCCACGATGCCCCCCACACGGGCGGCCGCCAGCACGACATAGTCGGGTTTCTCTTCCGCGAAGAACAGTCCTGTGGCCTGCTGGTCCAGCAGGTTCAGTTCTTCGATGGTGCGGCCTGTCAGATGGGTATAGCCTTTGGATAGCAGGTTGTTCCAAATCGCCGACCCGACCAGTCCTGTATGTCCCGCGATGTAAATCTTCGTCGTTTTTTCCATGGCAGCAATTTATTCGAAATAGTTAAGGGTCCGGTAGCCCCCTTCCCTGAGCCAGGCATCCTTTTTCATCAGGCGGATGTCACTCTCCATCATATCGCTGATGAGCATGGGCAGGGTGTACCGTGGTTCCCATCCCAGCTTCTGGCGGGCTTTGGTATTGTCACCGATAAGTAGGTCCACTTCGGTGGGCCGAAAGTAGGAGGTGTCGACAGCCACGATGTAAGGCGGAGAGAGGGAGGGACTGAGAGACGGAGAGAGGGAGGGTCCCGGGGATTTGGAGATGCGGGAAAGGATTCCCGGAATAAATTTCTCCCCCACCCTTTCGGCGAATCGTTTTTCGTCAATGCCCACCAGATACCCCTTTTCTTCTGTCCCTTCTCCCCGGAAGGCTACTTCGAGGCCGATTTCGGCGGCCGCCATACAGATAAAGCCGCGGATGGTGGTGGTGATTCCCGTTGCGATGACGTAGTCGTCAGGTTCATCCTGCTGGAGGATCAGGTACATGGCTCTTACATAGTCCTTGGCATGGCCCCAGTCCCGCTGGCTGGAAAGGTTACCGATGTAAAAGACCTCCTGCATGCCCAGGGCGATGCGGCTCAGGGCGCGGGTCACCTTGCGGGTGACGAAGGTCTCTCCCCGGATGGGCGACTCGTGGTTGAAGAGGATCCCGTTGCTGGCGTGCATGCCGTAGGCTTCCCGGTAGTTAACGGTGATCCAGTAAGCAAAGAGCTTGGCCACCCCGTAGGGCGAACGCGGATAGAAGGGCGTCTTTTCGCTCTGGGGCACCTCCTGCACCAGACCGTACAGTTCGCTCGTGGAAGCCTGGTAAATGCGGGTTTTGCGGATGAGTCCCAGGAGTCTTACGGCCTCGAGGAGGCGGAGGACCCCCACTCCGTCGGCATTGGCCACATATTCGGGCGTGTCAAAGCTCACTTTTACGTGGCTCATGGCCGCAAGGTTGTAGATCTCGTCGGGCTGCACCTCCTGGATGATGCGGGTGAGGTTCATCGAGTCGGTGAGGTCGCCGTAGTGGAGCACAAAGTTGCGGTTCTCCACGTGCGGATCCTGGTAGATATGGTCGATACGTTCGGTGTTGAAGAGTGACGACCGCCGTTTTAACCCATGGACGACATATCCCTTTTTCAGGAGGTACTCACTCAGGTACGCCCCGTCCTGCCCGGTTACCCCGGTGATCAATGCTGTTTTATTTGTCATAATAAGATTAAAATGAGTTCTCTACAATCTCTTCTTGATTGCATTAAAAGCATACGAATTAAAATAATAAAGAGATCTTAATAGATTAAACTTTTCAATTGTACGGTATGTTTTCCAAATATGTTTAGCAGACCTTAATTTGTTTGATGAAAGAGAGTTTTTCTGTACTCTGTATTGAGTCAAAACCTCAGTAAGACCAAACATGGTATATCCTTTTCTGAATACATCCAGCCAGAAAGGGAAATCCTCCGCAACAGGCATTTTTCGAAACTCAACACCCTTGAGTAATTCACGCATAATAACCGTTGAAGAGAACCCAATATTGGTATTTCTTAAGTATTTATTGAAGTCCATAACAGGTTGTGCATGAATAGCCTTACCAAGAGAATTTCCAGATTCATCAATTAGTTCATAAGAAGTACTTGAAATCCATGCATTCTTTTCTTTCATAAACTGAAGTTGATGTTCTAGTTTTTCAGGCATCCAAATATCGTCGCTATCAAGGAAAGCGATCAGATCACCCTTTGCTGAAGCGATACCCAGGTTTCTTGGGATTGAAGGACCTCCGGAATTTTCATCATTAATAATTAGGCCGATTCTTGGATCTTCTTTTACAAATGAGTTGATAATTTCTACCGAGTGGTCAGTGGAACAATCATCAATCACGATGGCTTCCCAGTTTTCGTATGTTTGACCTAAAACAGAATTCAGAGTTTCCCTGATTCTCTCACCGGCATTGTAACAAGGGATAATGATAGATACCTGACTATGCATTGCTATTGATTTGAGAAGCGAATTTTTGAGAAGCTAATTTTTCATAAGCATTTATGAGTTTAATTTCCTCATTTTGCCAATTATAGAGATTTCTAACTGCCTTTCTTCCATTTTGCCCCATTGTTTCCGCCACTGCTGGATGCGAGACAAAAAATTCTATTGCATGAGCAATTTCAAGAGAATTAAAAGGATCTACACAATACCCGCAATTGTTACCTAGCACAATCGATTCCCAAAGTGGAATATTTGATGCAATAACTGGTATGCCTGCACTCATATATTCAAACATCTTAACTGGCAATGCATCCATATGATTACATGTGGGATGTAAAACAACCAATCCGGCAATGGATTTTGACAAAATTTCCTTTATAGCCATCCTATTTAAAAATCCCTTATATTCAGTTAGTTTCCACCCTTCGAGCGATTTGACTTTCTTCTCAAAAGAAGTTTCTGAGAAAGAACCTCCCAATACAAGCCTTGTATCACTATTCGTTAATGAGATTGCTTTCACCATTTCTTTAATACCTCTGATCGCAGTGAGAGATCCAATATAGCAAACCTGATTTTCTTTCATTTGCCAGTCGTTTGGTTCAGAAGGGAATTCATCAATCATTGGAAAATTTTGAATTTCAATAACATCAGGATTAATTTGCTTCATTTTGTCCCTAATTAGTGTTGTTGAAGTAACAATAAGGTCAAATTTTTTCAAGGCGGATTTCTCATATAACTTATACAATCCAGCAACCAGCATACCCAGTATTCTCCCCAAATAAGGTTTGGTTTTTATTTGTAATGGCACATCTTCATGAGAATCAAAGACAACTATCTTTCCAACCTTTTTTAAGCGAAGACCTATCGGGATTAATTCCGGATCGTGTAGATGATAGATTTCAGCATTCAATTCCAGTGCTTTTGCAAAAATTTTAGTGGTGGTCAGAACAAATCGTTCTATTCGGTTACCACCAATACCAACATCGTATATGTCAATAGAATCCCTCTTCTCATCATTTTTACCATCTGCAACGACTAATGAGACATCCCACCCCTTTCTAGAAAGGGATTTGCACTGTTTCAAAAAAATACGCGTGTCAAATCGCTGATGAACCGAAGTTAGATGGGCAATCTTCATTATAGTTCAACTAAGCTCTTCATAAACTCGAGGATTGTCTTGGATCTTTTATTTAAATCATACCGTTTAGAATGTGCCATGGCATTAGCAGACATTTTTTCACGCAAGGCAGCATTAGTTGCTAGTTTTATGATCGAATTACGGATAGCTGAAACATCCATTGGATTTACCAATATTGAAAACGACGGATCACATTGACTTCTAACCTCTGGAATATCTGATGATATTATCGGAAGGCCACAGGCCATGGCTTCAATTATGGAATTATTGTTGCCTTCATGTAAAGTTGGTAAAACAAAAATGTCGGCACAATTAAGCAATTCATGAACACTAAATGCAGGAACTCGCTGTTTAAATACAATCTGATTGCTTATCAAATCAATAGGTCCACCACCAATAAATATTGCTTTTATATTATTTAGTCCTTCAATTGCCATTAGCAATCTATCAGGACCTTTGCTTTCAATGAAATTGCCAGTGAAGGCAATAATTATTTTATCTTGGGGAAAATTAAATTTCTCGCGCAGACTTATCTTATCCAATTTTCTAAATTGTAAGCAATCAACTCCATTGGGAGCAACTATTATTTTTTCCTTTCGAATTTTGAAATTATGAAGCTTTTCTTTAACTTGATCTGAAACGGCAATAAAACCATCCATTCTATTAACAAGATCAATAAATCTACTATAAGTAAACCATTTAACCGTGAGATCAAGTAATTGATTCTCACCAACATCGACAATAACAGGTTTCTGATACTTTTTGATCGCGTCTATTGCCAAAATACCATTACGAATAAATTTACAATAAACAACATCATACATAAGATTATACTTTTTTTCAGTACGTCTTACTGCAGCAACTAGTGCTAAATGAGTTAACGAATAAGTATTATAACTTCCAATTTTTTTAGCACCAAAACTAAAAAATATGGGTCTGTATACATCAGCTTTCTCATGACCATAATAATTTTTGCTCTTAAACAGATCCAAAATACTCTCAGGGGATATTACGGTTACCTGGTGCCCATAGTCAACAAACTTTTGAACAAGTCTATATAAAAAAATCCCACGAGTTATATTCCTAGGTGAAGGGTAGTCAATTGTAATCACTAAAATTCTCATGTGGTTGATTAATAAGCAAGAGAGGTTTCATCCCGCTTCGAGGATGAAAGCAAAACTTCATCAAATAGTGTCTCGTATTCTTGTATTATAGTTGATATTTCAAATGCATGTACTCGATTCTTTGCATTTTCAGCCAATCTACTTCTTAATTCATCATCTTGCAGTAATTCTATTACTCTATCCGCAATATATTTGATATCTCCGACTGGAGTTAGAAAGCCGTCAATTCCATCATGAATTATTTCACGTGGACCAAAATCACAATCAGTCGCAACAGGAGGCACACCACAAGCCATTGCTTCAATTAGTGCATTTGGGAATCCCTCCCAATGGGAAGTTGATAAGAATACATCAGCATTGACAAGGTAAACCCATGGATTATTAACAAAACCATGCAATTTTACAAAATCCTCAACTTGAGATTTTTTGATTTGTTCTCTAATTTCAGATTCCAGTGACCCCTGACCAAGAATTAAAAGTCGTGAAGGAATTACAGATCTGATAATACTAAAAGCACTTATCATATCCTGATAAGCCTTAGGAGGATCTAAACGCCCGATAGCAAGGATTATCTTCTCATGCTCCTGCTTTGTATATGGGGAATTATCTGATTGTCTAATTGCTTTAGTGATGCCTTCAAAGTCAATAGGATTGTAAATGGTGTGAATTATATTACTATTAATCTTAAAATTAATAACTAAATCATTCTTGATACCATCAGAATTTGCTATTATTTTATCAGCTAAGGAGTAAAAGATTTTTACTTCCAGTTTCCTAATAGGCAGAAAAAAACTCTTTGTTTTTATTTTTAACCATGAAATTGTATTTGTTCCTTCGCGAAGAATAATACCTGCTCTAAAACGTGTAAGGAATTTTGCCCTTGATACAGCTATGTTTGATGCGGTGCGAAAACTGACAACCAAGTCAGGATTGAGTTTTTTTATTGCGTTACCCAATTGATAGATACGATATAAGAAATGGATCTTCCCTGTTTTCCAACAAACAATCACCTTCTGAATGTCTGACGGAATCTTTTTATAAAACGCACCCTTTTCAGAATGAAGCAACAGGGTTAACTGGTATTTATTCCTATCCAGATTTTGGAGCAAGTTAAGCATAACTCTTTCAGCCCCTCCACCACCCAGGTCTCCAATATAAAAGAGGATATGTCTATTTAACATTTGAAAATCAATTCGAAAAAATTATTAATTAGTTGATCCTTATAAACTCACTCGTTTTTTATCTCAAGCTGAGCGGGATATTTCCCAGAGGCCAGAACTTGCTCTGAAAAATCCAACGCATAATAAATTTTAGTAGTTCTTCCCGCTTTAATTTCATCCACTTCTTCATATTATAAGCTGTGTCTGCCATATCCCCGGCTGTGCCGCTGAGGTAATTTCTTATCATTCTGTTTGCTAGTATTCTTCGCTTTGCGAACAAATCGTAACTGATATTTTAGATTCTTTATTGCCCGTCAATAAGTCCTGGTCAGTTTGATATCTTCCTTCTTTGCGATTCTTTCGCAACCAGGAAAGCTATATCCGGCAACATGGAAAATGAACTGTTTCTCCAGTATTTTGAAACCAGCTTCTTTTCAAAGCACAAAAACCTCCAATACTTCAAAGAACCCTTATCATCAAATCCTTCTGGAACCCTCAAAAAACATCGTTAAGTACATAGCCAGGGAAGTAGCTCAACAAGGAATAATGGCAGGGGCCTGCCGCGTAACAACTCCAGAACCATCCGGGTCTTCATTTTTGCACTCTTTCGCTTTTGCTTTACCATACCTGTAAATTTAAGCTTAAACTGTGCTAACTTTTAATTGGGGTCAATATATCAACTATAAATACACCCTATCTGATGCCAATAGTAAGAGGAACAAGGATATATTAATTTTGCACTTTTCGATATTAAAATAGAAAAATATTTCCACTTAATTCATGTTCATTCAACTCATTCTTTTAAATACTACATCTTTAAACCTAGCTTTTGTTGCTGGAATAAGATAATCCTTTGAAATTGAAATAATCGTCTTAAGATCAATCAATGAATTATTTTTTTTAAAAGAATCACAAGCTTTTAAATCATATATCACCGACATTTCTGCCAAGCTTGCTAACCATATTATTTTTTCTAAAAAGAAAATTCCAGAAGGCGGCACCCTTTTAATTAGTTTAAACAAGGTTTTTATAGCACTCATATTAAATAATCCCAATTTAGATAACTCATCAGATAAGGCCCTATCTTTTATTTCTTCAAATAGGTCATATCTTATCATTTTGGAATAGGTATGATGCTTTTTAAGGTAATTGTCTGGTGTACCTTTCAGTTGCCCATATTTTAATCCTGTTCTTGCCCAAGGAATATCATCCAATCGTGTATGGAAAAAATCCAAGATAAACCTGTAAATTTTATCGTTTCTTCTGAAAGGACGTATCGACCACAAATAACCGAAAACATCAGGATGTGTAAATACTTGATGGAATGCTGCATTTCTTTCCGTTAATAATTCCATACAAGGATTTAACATTCTACGCCAATAGTGTAGTTGGTAATCAAGTTCATTTTGCATATATTCCTGAGGCCTAGGAAATAATAAATGATAGTGTTTAATGTCATCTATAATTTTTTTGTATTGTTGTACAAAAATCACCTGATCAAAAACATTTCCAATATTTCTAATGTTTTGTTCAATTGGCCTAAGGTTCTCAATTTTAGTACCAGAATATTCCCCTCTTCCTATGCTATCACCATAACTGCCCCCCAAAATAATGTCAATGTTATTTTGATCTCTGACCTGTGGGATTGCATGAAGGTGAATAGGAGAATACTCGCATCCATGCATTGCAGTTTCCGTTAAATTATTTAATAAATCCTTTTCTGTTACAATGAAGTGCTTCCATTTCCAATTCAAGCGAGAAGCAATCTCCTTTGCATAAACAACATCTCGGGTATTACTATTGCCCCAGGTAAAAGCAACTACATTAAGCCCCTTGAGTCTTTTTGTTTTAATTAAATAATCCAATGTTCCAGCGACAATACGGCTGTCCATGCCTCCGCTTAAAAGAATTCCAATGTTTTTCTTATCACCGATATACAATTCAATTTCACAGCAGATCTTTTGAAAAAGATTAGACGCAATTTCGTCCTCAGGAATATCAAGATAGCCATGCTCAGGAACCTTAAAGTATTCCCAGTCAGAATACTCAGCATTCGGCTTCGCCATCCAAGGAACTCGCTGAATTTCTCTAATTAATGTACGATTGGCCAAAATGTAATTTTTATTGAATAGTTCAATTGTGGCAATTGGGTCAATTATACGCTCATTAGACGACTCATTTAAAATTTCCGATATTTTTCTCCGAATTACGAATTTCCCATTTTTTTCAATATAATAAGGATTTACATATCCTAAGTGATTACAATATTTAAACATGGCAATAAAAAAGTGAAAAAAATAACAAAATCAGATTGACTGTAATAACTGTGGTTAGGCGGTATTAAATTGTATTTTGTGTGCCTGGCAAAAGTATTAGCATAGAAGCGTAATTTGATTCTTTGATTTGAATTACGTTACAGTCTAGCACCTTTGAGTTAAAGAAAAAAATTCAGATATATCTGCTCAGTAGTTACAGTTTCTTTACCAAAATGGAATAGATACATGTAATGATAGCACATAACAATAAAAGCTAAAAAGCCAGAAAATTAGCTGTATATATCTACACTGTTTTTTAGAGTCCTTATCGGGAATATTTCCACAGCACTATAGAACACATAGGAAATTGGGAAATGATCATTTTGATATTATCATCATAATTTCCACATTTTAATTTTTCATTATAAGAATGATTTAATCTCTACCTTTCAGATAGAAGAATTCCTTGCGGTTCTGATAGAATTAAATCGTGATAAAACAATTTCTTTCAGATATAGATATGGGGCTAACTTGAACAATTCACTGACAAAAAATACAATTACGGCCCCGAACAACAGTTGACTAATCATTTTCATCAGATAACCACCAGGTATTAGTTTCCCTATAACAAAGACCAACAATCCGCTACCAATAGCAACCAAAAAAGACGGAAGAATATCAGTTATCTGTTCACTCATGGAGTAATTAATCATTTTGCCAGACCAGTAACTATTAATATAATATGAAATCAATGAATTAACCATCATCCCAACTAACATTACTTTTATGCCCCAAATAATTCCAACAATGATGATGGGTACTGCCAATAGTTTCTTGATAATTTCGATTCTTAAGTACAGATCTGAACGACCTTGCACCTGAAGAATATTAAGATTAAGAGCCTGAAGAGGATACAACATACCTACAAAACAAAGCATTTGCAAATATACTATTGACGGTCTCCAAGCCTCACCAATTAATGTGATCACCATTGGTTCAGCTATTGCTGCTAATCCGGCAAGAATAACAAAACTAATATATGTAGTACTGGTAATCATTCTTTTATAACCTCCTTTTAGCACGACAGGATTTTCACGCATTTCCGAGAGTATCGGAAATGTTACCCGCGATATTACACTAGTTATCTGTTTTGAAGGCAAGTCGTTAAATGTTTGGGCACGTGTGTAATACCCTAGCTCATTCGCTGAAAAGAATTTTCCGATTACAAGGTAATATATATTTCTGTAAACGGTATCAAAAATGCCACTAATCATTATTTTATTCCCAAACCCAAATAATTCTTTAAAGGATTTTCTACTAAATTCAATCGTTGGTCTCCATCTATTTAATATCCAAAGCAATAGAGATGTTATAAACGAAAAAGATATCATTCGGGCAACAAGACTCCAAACTTCATAACCACGATAGGCCATTACGA
Organism: Prolixibacteraceae bacterium UBA1413; assembly: GCA_002304925.1. GTDB lineage: Bacteria > Bacteroidota > Bacteroidia > Bacteroidales > Prolixibacteraceae > UBA1413. Next base: position 92,580 of record DBPT01000028.1, read on the forward strand.
TTCCAATAATTCCCGATAGAATACTGGATATTATGGTTATTTTAGCCAGAAGTTTAAAGTCAATTCTTTTTACCAAGGTAATTCTCTGAATAATAGTAAGTGAGCGAATTATAAGATCGATACCTACAATACGAACAATAGGTTTAAGCAATGGCTCCTTAAAGAAATCAGCTATTGCTCCGGCAGAAAAGAATAAAATAAGATACAGGATACATCCCATCCCCAGATTATAGTAGAATACAGTGGAAAAATCAACTTGTTTGCAGTCAGTCTTTCTAATCAATGCACTTCCAAGTCCACTTAAAATGAAAGAATTGGAAATCGCAATAAAAACGGTAATCATTCCAATTAGACCATACTCCCTTGGTGCTATTACACGTGCCATTACAATTCCAACGATGAAATGAACAAGCTGCTCAGCAAAACTGTCAATACCACTCCACATGACACCTGTAATCGTTTTTTGTCTAAGATCGACCATGCTAATTTGCTTTAACCATCAATGTGATAAGGATTTAGTTTTTGTATCAGATATTTTCATGGAATAAACAGCAAATTTTTCAATTAAGTTTGTTCAGCAGTGTCTGCTTAAATTTTACTAAGATGGATATCGTTTTTTATTATGCATAAAATCAGTAACTTAAACATCAATCAAACCGTAAAATTTGAGTTTTCCAAATGAAATTGACATGTGACAAATATCCACATAAAGTATTTATTTACAGTGAATTGCTAATCATCATTTTTAATTTTAGTGGATACTACTGACACCAGAACATTTTATCTTGAATCAAATTTGAGATTGACATGGCAAATAGGACAAACTTTTGATTCTATAACCCGGCTAGCGATTCTTCGGATCCTGGTAGATATGGTCGATACGTTCGGTGTTGAAGAGTGACGACCGCCGTTTTAACCCATGGACGACATATCCCTTTTTCAGGAGGTACTCACTCAGGTACGCCCCGTCTTGCCCGGTTACTCCGGTGATCAATGCTGTTTTGTTTGTCATAGAAATCTGTCAAAAACCAATGTATGTTTTTCGGTAATTCATACTACTCATTTGACAATAAATGATAGAATCTTTTAAACTCATACTACTTAGCTCTCGGATTAAACCTGTTCAAGAATTTGTATAACCAAATATTCAAGGGATAAGGGAATAAAGACCTAAAGAATGGAATGAAAATTCCGATATATGCTTGTATCCCAGCTCCTATTTTTCTATTACCTTTCCAACCCGTTTTTAACCGGAAAAATCCAACACGCACGTCATTTTTTTTAATATTTTCATCAGTAAAACGGTACAACAGCAAAGGTTCAGGCAAATTATGAAACTCATAACCGGCGGCAGCACATCTGAACCAAAGGTCATAGTCATCCTGCCTGGGACCTGCAGTGGGATCATATCCACCAATAGATTGGATTTTTTCTTTGCGGAAACAAACCGTTGGATGGATCATCGGGCAGGTCCATATCAATTCATGTATTTGCTCTGGACTTTCCGGAACCTTCAATGTACCTCCAATCTGTCCGTTTTCATCTATTTTCAAGGCAAAGGATCCTATAACATCAGATGATGGATGAGCACCCAAAAAACGAATTTGTTTTTCAAACCTATCGGGCAAAGAAATATCATCAGTATCCATTCTAGCAATTATATTGTGACTGCAGTAATTTAATCCACAGTTTAAAGCTGCTGAAAGCCCCTGATTAATTTCAAGAGGAACAAGGACAACCGGTGCAATTTTAGAAAAATCCTCAATTACCTTATCAAGTTCAGGGGTTAGCAAACCGTCTTTCACAATAACAATTTCATCGGGCTTAAGTAACTGGTCATCCCAAATACTTTTCAAAGACGATTGCAGGTATGAGGGTTTTTCTTTATGATATACAGAAAGTAGAACTGAAAATTCAATATGATTCATCCAAGAAAAAAATAATAGTAACGCCTTTTGGAAGCTAAATTAAGGATGTAATAATTCTTATGATGTAGATTTACATATAAGGCAAGATTTTTCTGACATAGATTTTATAATTCGGACCAAGCACTAAAAGGGCGGCTCTGCTTGTTATCCGAAATAACAAGTCAAAAAATCTATCAATTAATGTAATATTCTTGATAAGGTTTTCTACGTCAGCGTGCATTTCCTTACATTCTGAAATCCTTTTTATTTTCTCCACATTATAAAGTTTATGCAAACGCACCAGCTTTCTGAAATACTTTAGGATATTCAGAGTGGCATTTGAGTCATTATTATACTGAGTCAGAAGATAGAAACATTCTTGAATCAGTAATTTTGGATTATTTTCACAATAACTGGTTAATCGTCCTTTTGATATATTAAGGTTAATTAAAGGTTTGGAGATATAATAATAATTCGAATTTTTCAGATAAGCAACATAATAATCAACATCTACCAACCATGACAAATTGGCGTCATAAACAAGATTCGTTTTACGGTGTATGGTAGAACTCGGAGCAATAATGAAATTTCTATAAAACAGGTATGAATGATCAAGCTTGAAAGCATCCAAAGCTTTTGATCCAGGCCTTTTAGTCTCAAGAAGTTTTAAACCATCATAGTGATTTGACTGGCAAAACACAAAATCAACCTTTGAATCATTTAAAAAGGGTCGCACAAATTCGGCCAGACTATCTTTGTCACAGAACCAGTCATCATGATGTAACAATTTAATCAAAGGTGAATTCGCGTAAGAAATAGCCTTATTCCAATTAGCAACAGGACCCAAGGATTTATCATTTTTAAAATAACGAAAGTTCTTTAAAGAGGAATATTTGATTTTAATAAGTTCCTGGATATTATTACCAAGAGTATCATCCGTAACAATAATCTCGTAGTCAGTAAAACTCTGAATAAGAACAGAATCAATGGCCCTGACAAGATAGCCAGGATTATTGAAAGCAGGGATGCAAATTGATACTTCAGGCATTATCAATTACCGATTTTGTAGCTTCAAGGTAGCTGGTTCCCCATCGTTCACATGGCTCCAAATGATTCCCTTCTGCCCATTCGTTCCATGCATTTATGAAAATGAAATTTTCTTCTTTAGAAAAAGGCTGAAAATGATCTACGATATGTTGAAGCCAGCTTCTGTATAATTCAGGAGTTGAATTGTGAAAAATTGCAGCGCCAGATTTTCTCCTTGGGGAATTATCCCACATTGGAGTCACACATCGGAACAGCTTATATCCCAACTTATGTTTTGAAGAATGTATCATTCTTTTTACAATCTTCGAATAATCATAAATGCCATATGTTCCATAAAAATATTTGATCAATCCAAATCTGTGAAGTAATCGTAGAATAAGATTCCCCTTTCTGTTAAATCTAAGCGATCGCCATTGTGGTTGGAATTCAATTGCTGCATCAAATCCAATTTTGTTAGGATTCAGTTTATGAATTTTATTTTCTGTATAACAGATATAAAGATCTTTAAAACCCATTTTTTTTGATTCTTCTCGCCAAATACTTACAGTTTTCTTTATATCCGGGAATAACTCTGGTTTATATACTATAAATAATGGTTTACCATCAACACTAATATAACGTTGATCATTGAATATATTTTTACACAAGAAATGTATATGCATCTTGTCATCATCAAACGAGTAATCTTGCTTTATAATTACTTCTTTATTCAAACCATCCCACCTTTTTGTCCAGTTCTCATTAGCCCAACAAAGGCAAAAAGGGAAATCGCCATCTTTTTGTTTCAAATAATTATCAACTGGTAGATTCAATAACCTCTTACCATTAAACCAGTAGTGATAAAACACAAAACCATTAATCCGGTATTTTTTAGCAAGTTCTGTTTGCTTTATTAATACATCGGGATTACGAAGATCATAATATCCAATTGTATCATGTGGAACATGAGGTTGATAATGTCCAATAAACAAAGCTTTTGCCTTTTTAACATTTGTCCATTCGGTAAATCCTTTACCCCACGCCATATCGTTTTCGGGAATAGGATGGTACTGTGGAAGGTAAAATGCGATTACTCTTGCTGTTTTTTTATTATTCACAACTCAGTTAACACCATTTTCTAAGATCTCATTATATATCTGAAAGATTCTTCTGCCAGATCTTTCCATTGAATAGAGTTCAAGGACAGTTTTCTGTGCCAAATTTATAGTATGTAAATAATGTTCCACCCCATTTCTACACACATTTTTCAGGGAAGATACCAGATCACCATAATCTGAATAGCGTATTCCAATCTCCTGATCGCAAAATTGTAATCCATTGTCAAATTGTTCTTTTATCCCAGCTGCATTTTTTCCGATCACAAGACATCCGTTATACATAGCTTCAGCCATTACGCGGCCAAAACCTTCTGACCGGCTGGAAATAATAATAGCTGAGGCTTCAGCCATAAGCTGGTTAACATTCTTTCTGAAACCTAAGTAAAGTATTCGGTTTGATAAAGAACTTTTGATAATGATCTCATTTAAATAATCTATCATTTCTTCTGATCCCGTACCTGCAATAAATAAATTAAAAGTTGGGAATTGATGTGAGATTTCAATAAAAGCATTTAACATCTCCTTAAAACCTTTATCCTCACTAATATTCCCGACAAACAAAAAATAATTCTTCTTCTTTGCTATTGATGGAACATTTACATCATTAACAACTCCATTATAAACAATATAATCTTTGTTTTGCGACATCTGATAATGTTGAAATAATCCTTTCGTGATGCTGACAAGATGGTTGTTGGGATGTTTAGTTTTTCTCAAAAAATTGGATAGAGAGGGGAAAGGTATCCATCCAAAATGTTCTTCTTGATACTCTCGAATATGCCAGACATGGGGAATTTTGAATAAACGTGAAACACTAGAACCAATATGAATGGGCCCAACATTTGTATGAATCAAGTCAGGTTTAAAAAGCTTTACAATATAGGCTGTTTGAAATAAAGAAATGACATTAAAAACTATCGATCTGGCTAACCTGGGGACATATAAAACAAAGTCCCGCAAATTGTTCTTAGGTGGATAAACTGATAAATAGAATGGAACCTTGCATATGGGAACTTTCATTTTTTTTAAATCATTGCATAGTGGTCCTTTCCCTGGCAACAAAACTTCAATTTCGACACCTAATTTTTGAAGAGTTTGGATTAGAGCTACCATTGATTTGCCAGAACCTTGAATTTCACTTGAATGTGCAATGAAAAGGACTTTCACAAAACAATTTAAATTTTTATATTTTCCCTCTGGATATAGTGATATGAGAATAATCGCAATAAATAATTAGCCATAAATGGTTTTTGAAATTGACTAGGGAAACATATTAATCACTATTTATTTATTTGACAACAACAAGTTTCATTTATTGGAAAGATCAATAGGTGTACCATCATAGAAGAGGTCATTTATTTTATCATCAATGATTTCCAATGACCACCGCTTGTATTGGCAATTATCGGTATTCCTCTGCTCATGGACGCAACAATGGTTCTGCTAAAACCTTCGTTTGTGGAGCAACTTAACAATGAAAACTGTGGTCTTTAGCAGCATCCATCAGCCGGTTGAATAGGTCAGGATAGTGATTGAGTATTTGATTTAGTTGTTTGTCATTGCCACCGTGGACATAGTTTAGTTCACCCAAATGTTTTTTTTGTGAGCCATATACAATAATTGGATCGGAATAATTACCCTCTACCAACTGAATCTTTGTGTCATTTAAAACAGCCATTGCCCAAAACCAAATATCATCAGCGTGTGGTGCCAAATCTTGAAATAGTTCATGTTTTAATACGTCTGGATGAAAAGATCGAGGAGGATAAATAGCACCCCCACCTGTTGTTATGAAGTTAAGACAAGATACAGAATTATTTTGGGAGCAAAAATCCCATTGCCTGTAAGGCAAAATTTCTTTATGTTCCGAAAAAAGAATTCTGTGCATTCTATGGCAATATATTTTAGAATTGTCTTTCACATATGCATTATAGAGTTTTCCCAACCAATCTTTTGGGTAAAATAAATCATCATCGGCTGTAACAAGTATGTCATCGGGAAAAAGTTGCAACGCTGGAATTAATTTTTTATACGACTTCAAATCCTCACACCAGTTAATTGTAAGTCCATACTTTCTTAATCGTAAGAGCTTTCGGGGCAAATCTTCCTCCATGCGAGGAAACTGACTTTTCGCCAGCCAAAGGATGAGAATGTCAGGTTTTACGGTTTGGTTCAGCAGTGTTTTAATGGAGAGGTGTAGCGTTTTGATTCTTGGCGGGTAGGAAGTTAGAGTAACTATAAGTTTTGGACTTCTTGGATCTTCGTTTATACCAATTCTACGGAAAATTTTATAAAATTCAAGGGGTATCGTTATTCTGTTTGTTTTCTTTGGGAAAAACCTCCTGTAAAATTTCTCGATTTTTATCCTTGTGCTTTGTTCCCTGATAAGTATTCTGGCAAATGCCCTAAATCCTTTGTGGATAGAATTAGTTTGCCTTGATATCATTTTTAAAAAGATTTTTTTCCAATTGTAATCAAAGCACTTAAACAATGAAAAGTATTTTTCGTAAAGACTGGAATATTTGCGTTTATAATATACATCCCAGTAGTGTAGCCAGATGGCATCTATTGCAATTTGCTTGTTGAAGTGCTTCCCTCCAAAAAGCCTAATTAGTTCATTGTTCCATCTCTCTACGATTTGTGCCCATTGAAATTTATTTGTACCCTCAACAAGACCGTGGTTTCCCCTTCGATAAACTGAGGAAACATTTACGAAATATCTGAATTTCCCCTTGCTGGCCAGATAACACCAAAGTATGGTGTCATTTGCCTGTTTTACTTCATTTGAGAAATTATTCAATGTTTTACTTCTAAAAACTACTGAAGCTGTTGGAAACCTTCGCCTGAAAACCATCTCCTGAATGCTTACATCTCTCTCGGGTTCTTCGCTGAAAAGATATTGTTCATTTGTTATTGAGTTTTTAACAAGTCCGTTTTCAGCTACTGCCACATACTCCTCATTTTCCTCCAAAAACTCCACCTGCTTTTGTAGTTTGAGCGGGTCGGTCCAGTAGTCGTCGCCTTCGCAAAGGGCGATATATTTTCCCCGTGCACGGGGAAACACATAATTGGTCAACGGCCCAACCCCTTTTGAATATTGATTTTCAGTTTGTAAGATAGGAAAAATTACATCAGGATATTTGTCAGCGAAATCTCTAACAATTTCTGCTGTACCATCGGTCGATGCATCATCGTGAATGAAAATTTCTACTTTAAATGTAGTTTTCTGAATCAGAAAACCATTAATCGCATCTTTTATATAAGCTTCATGGTTATATGTAAGACAACAAATACTTACCATAGGAGTTATAAAATCATCCCAGATGGTGTCGATAATAGTTACAGGCTCGATGTATCTATTATGAAATTCCGATTTTTCAAAAACTTCATTCACAATAACTTTCTGAATATGTATGCATTATCAGTAGTTCTTGCCTCGATTATTAAAAAAGCGATTTCACCATATAAGACGAAATTTCTGATGCTGGACCTGCAGGTTTAAATCCATGTTTTTTATAAAAACCAATTGCGCTAAAGTTATTATTATTGACTTCTAATCTTAACTGATTCATATTCTGATAGACAGACCTGTCTATTATCTTTTCTAACAATATCGACCCTATGCCTTTTCCTTGAAATGATTTTTTCAGAATTATCATCGAAATAAAAGCAGTCATGTTAACAAAATCGTTAGCATAAAAAGCTGCAAATCCGACTATCTTGTTTTTATATTGAACCTTAAGAACTATTCCATTTTCATAGTATTTAAATGCCAATCTATCAAATATTTCATTTTTATTTAAAGATGCTGAGAAAATATCAGATTTACATTCGTCCAATACCGCACGTATCTCTTTTAAAGTATAAATTTCAGAAATCACCACAACTTTCTTACTCTTAATATATTTCTAATTTTCTAAATCATCCCCGGTAATTAAAACGAAGGTTACCGTGGAATTAGAAAGCGATTTTTTTTATCCGTCTCATTCATATTATCTATTTCTTTCAGCTTATATTTGAAATAGTCTGATGTAAGCCTGTTGTCATATAATGATCTAAACACCTGTAAATACTTAATGCCTTGATGAGAGTTAATTTCAATCACTTTAAAACCCTCTTCAGTGATCCCAATGTCAAATCCCAAATATTCAACAGCAAATAGATACTTTGAGATTTCTAAAACCTTCTCTTTTAATAAATTCCATCCCGGGATTATGCCTTGGGCTTTTACTTTAGTGTCAGGATGAAAAGGACATTTTTCAGTTTTGTAAGAATAAACCTTTGTGCCATTTTCAAACTCTCCATTTTCAATATCAATTTGAACGACATAATCATAATCTGCTTTACAATCATTGGTATTTAAATGATTGGCTTCTCCATGGGCATTTGTGCCAAAACGTAAATATCCGTGCACAATTTCCGGGTCATTGCCATTCTGATTGATAACCATTAATCTTATGGTATGGATCTTATCGTGGATAAGAGATAATTCCTTAGTTGGGAAAAGATATTCCGTAACAATATGGTAATTTTTTGAAAAAATAAAATCTTCAAATTCAATCTCAGACTTCAATATTTGCCCATTAACTAAATAAAAACCATTGTCAAACGACAATTTATAAAATTCATTACTCCCGGTACCATTGACCAATTTCATAGCCAAAACTTTCTCTTCTCGTAAAAGCTTCTTTAAACCTGAAATGTCATTTTTGAACCTATACTGATTACAATCCAGGAGATACATAATTGAATTATCTTTTACATAAAAATAATACCTTGGAAGATAATCACCGAAAATATTACTCGGTAAAATATATTTCAATGTAAGTTTATCATTTATCCAAATTCTATATGGACTATTTAAAGGCCACAATCTATAATAATCATAATCAGACAAATAATCTTTATAATTGGTTTCATTTAATCCATAAGCTAATGCACTTTCGAGTAAAAATCCTTTACTATGAGCCCATTCAATTTGATCTTTATTAAAGTGCATATTTTCAAATTCTTTATTCATGAGATTTATGTAAAACAAGGCAAATCGGCGTGTAAAACAGCCTTGGTTAAAAAGAATATTAATTCTATAATCAAGTTTTTCCATCTTCTCTCATGCTAATAGATTAAGAAATTCTTAAGTATCATATAAACGTAAAAATGTCAAAAACCAATTTTATAAAGGATCTTGACATTCATTTACTTGCTAGCACTCTAACATTAATAAATCGTTCAATATCTGACAAATAATAATCCATCTCTTTTCTCTCATTGAACAAAAAAACGATAATACCTATTGCGGCATTTGCACCTGTGAATGAATTAACTTTCTCTCCTGGCTGGATATATTGGTGAAATTCCCAAATGAATGGTTTGATTTCATTATCTATTTGAATACTCTGTAAAAATCCGGTGAAGTTCGAATGAACTGCGTAATAAGCTACAGGCTTTACCATATAATTTGGTATTTCTATATTCTTACCAAGTAAGACATCAAGTATTGCTTTTACCATATTAAACCCTGTGGCAAGTTCAATAGCTTGAGGTACAAAGTGTCCTCCACTTCTGGGACCAATTTCCATAACAAACGGTTCTCCTTTGATATTAATACGTGCCTCAATATTAACAGGGCCATTCAAAAAGCCACTTAGTTTAATAATCTGTGAAACATGTTCAACAATTTCATTAACCTTTTTACTTTCCAGCTTAGTCGGCCAAAGAGTCCCTTTTGGATTGAACGGATTGACAGTTCCATTGTAAATATGATCTCCGAGGCAGGTAAATACCAATTTGCCGTTTACCACAAATCCATCTCCATGTATATCAGCAATCTGATTATCAATATATTCTTCTGCGATAACCTTCTTTTCACGCGAAAAAATCATGGCATCGCGAATTGCTTGTAAAGACTGATCTGGGTAATTAATTCGGCTAATTCCTTTACTTCCTGATGAATCGATTGGTTTTATTATTAAGGGATAATACATTCCCCGAAGTTTTTCCAAAACTTTTTCATCTTGCGAAATGACTTCAAATCTAGGAGTATTGAATCCATTTGATTTCAATAGGTTACGGAAAATATGCTTATGTGCAAGATTTAAGATACTGTGATATGAATTTCCAGGTAAACCTAACTTTTCAGAAACATAAGCAGCTGTGGGAGCAGCGGGATCTGAAGCATAAGCAACGACATAATCAGGTTTTACTTTTTCTGCCAGTTTTAAAACTCCATTTAAATCAGTGGTGCTGACATTGAAGTATTCATCTGCCAGTTTGTGACCGGGATTTTCAGGAAAATAGTCACAAGTAATAACATACATGTTACGGTTTTTCGCTTCGCGAATGATAGGAATTTGCGCATATGCACCGCCAAGAAACAAAATTCTCTTCCGCAACATTACAGTATTAAATTAACCAACTTTTCGATAGTAGTTTTATCAAGGTCAGGAAAAAGCGGCAAACAGATCACCTGTTCAGTAATTTTTTCTGCCATCGGCATCTTTCCCGGCTGGGCCGATTCCAAACCACGGTAAGTTGGGAACTGGCTGATCAGCGGATAAAAATAGCGGCGCCCAAAAATGTTGTGTTGTTTCAACCTTTCATACAAAGCGTCACGCGACATCCCAAACACTTCCTCCTCAACGAAAACCGGGAAATATGGATAACAATGCCGTACCCCCTCCATATCCTTCATTACACTCAATCCGTGTATTCCTTTAAGGTTTTCGCGGTAAAACTCCACAATCTGCTTCCGTTTTTCAATGTATTCATCCACCCGTTTCAATTGCAACAACCCCAGCGCAGCCTGAACTTCGTTCATCTTGGCATTGATACCGGGAGCGACTACAGTTGTCTCCCCTGCAAAACCAAAATTCTTGAGGTAATCAATCCGCTTCTTCATCGTCTCGTCATGACAGACAATCGCTCCACCCTCAAAGGTATTGAAGACTTTGGTAGCGTGCAAACTCATTACCGACAAATCCCCATAGCTGAGTAAAGGTTCGTTGTTAATGGTAACTCCAAAAGTATGACAGGCATCATAAATTACCTTTAATCCGTACGTGTCACCGATCTCCTTGATTCGGTATACATTACATGGATTTCCATAAACATGAACAGGCAAAATTGCTGTTGTCAGAGGAGTTATGGCTGCTTCTATCTTTTCCGGATCCAGATTACATGTGGCAGGCTCGATATCCACAAACACCGGCTTAATGTTATTCCACCAGAGAGCGTGGGTGGAAGCCACAAAACTATAAGGTGTTGTTATTACTTCCCCCGTAATTTTTAATGCCTGTAGCGCCGTGACCAATGCCAGCGTACCATTGGAAAATAGCGATATATACTTAACACCCAGGTAATCCGCCAGTTCTTTCTCAAATTGGCAATGAAAAGGACCATTGTTGGTCAGGATCCGGTTATTCCAAATGATTTCCAGGGAGGCAACGAACTCATCCAGCGGAGGCAATGCTGGTTGAGTAACATAAATAGGTTTATCTTCTGGCATTGATAAAAGATTTTACTTTGGCGACGACAATTTGTTTCAGAAAAAGATAGGGAGAAAGTTTTGTGATTTCACTACCAGAAATAACCAGAATTGTACCCGAGATAAATTGAATAATTAGTTTTACCAGGTTACCCCCGATTGCAAAATTATGCCAATGGCATAAACCAAAACCCCCATAACTAAAGCAAGCAAAAAAGAGGGAAGGATATCTCCAACCTGCTCCTTCATCGGGTAATTTACCATTTTCCCTGACCAATAGCTATTCAGATAATATGCAACAACACTGTTGACAAAGGTTTGTGATATGGCAATAAAAATGGTGACCATACCGATAAGTCCAAACTCCCTTAGGGCGATAAGCCTGGAAAGGATGATCCCCACAACAAACTGTATTCCCTGGGTTGAAAAATTATCGACTGCACTCCAAACTACACCGGATATGGTCTTTTCTTTAAACACAAATTTTGACTGTAAATAGTTAATCCTTATAGACTCACTTGTTTATTATCTCAAACTGAGCTGGAAATTACCCAGAGGCAAAAATTGGCTCTGAAAAATCAAGCGCAAAACAAATTTGGAATTCCTCGCAATCTTTATTGCGAGGGAACCGATTACGACAAGGACTTCTTCAGTATTTTGTTCGCATTCTCCATCGCAAAGTCTACGCAGAATGCGCTCACCGTAATTTAATAATTCTTCCCGTTTCATTTTCATCCATCTCTTCATACTAAGAAGCTGTATTTTGAATTGAATTTATTGACTTCCAAAGATTTCTAAATCTATCTCGAAGTGGTTTGAAGGTTCGCATTCAATAGTGGTCCAGTCTGTTTCATCTTTGTGCCACAATTCGCGTAATTCGTAAGAATTCGCCTGATTCGCTTTTCTAAAGCTCCGCCCGGTCAGTCCCAATCAACTAACCAGACCATTCATTAGCACAGGCCGAAGGTGCTGACTGACAAAGGTCGAAGACGTTGACCAACGGAGGAGCGTCAGTAAGCATCAGTGAGCATTAGTGGCTCAGAGCTCAAAAAACCGATTACCGATAACTTTTCTCTCCATCCTTCAATCTCTAAGTCACTTCGACCCCCCTGTCCCTCAGTCTCTAAGTCGCTTCGTCGCTTCGTCTCTTTGTCCTTGCTCCCCCAGCCCTTCAACTTGCTCCCATAAAAGCAGCGCTTCGGGATAGGCGGACAGGAATGTCTGCTTTTCGCCAGGCGCTACAATCATGTAACGGATCTTCCGGGAAATCACCTCCTCGGCACGTCCGATCATCCGCAACAAAAAACCGACGTCAATTTCGCTGCCGACCAGCAGAATGTCAATCACCGGACCGTCCTGACCCCGTGCAAAACTTCCCGTCACATAAGCGCTCTGCAACCCCTTCAGGTTTTTGATCACATACTCCACCACCTGGTCGATACCGGTATGCTTCATTAACAACTCCCTGATGGTGCCGAACAAGGGATGGCTCCTGTTGGCCCTGTAAACTTTCTTGTTCCCCACCTTCCGCGGCTTCAGCAATCCAGCCTTCTCCAAATGATTCAGCTCAAGCCTGATGGCATTGGTCGACTCCCCGAACTCCGCCGCCAAATCCCGCAAATAAGAGGTGGTCTCGCTGTTGAGGAAAAATTTCATCAACAACCTGATGCGCGTCCGGGATGTAATCAATGCCTGTAACACAATATCGACTTTAGATCGAGTAACAAATTTACTCAATCTTTTAACTTATGCAACACTTTTACTTTTTTTCTCAATCTAAACCTTAACCTCCACCTTAGCCACGACCTACCGGAGAGCAGCGGAGTCCATCAGCTGGCGGATTGACCCCGACCTATAGTTTAGTCGGAAGAGGAAATTGAGGCTGCGTCACTGTTTTTTTGCAGTAACGGTTGAAGTTGGTGGTTCCATCCTTATCCCCCTGGTCCATGGCAGCCTTAAACCAGGTGCAGGCGTCTTCGCGGTTGCCCGAATTGTACAGGTTCACCCCGAGCAGGTTGTAGAGATTGGACCGGGTGACGCCGTTCTCCACCAGATTACGGATGTCAGCTATACTTTTGGCGTAATCCCGCAGGTAGAAATAACTGAAAGCCCGGTATTCCCTGGCTTCCAGATAGTCGGATTTCTCATCGAGAATCTGGCTGAAAAGGCGCACCGACTCCCCGTATCGCTTCTCCCGGAAAGCGGCCAGGGCCGCATCAAAAGTCTCCTTGTATTTCGACGTCACAAACTTACGGTCCAGATAGGTCTTTAGTCGTATCACGATGGTGTCCTTCGGGTCAAGTACGAATGCGGTATCTATGGCTGCAAGGGCCTTGTCGAGTTTCCCCGCCCGGTCATAAAAGCCGGAAGCATACCGCAACGCCTCCACATTCCGGGGATGTTTTTCCATGTAACCATCCAGGATGGCTTCCGCCTCAGCTACCATCCCCTTCTCACGCATGAGGTTGGTCATGATGCTGATGTTCTTGAAATTGTTGGGCTTCAGTTCATAGACCTTCTGCGAATAATAGAGGGCACTGTCGGGCATCTTCAGCTCCATGTAGGCCATGGACATGAAATACTCCTTGCGGCTGTCGTACGGGCTCGACCGGTCGTCCTTCAGCAGGCTGATCGCCTCCTGGTACCGTTTTTCATTGAGTAGGTACCGTGCCTTCTGGACGGCAATGGGTTCGGCTTCCCCGTTCAGGTTGGGAATGGCCGGAAATCCGGACAGGAACTTATCGGCCGGAGAGGTAAGCTTTCCCCTTAAAATCTCCTGCTTGATGATCCGCTGCAGCTTCAGTGAATTGAAATATTGCACCAGCACCCAGGCCGAGACGGTCTGAACCGCCAGAAAGGCAATGATCGTCGCCACCCTTGCCACGGGTGAAACCGATCGGATGACGCCCGGTTGATCTTCATTGCCTTTGAACATCCGGTTCAGGAAAGGAACGGGGAGGGCCACCGCCTCTACAAAGTCGTTCTCCTCACGCTTATCCCCCTTTCCTGCAAAGGCCAGACTGGTAAGGGCTATTCCTGTTCCCACATAAAGGGCGAAGAGGGATTGGATCTCGGGACGGTCCTGCGGGAAGTTAAAGAAAGCGTCGAAACTGTAAGCAAACAATCCCACCGCCGGAAGGAAAAGCCAGGCCAGCCCTTCCGGGGAATTGTTCTTCATAAACAGTCTCAGGAATTTCCAGAAAAGGAATCCGAAGATGGCCAAAAAGCATATTCCGGCGAAAATCCCCGATTCCGTGGGTATCTCCAGGAAATCGTTGTGTGCCTTGTATTGATAAATGAAGTTTTCGCTGGTCTGATTCTCTTCCTTCAGGGTAGCGACCTTCCAGTTGCCCAGTCCGACCCCCAGAACGGGATTCTCCGCTAAGACCCTGATGGAGCGCTTCCAGCCGTTTAAACGGTTACCACCACCCGGATCGTTAATAGTGGCCATCCGGGCGCCGACACTTGTCCGGCTTTTTCCACCGGGCTTCGGAAAATAATTGCTTTCGATGACCGAGAATGTCAGCAAAGCCGCCAACAACATGGAGACCACGGTAGCCAGGTTCACCAGGTGGGAACGCTCCCGGCTCTGGTAATAACGGACGGCAAAAAACACAACCAGTAGGAAGGTCATGATAAAAAGTCCGAGGTAAAAAGCGCGGGCGCTCATAAAGAAGACGGCCAGCATGGCGATGGGAGTGGTCACCATTCCCAGGATCCGCCATAGCTTTTTCTGAAAAAACATCAGCCACAGGGCAAACGGGATTTTTACGAAAACCGCCGCTGCCAGAATGTTCTTGTTGGAATAAACCGATTTGATCTTGTTGATGTTGGCGATGTTCCCTTCGATCCAATCCTGGATATCGGAAAACACGGAAATGCTGTCATAGAGCAGCAAAAGGGTCATCGCTGCCGAAAGGTATAGCAAACCGCGCCGCTCGGCTATCACCAGCACCGACACCAGGTATGCGGCGGAAAATACCGAAAAGATCTTGGCAAAATGAAGCACCGACTCGGTGAGATTGATGGCCTTGACAAAGGAGAGCAGGCTGAAAAACATCAAAAGGGAGTAAGCCATCCCTATGGCATTTCCGAAGAATCCATAATACCATCCCGGTTTGGTTTTCATATCCTTCCGGGAGAAGAGAAAGGCAAAGGTCACCAGGTTGAGCAGCGCCAGGGCCACGAATTTCGGCCCATTGCTGTCGTATGTGTTCATATTGGGGGTAAAGACCGTCAGGTAACCATAAGCGATCAGGAGGATGATGTGCAGCAGTTTCGGGGGATCCTCCGGGGCTACCCCGGCTGCCTTCAACACCTTTTTCGGTTTTGACTTAGCCATTTGCAATCATTCGTTTGGTTCATTCCTGCAAAGCTATGGATTTTTGCGGTAATTTTTACTTTCGCTTAGTAAGAATGCCCCCACTGCCACGACTAAGGATCATAGCCGCGGAAAAACGAAGTAATCTCCGGGGAATTTGTCGGCCAGACAGGAAGGGATTTCCCGGAAGAGGCCGTAAACGGAAGAGCCGCTGCCTGACATGGAAGCATAGACGGCTCCGAGGCGGCACAACTCCTCCCTGATTGTCCCGATCTCCGGAAACATGGCGAAAACGTGCTCTTCAAAATCGTTGACCAGCAATTCCTTCCACTCTTCCACCGGACGGGTAACCACCTCTGCCACCGTATGGTCTGGTCGCCGGGGGGTGACGACCTTATAAGCCATACCGGTACTGACGGCCAAAGGGGGCTTTACGATAACGATTTTATATCCTGACAGATCCAGATCCACGGGCTGAAGGATATTGCCGGTGCCGGTTGCCAGCGCCGCCCTGTTGCCGATGAAAAAGGGACAGTCGGCCCCCAGTGCCGCCGCCATCTCTTCCAGCTTCGCTTCCGTCATTCCCAACATGAAAAGGTCGTTCGCCATCTTCAGCATAAAAGCCCCGTCGGAACTCCCCCCGCCCAGTCCGGCCCCGATCGGGATCACCTTGTGCAGATGGATCCTGACGGGCGGAAGGTCAAAGCGCTTCTGCAGCAACCGCCAGGCCCGGACCACCAGGTTCTCCTCCTCAGGCCCCTCTATCGTCAATCCTGTCGACTGAAAGCCGAAGCGCTCCCCAGGAATGACCTCCAAAATATCGCATAACTCCACCGGGTAAAAGAGGGACTCCAGGTTGTGGTAGCCGTCAGAGCGACGCTCCACCACATGTAAACCGAGATTTATTTTGGCGTTGGGAAAAGATATCATATTGCCCTAAATCTTAAGCATAACCTTAACCTGAACCTCTCCTCAACGAGGATGGGATAGCTCCAGGCTCCAGCGGTAATTGCCATTAACCTGAACCTGAACCTCAATGATTCAAAGGTCTAGCAGTCCTGCCACTGATCTTAACCTCAACCCCGATCTTTTTTCAGCAGTTCGTACTCCGCCGGAGAGCCGCAGGTGCAAATGAGGTTGCGGTCACCCCAGGCATTGTCGACACGCCCCACGGGAACCCAGAACTTGTTGTCTTTGATCCATTCAAGGGGCCAGGCGGCCCTCTGCCGGGTATAGGGATGGCTCCATGTGTCGGAGCCGATCTCCAGGGCAGTATGCGGAGCATTTTTCAGCACGTTGTCTTCTGCATCGGCCTGTCCGTTCTCCACCTCTTTGATCTCAGCATAGATCTGGTTCATGGCCTCGATGAAGTGGTCGAGTTCCCGGAGCGACTCGCTCTCGGTGGGCTCCACCATCAGGGTGCCATGTACCGGGAAGGAGAGCGTGGGGGCATGGAAGCCGTAATCCATGAGCCGCTTGGCGATGTCGGTCTCGGTGATGCCCGCCGCGGTCTTCAGATGACGGCATTCGAGGATCAGCTCATGGGCCACCCTTCCGTTTTCGCCGGTATAGAGGATTCCGTAATTCTCCTTCAGGGCGGCAGCCATGTAATTGGCGTTGAGGATGGCGTATTCCGTGGCCTCCTTCAGCCCTTCGGCGCCCATCATCTTGATATACCCATACGTGATGGGGAGCACCGAAGCACTGCCCCAGGGCGCCGACGCCACAGCGCGGATGCCCGTATGGCCATTGGATGTCACGGGATGCGACGGCAGGAATTCCGTAAGGTGGGCCGCCACGGCGATGGGCCCCACACCCGGTCCGCCCCCGCCATGGGGAATAGCGAAGGTTTTGTGCAGGTTAAGATGGCATACATCGGCGCCGATGATGCCCGGATTGGTCAACCCCACCTGGGCGTTCATGTTGGCACCGTCCATATAGACCTGTCCGCCGCAGTCGTGGATGATACGGCACATCTCCACGATCCCCGACTCAAAAACGCCGTGCGTGGAGGGATAAGTGACCATGAAGGCGGCCAGGGTATCGCCGTACTGCTCCGCCTTTTTGCGAAGGTCTTCCACATCGATGTTGCCTCGTTCGTCGCAGGCCACCACCACCACGTCCATGCCCGCCATAACGGCGCTGGCGGGATTCGTCCCGTGGGCCGACGAGGGGATGAGCACCACCCGGCGCCCTTCCTCCCCCCGGCTCCGGTGATACTCCCTGATCACCATCAATCCGGCAAACTCGCCGGCGGCACCCGAATTGGGCATCAGACTTACATCGGCCATGCCGGTGATTTCGGCCAGGTCGCGACGCAACTCCTCCATCATCAGCTGATAGCCCAGCGCCTGATCCTTCGGAACGAAGGGATGGAGCCCCGTGAATTCGATCCAACTCAGGGGAAACATCTCGCTGGCAGCATTCAGCTTCATGGTGCACGAACCCAAAGAAATCATCGAATGGGCGAGCGAAATGTCCTTCACCTCGAGTGATTTTATATAGCGCAGCATGTCGGTCTCGGAACGGTAGCTGTTGAAAACCTCCTGCTGCAGATAGGGAGTGGTACGCCGCAAGGCCGTATCGACGGGATAGTCGCCGCTGAAAAGAGTGATCTTCTCAACGGGTTTTCCGGCGGCACAGGCAAAGACCTCCACGATCCGGTTGATGTCGTCGAGGTTGGTGGTCTCGTCGATGCTGAGGCCTACCTCGCCGTTTTCGAAATAGCGGAAGTTCATCTCCAGGGAGACCGAAAGCCTTTCTATCTCCTCTCTTTTCACCAGGGGCGGCAGTGCAAACCTGATGGTGTCAAAGAAATATTTATTCAGTTGGGAGTATCCCAGCGCGGTGATCTTTTCCGCCAGGAAGGCCGCGATGTTACGGATCCTTTGGGCGATGTTGCGGATCCCTTCAGGACCGTGGTAAACGGCATAGAATCCTGCCATGGTAGCCAGCAGCGCCTGTGCGGTGCAGATGTTGGAAGTGGCCTTCTCGCGTTTTATGTGCTGTTCGCGGGTCTGCAGCGCCATGCGCAGGGCCCGGTTGCCGTGGACATCTTTGGAGATGCCGATGATGCGGCCTGGGAGGATCCGCTTGTTTTCGTCACGGGTGGCGAAAAAGGCGGCATGCGGACCGCCGTAGCCCATGGGAATGCCGAAACGCTGGCTGCTTCCGCAGACCACGTCGGCGCCCCATTCCCCGGGAGGGGTCAACAGGGCAAGACTCATCAGGTCGGCAGCCACAGCCACGCGGATCTCTCTGGCATGGGCTCGGGTCACAAGCCCGCTATAATCGCGGATCTCCCCGTCGGAATCGGGATACTGGACCAGGCATCCGAAGACATCGTCGCCGAAATCAAATTCCGCAGCTTTCTGCACGCTCAGGACAATCCCCTGCGGCCGTGCACGCGTGATGAGCACGTCGAGGGTTTGGGGCCATATCTTCTCGTCGACGAGGAAGCGGTTGACGCCGTTCTTCACCATCTGACGGCTTCGGGCGGCAAACAACATCGACATGGCCTCGGCAGCGGCTGTGGCTTCGTCAAGGAGGGAGGCATTGGCAATCTCCATACCGGTGAGGTCACTCACCATGGTCTGGAAATTGAGCAAGGCCTCGAGCCTTCCCTGCGAAATCTCAGCCTGGTAAGGGGTGTATGACGTATACCACACCGGATTCTCCAGAACATTCCGGAGGATCACCGCCGGCATCACGGTATCGTAATACCCCATGCCGATATACGTGTTGAAGACTTTGTTGCGCGATGCCAGCTCCAAAATCTTGCGGAAATACTGCCTCTCGGTGAGCGCTTCGCCGATCTTCATGGGCCCGCTGAGCCTGATGTTCTCCGGAACGGTCTGAGCGATGAGCTCTTCCAGGGAGGAGACGCCGATCTTCTCCAGCATAAGGGCGGTTTCACGGCCCCGGGGGCCGATATGACGGTGTGCGAATTTTTCTTTGAACATGGCACTAAGGTTATGATAATAAAATATTTGGGTAATATTACATCTCCTGAATCTCAAAAAAAATGATATTGTTCATTTTGTATCACACCAGGAAGGGATTGTACACTTTTTCGGTCCCGATGGTGGTCTCGGAACCATGACCCGGCCACACGGTAGTCTCGGGCGGAAGGATCAGCAGTTTCTCCCCGATGCTGCGCATGAGCTGAGCATAGTTTCCCCCATGAAGGTCGGAACGGCCTATGCTTCCTCTGAACAACACATCGCCCGACAGTAGGAATTTCCCTTCCCCGGAATAAAAAACCACATGTCCGGCCGAATGACCCGGCACCCAAATCACCTCCAGGAGGGAGTTGCCGAAGCGAACCGGCTCCCCTTCCGTGAGGAGGGAGTCGGCAGGAGCAACATCCTCCATCCGGAAGCCAAACATGGCGGCCTGCTTTGACGCCCGCGACAGCCAGTACTCCTCACCGGACGGACAGGAAAAGGGAATTCCGTACTTTTTGCGCAGATACTCCACGCCCATGAGGTGGTCGAAATGGCAGTGCGTATTGATGAGCCCTACGGGAGTCAGTCCGGCCTCGGCGATAAAGGCTGTGATCTCCTCCTTTTCCCCTGGAAAATAAAAGCCGGCATCGACGATGAGGCATTCGCCGCTCTCGTCGGAGAGGAGGTAGCTGTTCTCCTCCAATGGGTTGACTGTAAATCTTTTTATCGTTATCATCGGAAGAATGGTTTATGAGACGACACCCCTGAGGAGGGGGACGAAGACGAAGCCGCCGTGTTTTTGGGTGGTGAACTCCTCCTCCCCGGTGCGGATGACCACCACCATCTCCTGGTGGTTGTCCCGTCCCACGGGAATCACCATCCTGCCCCCCGCCACCAGCTGCCTGCGGAGGTCATCGGGGACTTCGGTGGCCCCGGCGGTGACGATGATCCTGTCAAAAGGCCCGTACGTCGGAAGTCCCTTGTAGCCGTCGCCGTAATGGAAGGCGGGATTGTAGCCCAGTTCCGGAAGGAGGATCCGCGCTTTCACATAGAGCTCCTTCTGCCGTTCAATGGTGTACACCCTGGCCCCCATCTCACACAGTACGGCCGCCTGGTATCCCGAACCGGTCCCCACCTCCAGCACCTTGCACCCACGCTCCACATGGAGCAGTTCGGTCATGAAGGCTACGGTATAAGGTTGCGAAATGGTCTGTCCGGCTCCGATGGGAAACGCCTGGTCACGGTAGGCAAAACTCAGGAAACCGCTCTCCATGAAAACGTGCCGGGGGACTTTTCCAATGGCGGCCAACACCTCCTCATCCCTTATTCCCTTGATTTTCAATGCATCAACAAGGCGCTTCCGCATACCCTGATGACGTGCATCGTCGACAGAAGTCATTCCTTTTGATTTACAGCAAAAATAATGGAAAAACAGAAGGGAACAAATCCATGCAAGACCTTTCATTATTAACATTGCGGGTTAATAAGTTATGGTTTCAGGAGGCGCTGGAATGGCAAAATGGATTAATTTTGCCTTATGCTGAATATCGGATTGATCGGAAGCGTGGGATCCATTTCGAACCACGTCCGTAATTTAAAGGGTGTCAAAGGGATCAGGATCATCGGCAAATCCTCAGTGGGCATGATGGAACAGCACGAAGGGGCCTCCCTTACCATCCCGGAATGCAACCGCCGGGAACTGGTGGATGCCGCCGGCCTACTGGTAGTGGACCGCTCTTCACTGCTGGATTACGACCTGCTGAAGAGTGCCGTAAAAAACAGCAGCCACCTCTACTTCACCGACTTCCCCGACTTGTCGCCCGACCAATGTGCGGAACTGCTGAAAATTGCAGGAGAAGCCCAGACGGTAATCAAAATTAAGAATCCCCTCCTCGTGGAACCCCTCACCGGATGGGTAGCCGCTAACTTTCAGGAACCGGCCTATCTCTCCCTTTTCGAAACACTCCCTGCCATTCCCGAAAAACGGGAACTGCTCACCCGCCATCTCTATTACGCCCTGGCACTCTTTGGAACTTTTCCCCAGAAGATCAGGGTCACCGCCATCCACCAGCCTCCTGAAGAATCCTTCTTCTTTAACCTGCGCTTCGACTACCCCTCCTCGTCGATCTACAACCTCGAAGTGGCGGTCCGCAACGATGCCTCCCGAACCCTCCGGGCAGTAATGCCCGGGAAATTCCTCGAAGGCAACTGCATCTCAGGAAGAGCCCACCTCAACAACCGGGAAATCACCTTTTCCTCTTCCGCGGAAAAAGAACTGGCTTCCTTTGTCAGCCTCGCCGGAAATGAGGACTTCTTCCTCCAAAGTGACATGAATGCTTACTGTTCAACCCTTTCCATCCTCCGCGAAGTCCTCCTGAAAATTAAATCCTACACCTCCTGGCAGTAATGTAAATTCAGGTGAGCGCAATCCCCGCCGGCTTTGCCGCGGGGTAAGCGAGCGCAACAATTGAGAAGTCCTCTAAAGAATCGGATTCCCCGTCGGCTCTGTGGCGGGGAGTTTCAATTCCGGCGCGGGCGGCTCCGGAGAAAAGTGTTCCGAATCAATAAAGTTTTACTTTTGCGGCAATATTTTCTGAAATGTTGCGTTTATCATCAAAGACCGGCTTGAACGAAAACTGGTGACGGAAACGCAACCTGACTAACTGTCATGAATAAGAAAAAACAGGTTCTGAAATACCTGATCTTTGATTTCCTGGCCGCAGCCATCAGCTGGACCCTTTTTTACATCTATCGTAAAGAGGTCATCGAACCCATCAAGTTCGGGTATGACATACCGCTGGAATTTACAAAACAGTACTTCAACGGTCTGCTGCTCATCCCTTCGGCCTGGTTGCTCTTTTATTTCATCACCGGCTTTTACAACAACATTTACCGGCGGTCGAGGCTCCTTGAACTGGGGCAAACGCTGCTGACGTCGCTGATCGGGGTGACGGGCATCTTCTTCGTCCTCCTCCTCGACGACACGGTCTATTCCTACAAAAACTACTACCAGCTCTATTTCAACCTGTTAATCCTTCATTTTTCGTTTACCTATTTTTTCAGGCTGCTGCTGACTTCGCAGACGATCCGTAAAATCCACAAGCGGAAGATCGGCTTCAACACGCTGATCATCGGGAACAACGAAAAAGCAGTGAAAATATTCCACGAGATGAATACGCAACCCCGTCCCGCGGGAAACAAATTTTGCGGATATATTTCGGTAGAAAACAATCACAAGGGGTTGCTCGACCAGCACCTGCCCCTGCTGGGGAGCATTCCCGATCTGGAACGGGTGATCCAGGAAAATAATATCGAAGAAGTGATTATTGCCCTGGAAACCGATCAGCACGACAAAATCAGCGAAATCCTGACCATCGTCGAAAACCGGGATATCATCACCTGGGGAATTCCCGACCTCTACGACTTCCTCTCGGGGATGGTGAAGATCAACACCATTTACAGCAGTCCGCTCATCAAGATTTCGAACGGACTGATGCCTGCCTGGCAGGAGAATGCCAAGCGGCTCATCGACGTTGCGGGGTCGGTGCTGGCCATGGTGATCCTGATTCCTGTCTATATAACCCTGGCCATCGTCATCAAAGCCACCAGCAAGGGGCCCGTCATCTATTGCCAGGAGCGCGCCGGCAAGTTCGGCAAGCCCTTTACCATCTATAAGTTCCGGAGCATGTACGACGACTCCGAGAAAAACGGTCCGGCACTCTCCTCCAAAGACGACGAACGGATCACTCCCGTGGGAAAATTCATGCGCAAGACGCACCTTGACGAGATCCCCCAGTTCTACAACGTGATCATCGGCGACATGTCACTGGTGGGACCACGCCCCGAAAGATACTACTACATCGAACAGATCGTCAAAAAGGCCCCGCACTACAAGCTTCTGCACAAGCTGCGGCCCGGGATCACCTCGTGGGGTCAGGTGAAATACGGCTACGCCTCAAATGTCGATGAAATGCTCGAAAGGCTGCCCTACGACATGATCTACCTTAAGAACATATCACTTTACCTGGACTTCAAAATTTTAATCTATACGATGATCAACGTCTTCCACGGAAAGGGAAAATAAAGTTCCTACATTACCTTTCCCTGATCCTTGATCTTGAGGTCACGGCGGCGCCCGAGGATCTGCCCGGTAAAAAGTCCGGCAATCAGGGCTACCGCCGCAAATATCAACCCATGGTCAGGGAACAGCCTGAACAGAAGGTATCCGAGGATGAGCCCGGAAAAGATGCCCACAATGGACCACCGGTAGCTGAAGTGGTATCTCGGGAAGAAGCCGTGTTCCTTCATCATGTGGTTTGAAAGGCGGAAAATCAGCCGGTCCAGTTCACGCCGTTCTTTTCCGGGAACATTCACCGCTTCGCCGATATGGTTGACCGTGGCTTCGGTTTCGGGAATAAACAGGCGGCACACTTCACAATCGTGTTCATAGATACTGCTCCTGCGGATGTTACGTTTCAGCTCGTCGAGCCTGAAAAAGCGGAGTTTCTTTTCCTCGGTGCCTTTCAGTTTTTCCTCCATGAGGGCGATCATCTGTTCTGTCTGATTTTCCATAATCACAAGGGTATTGTACCGGGCGGGAAGCATTTGCTGTTGCCCAGGCCGGATTGTTTTAAGCCCTAGAAGTACAATGTTCTAAGAAGTGCGCGGTTTCCAGGGTTCGTTGCGGCGGTCTCCCCCGCGGTTGTCACTCCGGCGGTCGCCCCCGCGAGTGTTACTCCGGCGGTCATCGCGGCGGTCGCCACCCCGGTGGTTATCGCGACGGGGCGGACGGCTGTCACGGCTCTGCTCCCGCTCCACATACCCTTCGGGCTTGGGAAGCAACGCCCTGCGCGAAAGCTTCAGCTTGCCGGTCTTCTCATCGATGCCGATGAGCTTGACTTCCACCATGTCGTTCTCCTTCAGAATGTCAGAAGCCGACTCAACCCGTTTCCAGTCAAGTTCCGTCACGTGAAGCAATCCCTCTTTGCCGGGCATGATCTCGATGAAAGCGCCGAAGGAGACAATCGATTTTACCTTGCCATTGTAAATTTCTCCTACCTCCGGAAGGGCGACGATGGCTTTCACGCGCGCCCTGGCAGCATTCAGCACGTCGAGATTGGGTCCCGAAATTTCAACGATCCCGTTGTTCTCATCTTCCGTGATGGCGATGGTAGCGCCTGTATCGCTCTGGATCCCCTGGATGATCTTCCCGCCGGGCCCGATCACTGCTCCGATCATATCCTTCGGAATGAGCATCACTTCGATGCGAGGCACGTTAGGCTTGTATTCCGCACGGGGAACGGGGATGGTCTCCAGGATCTTCCCGAGGATATGGAGACGCCCTTCTTTGGCTTGCTCCAGGGCTTGGGCAAGAATCTCATAGGAAAGTCCGTCTACCTTGATATCCATCTGGGTGGCGGTGATTCCCTTTTCCGTTCCGGTGACCTTGAAGTCCATATCGCCCAGGTGGTCTTCATCGCCGAGAATATCAGAGAGCACCGCATATTTGGTGACCCCCTTGTCGGTAATAAGTCCCATGGCGATCCCTGACACAGGACGCGTGATTTTCACGGCGGCATCCATCAGCGACATGGTTCCCGCGCAGACTGTAGCCATGGAAGAGGAGCCGTTGCTTTCCAGGATATCGCTGACGATACGCACCACATAGGGCAGGTCGGCAGGGATCATCCTTTTAAGGGCACGGAGGGCCAGGTTGCCATGGCCGATCTCGCGGCGTCCCACACCCCGGGGAACCTTGGCTTCACCGGTGCTGAAGGAGGGAAAGTTGTAATGCAACAGGAAACGGTCAGTGCCCTGAACGGTAACACCATCAATGATCTTCTCGTCCATCTTGGTGCCCAGCGTGGTCGACGCCAGCGCCTGGGTCTCCCCGCGGGTGAAAATCGCCGACCCATGTGCTCCCGGAAGATAGTCCACCTCACTCCAGATGGGCCGGATGTCACGGGTGCCGCGGCCATCAAGGCGGATTCCCTCATCAAGGACCATGCGGCGCATGGCTTCCTTCTCCACTTCGTGATAGTATTTTTTGATCATCTTCTCATGAACGGCCAGGTCAACCCCCTCCTCCCCCTCATGGGCGGATTTGTATGACTCGATGTACCGGTCACGCAAATTCTCAAATGCTGACGTCCGCTCCTGCTTGTTTGTGATCCGCTGTTTGACAATCTCATAACAGGGAGCGTAAAGCTCTTCAAACACCTTGCCCTTCAAGGCCTCATCGTTGATTTCGTGACAGTATTCGCGCTTGACGACACCCCGCTCGGCAGCCATCTCGAGCTGCACCTGGCAGTGCTTTTTGATCTCTTCGTGGGCGAAGCGGATGGCTTCCAGCATGTCGGCTTCCGACACTTCGTTCATCTCCCCTTCCACCATCATGATGTTGTCGTAGGAGGCACCCACCATAATGTCGATATCGGCATTCTTCACCTGGGAATAGGTAGGATTGATCATCAGCTGCCCGTCGATGCGGGCTACCCGCACTTCGGAAATCGGTGTCTCAAAAGGAACGTCGGAGACCGCAATCGCCGCCGATGCCGCCAGTCCGGCCAACGCATCGGGCATCGTCTCATTGTCAGCCGAAATCAGCGAAATCATCACCACCGTCTCGGCATGGTAATCGGCAGGGAAAAGGGGACGCAGGGCACGGTCCACAAGGCGCGCCACAAGAACCTCGTCATCACTCGGCCTGCCTTCGCGTTTCAGAAAACCTCCGGGAAAACGTCCCGAGGCGGAAAATTTCTCCCGGTAATCGACCGAGAGGGGCATGAAATCGACATCTTCGTTGGCTTCACGCGCCGAAACGACCGTGGCCAGAAGCATCGTATCCTCCATTCTTACTACAACCGAACCATCGGCCTGCTTCGCCAGCCGGCCCGTCTCGAGGGTGATGGTCCTTCCATCAGCCAGTTCGATCGTCTTTTTTGTTACATTCATCATAATCTGCTAATTGGTCTTTCTTTTATTCTTCAAAATTCATGTTGCCGATACCGACGGATGGGAGCCTGGGGGGAGGTGACTTTCACAGGGAGCCTGTGTAAGGGATAAGAAGAAGAAAAGGCAATTGTCATGATTGCCTTTTCCGATTTCTTACTTGCGAAGGTTCAATGCAGCAATGATCGAACGGTAACGGGTGATATCCTTCTGCTTGAGGTAATCAAGGAGGTTACGCCGCTTTCCTACCAGACGGATCAACGCCCGGCGGGTGCCGTTATCATTCTTGTTGGACTTCAGATGTTCGGTCAAATGGTTGATGCGATAGGTAAACAACGCTACCTGTCCTTCAGCACTACCCGTGTCCTGTTCATTTTTGCCATACTGGCCAAAAATTTCTTTCTTTTTTTCAGTTGATAAATACATGTAAAAACCGCTTTTAAATGATACAATCCTTAAGCCGCAGCATCGCTCTCAATAACAACGGCTTAAAATTATTTTTTCGCGGCACAAAAATAGTAAAAAAGTTGAAACCGTCAACATTTCCCAGAAACTGATTTTCAGGAGATTTATTTCAGGGCGCTCCCGCAGTGGCTCCCCGAAATGCTCCCCGGAAATCTCCCCGGCAAAGCGGAAGTTCTACCTGCGCCGTCCGGCTTTTTTTCCCTGCAGCCTGCTGACAATGACCATCACGATGCCGGCAAACACCAGGGGCAGCCATAACCATACGAAATAATCAGGCTTGTCCAGGTTCACAAGTATCATGATCAGGGCGATTATGACAGCAAACAGACCGAGGAAAAAAAATACCTTGCTTAAGATGGAGGTGATGACTTCATTCCGATCCGGCTTATGTCCCCTCTCCTTCAAAAATCCTTTTTCAATCATTTTTCAGAATATTTTGCCTGTTGTCAGTACTAAGATTGTTCCACCGTTTCACAAATCAGCCGCACCATCGTCTTAATGTCGAAAGTTCCGCTTGGAGAGTAACCGGTACGGACGATCACCAGTTCTTTGGAAGGGATCACGAATATATACTGACCATCGTGACCGTTACAACTGAACATGTCTTCAGG
Source organism: Prolixibacteraceae bacterium UBA1413 (assembly GCA_002304925.1). Lineage (GTDB taxonomy): Bacteria > Bacteroidota > Bacteroidia > Bacteroidales > Prolixibacteraceae > UBA1413. The sequence continues at coordinate 120,409 of DBPT01000028.1, forward strand.
AACATCGGGGTATTCACCGGAGCGGTTCAGCCAGAAGAAGGCCCCGTATTGTCCACCGGAACCTTTCGCCGGGGTTGTGGTATATTCAACCCACCCTTCAGGCAGGATTTGTTTCCCCAGCCATTTGCCGTGGTGAAGGTAAAGCAAACCGAACCGGGCATAATCACGCTGAGTGGCATACAGGTAGGATGATCCTACCAAAGTACCTGAGGCATCAGGTTCCCAGATCACGCTTCGCATCCCGGTTTTGCTGAAAAGGGCTTTACGCGGGAAAACCAGGTATTCCTCATCACTCGCGAATAAGGTGCGCAGATAGTCACACACAATGTTGGTGGTTCCCGAAGAATAGAGCCATATGGAGTCGGGTGGAGCCACCTGTTTTTTTGCTGCGGCGAAATCACCCATATCTCCAGCCTTGTGAAGCATCACTGTCACATCGGAAAGGTTTCCGTAATCTTCATTCCACTCCAGTCCGCTATTCATGTGCAACAAATGGTTCACTGTAATCCCGTTTCGTGTGTCGCCAGCCCACTCGGGCCTTAAACCCGGTGAATGGATGTCGAGTTTCCCATCCATGACCAGAATTCCTGCAATCGCGTTGGTGAAACTCTTCGCCATCGACCAGCTGAGAAAACGACTGGCAGGGGTGAAATCACTCCGAAACCTCTCAGCGACGATCTGGTCCCTGTACACCACCGTTATCCCAAATGTCCCCTTCCAACCGGAAGTATCTGCAAAAGCCTGGTCAAGTGCGTCCTCCAGTTTTTCCAAGTCAATCCCCCCCGGAATCGTATCCAAAAGAAGGTCGCCTGCCGGCCAGGGAATGGTATCGGGATTGCATTCCGGAAGATCAAACTCCGGATAATCCAAAGCTTCCACTGCCTCCTCCGGAAAATCACGCACCAGCGTACATCCCAGACCTTCATTAAACTGAGCCTTCGATTTCCAAAAAAGGAACCTGCTGATCACTTCCTGTTTATCAAGGTCTACCCTGTTCTTGTTAAACTTAATAAAAGAAAAATTTAGATCTTCCCGCTCCATACTCTCCTGGGTCCTTCCCGCCACAAAAATGGCGGAAGAAAGGTTCTTGGCAGCATACCCGGTAATCACCGGCGCCAGCAGCCCAATATAAATGAGTCCACCACTGAGTACAATCAAAACCAGCAGAAGAACTAAAACTACTCGTTTTTTCATGGTTTAAAATATTACGTTATTCTGGTTAATCCTATGAAACACATGTAATACCCATGTGGTTATTTTTACGGCTATTGTCCGATTTCATGTAGTTAATCATTCCTGTTAGTGCATAATCCTGCATGGTCATTTCAGCGATTACAAAGAATAGCTTCGCAATTTCATCACGGTTGATGCAAAAAAAAGCATGGGTATTTCATCATTTTTTGATTTCAAATTTAGGGATATTTCACAAGGAGTTCATAACTTTAAGGAAGATTTACAAACCAGCGGTTTCCGTAAACCTTAAAACCACAAACCATGACAGAAGAATTCCTACAATTCGTCTGGGAACAGCGTCTTTTTGACGCGTCCCAACTGGTCACCGTGTCGGGAGAAAAGGTTCGTGTCGCGGATCCCGGCGTGCGCAACCGGGACGCGGGGCCTGACTTTTTCAACGCCCGGGTGAAACTGGGGAAGACCCTCTGGGCGGGGAACATCGAGATTCACAAAAACGCGTCGGACTGGTACCGTCACGGGCACCATGACGATGATGCCTACGGGAACATTATCCTTCATGTGGTGCAGAGAAATGACCGGCCGGTATTCCGTCCCGGCGGAGAAGAGATTCCCACCCTGGAACTCCCTTTCCCTCCCCGGATCCTGGAAAACTACCGTCTGCTGAAGGAAGCCACCACCTGGATCCCCTGCCAGGAGCGGTTTCATCAGGCGGACCGCTGCAAGCTGAAAATCGGCTTCAACCGGCTGATGATCGCACGCCTCCAGGAGAAGACCAACGAGATCACCGGACGCCTCCGCCAGAACAACCACGACTGGAACGAGACCTTTTACCAATTGCTGGCACGCAACTTCGGCTTCCGCACCAATGCCCTTCCCTTTGACATGCTGGCGCGCGCACTCCCCTCCTCCATCCCAGCGAAACACCGCGACAGCCTCTTCCAGACCGAAGCCCTCTTCTTCGGCCAGTCAGGATTGCTCCATGAAGAACTTCTCGGAGACGACTATTTCCTGGAACTCCGGAAGGAATATGATTTTCTGGCCGCCAAATACCACCTGCGGTCCATGGGCGGTCACCTCTGGAAGTTCCTGCGGCTGCGGCCCGTCAACTTCCCCACCGTTCGGATCGCCCAGTTCGCCACCCTCTTCTACAGAAGCGAAGGACTCTTCTCCGCTATGCTCGAACAGGCAGACCTGCGGGAAATCCGCAAACTCTTCGACATTACCGCCTCTCCCTATTGGGACTCCCATTACAAATTCAGCCATCCTTCGAAAAAGTCGGTGAAACACCTGGGCGAAGAGGCTACCAACATCCTGATCATCAACACGCTGGTTCCCTTTCTCTTTGTCTATGGGGAGCTTACCCGGACTGATCACCTGAAGGACAGGGCCCTGGAATGGCTGGATCAGCTTCCGGCAGAGGAGAATGCGGTGATTTCCCGGTGGAAGGCACTGGGGGTAGAAGTGGAGAATGCCTTTGACTCCCAGGCCCTGCTCCAACTCAAAAGGCACTTCTGCGACCGCCGTCTCTGCCTGGAATGTAGCGTGGGAACGCAACTTATTATAGGCTGAGATTGAGGTTAAGGTTAAGATTAATCTTAACCTTAATCGTACGTTTCGATAAAATCGGTCGACGTCACCCTGAACTCGGTGCGGCGGTTGATGGCCCGTGCGGCATCCTTCTTCTCTTCCGAATCCAGGGACTCGATGAATTGCTCGGTCAGCTCATCCCCCCGCTTCAGCCAGTCGTAACGGGTGGCGATGTCACGGGTCACCGTCTTGGGCCAGGTCTCTCCGTACCCCTTGGCTACGAGCCGGCGGGGATTGATCCCCTGACCGATCAGGTAATCCACCACACTCTGCGCCCTTTTCTGAGAAAGGTCGAAATTGAACTGGTCACCTCCGATATGATCGGTATGGGCCATCAGCTCAATGGTGATGGTAGGATTGAGTTCCAGCAGGTCGACGAGGGAGTCCAGGGCGACGATCGATTCGGGAAGCAGGTCAAATTTTCCGAATTCGTAATTAATATTGTTGAGCCTGATGGGTGCATCCACCGGGGTGAGGTACAATTCAAAATTGAAATTCTTGCTGTCGGTAAGCCCTTCGGTGGTTGCCCGCGCCTTGTCGATCAGAAAACCCTCCCTAACGGCGGCAAAGACATATTCGGTTGCAGGATTCAGTTTCACCTGGAATTTGCCGTTATCGGCCCGCATCCGCAGGTTGGTGCCGTCGGTGCCTATGATCCGGATGGTGGCCCCGTCGACGCGGGTACCGGTCTCCTTATTGAAGATGTCACCCGACGCCTGGTAAATGATGGGCGGCACCACAAAAGAGTATATATCATCGCTGCGGGAGCCTTTCCGGTTCGAAGAGAAAAGCCCCTGGTCCTTTCCGGCAACAAAGGAAATGCCGAAATCATCCTGGGAGGAATTCATCGGGTACCCCATGTTCTCGACGGTCCAATTGCCATCCTCATCTTCCACCGCACGGAAAATATCGAGACCCCCCATCCCCAGATGATAATCGGAAGAAAAATAGAGTTCGCCATTGTCACGCACGAAGGGGAACATCTCATTTCCCGGGGTGTTGACCACGCTTCCCAGATTTTCGGGATCAACAAATACACCGCCGCTCTTTTGGGCCCGCCAGATGTCGTTGCCCCCCTGTCCGCCCGGCTTGTCGGAGACGAAATAAAGAACGCTTCCGTCAGCGGAAAGGGCCGGATGGGCCACCAGGATGCTGTCGGCGAAAATATCGAGTTTCACCGGTTCGGCCCAGCTTCCGCGCACCTGTGAGGTGGAGTAGATCTGGGCACCCATGCTTTGATTTTTGTCATAGCGACACCGGGTAAAAAGAACCTGGCTTCCCGTTCCGGCAACGGAAACCGCCCCTTCCTCATCGGTGGTGTTGACAATCATATTCTCATCAGCAAGCTTGGGAGTCCCCCATTTCTGCCGCTGAACGTTGAATTCCGACTTAAAGAGGTCAGCATAGGTTTGTCCGGTGATCATGCTTCTGCGCTTTCCCGTGGACGCTTTCCGGGCCGAGGTGAAGAGAATTTCGTTGTCACTGTTTCCGAGGAATACGGGACAGTAATCGCTTTCCCGGGAGTTGAGTTCCTTTTCGGGATTGACGATATGACGGGTGGGATTAGCCACCCATTGCTGGGTCAGGGTGATCGACTCCATGCCGTTGAGCGCCCACTGGTCGCCGGGAACCTCCTCAAGATAGGCGCGGTAATTCTCCAAGGATTCCTCATACTTCTGCGATGCCCGCAACATCTCGGCATTCCAGAGAAGCGCCTTCGGATCGGGATGGTTGCGGCGAACCGCATTCCGGTAATAAAGGGCCGCCATTTCATATTCACCCAGATGACGGTAACACTCTCCGATGGCATAGGCATACTCCATGCGCTTGTCCCGGTCCTTCTCCTTCTTGTTGGCCTTCCGGAATTTCTGAATCGCCTTGTGGTACTCGCCGATATCCCTTGAAGTGAAGGCCACCCGGCTCAGATTACCGGCAGCACAGGAATTGAGAAGATATCCCGCCAAAAGGATGACTACCCATTTGAAACCTTTCATAACAAATACGAAATTCGGGTGGTAAAAGTAAATTTAATTCGCGACTTAAAAAATAACGAAACAGTGGCGGGTATAGTATATCAGGACTACCGGACAAAAAGAAGTTCGCGGTATTTTGGGAGAGGCCATATTTCATTGTCCACAACGAGTTCCAGTTTATCGATGTGGTACCTGATCTTCTGGAGATAGGGCAGCACCGTGTCGTTGTAAGCCCGGGCTTTCTCCTTGGCCTCCCCGATGACATTGGCTCTCTTACGGGCTTCGGTCATTTCGTTGACCAGCGATTTGATGGTTGAGTTGTGGTGGCTGATCTCTTTGATCAGCGCGATCCTCCCTGCCGAGAGCTCTTCATATTCACTGTTGCTGAAGACATCCTTCAGGTATTTCACATTTTCAAGCAGCGTGGTCATGTAGCGCACCGACACGGGAACAATGTGGTTGATGGCCAGGTCACCCAGTACCCGTGATTCGATCTGTACTTTTTTTATGAACTTTTCATATTCCACTTCCACCCGTCCGTGCAGTTCCTTTTCAGAAAGGATATCCAGTTCCGAAAACATTTTCACATTTTCGGGGCGCATCCAGGCGGAAAGGGCCTCCGGAACATTGTTTACATTGGAGAGTCCACGCCGGGCGGCTTCTTCGGTCCATTCGGGGCTGTAGCCGTTTCCGTTGAAACGGATGGGCTTCGAGGCGATGATCAGCTTTTTGAGGATCTGGAAGATAGCCTCATCTTTCTTGACGCCTGCTTCGATGAGCGCATCCACTTCCGCCTTGAATTTCACGAGCTGGCTGGCAACCACGCCATTGAGCACGATCATGGGCGAAGCACAGTTGGCGGAGGAGCCCACGGCCCGGAATTCGAAGCGGTTTCCGGTGAAGGCAAACGGAGAGGTGCGGTTTCGGTCGGTGGTATCCAGGATGATCTCCGGAATACGGCCGATATTGAGCTTTAGCTCCGTCTTTTCCGCAGGCGTCATCTTGCGGTCGACCACGGCAGCTTCCATCAGGTCAAGCATGCCGGAAACTTCGGTGCCCAGAAATACCGAAATGATGGAGGGAGGCGCCTCATTGGCCCCCAGCCGGTGCTGGTTGGCGACATTGTAGATCGAAGCCCGCAAAAGGTCCTGGTATTCATAAACCGCCGCCAGCGTGTTGACGATGAAGGTGAGGAACTGAAGGTTAGATTTCGGATTTTTTCCCGGACTGTAGAGGTTGACGCCGGTGTCGGTTTGCAGAGACCAGTTGTTGTGTTTCCCCGATCCGTTGATGCCCGCAAAGGGTTTTTCGTGGAAGAGAACCCGGAATTTGTGGCGGCGGGCGATTTTCTTCATCAGGTCCATGATCACCTGGTTGTGGTCGTTGGCCAGGTTCATCTCCTCGTAGATGGGGGCCAGCTCGAACTGGTTGGGCGCCACTTCATTATGTCGCGTCTTCACCGGAACCCCCAACTTATAGGCTTCATATTCCAGCTCGATCATAAAGCGATTCACCCGCGTGGGGATGGAACTGAAATAGTGGTCCTCGAGCTGCTGGTCCTTTGAGGAGGAGTGGCCCATGAGGGTGCGGCCGGAAAGCACCAGGTCGGGACGGGCCAAAAAGAGGGCTTCGTCGACGAGGAAATATTCCTGCTCCCACCCCAGGTTGGCCCGTACACTCTTCACCTCCTTGTCGAAATATTTCGCCACGCCGGTGGCCGCCTCGTCGATGGCCCGGATGGAGCGGAGCAGCGGGGTTTTGTAGTCGAGGGCCTCTCCGGTATAGCTGATGAAAATGGTAGGTATGCTGAGCGTCGTCTCACTGATGAAAGCCGGCGACGACGTATCCCACGCCGTATATCCGCGGGCTTCGAAAGTCTGGCGGATACCCCCGCTGGGAAAGGAGGAAGCATCGGGCTCCTGCTGTACCAACATCTTGCCGCTGAAAGCTTCGATAATCCCCCCGGTGCCGGTATATTCCACAAAGGCATCGTGCTTTTCAGCAGTCCCGTCGGTAAGAGGATGAAACCAATGGGTGTAATGGGTGGCCCCGTTCTCCAATGCCCACGCCTTCATCCCCTGCGCCACCTGATCCGCCATCTTCCGGTCCACTGCCGTCCCCTTTTCAATCGCCTCAATGACCGCCAGGAAAGCTTCCTGCGATAAATATTTCTGCATCTTCTCCCTGTCAAACACCAACGATTTATAAATCGAAGAGGCCAACTCCCCATTATTCACCAGCGGACGGGGCTCCCGGTTCATCACCTCCTCCAGCGCTTTAAAACGAACGATTGCCATAAACCTCTGTTTTTTGCAGTTTGTATATTGAGTCAAAAATAGATCATTTTTTATTTCACCCATATATTTTTGAGGGGTTACAGTATATTATTACCTTTTTTTAATGTTACCCCCTGTTCATAAGGGGGTCATGTTAAATATTTGTTATTTTTAGCAAAAGGAGGTGATTGCCTGAAAGGGATCTTTGCCACCAGCGATGCCGGACGGGGCGCCAGTCTGGTCCTCCACGCCACCGAAGCCGGCTTAATTGCCGCCGACCGCATCCGTGAATTGCTCCAGGCGTCAGGCAACTGAATTAATGGTGGGGTTTAATGTTCGAAATAACTACCAATGGCATAGAGCGGCACATTGGTAAGCCATTCTTCTTTCCGAAAATCAGACATGGATGTACGGATGGCTATTTCGGGCGCAAACTTTGCACAATAGATCCGAAGGCTTTTCGCTTTCAGGTTCCCTTCTGCTTTAACTTCAACCGGTATGATCCTGCCAACGGATTGTACAAGAAAGTCGAGTTGTGATTTTGAACCATCGGATGTCCAGTACCGGACTACCAAACCGGGTATCGTTTTCAGTTGCTGAAGCACATACTGTTCCGTTAAAGCCCCCTTGAATTCCTCAAAAACGCGATTCCCATCAATCACACTTCTAGCATCCAGATCCCCCATGGCACCCAGCAATCCCACATCAACCACAAATAATTTAAACGCACCGGGATCTTCATGAGCGACAAGCGGAAGTCCGGGCTTGGTAACCCGGTTAATTTTATATACCAATCCGCAATCGATTAACCAAGAGAGCGCCAGTTCATAATCCTTTGCTCTTGATCCCTCCCTGACCGCACCATAGATGAATTTTCTATTCTCCCTGGCAAGTTGTACCGGAATAGAATTCCACAACATTCTGATCCGGGGTACGATATCGTTTGGAGCATGCTTTGAAAAATCCTGATCAAACTATGTCAAAATCTGTTTTTGAATGGTTCTCAACGCGCAAAAGTCGTTACTCAATATAAAAGTATTCACCACTTCAGGCATCCCACCGACAAAATAGTATTGCCGGAGGAAGTGAATGTATTTATCCTTAAACAAGAGAATCATCTCCCAATCCTTGCTTTGCAGGAGGTCACGCAACGGTTTTTGTCCGCATGCCAGCAGAAATTCAGCAAAAGAAAGCGGGTACAAATCAAGAAACTCTATTTTCCCGACCGGAAAAGAGATTTGGTTATGGCGTGCCACGCCCAACAAAGATCCGGCTGCAATTACATGATATTGCGGAGCATTCTCCTGGAAATATTTTAAGGAAGAAAGACCACCCTGAGCCTCCTGTATTTCATCAAAAACAATCAGCGTGTCAGTTGCATTTACCTGAACGCCTGTTTCAATTTGTACTACCGTTATAATTCTGTCGATGTCATAATGCTCAGCAAATAAATTCTGCAGGTACTTTGAACGCTCAAAGTTGACATACGCCACCTTCGCATATTCATGCTGCCCGAATTCTTTGATAAGCCAGGTTTTGCCAACCTGACGCGCTCCCCGCACTAACAGAGGTTTCCGTGATGGGTTATTTTTCCATTGCAAAAGGTTGCTATAAGCCTCTCTTTCCATATCCCGTATGTAAAAAACAAATAAATGAACGAATATTTGTTGTTCATTATATTTTCCGGAACGATGTACAGATTCCAGGGGCGACCTGGAGTTGCAGGGCCACCACGGGGACGGAAGCGCGGCCTTCGCTGACCTTTACGGAAGCCCAGGCGGCGGTGACATTTCCAGAGAAAGAGAGGAACAACCACCCCGTCAGGTTCACACGATGCCGTACGCCGGCCAGAATGGCCGGTCCGGCGAGATAATAGCCGTTTCCGAAAATTCCGCCGGTCTCCTCCAGCATGTTACCCCGTATGGTGTTTTCAGGATGGGCGATCACCACCCCCGCCCCTACCCTTACCGGCACCTTCCCTTTATACATCAACCGGTTCACAAACAGTTGGTTATACCCATGCGATATACTGAAACGACTGATCTCTCTGGTGGTATTTTTCAAATAGATCTTCAGGTGGTTCATTTCAGCCTCCCACCCTTTTCCGTTACGGGTTTGCCCCAGCCGCACCGAATAATAGAGGGGTGGTTTAAAGGAGGCGGTCTCGTACCGTGCCCACAGAAAGATCCGCTCCTCCCCTTCCTGATCCACGGAAAGCAGCATGGGAGGGACATAGCTGATGCCCGGCGCCAGCTCCAGATAAAAAATCCGCTGTGGAGGCTCATCCCTGATCCCCGGCAACGGCCCAGGGAAGTTCAGTGTCATCTGAAGGTTATCGCTGATCCCCTCCACCGGCTCGGGGGAGTTCAGCGGCAAAAGATTGATATCGCCGGTGCCAGGAGGCAGATCCGGGGGATTTTCCGGCCTGCAGAATCCCGGCAGGACGAAAACCAGGAGCAAAAACGCTGTAACCAACCCAGCCGGGAACAAACAAAAACGGTGACCCGGAGCGGACCATCCCGGCCTTTGACAGCTCCGGGAACCCGGGACGCACACCAAGAATCTGAAAAATAAATTCCTCATTACCTATAGTTTTCCGAAATCCCACCCTGGGGTTTCCGTTGATCTCATCAAAGTTACGGCAGAAAAAGCTACTTTTGCAGCCATTTATTATAAAAAGCAATTTTATGTTACAGGCAGAGATACACACCGCCAAAGGAGTTATGAAAGTCAACTTTTATGAGGAAGACGCCCCGGGGACGGTGGCTAATTTCGTAAAACTATCGAAAGCCGGTTTTTATGACAGGCTTACTTTTCACCGGGTGATTCCCGATTTTGTCATTCAGGGGGGTTGTCCTGACGGTACCGGCATGGGCGGACCGGGTTATACGATCAGGTGCGAAACGGGCGGCGGCAACCAGTACCACGACAGGGGCGTCCTCTCCATGGCCCATGCGGGACGCAATACAGGGGGATCGCAGTTTTTCATCTGCCACAACCGCCGCAATACCGCACACCTCGACCGTAAGCATACCTGCTTCGGGAAAGTGGTCGAAGGGCTCGACGTGATTGACCTGATCAGGCAGGGAGACGTCATCGATAAGATCGTCATCATTGAACAACCTGAATAAAACACGCAAGAGCGCGTTTTTTATATTTTCTCGACGTAGAGTTGGGTGGCTTCGACACGCAAGACGGCAACCGCATCCCCTTTCTCGATAAATTCGCCTGCGGTGACGGCATCGTAAACCTCCCCTTCGATTTCCACCTTTCCTGAAGGCCGCAGGACGGTTTTTGCCGTTCCGGTTTTTCCTTTCAGCAGCAACAGCGTATTGTCGATGCTGACATACCCTTCACTGACCTCCTGCACTTTCTGCAAAGCCAGTCTTCCGAAGGGCCCCTTCCGCATTCCGAAGAGCTTATCGCCCAGATAAAGTGCCAGCCCCATCCCCAGGGAAACGCCCGCAAAGACAGTGAAGATGGCAATGCCCACATTCCGGAGGTTCACCCCTTCGAAGTTGAACCTGACATTATGAAGAAGGCTCAGAATGAGTCCCAGGAAGACAAAACCGATTCCGACGATCCCCGCCACCCCGAATCCAGGAGTGACGAAAATCTCCACCCCGAGCAGTACCAAACCGGCGATGAAAAGGAGGATCTCCCAATGCTCTGCCAATCCCTCGAGGTAGAGGGGAGCGAAATAGAGAACGGCCCCCAGGATGGCAACCACCAGGGGAAATCCGATCCCGGGAGTCTGCATTTCGAAATAGATGCCCCCGATAATGGCCATGATCAGCAGTCCCGACACCACCGGGTGAACCAAAAAACCGATGATCTTTTCTATCCAGGAGGGTTTGTACTCCACGATACGGGCATTTTCAAAACCGTTTTTTGCGAGCACCTCGTCCACAGTTTCGGCAAGACCTTCGCAATAGCCGTTGGCGATGGCTTCCTCAGGGGTGAAGGTCAGCACCTTTCCGGTATCGATGATCCCTTCTAACGACACCTGGGGATCGACCATGGCTTCGGCAATCCGAGGATCGCGGCGCCATTTGTAAATCGTATCTCCCGCCACAACGAGGGTGTCTTTTCCGTGTGCTTCCGCCGTGGCACGCATGGTGGAACGCATGTAACTCTGGTATTTGTCGGGCATGGGAATTCCCGTCTGATTGACCACCGTGGCCGCCCCGATACTTCCGCCCGGACGCATATAGATACTGTCACATGCAATGGAGATGAGCGCTCCCGCCGAAGCGGCGTTGTTGTCCACAAATACCACCACAGGAATCGGGCTCTGCAGGATCTTTGTCCTGATGGAGTCGGCATCCGATACCGTTCCGCCGTAAGTGTTCATGTGGATCAGAAAAAGCTCCGCCCCGACAGAATCGGCCGCGTCAAAGGCTTGTTTAGTCTGCCGCCACGTGGCCTTCGTAATCTCCTGCTTGATATTCAGCTTGTAAACCACCTTCTCCTCACTCCGACCCGGACCCGCCAGGAAACATCCCAGCAACATCGGCAGTAAAAACCTCGTTATCATCATTATGAAATTATTAACAAAAAATGCGAACGATTATCCCTGCATCACTAATCTAATGGCAACTGAAAATTTTGAATGCTCTAAATTAGTAAAATTTCGTAAGAGCAGGGTGTCATCAGGGCATGATTTCGCGAAGCCGGGTGGCCAGTTCCAGAAACCGGGCCATCCCCTGTCGCTTCGGATCATTGAGGAGGTAGCTGATGTTCCCGTTAAAATAGGAGTTCAGGTCCACTCCGGGGTACTCGTCCTTTACCAGTTCTTCTACCTCCGGAACGCTTTTCACGCCGAAGCCGACGGCGGTATTGAAGAGGTCCCGGAAAGCAGCCGGAAGCTCCTCCATGGCCACCCATACGGCAAAGACGAAGGGCAGCCCGGAAAACTTCATCCACTCTGCCGAAAGATCAAAGATGTACCGGAATCGCTTCTCCACCTCAAAGACGCGGTCCCCGATCACCACCGCGGCGGTTTTCCCGGAAATCGCCTTCTTCTCATAACCGGCGCTGCTCTTTTCCCAGCGAAACTCCTTCTTCCAGAAGAAGCGGGCGAGCACCCTGACCAGCAACACGGAAGAGCGGGACTGATAATCGAGAAGAACGGTCTCAATCTCTTCGAGGGGCACGTCACTGGCCAGTACGACGGTACGCACCGCCCCTGCGGCGCTGATGCAATAATCGCTGATGATCCTGTGCCCCGGAAGATCGGTCAGCGCACCTACCGGCACCAATCCTATGTCAGCCTGGTGATCAATCAGTTTGATCGCGGTCTTTGAAGGTATATCCAGAAAAATCCGGATAGAATCCCTGATCGGGTGATTCTCAAGACCATACAAAAAAGGACGGCTGTTCAGATAGGAGATCAGCGAAATGGAGTAGTGCTTCATCTGATGGTTTTACAGGGGATCTTCCCCTTAGGCCGACGAAAGTAGGTATTTATTCGGTCCGGAATAGTGAAAAAAGTCAGCCTGCCGGGTCAATGCGAAAATCATACCATGGATTTTGCTACCTTTGCCAGGTTCACATAAATTACCACGATGATTCTGAACACATTAACAGCCATTTCTCCTGTTGATGGCCGCTACCGCAGCAAAGTGGAAAAGCTGGATGATTTTTTCAGCGAATTCGCCCTGATCCGTTACCGGGTAAGAATTGAAACTGCATATTTCACAGCCCTCTGTGAACTGCATTTGCCGCAACTGATGGCCGTTCCCCGCAAAGGATTGGAACAGCTTGAGCAAACCGTCAGGGATTTCAGCCTCCACGATGCTGCCAGGATTAAGGAAATCGAAAAGGTCACCAACCACGATGTGAAAGCGGTGGAATATTTTCTGAAAGAAAAATTCGATCAGTTGGAACTGGCTCCCTGGAAGGAATTCATCCATTTCGGACTCACCTCGCAGGACGTGAACAATACGGCAGTGCCTCTCTCCATCCGGGAAGCCCTTGACCAGGTCTATTTTCCGGCCCTGAAGCGGCTTACCTCCAAACTGGAGGAACTTGCCGCCGGATGGAAGGATGTGACCATGCTGGCCCGCACCCACGGTCAGCCGGCATCGCCGACGAAACTGGGAAAAGAGATCATGGTCTTCGTGGAACGTCTTGAGAAGCAATTCGCACAACTTAAAGACCAGACGTTGTACGTGAAATTCGGCGGGGCCACCGGAAATTTCAACGCCCATGCAGCCGCTTACCCTTCCGTTGACTGGGAGGCCTTCGCTGATCGCTTTGTCCGGGAAAAACTGGGACTTCCCCGGTCACGCCATACCACCCAGATCGCCCACTACGACGATCACGCAGCCGTTTTCGACAACCTCCGGCGGATCAACAGCATCATCCTGGACCTCGACCGCGATCTATGGCTCTACATCTCAATGGACTATTTCAAGCAGAAGCTGCAAGAGGGTGAGGTAGGGTCATCGACCATGCCGCATAAGGTAAATCCTGTCGATTTTGAAAATTCCGAGGGGAACATCGGAATTGCCAATGCCGCCTTTGACCACCTGGCGCAGAAACTGCCGGTATCGAGGCTGCAGCGCGACCTGACGGATTCCACGGTCACCCGGTACATCGGAGTGCCCTTCGCACATACCCTGATCGCCATAGAAGCGACGCTCCGGGGACTGAATAAGCTTTTGCTGAACCGGCAGGCGATCGACGACGATCTGGAAGCGAACTGGGCAGTGGTCGCCGAAGCCATCCAGACCATCCTCAGACGTGAGGATTACCCCAATCCCTATGAAGCCCTGAAGGAACTTACCCGCCATAACCGGCCGGTCACCCGCGACACCATCCGCACTTTCATCTCCGCACTCGATATCCCCGAAACCGTCAGGGAAGAGCTGTTGCAGATCACCCCCCGCAATTATACCGGGATTTTTTAACAAATACGCCGATGAGAGAATTCCTGAAAATCCTCAAAAGATATATTCCTCCCTACAAAAGTCATCTGGGGCTGACCTTTCTGTTCCATTTCCTTTCGGCGCTGTTTGCCGTTTTTTCGGTCGGAATGATGATCCCCATTCTGGAGATGCTTTTCGGAATGGCGGAAGATGTCAACACCATGGTGCCCTGGGCGGTGAGCCTTGATTCGGTCACCCACAATCTCTATTATTATCTGACGCAATTCAAGAATGCCCACGGCCCCGGATTGTCGCTCCTCATGGTAGGGTTGCTGGTTACCTTCGGAACTTTCCTGAAAGTCGGATTTGCCTACCTGGGGGCCCGGGAGACGGTTTTCATCCGTAACGGCGTGGTCAGGGACCTCCGCCAGCAGATTTATGCCCGTATCCTGCGTCTGGCTCTTCCTTTTTTCACCGAGGAACGGAAGGGCGACATCATGGCCCGCATTTCGGGGGATGTCTCCGAAGTGGAAAATTCCATCATGGCTTCGCTCGACATGTTTCTGAAAAACCCGGTCCTCATCGCCGTATTTCTGGTTTCCCTGCTAATCCTGAGCCCCACCCTCACCCTATTCATCCTGGTGTTGCTCCCCCCGACGGGTATTATCATCGGAAGGATCGGAAAGTCACTCAAGAAGGTGTCGCGCGAGGGGCAGGACAAGATGGGACTGATGCTCACGATCATCGAGGAGACGCTGGGTGGCTTGCGGATCATCAAGGCGTTCAACGCCGAGGGTAAAATGGAAAACCGGTTCAACGGCGAGGTGAAACAGTACCGTACCATCATGAACCGGCTGATGTGGCGGCGCGAACTCGCACACCCCCTCAGCGAACTGCTGGGGACTTTCGTGATGGTGCTCATCGTATGGTTCGGCGGCACCCTGATCCTGAGTCAAAACAGCGAATTGTCGGGTGCGACCTTTATCGCTTACCTGGCCATCTTTTACCAGGTCATCAATCCGGCAAAAGCTTTCACCAGCGCTCTCTACGCCATCCAGAAAGGGCTCGCCTCAATGAACCGTATCGACAAAATTCTGCTGGCCGACGTGACAATCAAAGAAAAACCGGATGCCCTGCCCGTCGGAAGTCTGAAACACTCCATCGAATACCGCGAAGTCAGCTTTGCCTACAGCGACCGTGAGGTGCTGAAAAATGTGTCGGTGACGGTGCCCAAGGGGAGTACCGTAGCCCTGGTCGGACAGTCGGGGAGCGGGAAAACCACCTTTGTAGACCTGTTGCCCCGCTTTTACGATGTTACCGCAGGACAGATCCTGATCGACGGCACCGATATCCGCGACCTGAAACTCCACGACCTGCGCAACCTCATGGGCAACGTCAACCAGGAAGCCATCCTTTTCAACGACACCATATACAATAACATCGCCTTCGGCGTCGAATCCCCCTCCAGGGAAGCCGTGATCACGGCAGCAAAAGTCGCCAACGCCCACGAATTCATCCTGGAAAGCGACAACGGCTATGACACGGTGATCGGGGACCGGGGAAGCAAGCTCTCGGGCGGACAGCGGCAACGGCTCAGCATCGCCAGGGCAATCCTCAAAAATCCCGATATCCTGATCCTCGACGAAGCCACCTCATCCCTGGATACCGAATCGGAAAGACTGGTCCAGGATGCCCTGGAAAAACTGCTGAAAAACCGCACTTCCATCGTCATCGCACACCGCCTCTCCACCATCCGGAATGCCGACTTCATCTGCGTCCTCCACAAAGGAAAGATCGTGGAAACCGGAAAACACGACGACCTCCTCGCCCTCAACGGACGGTACACCAAACTCTGCCAGCTGCAATCCTTCTAGAAGAGCGGAAGAACAGAAGAGCTTAACCTCAACACCTAAGGGCTCCATTGGCACCCGGCATTGCGACAAAAAAAAAACCGCCTCCGAAGGAAGCAGTTTTGAAGCACGGGAGGAGCGACTCGAACGCCCGACACTCGGTTTTGGAGACCGATGCTCTACCAACTGAGCTACACCCGTGTTTCTGATGGCGCAAAGATAGCATTTTGTTATTACTTCAGTAATCATCCCCGTAAAAAATATCCGCCGGGAAACATTCCCTCACTTCCCCGGGATACCCCTGATTTTTTTGACCTGCAGGATATCTCCTTTTTAAAGATGTTTTATCTTAGCGCAGCCAAACTGCCTGTTTATGAAAGAATAACGGGGGCATCCCGCAATAACCATCTGTAAAATAACTACTTATCAATGAAATACATAGCAACCGCCGCATTTGTCTTTTCCGTTTTTTATGCTGCCGCACAACCGGTAAACATAAAAAAAGCGGTTGACATTGCAGAGAGGCATATGCATTCGGTCACGGGAGGAAGATTCAAAGATACTGGGGCGCAACGTTCAGAATCACGGTTTTCTCCGGTATTTGTTTCGACAGCCGGTGATGACACACTTTTTTATGTCTTCAATGACACGGTTAACAACTGCTTTGTCATGGTGGCCGCTGACCTGCGCAGCCGTCCCATTCTCGGGTATTCCTTCAACGGATTGTTTGACGCTTCCGTTGAGGTGCCTGCATTTTCAAATTGGATGGAAGAGCGGAAAAGGGAGATTGCCGGCATCAAAAAAGGAAAGGTACGACCTGAAAAAGATAGCGGTCAGCTATGGGACAATCTGAGCTCATCTCTTTCCGAAGGCTCCGGAACCATGGCAGGTGTGGAACCTCTTTTAAAAACTACCTGGAATCAGGGGTGTTATTACAACATGATGTGCCCTGCCGATCCTGCCGGTCCCTGCGGTCATACGGTGACGGGCTGTGTGGCCACTGCCATGGCCCAGATCATGAAATACTGGAATTTTCCTCCCGTCGGAACGGGTTCCAATTCTTACGACGATGAGACCTACGGAACTCAGCATGCCGATTTCGGGGCCACCATCTACCGCTGGAATGAGATGCCCGCCAAACTCACAGGTCAGAATGATGCCGTAGCCACGCTGATGTACCATTGCGGCGTTTCGGTCAATATGTCGTATGGTCCCTCCGGATCCGCAGCCAGCGTCTCCCCGATACCCATGCGGAATTTTTTCGGGTATTCCCCCAACGCCAGGTATGTTTCCAGAAGTGACTTTTCAGACACGGACTGGAGTGACCTGATGATTTCGGAACTGGACCTCCTGCGTCCGGTTCTCTATAGGGGTAGCAGTACGACGGCCGGGCACGCATTCATTCTGGACGGGTACCAGGAACCCGACTATTTCCACATCAACTGGGGATGGGGAGGATGGGATGACGCATATTATTTCCTGGGAAGCATTGAATTTAATTCAGGTCAGGGAGCCATTATCAACCTCACCCCGACAGATTTGCCTGAAGCTTTCGACGGTTTTTTTCTTTCAAAAAACCGGTATTCCCTGTTTGCCACTCCTGATAGTGATTCACTGACGATTTTCTCGAGTGTCCCCTGGACGGCTGCCGCGGATCAGCCATGGATCACTGTGGCGCCGGGGAGTGGTGGTCCCGGGAAGAGGACCGTTATGATCACTGCCGGCGAAAACAATTCGGGAATGCCCCGGTCGGGAACCATCACCATTTCCTCCCCGGGATATAGCGACCAGATCGTACGCGTCGATCAAACTGCAAAGACCGCCGTCACGGCCGGCGAACTGAAAAACATCATGGGAACGGCCCTGACCACCACTACCACGCTCTGCCTGACGGGAACCATCGATGCCCGCGATTTTAAGACCATGCGTGACGAAATGCCTCAGCTTTTAAATGTCGACCTCAGGGATGTGAACATCGTCACTTACTCCGGGACTGAGGGAACCGCTTCAGACGGTCGCGCTACATATCCTGCCAACACCATCCCCCAGAGGGCTTTTTATTATAAGGATATCCTGGCTTCCGTTAATCTTCCCGTTTCAGTTACTGCGGTCGGAGACCTCGCTTTTTATGGATGTTACGGACTGAAAGCCATTTATCTGCCTTCATCCGTAGTCTTGGTTGGGAATTATGCTTTTTGGGGCTGCCAAACAATGAAAATCCTCGACATTCCTGCTTCGGTGACATTTATCGGACATCAGGCATTTTCCTATTGTTGGGCATTAAATTCCATTTTCGCCCGTTCCGTCAATCCCCCGGATCTCTCTTCCTCATCGTTCGTTTTTTATGAAGTGAATAAAGAGACCTGCAAACTATATGTCCCTTCCGGATCACAAAGTCATTATGCAACTGCCGATCAGTGGAAGGATTTTCTGAACGTCCTGGAGATCCCCACCCTTGAAGGGTCTCCGGCCGAGGTCGGAATTGGTTATACAACCGGGAGCACCGCCAGCATTCAGATTGCGTCCAACACCACGTGGAATGCGTTTTCGGACCAACCCTGGCTCATGGTGACTCCCGGGAGCGGCAACGGAAACACCACCCTGTTGCTGACAGCTTCGGGAAACCCTTTCAAGACCGTCCGCACCGCGACCATTACCCTGACGGCTGAAGGAGTGAATCCGAAAACAATCGGGGTCACCCAGCTTCCGAATCCCCTGGAAGCCGGGTTTTCCGCATCATCGGTAAACAACTGCCCGGGGAGTTATGTTGCCTTTGCCGACCTTTCCCCCGGGAAACCACTATCCTGGCAGTGGAGTTTCGAGGGGGGAAGCCCTTCTTCCTCTTCCGTTCAAAATCCGGTCATTCTGTACGATCAGCAGGGCATTTTTGACGTAACCCTCACGGTATCGGATGGGACAACCTCCTCAACGCTGACTTTGAACGATTATGTCAATACCCGATTCCAAAAGATCTCCTTAGAAGCCGTGATTTTCCTCGAAGGGGCATTGATAGACCCGTCCTCTTCGGCGACCTATGTCCAACCGATGCGGACCACGCTCAATGGCTTGGGCATGCTTCCCGGGCAAACCTGTGATGAAGGCAACATCGGATATGCGCCGCCCGGCCAGCCGTATAAGGCGGAACCCTGGCTTTACATGGGTGCCGAAGGGAACGCTTTTGACCCGGGGACAAGCATGGCAGATGGTGCGGTTTATTCCCCGACGGTGGTGGACTGGGTCCTGGTATCACTTCGTAGCGGCAACCCGGAAGATTACGCCGAACAGTGCCGCAAAGCCGCCCTTCTCCACAAGGACGGCCGCATTGAAACGATCGCAGGGTACGATTGCTGCGTCCCCGACATAAACGCCAGCTATTTCCTGATGGTCGAACACCGGAACCACCTCCCGGTGATGTCACATGAACCCCTCTTGCTGGTGAACGGGGTGTTGAATTATGATTTTACCGCACAGCAGAGTTACATCACCGAAGGATCCGGAATGGCGGGGCAAAAAGAGGCAAACGGGATCTTTTTCATGTTCGGGGGCAACGGCAACCAGTCAACCACGGAATATTCCGATACCGATATCAACGCCGACGACCAGAGTACCTGGGAAAAGCAGAACGGGCAGACCGGTTACCGGACGGGGGACTACAACATGAACGGGGATACCAACAGCAACGACCAGATCATCTGGGAGCGCAACAACGGACAGACCACCAGCGTTCCGCGTTAAACCAAGGCAAATGAGACGACAGGTTAATTTTCCGGTTCCTGATATTGCCTTTTCTGAATTTTTTGCGGAGAGAGAGGGATTCGAACCCCCGGTCCCCGCAAAGGGACAACGGTTTTCAAGACCGCCGCTATCGACCACTCAGCCATCTCTCCGAAAGGAGCGACAAAAATAGGAATATTTTTATTTCTGCGACAGGATTCCGGCAGGAATATTGGTGATGGGCCGTATTTCAACACTTTTTACAAAGAGTTCGCCCCCCTCGGACTGAATCTGGATTTTTCCGCCCGTCAACGGGGTGACGCTCCCGTCCTCTCCGGCGGTCCCTGTCAGGGTGTTCACCATGACGGTCACACCGTTGACCACATGGACGGTGGTCTGCCCCAGGCTGTATAGTTCCACGGTATTCCATTCCCCGAGCGGCTTTTCATGGTCAGCGCTTTTTTTCACCGAGTTGCCGTTGGCTTTCGCCCCGAAAGGAAGAGGATCGGCCCCCGGCGTGAAGACGAAACTTCCCGTGGAATCGTCCTTCAGGGCTGCCGTCTCACAAACAGTGTTGTTCATCAGGTAAGTATCCCCCAGGTTGCCGTGCATCAGCTGGCATTCGATGTTGGTCATCCAGGTGCCGAAGGCGGCGCCGAAATCGCCGAAACTGTGGTAGAGCAGTCCGCTGTTGCGGCTGGTATACACAGAATCGCCCCATCGGAATATCAGTTTCAGATGGTAATCAGCATACGATGCACAGGTGGCCATGGAGCCGTTCACCTCACCCGAGATCCTGATCACCTTTTCATCGCCGTCACCGGTAACTGAGAAGAGTTTTTCAGGAGTCGCCGCCAGGGCCAGACTGTCGAAACCCCGCAGGGGAGAACCCACGAAAAGCTCCCAGTTGTCTAAATTCTCGCCGTTGAAAAGAGGTTCGAAGGGTTTCTCCGTTTCACAGGCTGCAAATAAAAGAAGGATGGCCGCGAAAGCCGTCCAAATAACTGTTTTTTTCATATTAATTGGTTTAAAAAAAGAAAACTGCCCCTAAGATAGGACAGTTTTCCTGTTCGGAAAAATATTTTTCTGGGTTATACCGGTTGCGGGGAGATGAGTTCCTGTGCGCGTTCGAGGATTGAAGCATCGTCGAGAAGTACGATTCCGCCATTGGGTCCGGGTTCTATATGAATTCCCACCGAGGTACCGTGGTCGTAGTTGGCGCCACCGAAGTAGTTTCTGACGGTCTCTTCCGATACATCAAACTCCCTGGCAAGTTGTCTGATGGACCCGTCAGGTAAACTGTCCTTGATCTTGCGCAACTCATTAAAGGTGATTTTCC
Organism: Prolixibacteraceae bacterium UBA1413; assembly: GCA_002304925.1. GTDB lineage: Bacteria > Bacteroidota > Bacteroidia > Bacteroidales > Prolixibacteraceae > UBA1413. The sequence goes on from DBPT01000028.1 coordinate 141,214, forward strand.
GCTCCATAGCTGTAAAGTTTTATGTATTAAAAAAAAAGGTTTTAGAAAATCATAAAGGTAATGTTTATAATCTATGAAATCAAGTCGGGCCTTTAAAATTGAATTTCAAATTAACAACTTTTAAATAATTAGAAAATTCCTTTTTCCACGGCATCGCAGACGGTCTGCAACATCACATACCGGGTTCCCAGGTAGGAGAGATTGTTGTTGTACCGGGTGGGATGCACCCTGTTGGAAAGGAAGATGAAAAGGAGCTGTTTTTCGGGATCGGCCCAGACGAAGGTTCCTGTGTACCCGGTATGGCCGTAGCTGGATGGGGAAACGCTTTTTGTCGGGTATCTTTCTTCAGGAGTATGTATCTCTTTATCGAGGGATGGCTTGTCAAAACCCAATCCCCTCCGGTTGTTATTTCCGGGGTATTGTACCCGGGTAAATTCTTTTACCGTCTTTTCCGAGAAGAAGCTGACACCGCCGTATGACCCCTTCCAGAGATACATCTGGAACAATTTGGCCAGGTCGTTGGCTGTCCCGAAGAGTCCCGCATTCCCCGAGATTCCGCCAAGCAGGGCCGCCCCTTCGTCATGGACAAACCCTCGCAGCACTTCGTTCCTGAAATAATCGTCTTCTTCGGTGGGTGCGATACGGCTCAGCGGAAAATGGAGGTAGGGATTGTAAGTCAGCATAGTGGCCCCCAAAGGCCTGTAAATGTTGTGTTTCAGGTATTGTTCGTAGGGTATGCCGGTGATCTTTTCGATGATGGGGGGCCACAACAGAAATCCCATGCAGGTATAGGTATATTTCTTTGACTTCAGCAGGGGGACGTTGCGGATCTCGGCATACATGGTGTCTATGTAACGTCTTTCCATGTAGAGGTTGGAGGCGACTCTCACCGAGTTGGCGGAAGTGGGGAAAGGTTTGAAGACCTCTTCCCTGCGTTCGGGATTTTTGGAGAGTTGAGAGGTCCAGAAGGGAATGACGACCGGCAGCCTGGCCTGGTGGGCGAGCACCTCCCTGACCACGATATTTGCTTTGTTGGAATTCCGCCAGTCCTGCCAGTAGTAACTCATTTTCCTGTCGAGGTTGAGTTTGCCCTCATCGACAAGTTTCATAAGTGCCGGCAGGGGTCCCGAGACCTTTGTCACCGAGGCAAAGTCGTACAGGTGGTCCGGAGTGACAGCTTCCTTGCCGTCGTAGGAGAGGTAGCCGTAACATTTATGGAAGATGACCTTTCCGTCCTTTGCCACGAGCACCTGGCATCCGGGAAACGCTTTCTCTGTCAGCCCCTCGTAAGCCAGGGAGTCGAGCTTCCGGGTGAGAAACGTGGATGAGATGCCCGCTTCTTCGGCGGAGCAATATTTCAAACGGCCATTTTTTTTTACGTCAACGCCCATACCTGCCGGAAACCGTTTGTCGGCCGTGACGGGAAGCCGCCCGCCAGCATCGAGGGCTCCGAAGAGCATCTGAACGGCCCGCTCCTGAACCTCCTGATCCTCTTCATAACCCACCACCAGCGCTTCCGACCATTCTATTCCGGGGAAATGACGCAACGCATAGGCATTGCCGAAAAACAGGGTGATCACCCTGGTACTCCTGACCAGCCGCTGAACGGCATCTGCCTGGCTGACGGTGGCATTGTAGTTCCTCCGGGGATATTTTCCGATTCCGTGTATGCCGGCGATCACCAGGTTATATCCCTTCAGCCTGCGAACCATTTCCTCCACCTGGGTGAAAGAAGCGTCCCTGTCGAGGGAATAGTGGTCGGCATCGCCATACCGGGAGACGATTCGCTGAAAGGGGGTGATGCCGTATTCGCCGATGGCCAGGGTGGCGATTTTCAGGGTATCGAGACGGGCCAAGGGAAGCAATCCCGAATTTTTCACCACGGTCAGGCTTGCTTCCACCAGGGAGTTTCTCGTCACCAGGGCCGACGGATTATTGATTTCCGCTGTTACCAGGGCCAGGTTGGCAGGAGCGTAGTTATTCAGTCCCAGCCATCTTTTCACCGCCAGCACCCTGGCGCATTTTTCATCGATCTCCTTCTCCCGGAGTGTTCCCGAAAAGATGGCCTTTTCGATGGCTGCAATGCTCTTTGGCAGGTCCGTCACAAATTCCAGCATGTCATTGCCGGCTTTCAGCGCTTCCACGTCAGCGCTTCCCGAAGGGAAGACCACACTCGCCATGTTCATGGCATCAGTTATCACCAGTCCGCGATATCCCAGTTTTTCCCGAAGTATGCCGTTGACGATTTTCCGGGAGAGGGAGGCAGGCCTCCCCGAGGGATCATACACCGGAACCGCCAGATGGGCTGTCATGATACCGGCAATGCCCTCCTGTGCCAGCACCCTGAAAGGATGCATCTCAACACTGTCCATCCTGACAGCGGAATGCTGCAACAGGGGCAGCACCCGGTGGGAATCGCCCCTGGTATCGCCGTGCCCCGGAAAATGCTTGGCCACGGCAGCCACCCTTTCATCCTGCAACCCTTTTGCATAGGCCAGAACTTTCAGTGCTACATTCTCTTTCTGCTCCCCGAAGGATCGGATGTTAATCACCGGATTGTCCGGATTGGTGTTGATGTCGGCCACGGGGGCGAAATTCATGTTGATGCCGATGCTCTTCAACTGCCTGCCGATCTGCCGGCCCATCTCATAAACCAGAGCGGTATCCTGTACAGCCCCCAGACTCTGAGCGACAGGGAAATTAGAAATGCTGTCGAGCCTGAACCCCAATCCCGTCTCCGCATCGGCGGCCACCAGAAGCGGCACCCCCGATGCTTTCTGAAAATCGTTGATCCAACGGGCTGTCTTCACCGGTGAACCGTTCATGATCAGAATGCCTCCCGGCTTATACTGTCCGATCACCTTCATGATGTCCCGCTTATGCGCTTCACTCTGCCCGGGATACACATCAATAATGATCAGCTGGCCGATCTTCTCCCGCAAGGTCATCCGCGCCAATTCCGACTTTACCCAGGGATCATTTTCAAACGACCGAATTCCGGGATCACGGGAATAGAGGTTCATGGTCATCAACCCCAACAGGATCACAATCGATATTTTGAACTTCAGCATGAATTTCTAGGTTTCAAATTGGCTAAAATAATAAGATTGTCGTAAAATGGTATCTTCGCAGAATAAAACCATGCCGTCTTCCGGTGGAGAAACAGCCTTGAGGCAAATGTGCACCCACCGTAATGATTTGTTTGCATGGATATTACATCTGTTTCTCGGAATGATCCATCACAAAATAATAGTTTAAACACATGGAACGTTTCAGATTGTTTGTAATTGCATTCTTTCTATTTTTTATGACGGTTAACTGCCAGTCGCGGCAGGTTCCGGCGCAGAAGATGGCAACGGGAGCGGAACAGCCTGAGAAATACCTGCCCCTGCTGGCGGGGAAGCGTGTCGCCCTGGTGGTCAACCACACGGCCATGGCGGGAGAAAAACACCTTACGGACCTCCTGATTGAGAACAACATATCAGTGATCAGGATTTTTGCCCCGGAACACGGTTTCCGGGGAGAAGCTTCCGCAGGGGAAACAGTATCGGACGGCAGGGATGAAAAGACAGGCCTGGAGATTGTCTCCCTGTACGGGCAAAACCGGAAACCCACAGCCGACCATCTGTCAGGGATCGATATCGTGGTCTTTGACATCCAGGATGTGGGGTGCCGGTTCTATACCTATCTGTCGACCCTTTTCCTGGTTGTAGAGGCGTGCGCCGAAAATAACATTCCACTGGTCGTCCTGGACCGCCCCAATCCTAACGGCGACTATGTCGCCGGACCGCTGCTGAATCCTGCTTTCACCTCCTTCGTAGGGATGGTGCCGGTACCCGTCGTACACGGATGCACCATGGGTGAGATGGCCCTGATGATCAACGGGGAACGATGGCACAAGGCATTGTCACCCTGTCAGATTGACGTGGTGAAAGTGGAGAATTACTCCCACCTGACGGCATACGCACCCCCGGTGGCCCCTTCGCCAAACCTTCCCAATTACCAGTCCGTCAGGCTATATCCCTCCCTCTGCTTTTTCGAAGCCACATCGGTGAGCATCGGCAGGGGAACCCCCTTCCCGTTCCAGGTGTACGGGGGAACCCTTCCTTCGATGGGCAACTTCACCTTCGTGCCCCGCGATATTCCCGGCATTGCCGATAACCCTGTCAACGAAGGGAAAACATGCTACGGCACCGATCTGCAAACCCTGAATCCCGTCCCGCATTTCACCCTGTCATTTTTCCTCAGGGCCCGGGATTTTTACCCTTCCGAAAAAGAATTCCTGACAAGCGAACGGTGGTTCAACCTGCTGTCAGGGAACGATCAGTTGATCAAAGAGATCAGGGAAGGAAAAACGGAAGCGGAAATCACAGCTTCGTGGAACGCAGAAATCGAACAGTATAAGACCATCCGCAAAAAATACCTCCTCTATCCCGATTTCGAATGAATAAGAGCGCTATTTTCGCATCGTACTCCCGGAGGTGAACGTGCCTTCCGCCATTAACTTGCAGCTGATGAATCCATTCCTTGTTTTTTTTATCGTAGCCGGATATTTTATGATCCTGCTGGCCATTGCCTGGTTCACGGGCAGAAAAGCCACTACCGACACCTTTTTCATTGCCAACCGAAAGTCCCCCTGGTACCTGGTGGCTTTTGCCATGATCGGCGCCACCATTTCCGGGGTGACATTCATCTCCGTGCCCGGGGAAGTGGGGAACTCGGCCTTCTCCTACCTGCAGTTCGTCATGGGAAATGTCGTGGGATACTGGCTGGTGGCGGGATTCCTCCTGCCTGTCTATTACCGGATGAACCTGATTTCCATCTATTCCTTCCTGGGAGAGCGGTTGGGTAAATATTCCCACAAAACCGGCTCCTTCTTCTTCATCCTCTCCAAACTCATTGGAGCGGCTTTCAGGCTTTACCTGGCGGCAGGCGTCCTTCAGATCGCCTTCTTTGACGCCTTCAACATCCCCTTTTACGTGACGGTCATCGTCAGCATCGCCCTGATATGGGTTTATACCTTCAAGGGAGGGATCAAAACCATCGTCTGGACTGACAGCCTTCAGACCCTGTTCATCGTAGGAGCGGTCGTGCTGACCATTATCATCATTTCCAGGTCGATGGGCTGGGACTTCGGCACCATGACCCGGGAGATCGGCGCCTCTCCCCTGTCTGACATTTTCACGTGGGACTGGCGGTCAGGGAATAATTTCTTCAAGCAGTTCTTCTCCGGAATTTTCATCACCCTGGTCATTGTGGGCATGGACCAGGATTCGATGCAGAAAAACCTGACCTGCAAAAGCCTCCGGGAAGCCCGGAAAAATATGCTCGTCTTCAGCATAGCCTTCATCGTCACCGTTTTCCTCTTTCTTTGTCTGGGAGCCCTGCTCTACCTCTATGCCGGAAACCTGCAGTTACAGCTGCCCGCCCATTCCGACGACGTCTATCCCTGGCTGGCCTTCAATAAACTCGGAATGGCGGTGGGAATTGCCTTTCTTATAGGCGTCATCGCCGCAGCCTATTCCAGCGCCGACTCCGCCCTGACATCCCTGACCACTACGCTGAGCATCGACTTCCTGAAAGCGGAACAACTCACCGAAGAAAGGCGGGTAAAAGTCAAAACACGCTCCCATCTGGCCTTTTCAATTCTGCTGATCCTCGTCATCCTCGCATTCCGGGCCGTTAACGACCAGAGCGTGGTGGTGGCCGTTTTCACCGTGGCCGGGTATACCTACGGACCGATCCTCGGACTTTTCCTCTTCGGACTGCTCACCAAAAGAAAGATCAACGACCGTTGGGTACCCCTCATCGCCGTTGCAGCCCCTGCCCTTTCCTACCTCATCTCAGCCAACTCCGAAAAATGGCTCGGCGGATATACCTTTGGCTTCGAAATTCTTATCCTGAACGGACTCCTGATGATCAGCGGATTGTACATTATTTCAAAAAAATAAAAAATTCGGAAGTCAAATAATTTGTTTTGAATTGTTAATAAATGTAAATTAGGAGCATCAAAACGGATACTTTTTTCTATGGTTTTCCGTTTTCCGTAAAATTAATCGCTTGGTAAGGAATCTGCTTCAAATAGGGGTGGTATTGTTAGGTTTTTTATTCATCCTCTCGTGTGAGGATGAAAGGTACCTGAATTCGCCTGATGCGCAGTTGCGCTTTTCGGCCGATACGGTTATGTTTGATACGGTTTTCTCCACCATCGGCTCCACCACCCGCCTGCTGAAAGTATTCAATCCTTACAAGGACAAACTGTTAATCTCAAGTATCAAGGTCGGAGGTGGCGAGTTTTCGAGTTTCAGGCTGAATGTGAACGGTATCGCCGGAAACGAAATTTATGACCTGGAAATCCCTCCCAACGACAGCATTTTCATCTTTGTCGAAGTGACGGTCGATCCCAACGGCCAGAATCTCCCCATGGTGGTCAAGGACAGCATCCGGTTCAACGTCAATTTCAATGAGCAGGTGATCCCGCTGATTGCCTGGGGGCAGGATTTTCACCTTGTCAAGAGCGCCACCCTGAAAAATCAGACCTGGGAGAATGACAAACCCTACCTGGTGTATAACTATGCTTATGTCGACACCCTTTCGACACTTACCATCGCCCCCGGCACTCGGATTTATTTCCACAAGGGAGCCGGCCTTTATGTGAAGGGGAACATCGTGGTGAACGGAACCCGCGATAATCCGGTGATGTTCCTGGCCGACCGGTTGGAGGAGGCCTATAAAAATATTCCCGACCAGTGGAACGGGATCCTTCTCTTTTCGGGAAGCAAGGGGAATGAGTTCACACACGCCCAGATCCGAAATGCTAACATCGGCTTGCAGGTGGGAACCATCGAACATGAGGGTTTTGCAACAGTTACCCTGGCTAATACCAAAATCGAAAACATGGCCTATGCCGGGATTTTCGCGCTGAAGTCCAAAATTTCAGCCTACAATTCGGTCATCGCCAACTGCGGTTTTTATGCGGTGGCCCTCCTCGTGGGCGGCGAATATGAATTTTACCATACCACCATCGCCAACTTCTGGGGGGGATTTTCGCGCAAACCACGTACCACCAGCTCCCTGGCCATCTCCAACGTGCTGGAATATACCAATTCCGACGGCAAAACCCTGGTGTTCCTGGGGGACCTGAACAAAGCCCATTTCGGGAATTCCATCATCTTCGGAAACAACAACCTGGAACTGGAACTGGGAAAAAACAAGGAGAAACTCTTCAATTACTATTTCGACCACTGTATCCTGCAGGTGCCCGACACCTTCAATACTTCCGACAAAAACCACTACAACAATATCCTGAAGGGGAGTAAATTTGACCCCAAATTCGTCGATATCAACAAGAACCTGAATTTTGAACTCGACACGCTTTCTCCTGCCAAAGATGTGGGCAGCTCCGTCTACTCAAAGATGTTCCCCTTTGACATGAAAGGGATGGACCGGACGGCAGACAAGGGCCCTGATCTGGGCGCTTATGAAAGGATTGAGAAAAAACCAAAATGAGAATCATCTCCGGGCTTCTTTTGATCGTCGCCCTGCTTTTATCCACCCGGTATGGACGTTCCCAGGAGGAAACCTCCCTGGCGACGGTGATGTTTTATAACCTGGAGAATCTCTACGATACCGAAGATGATTCCCTGAAGCGGGATGAAGAATTCCTGCCGGAAGGGGGTCGCCACTGGACAGGATACCGGTTTTATGAAAAGCTGACGGCGCTGTCGAAAGTGATCGCCAATACCGGCAACTGGGAACCCCCTGCGGTCATCGGCTTTTGCGAAGCCGAAAACCGAGTGGTCCTGGAAAAACTGGTCCGCCATCCGCTCCTGAAAACCTGGAATTTCAATATCATCCACAAGGATTCGCCCGATAAACGGGGTATCGACGTGGCCGCTGTTTACCGTCCTTCCGTTTTTAATCCCCTCTTCTACCGTTATTTTCCTCCTGTCCCCGACGGGGACCCCATCCCCGACACCCGTGAAATCCTCCACCTCTGCGGGATCCTGGCAGGGGAAGATACCCTCCATATCTTTTTCAACCACTGGCCGTCGCGGTACGGAGGTATGATGGAAACCCGCCCCATGCGGAAGAAAGCCGCCGAAAGACTCCGCTCCGAGGTTGACAATCTCCGGCAGAAATATCACCATCCCCGCATCATCATCATGGGCGACTTTAACGACCAGCCCCGGGATGAAAGTCTGAGCCGATATCTGGGTGCCGGGGGTGACATCACCCGGAACCCAGATGCGCTCTACAACACCGCTTTCCGGTGGGAGAAGGAAAAACGGGGAACTTTGAAATACCAGTCGCAATGGAATATCTTTGACCAGATTATCATCAGCGAGGCCCTTCTGGACACCACCGCACGGCTTTTCACCCCGCCCCGAGATGCAAGGATCCTCGACGCACCATTTTTGCTGGAGAAAGATGAAAAATTCACCGGTACGAAGCTGAAACGGACTTACCTGGGATACCAGTATAAGGGTGGCTTCAGCGATCATTTGCCGGTCTTGCTCATGTTGCGGAAACCGCAACCTTAACCTCCCAGGGCTCCAGCGGTATTCGCCAAAAATCTTAGCCTCAGCCTTGTTTTGGAGATTTGATGATTTATCGATTTCGCCACTAATCTTAGTCTCAGCCTTATTTGGGTGTGAGTCCCAGTTCTGCAGCCTTTTCCAGCATCAGCGTCCGGGCTTCCTCGTGGTTATTGCCGATGGTGCCGTCGAGGATGGCCTCTTTGATGGCGTTCTTGATGATGCCCACCTCTTTCCCGGGAGGGATGCCGAAGACAGCCATGATCTCCTCCCCGGTCACGGGAGGCTGGAAATTGCGGATGGCATCTTTCTCGTCGATCTCCCGGAGTTTGCGGCGCACCAGCTGAAAATTCCCGAAGTGCTTTCGCACCTTGTTCAGATTCTTCGAGGTGATGTCCGCCTCACAGAGGGTCATCAGGTCGTCGATATCATCGCCCGCCTCATACAAAAGGCGCCTGACCGCCGAATCGGTCACCTCTTCTTCCGAAAGCACGATGGGGCGCATATGCAGGTCGACCATCTTCTGCACATATTTCATCTTTTCATTCATGGGGAGCTTCATGCGCCTGAAAATCGCGGGGATCATGCGGGCCCCCAGAATGTTGTGGCCATAAAAGGTCCACCCCTGCCCTTCGACGAACCTTCGGGTGGCCGGTTTGGCAATGTCGTGCAATAGGGCCGACCAGCGCAACCATAGGTTATCGGTATGGGGAGCCAGTTGATCCAGCACTTTCAGGGTATGGTAAAAATTGTCCTTGTGGGCAATGCCCCTGACCGATTCGACGCCCTTTAGCCGGGCAAGCTCGGGAAAAATGATCTCCAGGAGTCCGGTCTCTTCCAGCATGATAAATCCCCGGCCCGGCTGGCCGGCCATGATGATCTTGTTCAACTCATCAGCCACCCTCTCGGCAGAGACTATCTTAATCCGTTCCCTGTTGCGCGATACCGCCTTCAGGGTCTCGTCCTCCACTTCAAAATTGAGCTGGGTAGCAAACCGGATGGCCCGCATCATCCGCAGGGGATCATCCGAAAAGGTGATGTCAGGGTCAAGGGGGGTGCGGATAAGCTTCCGCATCAGGTCCCCCACCCCGTCAAAGGGATCGGTCAACCGGCCGTAGGTCCCGCCGTTCAACGAAATGGCCATGGCATTGATGGTAAAATCACGCCTCCGCTGGTCGTCCGTCAAAGTGCCATCCTCTACCCAAGGCTTGCGGCTGTCGTGACGGTACGACTCCTTCCGCGCACCTGCAAATTCAATGTCGAGGTTACGGTACCTGAGCATGGCAGTCCCGAAATTCCGGAAAACGACGACACCTCCCTTGATCCCCAAAGCCCCGGCAACGGCTTCCGCAAGGTCAATACCGCTCCCTACGGCCATGATGTCTATGTCATTGCTCCTCCGCTTCAGCAACAAATCCCGCACATACCCCCCAATCACATACACTTCGAGTTGTAAGGCGTCGGCAACCTCGCCGATCTTCCTGAAAACCGGCCGCCGCAACTGCGACGCCATCTGGATTGCACCTCCCGGAACTTTTTCCCTTTCTGCCATTTTTGGTATATAGCGTGACAAAATTACAATTATTTCCCTTTTTTCAACCCCGGCGAATGCTGGTTATCCAAATGGCATTATCTTTGCATGGAAATATATAGATATTTAAATACGTCGCAATAAAATTTATTAAGAAGATGTTAGAGCATTTAACAACCGAAACCTTCAAGGAGAAGGTTTATAATTGGGAAGCGAATAAAGCGTGGAAATATGAAGGGAGCGTACCCTGTCTGATTGATTTTTACGCCGACTGGTGCGGACCGTGCAGGATGGTGGCTCCCGTGCTGGAAGAGCTCCAGAGGGAGTATGGCGACAAGCTGGTGATTTACAAGGTCAATACCGAAGATCAGCGTGAACTTGCCGGTTTGTTCGGGATCCAGAGCATTCCGTCGCTGTTGTTCGTCCCTATGGAGGGGCAGCCGCAGATGGCCATGGGTGCCCTGCCGAAGGCCACCTTTGTGCAGGCGATTTCCGAAGTTCTGAAAGTGGAAAAACCGCCCGTCAATTAACTCAGCAAGGAGACCAGTTTCTCCAGTTGCATACCGCGGGAGCCTTTGATGAGGATCAGGGATTCCGAGGGAGGGTTCGCCCTGATGTAATCAGCCAGGCTGGTCGTTTCGGGAAACGAAAGAAATCCCGGCGGCCGGCTGGTTGCGTCAAAAGAAGTGCCTGTCAGCCAAACGCCTTCTTTAACGTTTTCCGCCAGCAGGTTGACAATCCGCTGGTGTTCTTCCTTCGAAGCCGCTCCCAGTTCAAGCATATCGCCCAGGATAAAGAGTTTCCGGAGATGGGGGATTTCCAGAAAGTTGCGTATGGAGGCTGTCATACTGCCGGGATTGGCATTGTAGGCATCCATGATGATTTCATTGGAACCCGTACTGATCCACTGCGACCGGTTGTTTGAAGGGATGTAGCCTTCAACAGCGCTTTTGATCTCTTCCGGGCTGACCTGAAAATAACTCCCCACAGCCATGGCCGCCAGCACATTTTCGAGGTTATACCCCCCTGCCAGCAGGGTCTCCACCGTCATTCCGGCATGACCGATCCTGGCCTTTACACCCAAAAAAGGGAGACTCCCGGTTGCCTCTCCGCACACCAGACCATCCTCCCCCTTTCCGTACCACACTTTTTCGAGACCTTCCCCGGCGGCAGCGCGAAGGATGGGATTCTCCCCGTTGATGAAGATGGTACCTCCCTTTTCTTCGAGATACCTGTAAAGCTCACTTTTGGTTTTGAGCACCCCCTCAAAACTGCCGAATCCCTCGAGATGGGCCTTTCCTACATTGGTAATCAATCCAAAATCAGGATTGGCGATGCGGCAAAGAAAATCAATTTCACCGGGATGGTTGGCCCCCATTTCCACGATGCCGATCTCGGTTTCCGGGGTCATGGAAAGCAGCGTCAAAGGCACACCGATATGGTTATTCAGATTTTCCCGGGTGTACCCCACCCGGTATTTCTTTGCCAGAATGGCGGCGATCAGTTCCTTCGTTGTGGTCTTCCCGTTGGTGCCGGTGATGGCCACGATGGGCAGATTCAGATTCCGCCGGTGATATGCCGCCAGATCCTGCAACGTCTTCAGAACATCGCCGGTCAGGATGAAGCGTTCGTCAGCCACTACTGCAGGATCATCGACCACGGCACAGGCCGCCCCCGCGGAAAGGGCAGAAACGGCAAACCTGTTCCCGTCGAAATTCTCCCCCTTCAAGGCAAAGAACATAGCTCCCGGCAGGACCCTCCTGCTGTCGGTGGTCACCAGGGGATGGCTCTGGAATAATTGGTACAACTGGCCGACCGTCATCTCTTTTCAGGTTCAAAGGCGCCAATTTACAAAAGATATGTTATAAAACACCCCGACATTCTCATGAATTTAAACCCGTGTTTCAAACAACAACAAATGAATAAAAACTATATTTGTGCGTCGTAAGAACCAGCTCATGAAGTCCGGCATTATGGCACGGAGTGACCAGCTAAATCGGGGAACAGAAACGAAAATCATTAATACGATATTATATGGATTCAAAGATTCAGCAGCTCACTGAAGCTATTTACAACGAAGGGATTCAGAAAGCCCGGGATGAGGCTGATGACATCCTGAAAAAAGCGCATCAGAAGGCAGCACAGATCGAAGAAGAGGCGCAGAAGGCCGCTGTGTCCGTGATGGCGGATACGCGGAAAAAAGCGCAGGAATTCAAGAACCATGTGGATTCGGAGCTCAGGATGACCATTAACCAGGCCATCTCAGCAATGAAACAGCAGGTGGCTTCCCTCGTTTCGATGAATGTGATCCAGCCTCCGGTGAAAGAGACCTTTGCCGACAAAGAGTATCTCAAATCTCTCATCAACGGCATCGTAAAGGGATGGATGGAGAAGGAAAGCTTTGACATGAACGTTATCCTTCCGGAAGGGGATAAGGCCACGATGGAAAAATTCTTTAAACAGAGCCTGGCAGCCGAGATGAACAAAGGATTGGAATTCTCCTTTTCGCCCGATGTCAGAACAGGCTTCAAGATCGGGCCGGCCGACGGGAGTTATCTGATAAGCTTCACCGACGACGACTTCTTGAATTTCCTGAAAGCCTACCTGCGGCCCAAAACCAGTCATCTTCTTTTCGGGGAGGAGAAATGAGCAGGCGCAACTATTACTGTCTGATCGCCGGACTGCCCGACATTATCCAGGACGACAAGAAACTCCATTTCAGCACATCCCGGATCAAGGAATATCTGCGCGATGAACTCCACCCCGACGATTTCAGGCTGGCGAAACTCTTCTATTTCCCCTTCGACAACCAGAACCTTCTCAACAGGATGTTCCGGAAGGAAAAACCATGGGACGAACGGGGAAACCTCACGGAAGAGCAGGCCGACCACCTGATCCTGCCCAAGCTTTTTGAGGAGAGCCGGCCTGAGGATTTCCCGCGGTACCTTTACCGGTTCGGACAGTTGCTCCGCACCAGGGAAGAGGTCGAAGAAGAAATCACCCTTGAGGAAGCAGACCGTATTCTGACCTGTGAATACTTCGACACCCTGCAAAAGGCCCCGAACCAATTTGTCAGGCAAGTGGCCTCCTACCGCATGGATACCGGGAACATCCTCCTGGCGCTGAACGGCCGGAAGCACAGCTTTCAATTCGAGGAAGCGGTGACCGGCGATAACCTGGTCGCCAGGGCTGTCAGAAAAAACCAAACCCGCGACTTCGGACTGACAGTCGACTACCCCGATGTTGACCAGCTTATCCAGATCTTCGAAACCGAAAACCTCCTCGAAAGGGAGTTTAAATTGGATAGCCGCCAATGGAATTTCCTCGATGACATCACCTTCTTCCACTATTTCTCGGTGGAAAGGGTCCTCGCCTATCTGCTCAAGGTCTTCCTGGCGGAAAGATGGTTTCACCTCGACTATGAGCGGGGACAGGCAATGTTCAACCAATTACTGAGTGATATAGAAACAAGTTTTGAATTTCCTGAAGAATTTTCGAACGCATATGGAAAGAAAAGATAAAACCACGGGATCTGTGACCGGGATCATTGCCAACCTGGTCATCGTGGAAGTAAACGGGCCGGTGGCCCAGAATGAGATCTGCTTCATCACCCTGGGGGATGAACAGTTGATGGCCGAAGTGATTAAGGTGGTCGGGAAAAATGCCTATGTCCAGGTCTTCGAGAGCACCCGTGGACTCAAACCGGGTTCGAAAGTGGAATTCCAGGGGCACCTGCTGGAAGTCACCCTAGGTCCGGGGATCCTCTCGCGCAACTACGACGGACTGCAGAACGACCTCGACAAAATGGAGGGGATATTTCTGAAAAGAGGAGAATATACCGATCCCCTCAACCGGGAGAAGCTATGGGATTTCAAGCCCCTGGCCAAACCCGGCGACCGGGTGATTGCCGGCGACTGGCTCGGGGAAGTCAACGAAAACGACATGCCCCACAAGATCATGGTACCCTTCAAGATGGAGGGCTCCTACTGGGTCAAAAAGGTGGTCCCCGAAGGTCAGTATACCGTCAATGACAAGATTGCGGTCATCGAAGATGAGGAAGGGAAGGAGTTTGAACTGGACATGGTTCAGAAGTGGCCGGTAAAAATCGCCATCAAGGCTTACCGTGAGAAGCCGAGGCCTTTCCGTCTCCTGGAAACGGGCGTACGCTGCATGGATACCCTGAATCCTATCACCGAAGGGGGCACCGGTTTTATTCCCGGACCTTTCGGAACCGGCAAGACGGTATTGCAGCATGCCATTTCCAAACAGGCGGAAGCCGACATCGTGATTATTTCCGCCTGCGGCGAACGTGCCAACGAGGTAGTGGAGATCTTTTACGAATTCCCGGAACTCGATGACCCACGGACAGGCAAAAAGCTGACCGAGCGCACCATCATCATCGCCAACACTTCCAACATGCCGGTCGCCGCCCGCGAGGCGTCGGTGTATACCGCCATGACCATCGGGGAGTATTACCGCTCCATGGGCCTCCGGGTGCTGATGATGGCTGATTCCACGAGCCGCTGGGCCCAGGCGCTCCGCGAAATGTCAAACCGCCTCGAAGAACTGCCGGGTCCCGACGCGTTCCCGATGGACCTCTCGGCCATCATCTCCAACTTTTACAGCCGCGCGGGATATGTATACCTCAACAACGGCAAACCCGGATCCATCACCTTCATAGGAACCGTTTCCCCGGCAGGGGGCAATCTGAAAGAGCCGGTCACCGAAAGCACCCGCAAAGCCGCCCGCTGCTTCTACGGCCTCTCCCAGGCCCGCGCCGACAGCAAACGCTATCCCGCCATAGACCCCATCGACAGCTATTCCAAATACCTCGAATACCCCGAAGTACAGGAATACCTCGAAAAGAACGTCTCCGACCACTGGCTCTCTGACGTCCTCCATGCCAAAGACATCCTCTACCGCGGTAAGGAAGCCCAGGAACAGATCAACATCCTCGGAGACGACGGCGTTCCCATCAGTTTCCATGAACGCTACTGGAAATCGGAACTCATCGACTTCGTCATCCTCCAGCAGGATGCCTTCGACAAAATCGACGCCGTCACACCCATCAAACGGCAGCAATACATGCTCTCCAAAGTGCTGGATGTTACTGAGATGAGTTTCCGGTTCGACAACTTCGAAGCGGTGGGCTCCTATTTCAAACAGATCATCAACCTCTTCAAGCAGATGAACTATTCGGAATTCGGATCCGGGCAGTTCGAACGATATGAGGGCGAATTGCAGGCATTGCTAAAGGAAAGGATGAATTAATACGCGGAAGTGCATCTCCGGAAAGGCTAATAATAAACGACAATTATGGAAACTCAGTCATTTCAGAAAATATACACGCGTCTGACCAACATCACCAAGGCCACGGTTACCCTGAAGGCCGACAATGTAGGTTATGACGAGATTGCCATCGTGGACGGACGGATGGCCCAGGTGGTAAAAATCATAGGCAGGGATGTGACCCTGCAGGTTTTTTCAGGTACGGAGGGAATCCCCACCAATGCCGAAGTGAGCTTTGCGGGAAGGCCTCCCCAGTTGAAAGTCAGTGATGAGCTGGCGGGGCGCTTCTTTAACGCGTATGGTGAACCCATCGACGGGGGGCCCGAAGTGAACGGAGAAACCCGCAATATCGGATCCCCCTCGGTGAACCCGGTACGGCGTCGCCAGCCTTCCAACCTCATCGCCACGGGGATCGCCGGCATCGACCTGAACAACAGCCTGGTCACCGGCCAGAAGATTCCCTTCTTCGCCGACCCCGACCAGCCCTACAACCAGGTGATGGCCCTGGTGGCTTTGCGCGCCAAAGCCGACAAGATCATCCTCGGCGGAATGGGACTCTCCAACGACGATTACCTCTATTTCAAGAATGTCTTCGACAACGCCGGGGCCCTCGACCGCATCATCAGTTTTGTGAATACCACCGACAACCCGCCCGTGGAGAGGCTCCTGGTGCCCGACATGGCCCTTACCGCCGCCGAATATTTCGCCGTCGACAAAAACGAGGCCGTACTGGTACTCCTTACCGACATGACCCTCTATGCCGACGCCCTGAGCATCGTTTCCAACCGTATGGACCAGATCCCGTCAAAAGACAGCATGCCGGGATCCCTCTATTCCGACCTGGCCCGTATTTATGAAAAAGCGGTCCAGTTCCCCACGGGAGGATCCATCACCATCATTGCCGTGACCACCCTCTCGGGAGGCGACATCACCCACGCCATCCCCGACAACACAGGGTACATCACCGAGGGACAGCTCTTCCTGCGCCGCGATTCCGAAATCGGAAAGGTCATCGTAGACCCCTTCCGCTCCCTGTCGCGTCTCAAACAGCTCGTGATCGGCAAACAGACCCGCGAGGACCATCCCCAGGTGATGAATGCCGCCATCCGCCTCTTCGCCGACTCGGTGAACGCCCGAACCAAACTGGAAAACGGCTTCGACCTCACCGACTACGACGAACGAACCCTCGAATTTGCCAGGGAATACTCCCTGAAACTGCTCGCCATCGATGTCAACGTTGATACCGACACCATGCTCGACATCTCGTGGGAACTCTTCGGAAAGTTCTTTTCAAAAGCCGAAGTCGCCATCAGGGAAAACCTGGTGCAGAAGTTCTGGAAAAACTGATTTCGGTGACGGTTGAGGTTGAGGTTAAGGTTATTGGCAAATTCTGATATTCTGATATTCTAATTTTTTCTTCGTGGCAATAAAAGTACAATATAACAAAACAGCACTTCAGGGGTTGGAGAAGCAGCTCAAGGTGAGGGAGCGGGCGCTGCCGACACTCAAAAACAAGGAGTCGGCCCTCCGCATGGAGGTCAAAAGAGCCCGTGACAAAGCCTCATCCCTTGACCAGGAACTCCTGAACCAGAGCCAGCAGTACACCCGGATGTCGCGGTTGTGGGGAGAGTTCGACAATGACCTGATCAGGATTAAAGATGTCAGACTCGCCTCAAAAAAAATTGCCGGAGTATTCACACCGGTGCTCGATGAGGTGATTTTTGAAACCGGCAGCCTGAACAGTTTCAACCAACCTCTATGGTATGCCGACGGCGTGGAGATTGTCCGCAAACTCACCGGTATCGCCGTGGAAAGGGAGGTATTCCTGAAAAAAATGGAACTCCTCGACTTCGCCCGGAAAAAAACCACCCAGAAAGTGAACCTCTATGAAAAGGTGCAGATTCCCGGGTTCCAGGATGCCATCCGGAAAATCAAACGGTTTCTGGAAGATGAGGACAACCTCTCCAAATCGGCACAGAAAATTGTGAAAAACAAACAGCAGAATCAACACATCGAAGAGGAGGAAGAGACATGATTGTACCCATGTATAAATACGCTTTCCTGGTCTATCATGGCGGATATGCTGAATTTCTGAACGATCTCAGGAATCTGGGAGTGGTCCATATTGACAAGAAAATTTCGGAGCCGACCGCTGAGATGCAGGAACTGATGCGGCGGATTTCCGACGTGAAGCAATCTGTTAAGAAACTGGATTGGTTCAAATCATCCCCGGAAAGTCAGGCAACAGGGTTCACTAATGGAGAGGCTGTTTACCGGAGAATAAAAGAAATCGAAAAGGAACAGGAGTTTGCGCAACATCAACTTGCCCGGCTCGAGAAAGAGGAAAAACAACTGGACCCCTGGGGAAATTTTGACTGGGACCATCTTGCCCGGCTTGAATCTGCCGGGCTGGAGTTCAGGTTTTTCACCTGTCCGGCCAAAAAATTCGAATCTCAGTGGACGGTAGATCATTACATAAGTATCGTCCATGAGGAAAGAGGGTATTACTATTTTGTCAAAATAGACCGCAAGGGAGAAGACCTTTCAGAATTCGCCGAATTACCGGGGATCGAACAGGTCTTTCTTCCACAGAGTTCACTGGGTACCGTTCGTGCTGAGATAAAAGAGCTTCAGGGGAATATAAAAAACCTTCATGACGAAATGGCACAGATAGCGGCTAGCAGTAAAGGCATGCTGATCGGGTATTACGATTCACTTCGCGATGACTTCGACAGTCAAAATGCACTTCAGCAGACATCGGGCCAAGTTGAAGGAAAGGTCATGGTGATGGAAGGCTTTGTGCCGGAAACGCGGAAAAAAGAGCTGGATGAATTTCTGGATAAAAAGCAAGTCCTGTATATCGCCTCACCCCCCGACCAGGAAGTTAAATCACCCATCCTGCTGAAAAACAACAGGTTTGCCAGGCTCTATGAGGTAATTGCCCGCCTCTATGACTTACCTAACCAAACGGAAATTGACCTGGTACCGTATTTCGCTCCGTTCTATATGATGTTTTTCGGTTTTTGCATGGGAGATGCCGGATATGGATTGCTGATGGTGATTGGGGCCACCCTGGCAAAACCAAGGGTGCCCAAAATGAAAGATATCCTGAGTCTGACACAGTGGCTCGGCCTGGCTACCATCATTTTTGGTTCCCTTACAGGGACTTTCTTCGGAATTCCCCTGGCGGATGCCAACATTCCTTTCCTGGAATCCGTGAAGAAATTCATGCTGGATACTAACAAATTGTTTAATCTGTCACTGATTCTGGGTGCTGCACAGATCCTTTTCGGAATGTTCGTGAAGGTGTTCAATATCAAGAAATCACAAGGCTTCAGATATTCTTTTGCAACGATTGGCTGGCTTATCCTTATCGTGGGTTCCGGGATACTTTTGGGTTTGAAATCAGCAGAGGTTGTAGCCAAACCTGCAGCCGGGATCATCCAGAATATCATTCTGGGAGTTGCCGGGGTGCTTATCTTCCTGCTGAATGACCCCAAGAGAAACGTATTTGTCAACATCGGAGCAGGATTATGGGATGCATATGGAATGATTTCAGGGATTTTCGGAGATCTTCTTTCCTACATCCGGCTATTTGCCCTCTCCATTTCAGGAGGCATTCTCGGGTTTGTTTTTAACCAGTTGGCCGTCAGTCTGAAACCCGACAACATTATCCTGGGACCATTGGTCATGATCATCATCCTGGTAATCGGACATGGGATCAACATCTTCATGTGTGCGTTGGGCGCTTTTGTTCATCCCATGCGTCTGACTTTCGTTGAATTTTACAAAAATGCAGGATTTACCGGCGGGGGGAAACCTTATACCCCCTTTGAACAAAACATTTCCGTTGTTACAGAATAAAAACAATTAATAACAATTTAAAAAGACCTAAGATGACACCTATTTTTTTAGCTTATGTTGGAGTTGCCTTAATGATTGGTATGGCAGGCGTTGGAAGCGCGTATGGGACTACGATTGCCGGAAATGCAGCCATCGGATCCATGAAAAAGAACAGTGAAGCCTTTGGCTTATACGTGATGTTGTCAGCGCTCCCGGGAACCCAGGGATTGTATGGATTTGCGGGGTACTTTCTGGTCAGCAATTTCTTTAACCTGTTGACTCCCGAAATTACGTGGATACAATCGTGTGCCGTTTTATTTTCAGGAATTTTCATGGGCTTTGTTCAACTCTTATCGGCCATCAGGCAAGGCCAGGTATGTGCCAACGGTATCGTTGCCATCGGACAAGGGCATGATGTAGGGGGTAAAACCATGATCCTGGCAGTTTTTCCTGAATTGTACGCCATCGTTGCCCTGGCAGCCACCTTCCTGATCGGTTCCGCAGTGGCCGCCTGATTTAATCAATTTTTATCAACAGAAAAGCCGGGCAGAAAAAATTTCTGCCCGGCTTTATTATTCAGATATCTGACTTCGATTGATTACAATCCGGATTACTGATTGAGAATGGCTTTCAACTCCCCTGAAGTCACGGCCCTGCCTTCATGAAATCCCACGACAAAACAGCCCGGGAATTTCGGGGCAATTTGCCTGCGCTTTGAGGCAGCCTCGTTGTATGTACCATACATGCCGGTGAAATATTTGAAATAGTTCCCGATTTGCTTTTCGAACACGCCGGTCTCCCCTTTAAAAATCGCTGATTCCATGTCGATAGGGGTCAGGTTTGCAATAATCTGAACCGTAAAGAAAGTGGCCGTATCGGGCGACATGAAATCCACAGACAGCTCTGTGCCGGGAACACTTGCCGGAATCTGCTGCGTTTCGGGTAATGCAGCGGGCTTGGTGCCCTGTTCGCTTACCGCCTGTTTCGCCGTCTCCGCGGCAGGTTCCTTTACTGTAGTATCATCGCCGGCCGGCGTTTGCAGGCATCCTTTGAAGAAATCGGGATCAAGTACCTGAACAGGGATTTTCTCCCCATCCCTGAAAATGTCGGGATTAAAGGGTTCCCTGCCGTAATAATCCGATGCCGTTTCCAGAATCCTGAACTCAGTACGCCGGTTGGCCTGGTGTTCCTCCTCAGAACAGGGCACCCCGTCGGCACACCGGTTGACAAGCCTGGTTTCTCCATACCCCTGTGCTTCCATCCGCATGGGATTCACACCTTTCAGGGTGATATAGCGCACAGCCGCCTCGGCTCTCCTCTGCGATAAAATATCATTGTATTCGTGTGAAGCACGGCTGTCGGTATGGGATGAAAGTTCGATCGCAATGGGATACTGTTTCATCAACTGAACCAGGCGATCGAGCGGTGGCCGTGCGTCGGGCCTGATATGCCATTTGTCAAGATCATAATAGATGTTCTCTAGGACGAAGGTCTTATTCACCTCATACCTGTCAAGCAGCAAATCGCGGGGAACCGTGTTGGTTTCCGCGGAGTCGGGAGCAGAAAAACGGAAAGTGACGCAGTCATCAAAATAACCCGGCTTCATCGCTTTGGCAACATACAAAAGATCTTTCTCCACGGGAAGGCAATAAAGCCCCGAGGTGTCGGTACGGAAGACATAGACATCATGGGTCTTTGAATTGATCACAAAAACCGAGGCCTCCGGCAAGGGATCCATCGTGATTTTATCCCTGACATATCCGCAAGCCCGAAACGGGCCTGATGCCAGCAATTGACCCTCTTTCGGCTTTTCCCAAATCCTGGATGGGATTCCTGAATAATTACGGATGGCATAGATATCATCGGCACCCAATCCGCCTGGTCTGTTGGAGCTGAAAAAGCCTTCATTCATATCCCTGTGAAAGACCAGTCCGAAATCATCATAGGATGAATTGACGGGTTTGCGCATATTTTCAGGAGCCTGCCATACTTTGCCATCCCATCGTGATTCGAACAGGTCAAGCCCGCCATACCCGAAATGACCGTCAGAGGAAAAATATAAGGTCGTATCATTTAACCAGAAAGGAAAAACCTCGTTACCAAAGCTGTTCACCAGAGGTCCCAGGTTCTCCGGCTGAGACCACTCAGTGCCGTTTTTCTCACTGATATAGAGGTCACTTCCGCCAAATCCGCCGGGCATATCAGAGGAGA
Organism: Prolixibacteraceae bacterium UBA1413; assembly: GCA_002304925.1. GTDB lineage: Bacteria > Bacteroidota > Bacteroidia > Bacteroidales > Prolixibacteraceae > UBA1413. Next base: position 162,625 of record DBPT01000028.1, read on the forward strand.
AGATCATTTTGGACCCATCGGCCGATACCGTAGGGTGTCCTACCGAATAGGTTTCGCTGTTATAGGGAAATGGCTCATATTTGACACGCTGGTTTCCCGTTATTTCGCCGGAATAAATCCTTAATAAGCTGGTACGAAAGTTGTTCTCATCTCTTTTCACCTTCATTTTCGTGGTACGGGTAATGAAGATGGTTTCAAAATCAGATGAAAAGCTGGCGGGGCCATCATGCCAGGTTTGGTTAAAAACGTCCGACATTCTGCGGGGCACCGACATTTCGGACCAGAAATCACGGAAAAAAGCCGGTTGAGAATAGTAGAGGTCCAGATAACCGTAATTGGTCCATCCGTATAGGTTTTCATCGATCAACGCTGAAGAACGGTCCGAGGTGAAGAGCAGCCCTTCCTTGTAAAAGACAGGGCAGAAATCGGAATACGGGCTGTTCAGGGAGGTGGAATTACTTATTTCAACCAATTCATCAGGCATATCGAGTTCCTGAATTTCCCTGGAATAGCGGGCAAACAAGGGTCCACGCTCATCGTCGGGATTGAGTTCCGCATATTTCAGGAACGCCTGTTCTGCCGCATCATATTCTTCAAGGCTCCGCAAAGCTTGTCCCAAATAATAGTAGTGGAGAGGGTCCGGATCGTAAAATTCGATTCCTCTGGCATACCAGGAGCGCGCCTCCTTCACGTCATTGATCATCCGGTAACAATCGGCCAAACGGAAGGTGGCCTCCCTTTTTTCAGCCTCACTGCCTTTCTCCGCACTTTTCTTATACAGGGGTATTGCCTTGGCATATTTGTACAGCTCAAAATAGCGGTTCGCTTTCCTGTTGCCAGCCACCCCCTCAGAGATCCCTGTGAGGGTGATCGCAAGAACCAGAATAATTATCCTGTATCTCATTTCATTGATTTTTTAATTTCCTGCCTGGAATGTTGTTCATCTTTCACCCTCCGTTAGAAATACCTGGGTGTTTTCATGCGAAATTGATAAACATTCACATCAAATCCAAGCCTGAATTCGTGAGAACCATAATTATGGGGCAACAATTCATTCAGGTAGACGTCAAAAGAGTAGCCCAGCCTCATCCAGGGTTTCAACTGGAATTCAGCCAGGAAGGCGATGGCGTGCATGGTCCGGTAGGAAGCACCTATCCAGAACGTCTTGTCGAACTGGAAACTGGCATTCAGATCAAGCTGTGGGGGTGCATTTTTAACATATTTCCCCAGCAGGGAGGGTCTGAACGCTATGATGTCATTCAAAGGAAAGATCGCTCCCCCCATCAGGTAAAAGTGACGCATCAGCCGGGTAAAAGAGGTAGCCCCGCTCGACGTCTCCGAGATGCCATATTCATTTTCCAGAAGCTGCTTGGAAGAAAGTCCCGCAAAAAACCTCGGAGATTGGAAATAGACCCCCAGGTTAAAATCAGGGGTTATTCTCCTGACTTCACGTGGATAGAAATATTCATCGGGATATTTAACCCTGATCATGTTCCAGTCAAAATCAAAATATTTGATCCCTCCCTGTAATCCGAAGGCCAGCGAACTCTGCTCGAAAAATATCCGGTAGGCATAGGTAGCCATCAAGCCCTGGTTAATGGCAGGTCCGAGGGCATCGCGGTAACCATAAAACCCCAGTCCCACGCTACGGTTTCTCATGGCCATGTGCGCGCCGAAAGTCAGGGTGTGCGGTGCACCTTCAATGCCAACCCATTGTATCCGGTCCAGCACATCGATGGTCAACACCTCCCTGCTCCCTGCATAGGCAGGATTTACCACCTGCTTGTTAAACATATACTGGGTGAACAAAGGATCCTGTTGCGAATACGCCGTAATGCCTGCTAACAGGAATATTATGAATGTTAACTTCTTCATCCTGATATTTTTTTTCATGATCAGTAACTGCTTTTTACCTGGATCCATCCCGTATAGGTTTTCTCGTTATGTATCTTCAGCAGATAATAATATGTTCCGTCAGGCACCGGTTTCCCGTGGGAATTGGTACCATCCCACAGCACTTCGTTTTTGCCGTAACCCTGGAACTCTATGATCTTATCTCCCCATCTGTTGAAAATCATCACTTCATTATCGGGGAACAGGTCAATACCGTCGATCAGCCACACGTCGTTGATGCCATCCTTGTTGGGAGAGATGGCATTGTAGATGATCAGTACATCGTCAATATCATCTTTCACGGCCACATCGACGGTATCCCTTCCGACACATCCCGAAACCCCGTCGGTTACCGTGAGGATAAAACGGGTGTCGGCGTTCAGCGGCTGGGTTTCCGTGCTGCTGGTATTGTGATTATAGACTTTTGTGGCCGGCTCCCAGTTGTAGAAGAAATTCCCCGATCCGTTTTCCACCGTTGCCATCAGGTTCACGCTCCTGTTGCGCAGGATGATCCTGTCTTCGCCGGCATCTACCAGCAGGGGTTCATGGATGGTAAGGAAGAGGGTGTCAGAGACTATGACGCCGGTGCAGCCTTCCTGGCCGTGGCCCGTCAAAACAAAGCGGATCACCCCGAATTCCCCTTCCCCGGGAGTATAGACCGGATGAAGGGCGGTGTTGTCCGACAATGTTCCCGCTCCTGTGGTTGTCCAGATCAGGGGTGCGGCATTTACCGCCGTCGCCGTGTCGAAGTGGATGATGTCGCCGTCGCATGCTGAAAAATCCTCCCCGGCATAGACTTCGGGATACCCTGTGATGGTGAGGATCAGGAAGTCAGAAGCACTTGCACATTCCGAAGAGGCTGTCAGGATGAGGATGACCGACCCGTTGAGGATATCTGCCGGACTGGGGGTATAGACCGGGCGGAGGGCTGCGGGATCGCTGAAGGTTCCCGTACCGCTGCTTCTCCATTCCAATTCCAGCCCTGCGGGGGCGGAAGCGTCTCCGGAGGTGAAGGTACTCCCCTCACAAATGGAGGCGTTCTCCCCGGCAAATGGTTTTATAGTAGAATTGTCAACGATAACATTCACCTGCTGCATACATACCGCAGAATTTCCGGATTCATCGGTAACCGTCCAGATAATCTGGCTAATACCTGCCATAAAACGGTATGGCAGGGCCGATACCTTGAACGGGCCGCTCACGGAATTGTCGGGAGCCCATACCTTGTAGGAGAGAGTCACCGGACGGTTGCAGTTTTCAGTATAGGCGGGAGGTGCCGGTATTATGTCAGCATAACACTCCCCTGCTCCGGGCTTATAGGTAACGGGAGCGCCGCACAGGAGTGCCGGGGCTTCCCTGTCACGGATGGTGACGGTAAAAGCACAGGAGTCGGCCTGGCTTCCTGCCGTTTCCCTGAGGATGTATTTCACCGTGCTGGTACCCGTGAGGAAGGTATATCCGCTCACGTCATCCACCCCCGTCGCCCTGGTGCCATCGGGATTAATGACCTCCCATGTAATTCCGAAGGAGCAGTTGCTGTTGGCCAGGAGGGGCGAGAGACTGTGGGGAGGCGACTTCCAGCCGCAGAGTCCCGGATCGTTGTCCATATAGATGTCAGGCTGGCAAACCATAAAGGGATATTCCGTATCCACGACCTTGAGGATAAAGGCGCAGAATGCGATGTTCCCCGAAGCGTCTTCCGCCTTGTACCTGATGGTATACTGTCCTGCCGTCAGCTGGGTTCCCAGGGAAGGACCATCCACCTGGGTGACCTCCACGCCTGAGCAGTTGTCCCTGGCAACGGGGATGCTCCATACCGCACCGGTCTCACAGGCGCCGGGATACAAACCCACTACAAAAACATCGCCGTAAGGACAGTTAACAAACACCGGAGGTTCCTCATCCACCACCGTCACGGAAATACGGCAGGTATCAGAATTGCAGGAGGGACCGCATGCTTCGGCCCACCACTCCACCACCGTGGTTCCCACAGGGAAAAATGCCCCTTCCAGGGTTTGAGGATTCCCCCAGGTCTCGAAATCATGCCGTACCATGATCTGATCGCACATGAAGCTGAAAGCCCCCAGAGCATCCAGCTCTTTGTTGGGGATCACATAACCGCACAAACCCGGAGAAGCCTTGAAAACGAAATCGGTTTCTTCGGGACACTGGATTTCGGGTTTCGGCAAAATGGTGATCACCATGGAATCCCAAACATCAGAGCAACCTTCACCGCCGAATGGCGTAACATGCATCGTCAGCACGACATCCCCGCTTTCGCCGGCAGGAGAATGGTAGACCGGATGCAGGCTGTTGGCATCCTCCAGCGTACCCATCCCGTTGTGGGTCCAGGTAACGGATGCGTAATCGGAAGCTGAAGAACCCGTAACCTTATAGTCATTGCCGCTGCACATGACTGCATCAGGTCCCGCTGAGGCCTTCGGCGGATCGTGAACGGTCACCCTGACGGTGTCCTCCCCGTAACAACCCGCCAACTGATGGGAGTACAGGAAAAGATAACTTCCTTGGATCAACCCGCTGACCGTAGTGGTTGCCGCCGACGGTGCCGAGAAAACGGGAACGTTTGGCCCGCTGATGCGCGTCCACGCCGACACGGCACCCGGGTAAGCAGTACCCGTCAGCTGTACAGAGGTGACTCCGCAAACATTCTGGTCTTCTCCGGCATCCACTGTTATATCGGTGTACACCGTCACAAAGAGGGTGTCATATTTGCATGTCAGAGGGGAACAAACCTGGAATACAGCCCTGTCAATTCCGGAAAAGCCGCTTTCGGGGGTATAGGTAAAACTTCCGTCGGCAGCTATGACCACGACACCATGCACCGGAGAAGCTACCGGCGTTGTGTTGACGGTAAGGGTACTCCCCAGATAATCACGGTCGCCGTTGGCAAGAATATTACCTGTCAGCGTTGACTCCCCACACATCACCAGATGCTCGTTGACGATGATCAGGGAGGGTGCCACAGGATCTGTCTCCGCGGAATCGGAGTTATTCCCGGGAACGGGATCTTCAGAGCTTCCGGTCACGGAAGCGGTGTTGACATACGTGCCCGTGGAATTCACCCTGGCGTTGATTTTCAGGGTTTCCGACGCGCCGGCCCTCAGGTAGGCCAAAGTCCACGTGGGGGCATCCCAGGTACCCCTCGACGGAGTGGCGCTCAGGAAAGTATACCCCGAGGGAAGAATATCGGTAACAACAATATTGGTCGCATTGTCAGGTCCGTTGTTGGTAACCCTGATGGTAAAGGTCAGGTCCGTGCCAAAATAGGGAATTTCGGCATTCACGGTTTTTTCGATCGCCAAGTCGGCACCGCAGCCCGAAAGAGTAATCGTCACCTGCCTGGGTTTGGATATACATCCGTACTCATTTTTCACGGTAACCTGATAGGTTCCCGGGGCTACCCCCGTAAATCTGTTCCCGGACTGATAAACAATTCCGTTAATGCTGTACTGATACCCCGCTCCCACAGGCGTCGTAACCGTTATTACGCCGCTGTTAGTTTCACACGAGGGTTGCGTGACGCTGACCGTTGGAGTTGCCGGGGTGGCGTATACCGTGACAGTCACGCTGTTGCTGGTGGTGGTGCAGACCACCCCGCTGGTGGTGGTGTATTGTCTGCGGTAAGTATAGGTTCCGGCGTTCAATGTGCCGGTAGTGTAATTCTGCTGGTTGTTGGTTCCCGGGGCGGGAGTGAATGCGCCACCTGTGCTGACTTCCCACAGATAAGTGCCGCCTCCCGGACTCGCTGCTGCTCCCATGATGGTCGTTCCCGCAAAGGGAGCACAACCGCTGGCCGGTGAAGGTTCGCTGATCGTATTGTTGGTGATCGGACAGGTGCAGTCAGTGCCGGCAGTGATTACCACGATATCCGTGCATCCGTTGGTGGTCGTCCACACCAGGTTGTAGGTGCCCGGTGCGGAGAAACCGGTCACGGTGGTGGTGGGGCTGGAGGGATTGGCGATGGTGGCCGTTCCGGCGCTCCCCGCTCCCAGGCTCCAGGTGCCCGTCCCCGTGGCCGACATGGTTGCCCTGCCCGTGCTATAACAATCCACAGTTTGGTCCGAACCTGCATTGGCGGGTACACAAATGCCCGGCGCTGTGGTACCCGCCAGGATCATGGCACTCCGGCATCCGTCGGCAGAAAGGACACTGGCATGGATCGTCTGTGCCGGACCATCCTGGTCGTAAACCGGAAGGGTGGCACTCCAGGTCGCTCCTCCGTCGGTACTGAACTGAAGGGTTCCCCCTATACCGGTTACGCTTCCCAAAGCAATAGATCCTCCGCTGACCGTGCAGTTGGAGCAGGTGCTGTTGGTGATGGTCAGTGTTCCCGTGGGAGCTTCCGATGTGGTGCAACTGCCCGGAGCGGTGGTACCCACAAGGGTCATGGCACTCCGGCAGCCGTCAGCGGACAGGACGCTGGCATGGATCGTCTGTGCCGGGCCATCCTGGTCGTAGGCCGGCAGGGTTAAACTCCAGGTGGCTCCCCCGTCGGTGCTGAATTGCAGGGTTCCCCCTATACCGGTTACGCTTCCCAAAGCAATTGATCCTCCGCTTACCGTACAGTCGGTACAGCTGCTGTTGGTGATTGCCAGCGTACCCGCGGGCGCCGCCGGTGCTGCATTCACGATGATGTTCACGCTGTTGCTGGTGGTGGTGCAGATCACCCCGGTGACCGTGGTATATTGTCTGCGGTAAGTATAGGTCCCGGCGTTCAATGTGCCGGTGGTGTAATTCTGCTGGTTGTTGGTACCCGGAGCAGGAATAAATCCGTTCCCCGTACTGACCTCCCACAGATAAGTGCCGCCTCCCGGACTCGCTGCTGCACCCATGATGGTCGTCCCTGCAAAGGGAGCACAACCGCCGGCTGGACTGGGTTGCGTGATCGTATTGTTGGTGATCGGGCAGGTGCAGTCGGTGCCGGCCGTGATTACCGCAACATCCATACATCCGTTGGTGGTCGTCCATATCAGGTTGTAAGTCCCCGGTACGGAGAAGCCGGTCACGGTGGTGGTGGGGCTTGCGGGATTGGCAATGGTGGCCGTGCCGGCGCTCCCCGCTCCCAGGCTCCAGGTACCCGTGCCCGTGGCAGACATGGTCGCCGTGCCCGTGCTGTAACAATCGACCGACTGGTCAGGTCCCGCATTGGCGGGCATGCAAACGCCCGGCGCGGTGGTCCCCGCCAAGATCATGACGCTTCGGCATCCGTCGGCAGAAAGGACGCTGGCATGGATCGTCTGCGCCGGTCCTTCCTGGTTGTATGACGGAAGTGTGGCACTCCAAGTAGCTCCCCCGTCTGTGCTGAACTGGAGGGTACCTCCGGTGCCGCTGAGGGTTCCCAGGCCTATCGTTCCTCCACCGACCGTGCAGTTGGTGCAGGTGCTGTTGATGATAGCCAGGGTTCCCGTGGGGGTCGCCGGCGTGGTGCAGCTACCCGGAAACGTCGTACCCGCAAGGATCATCGTGCTGCGGCAACCGTTGGGCGAAAGGACGCTGGCATGGATCGTCTGCGCCGGTCCTTCCTGGTTGTATGACGGAAGTGTGGCACTCCAAGTAGCTCCCCCGTCAGTGCTGAACTGAAGGGTGCCCCCTGAACCGCTGAGGGTTCCCAGGGCTATCGTTCCTCCACCGACCGTGCAGTTGGTGCAGGTGCTGTTGATGATGGCCAGGGTTCCCGTGGGGGTCGCCGGCGTGGTGCAGCTTCCCGGTGAGGTAGTGCCCACAAGGGACATCACACTCCGGCAACCGTTGGGCGAAAGGACGCTGGCATAGATCGTCTGTGCCGGACCGTCCTGGTCATAAGATGGCAGTGTTGCACTCCAGGTGGCTCCCCCGTCGGTGCTAAACTGAAGAGTGCCCCCTGATCCGGTTACGCTTCCCAAAGCAATCGACCCACCGCTGACCGTACAGTCGACACAGCTGCTATTGGTGATGGCCAGGGCTCCCGTGGGGGGAGCAGGCGTGGCATACACCGTGATGGTCACGCTGTTGCTGTATGTGCTGCAAATCACCCCGCTGGTAGTGGTGTATTGTCTGCGGTAAGTATAGGTTCCGGCGGTCAATGTACCGGTGGTGTAATTCTGCTGGTTATTGGTACCCGGGGCTGCCGTGAATCCACTTCCCGAATTCACTTCCCAAAGATAGGTGCCACCTCCCGGACTCGCTGCTGCTCCCATGATGGTCGTCCCCGCAAAGGGTGCACAACCACTGGCCGGGGAGGGTTCGGTGATTATATTGTTGGTAACCGGACAGTCACAATTGTTATTAGCCGTAATAACAGCGATATCTGTACATCCGTTGGTGGTCGTCCATACCAGGTTGTAGGTACCCGGTGCTGAGAAACTGGTCACAGTGGTGGTGGGGCTGGAGGGATTGGTGATAGTGGCCGTGCCGGCGCTGCCCGCTCCCAGGCTCCAGGTGCCCGTACCCGTGGCGGACATGGTCGCCGTGCCCGTAATATAACAATCCACAGTCTGGTCCGAACCTGCATTGGCGGGCGTGCAAACGCCCGGTGCGGTGGTTCCCACCAGGATCATGACGCTGCGGCATCCGTTGGCCGAAAGGATGCTGGCATAAATCGTCTGCGCCGGACCGTCCTGGTCATAGACCGGAAGGGTGGCACTCCAAGTCGTTCCTCCGTCAGTGCTGAACTGAAGCGTTCCGCCCGTACCGGTGACCGTGCCCAGTCCGATCGATCCTCCGCTTACCACACAGTTGATGCATGTGCTGTTGACAATGGCCAGTGTTCCAGAAGGAGCCGACGGTGTGGTGCATGCTCCGGGGGAAGTACTGCCCACCAGTACAATGTCGCTACGGCACCCGTTGGGAGAGACCACACTGGCGTAAATAATCTGGACAGGACCGTCCTGGTCATAGACCGGAAGGGTGGCGCTCCAGGTCGTTCCCCCGTCGGTGCTGAACTGAAGCGTTCCGCCCGTACCGGTGACCGTGCCCAGGGTTATAGTACCCCCGCTGAGCGTACAATTTGTGCAGCTACTGTTGGTGATGTCCAAGGCTCCCGTGGGCGGTGCCGGCGTGGTGCAGGTGCCTGGTGCCGTTGTGCCCACCAGGGTCATCGGGCTGCGGCATCCGTTGGGAGAAACAACGCTGGCATGGATGGTCTGTGCCGGGCCATCCTGGTCGTAGACCGGAAGTGATGAACTCCACGTCGAGCCTCCGTCGGTACTGAACTGAAGCGTTCCACCACTGCCGCTGACTGTCCCCAGCGATATCGATCCCCCGCTCAACATACAATTGGTGCAACTGCTGTTGACAATGGTCAGCGTTCCCGTGGGCGCAGCCGGCGTGGCATATACCGTGATGGTCACGCTGTTGCTGTATGTGCTGCAGATCACCCCGCTGGTGGTGGTGTATTGTCTGCGGTAAGTATAGGTTCCGGCAGTCAGGGCGCCGGTGGTATAATTCTGCTGGTTGTTAATACCCGGAGCAGGGATGAATCCGCTTCCCGAATTTACTTCCCAAAGATAGGTGCCACCTCCCGGGCTGGGCGCTGACCCGAAAATCGTGGTTCCTCCGTAGGGTGCACAGGAACCGGCAGGTGTTGGCTGCGTGATCGTATTGCCGGTTATCGGACAGCCACAGTCGGTGCCGGCCGTGATTACCGCGATATCCGTACATCCATTGGTGGTTGTCCATACCAGGTTGTAGGTGCCCGGTGCGGAGAAACTGGTCACCGTAGTGGTGGGGCTGGAGGGATTGGTAATGGTGACCGTGCCGGCGCTGCCCGCTCCCAGGCTCCAGGTGCCTGTGCCCGTGGCCGACATCGTGGCAGTTCCTGTGCTGTAGCAATCGACTGCCTGGTCCGAACCTGCATTGGCTGGCGTGCAAACGCCCGGTGCGGTGGTTCCCGCCAGGATCATGACGCTGCGGCAACCGTTGGCAGAAAGGACGCTGGCATGGATCGTCTGAGCCGGACCATCCTGGTCATAAACCGGAAGTGTGGCACTCCAGGTCGCTCCTCCGTCAGTGCTGAACTGGAGGGTACCTCCGCTGCCGTTGAGGGTTCCCAGGGCTATCGATCCTCCGCTTACCACGCAGTCAGTGCAAGTGCTGTTGATAATGGCCAGTGTACCAGTAGGAGCCGCCGGCGTTGTGCAGGTGCCAGGGGAAGTACTTCCCACCAGCACGATATTGCTACGGCATCCGTCTGCAGAAAGCACACTTGCATAGATGAGCTGTACAGGTCCGGTCTGGTTGTAAACAGGCAGTGAAGAACTCCAGGTCGTTCCCCCGTCGGTACTGAACTGAAGGGTGCCCCCTGATCCGGTTACGCTTCCCAAAGCAATGGTTCCGCCGCTGACCGTACAGTTCGCGCAGGTACTGTTGGTGATGTCCAGGGTTCCCGTGGGTGCTGAAGGTGTTGTGCAGGTTCCCGGAGCGGTGGTCCCCACCAGGGTCATAGCGCTGCGGCATCCGTCAGCGGACAATACGCTGGCGTGGATCATCTGTGCCGGACCATCCTGGTCGTAGACCGGGAGCGAGGTGCTCCAGGATACGCCCCCGTCGGTGCTGAACTGGAGGGTGCCGCCCGTGCCGGTGACTGTGCCCAGGGCAATCGATCCCCCGGAGAGGGTGCAGTTCGTGCACGTGCTGTTGGTAATTGCCAGCATGCCCGTGGGCGCTGACGGTGTGGCATATACAGTAAAGTTCATCGTGTTGCTGCAGCCATCCGAGGTCCGCGTGTAGGTAAGCGTCACCACCCCGGCGCTTACTCCCGTCACCACTCCGGCGTTGGTCACCGTGGCGATGGAAGTGTTGCTGCTCGTCCAGGTGCCTCCCGTTCCCGGGGTCACCGTTGTGGTCTGCCCAGCGCATACATCGCTGTCACCTCCCAGAATCGGGACCGTCGGGGCCGCATTGATGACCACATTCTCTGAGGAGGGTGAAGGGCACCCCTCACTGCTGGTCACGGTGAAGGTATAGGTTGTTGCAGGTGGCAGACCTGTTACCGTAAAACTGGTGCCGCTTCCCGTATAGGTCGTCCCGCCGGGGCTCCTGGTGATGATCCAGCTTCCCGTGGAAGGCAGTCCGCTCAGTACCACGCTCCCAGTGGGGGTCGCGCAGGAGGGTTGCGTGATTACGCCGACAATCGGTGCCGGAGGTGGTGTACACCCGATGACAATCATATAATCTTCCACTTCTCCCACCGGAATAGAGGTCGCCGCCGGATCATTGAAAGGAGAAGTTAAACCGCTTCCAAACCTGAAACGGGCATAGGTCGGTGAAGTGGTGGCGTTTGCCGGCACAGTCACAGAAAGGTTATAGGTACCTGATATACCACCCAACACAAAATAATCGATGGAAATATTATTCGCAATTCTTTCCCCAGTATCAAAATTACCGTCCCCATTCCAGTCAATCCATGCATTCAACCGATATGTGGAATAAGTCACATCCCCATCGATAATGGTCATGGTCACCGGGATTGTCACTGTGGCACCCGGGGTAAGCTCCGGAAATACCACACCGTCCTCATCGTCACTGCCGTTGTTGTCGTCGCCGTCAGCGTTTCCAGAAGGCTGGTTGGCCGGTTCCGGATCGACAGAAGCACCCAGATATACATAATTTGTGTAGTAAGTATTTCCCGGGTCTTTAAAGAGATAAATTTCATGATAAGCAATACCATAAGACTCCGGTGCATCGCCGAAATCGAGTGCTTTAACATAGGTATAGGAACTAGCTGCATCATCATCGGTCGCTTGTTTTCCATTGGTATAATCAGGGGGTTGAACATTTACATTAAAACCGTTGGAAGGTTGTAAACCGGAAGTATTTACAGTGACCTTATACTGAATGGTAATGGTTCCTACAGCCGGGACGGCAGGAGTAGTTCCCGGAATTGGTTTATTCTGGATCCCGGTAAAAGTTTTATTACCTGCATCATATGTCCAGTTAAAATAATTGAGCCAGGTGCCGCCCAGCGCTTCAAGGGGATCTGTATTGTTGGGTACACCGCTCGAAAGAGTGATCACCAGTCCCATTTCCTGGTTAACGACAAGGGGCAGCGGATCGCTTCCGGAATTACCCACATTGAAGGACAAAACCCCGGTGCCCCCGAATTCCCAGGGCAACAGCGGCGCAGGATCTGTAATTGCCTGATTTACATATGGATTCCAGCTTTGTGCATTGGCGAAAATGGCTGCCAACACCAAACAACTTGCTATTATTATCCTTTTCATCTCTGTGAGTATTTTCATCGCAATCATTACTACGGTGTAACACTGAATTTGTCAGTTATGGTTTTAGTTTTTTCCTGACGGTTATCCGCCATACTTTTAAAAACAACTGAACCGGCTGCGTAAATTGCCGGTGTAATATAATCATAATCCTGAAATTTCACGGGAACCCCGGAAGGCAAAACAGGGTCAATCTTACTTTCCTGATCTGTCTCTTTCTCCCTGATGGTAAGCAGGTAATCCTCCACCTCGCCCCATTCGTGCGATCCGGCCGGACTTCCCTTGTTTTCACCCAACCGGAACCGGGCGTAAACCGGTTTGGAAATTTCAGCTTCTGTTGGCACTATCAATGTAAGAGTTTTGGTTCCGGATTCAAAGAAATCGACCGGACCGGCAATTTTTTCCCCGGGATCGGTAAAATCACCATCCCCGTTCCAGTCGATCCACGCGTTAAGTACCCCGTATCCCCCTTCATGAATGGTCACCACCACCGGAAGAGCCACAGTGTCCCCCCGTATCAGCTCCGGAAAAACGACTCCATCCTCATCGTCCGATCCATTTAGGTCATCGCCATCGGCACCAGAAGTATGGAAACCTGAGGGTTCGGCATCCACTGAACGTCCCAAATACACATAATTCAAATAGTTTCCGCTTCCGGGATCCTTAAAGACGTCGATTTCATGAACCGCCTCCCCGTAACTTGCCGGGGCATCCCCATAATCATATGCACGCACGAAAGTATAGGCACTCACGTCATCATCATGGGTAAGGTTGACACCATTGGTATAGGGTGGTTGCTGCAGGTTGACGTTAAAACCGTTGGCCGGCGCAGAACTCCGGGAGTTGCCAGTGACCTTGTACCGGATGCTCACCAAACCCTCACTCGCTGCCGGAATATCCTCCTTCTGTACCGCCATATAGGTTCCCAGGGAGGGATCGTAGCTCCACCTGAATTTTCCTGCCCAGGGACCACCCACCGAAGCCAGGGGATCTTCATCAGCAGGAACGCCATAAGACAAGGTGATCATCAATGTCATCTCCTGATCAGCCACCCGTTTCATTACCTCGTTACCCGAATTTCCCACAACAAAGGTAAGTTCTCCGTTCCCTCCAAATTCGTGAGGAAGCATGGGCGCAGGAGATACCGCTGCCCGCACGGCATAAGGATTCCATTTTTGTGCCCCTGCACCCAGGAACACAAATCCCAACATGACGGCGAACAACAATTTATTCATTAAATCTGGGTTTTCCTCCTATTTCTGCTGCATCATGGTGATCTTCACCGTCCTGAAAACTTCACTATCCACACCCGTAATCCGCATCACATAAGCTCCTGACACAAGGTCCTCCCTCGAGAGTTGAACCATGTTTCCATTTCCGGCATCAAAAACCACTATTTCATTATACACCAGGCTCCCTGCAGCATTGACCAATTCAAGACGGTACTTTCCGTCCCTGCTGATATTCACATAATACTTATCGGTAACCGGATTGGGGTACACCGAAATGTCAATTCCAGGAATATCCACCACTGTCCGGCCATTCTCGATCCTGTCGGGCCAGGTAATGATTACTGAGGCAGTCACTTTGTTGTTGGCCGCATCTGTCACAACCACCTCATAGTTACCGGGACCGAGTCCGGAAAGATCTTCCGAAGAAGCCCCGTTGCTCCATTCAAAAGTGTAAGGCAGCTTTCCCCCGGTGACCAACAATTCGATAGCGCCATCCAATTCACCATAGCCCGATGGTTGTGTCACCAAAGCTGTGGCTGACAATTCCGCAGAATGGATAAAAATGCGGTAGTCTTCCACTTCGCCCCACATATTGTCCCCCACTGGTCCGGTGTTTCCACCGATCCTGAAGCGGGCATAGATATGCTGGTTAAAAACGGCATCTTCAGGCACGGATACCTGCAAAGGAATGATTCCGGAAGAATAAACTGGAATAGGCGCCCCGTTCACCTTTTCCCCGGGATCGAGGAAATCGCCGTCGCCGTTCCAGTCGAACCAGGCGTTCAGGACTCCGAAGCTTTCGCCGTGGACCGTCACCGTAACGGGAACGACATAGCTGTTTCCGACCGATAAAACCGGAAAGATAACCCCATCCTCGTCGTCCTCCCCATAGATGTTGTCACCATTGGCAGGATCCGAAAAATTGGGAAAGGGATCATGGTCGACGATAGAGCCCAGCACAATGTAGCGGTTGTAATCCCCGGAAAGGGGATCCTTGTTGAGGTTGATCTCATGACGGGCTCTCCCGTAACTTTCAGGGGCGTCACCATAGTCGAAAGCCCTGGTGGCCGTGTAAGAACTGACCACATCGTCCTGGGTGGTATTGGAACCCCCGAGGTAAGCCGGAGTTTTCAATTTGATTTGAAATCCATTCGACGCCACGTCCAGAGGGGAATTGTTATTGGCCTGGAACCCTACCGTCAGCGATGTCTGGAAGTAGCCGGGTATATCCCTCTTCTGGACTCCCGTGAAAGTGTTCGTCGACCGGTCGTACGACCAGTCGAAATAACTCACCCCCTGCCCTTTCAGCGCCGACAGAGGGTTCCGCTTGTCGGGCAGCCCGTCGGACATGGTGATGATGACGGAAAGATTATTATCCGAATTGTTCCTGTCAAATAGCAGGGGGCTGCTACCCGAGTTACCCAGGTTAAAGGAGGCGACTCCCGGCTCCCTGAATTCTTCGGGTAGCAGCGGACTGATGATTCCCTGTGAGACATAAGGATTCCAACTCTGTGCTTCTGAAAGCATTGTGCCCAAGACCAATATCGAGGCAAGAATTACTCTTTTCATATCACTTATATTAGGAGTAATGTCAATAAATAAAGTAATCAAGTTTTTCAGCATCCACATTGTTGTCGATCCTGTTTTCACCACCGCTCCAGGAGTCGATCTGAGAGGTGATGGTATAGACACCCCAGGTTTCACCGCCGTTCCAGTTGGCATAGAACCCGAAGCGCGAGAAGGAGCCGGCTTCGATGACACTGAAAGTGGTGAAGATATGGTGCGTAGCATTCTGGCTATAGGTCCAGACACTGTTATGGACAGAGGTGGAGGACCCGATAACCGTCATAGAAGTAGAGAAAGGACCGTCGAGTGCCCAGCGGGTATCCTTCGGAATCCGCACGATGATCTGACCGTTGGTATTCACCATGTTCAGTTCTGTTACTCTGACGGTAACGTAGAACTTAGTCTGGCCGTGCATCACATTGGGCACGGCGGTGATGATCGGCGTCACATCGGGCACCTGGAAGATGCCGAAGTTAGCCTCCGTCACATCCGTGGTTCCCGTTGTTACCGCCAGTTTACCATCGACGGTACCATCGCTGCCGGCGCCTGCTCCCAGATTTTCACCGCTGCTGGACCATCCGGCCGGCAGGGTTGCAGTCGTCAGGCGTACACCAATGTTTTTAAGGGTATTGCTCAGGATGATCACATAGGAACTGTTTTCTTCCACTCCCTGTGAGATGAGCCAGGTCCCGTCGGCATTTACTGCGACACTTGAGATAACGGCATCGGTGGCCGGGTTGACCAGGTTGGCGTATAAGCCACCTGCGTTGGTACCTATACCGTCTACCTTACCATTTTCGAGCTTATCCAGGTCATGGAATACATTTCCCGAGATGGTCAGGCCACCACATGGTGCCACTGTGACCGTAAAGGTACAGGTCACCGGCCCGTTTCCGCAGGCATCGGTATAGCTGTAGGTCACCTTGGTGGTTCCCGGCGGGAAGATTTCCCCGGAAGCCAACCCTTCGGTCAGCATCCCTTCGGCAGTTCCGCCGCAGTTGTCTTCGAAGAGCGGCACGGTGTAAGTCACCACGGCTCCGCAACCTCCCGGATCGTTGTCGACGGAAATATCCTGCGGACAGCTCACCACCACGGGCACTTCGTTATCTTCTACCAGGATGGTCTGGGTCACAGCAGTGCTATTTCCAGCTCCGTCGGTGGCCGTCCAGGTTCGCAGGAGGGTGTAGCTGAATTCACAACTGCCATCCACGCGCTGTTCCGAGAAGACCACATCGGGATCGGAATCGCAGTTATCGGTGGCATACACTCCAGTCCCCGCCGGAGGAACGGCATCGCAGGAAACCGTAAGGTCGGCGGGCACCCCTCGGAGAACCGGAGAAACATCATCACCCACGGTGATGGTAAAGACTTCGGTATCGAAGCATGCACCCAACGTGGCGGTGACGGTTATCTTCGCCGTACCCGGCACTTCCGAAGCGGTGAAGGATGGAATATTCGGGTTGATGCCCGTGGAAAGTCCGTTGGAGAGTCCGATGTCATCACCCGAAACCGTCCAGGTGAATACTGTAGAAGCATTGGCAGGCTGTGCCGACAGGAGGATAGCCGGGATTTCACTTTCCGGACAGTAAGTCCCCAGGTCAGCCAGCGGATCAATGGTCATTATCTTACCTGCCGGGATGTTCACCGAAACAGAGGTCGTGCAGTTGTTGGCATCGGTGATGTTCACCGTGTAGATGCCTGCTGCCAGGCCAGTGGCGGTTGGTGCGGTTTGCACCGGCACCGTATTCCAGGCATAGCGATAAGGTGCGGTTCCACCGCTCACATCAACGGTAGCCGTTCCATCAGCCGCACCCTGGCAGCTCACCCCTTCGAAAGAAGTGATCACTGCCGACAGTTGGGCAGGTTGGGTGATAGTCACCGTCTGAACAGCGGAGCAACCTTTGGTATCCACCACCATGGCGGTGTAGATCCCCGCTTTGAGGTTGGTCACCGAGCTGCTGTTCAGGAAGCTGCTGCTGGGGATGATAAAGCCCAGGGCATCTTTCCAGGCAAAGCTGTACTCCCCGCTTCCGCCGGAGGCTTCCACGCTGGCACCGCCGGTGGCTTCACCCCAGCATGACAGGTTGACAACTGCCTTCACAGTGAGGACTAGGCTGACCGGATCGGTGATCTGGAACCCTCCCGTTGCCGAACATCCATTCATGTCGGTCACCGTGTAGGTATAGACACCCGCCACCAGGTTGGTAAAGATTCCCGTGGTATTTGTCAGACCTGTGCTCAACTTGTAGTTTAAGGTACCTGTTCCGCCGGAAGCAGATAGTTGTACCCCGCCGGTCTGGTTACCGGAGCAGTCGGCATCAGTGACCACGGGTGTACCCAGGGTAACCGGTGTTGCCGGCTGGCTGACCACCGCGGTGGCAGTTGTGCTGCAGTTGTTCTTATCCGTAACGGTTACGGTATAGATTCCTGCCGCCAGATTGACAGCCGTAGCGGAAGTCTGTACCGGGGTTGTATTCCAGGAATAGCTGTAGGGCGGCGTTCCGCCGGTCACCGAGGTGACGGTGGCCATTCCCGTGGAGGTTCCGAAGCATTTCACATCGATTCCGGAAGCTGTCACCGCCAGCGGTGTCTGCGGACCCGGGACGGTCACATAGACGGTTGCCGTACATCTGTTGTAGTCGGTAATCGTCACGGTATGGTTCCCCGCTGTCAGATGATCAGCCATAAAGGTATTCTGACCATTGCTCCACAGATAGGTATAGGGCGCTGTTCCACCGCTTGCCACCACCAGGGCGCTTCCGTCGTTTCCGCCATAGCAGCTGACCGGGTGGACCACCACAGGTGTGCCGCCTACCGGTGCAGGCTGTTCAATTTCTATGACCGCCACCACCTGGCATCCGCCTGCATCAGTCACCTGAACGGTGATCAGACCTGCGGTCAGTCCGGTAGCTATCGAGGTGGCATTGGGACCGGAAACGTCGTTTTGCACAAATCCGTTGCTCCATACAAAGTCATAGGGCGATTTTCCGCCGTTGACCACCAGGGTTGCCCGGCCATCATTTCCGCCATTACAGGTAACGTCCTTCCAACTGGTGAATACTGCCGTCAGTCCGTTGGGATCGTTCAGTACCACTGCGGTGGTTTCCTCACACCCGTTGGCATCGGTGGCGGTAACCAGGTACGTCCCGGCGGTAAGTCCGGTTGCCGTAGCACCGGTCTGGCCATTGCTCCAGAGATAGGTATAAGGAGGTATTCCGCCGCTTGCCTCTGCCGTGGCCGAACCGTTGATATTTCCTTCACAACTCGGGTTGGTCGTAGCCGTGATGACCACCTGAACCGCGGACTCCGGCTGGAGAATGTCGACCCAATTGGAAGTCACCATGCAGCCATTGGCATCTTTCACCACCACCTGATAGCTTCCGAAGGTCAGACCGGTGGCCGTTTTGTCGGAAGAACCGTTGCTCCACTCATAGGTGTAGGGTTCGGTACCGCCTGTGACGGTCACCGTTGCCTCACCATCGTTGCCACCGAAGCAACTTACATGGCCGTCGGCAGGCACCGAGGCTTCCGCTGTCAGCAGTGCCGGTTGGGTGATGATCACATTGATGATCTCTTCACAACCGTTGGCATCGGTCACCAGGATAGTGTAATTGCCGGCTGCCAATCCGCTTTGCCATGCTTCATCGTCTGCACCACCCCTGTCGAGCCAGTCGTAGGTATAGGGAGCCGTACCACCGGCCGCAGCCACGGCGGCGGAGCCGTCACTTTCTCCGTAGCAGCTCACCGGCTGGTTGTCTGTTTCTTCTACCACCAACTGGTCGGGCTGGGTGATTTCTATGTTCTTCAGCACCGCCATGCAGCCGTTACCGTCGTAAATTACCACCTTGTACAACCCTGCCGGGATGTCCATGATATCTTCTCCGGTCGATGCAAAGCCGTTGCTGCTGTCCCAGTCATAAATATAGGTACCCGGACCCGTGCCGCCCGATACAGTGATCGAGATCGCCCCGTCACTGCCACCATAGCAGCTCACATCCCTATGCATATCCACAATGGCGGTCAGTCCGCCCAGATCCCGGATCATCACACCGTCGACTACTTCGCATCCGTTGGCATCCCTGACCGTTACCTGGTAAGCACCTGCCACCAGGCCTGTGATCGTTGAACTGCCATAGGTTGTTTCCTGGAACCCGTTGCTCCAGATGTAGGTATATGGGGCCGTGCCACCTTCGGCCATGGCCGTGGCCTCACCGTGGTCCTCATTGCAACTCGCATCACTGGTCACTTCTGCCGTCACCAGCAGCGGCAACGGTTCTGTCAGCGATACCTCCGCCGTGGCCTCGCAGCCTCTGGCATCGGTCACAGTCACATCGTAGGTGCCGGCTATCAACCCTGTGGCCAACGCATTCGTAGAGCCATTGCTCCAGAGGATTTGGTAAGGAGGTGTTCCTCCCGAAACCATTACTGTTGCTGTTCCGTCGTTTCCGCCATAGCAGCTTACATCACCAGTGGATGAAACAGAAGCTTGCAGTACCGGAGGTTCCGTAAGGGTAACACTCCGTTCCAGGCTGCAACCGTTGCCGTCGGT
Source organism: Prolixibacteraceae bacterium UBA1413 (assembly GCA_002304925.1). Classification (GTDB taxonomy): domain Bacteria; phylum Bacteroidota; class Bacteroidia; order Bacteroidales; family Prolixibacteraceae; genus UBA1413. Next base: position 182,082 of record DBPT01000028.1, read on the forward strand.
AATGATAGCAGTGTAGGTACCCGGACCAAGATTTGGCCAGGTATGGGTATACGCATTTTCAATGGTGACATCGGTCAAACCACCGGCAATCCAGTGAATGGTAAAAGGATAGGGTGCGCCCTGCATGTTGATGGTCAGGGCTCCGTCGTCTTTGCCGCTGCAGGAAACATCAGTCGCCGACAGATTGATCGTCCCGGGTGTGTAAACCACCAGTTCGACAATATCAATGCCGTAGCAGTCACCATTGGCAACCCGTGCCCAAACATTGGCCGTGGTTGACAGGTAGGATTCCTTATCCAGGGGTTCCGTGGCATCCTGTGCATGGGTGTAGGAATCGTAATAGGTCACTGTAACACCTTCCGGAACTTCATGGTCATAATAACTTGTGCTGACCCTGCCGTCCGCATCTTTGAGGGCGAAGTAAGCCTTTGGATTTCCATCGGTGGTCACGGCGCACTCCTTCAGCTCAGCCATCCAGGTCTGGATCAAAGGACAAAGAATTATAATTGTCGGCGTGTCGTTGTCCACCGCCGTGCCAGAGATGTCAGTAACAGTACCGCCGTCGGGATCTTCGCCCGTGGCCAATGCCGTGTTCAGCACATGCCCCGCATCGATGTCGGCCTGGGTGATTGCATAGGTGAAGCTCGCAGTGCCAGTTCCCGCAGGGGCCAAGGTGCCAGGCACCACAGCCAGACCAATGAGACCAAGTTTCTCATCGTCAATGACCAGGTCGCTGACCGTAACGTTTCCAGTGTTGGTAACCACAAACGTGTAAATGATCTTATCGCCAACTTTTGCAGCCGTCGGGTCACCCTGGTAGTCGCCGGTCTTAACCAAAGCGATCGAAGGACTCTGAGGCAGAGGCTCAGTATTTTCTCCAGTGTCCGTGACATCATTATCCTGCGGATCCTTCGCCGTAACTGTTGCTGTGTTGCTGAAAACACCCGCATCAATGTCAGCCTGTGTCAGCGTATAAATGCCCTTGATCGTCGAGCTATTGGTGGCTCCCGGTGCCAGTGAGGCGATCGGTCCTCCCGTGATGCTCCCGTTCGGTGTCACCAGAAGAGGATCCGTGACCGTCACATTGTACAGCGTCACATCGCCCGTGTTTGTGACGGTGAAGGTGTAGGAGATGGTCTCTCCCGCCTGCGCTATGCCGTCTGAGTTGGCGTCATTCCAAGTCCCTTCCTTGATCAGGTCGATCGAGGGATTATTGTTGACGTTGATTGTTTCCTCCAGGTCATTGCCTTCATCAGTCGGATCATGTTCAGCACTTTCGGCTTTTGTGGTGTAATTGGTGATTGTATTCCCTCCCTGGCCGACATCGACCTTCCCGGTTAAAACCAATGTGGCTGAAGCGCCAGGCAAAAGGCTAAAACCATTCCATACTCCTGTTCCTGTATTATAGACACTATGAGTTGGTGAAACAGAATACCCCGTGAGAGTAATTCCGGCAGGTAAAAGGTCAGTAAGGCTTACGGCTGCAGCTTCATCGGGTCCGTTGTTTGTTACTGTAATGGTGAACTGCACCACATCACCCTCATTGGGTGTTGAGGTAGCACTTGAAAGCGATTTCACCGTCACCAGGTCGGCACAGGGATCCACAGTTACTGTAAATCCACAGGTTGCCGTATTTCCAATTCCATCGGTTACGGTATAGATAATCCATGTTTCTCCGGAATTAAATGTCTGTTCTCCAACATATCCACTGCCCGATCCGGTGGTTTTACCTGTCATCACCCAGGTAAGGGTTGGAGAAACTGTGCAATTGTCGCTTACATCAGGGTTTTCAGGGGTATATGTAATGCTGCAACTCCCAGTATGATTAGGAAGAAGCACAGATTGCGGACATGTTATGGACGGATTTTCATCGTCCGGGGTATCGGCAATGGTAACATTTCCCAGATAAACCGCACAACTGCCATTTCCCCACCTCACCCAGGCATGGTAAGTAGCCGCATCAAGATTTGGAAACGTATAGGTTCCGCTATTGTCATCAACCGTAGTGTAGGTGATCCCGTTGTCTATACTGAAAGAGATGCTTGTTTGAGCAGGATAATCAGGAAAAGAAAAGGTGATTGAACCATTTTCCTCATAACAAGTGGCATCCACATGAGATACTGTAGCACCGGGTAATGGAGTCACATTTAACAGCGTTGATTGTACTTCAGAGCAAATGTTATTTAATGTACTTACTTCCACGCTGTAACTATTTCCTGACATCGCTTCAGTAACACCACTGATGGTTAACGCCGAAGTACCCGCACCACTATAAATACCACCATCGGTAATCAGTGTAGTGCCAAGATACCATTTATATATAATATCGCCAGTAGGTATAGGTATCGTTGTATCATCGTCCGTAGAACCTGTTGTTCCGAAGTTGGTAACGCGAACTCCCGATGTAGTTGCAGTAAAGGTTATAGTTTCACCTGCACAAACAGGGGATGGATTCTGTGTAATCACCGGTACTGTCAGAACATCGCTGGTGATAACTGCTGGTGCAGTGGCTTGAGAACCTGCATTTACTACTCCGTCGCCATCCACTCCCGATGGGGATAAATTCGCATAATCCAATCTGTTATTGTCATCCAGATCGGCCGCAGTATAGCTGCCAGCTCCTTCAATGGCATCCGGACAACCATCGTTATCGCTGTCATTATCCAGATGGTCAAATATCCCATCCTTATCCGTATCCCGTGATAATGAACAAAATTCCATAGAAGTAATAGCAGTAGTTATTGTATTAGTTAAACCATCAATTTTCCCTGATTTTATCACTACTTTATCAACCGGACCTGAAAACGATGTTGTAAATACATTCTCAGTAACATCCGTTCCCCCGGCCGTACTTGAATTGGAAATACGACTACCATTAATCGTCCAACTTCCGCTGGCCAGATCCGGATTAAAACCACTGAAATTACTGCTGTTTACAGTAATTGGCGTATTATTATAAAAAGCCGTAATTTCATAAAAATCGTTGTAATTAAGACCTGCCGAAACAAAGGAAAAGTCCAATACAGGATATGGGAAATCGATGGTATAAGTAGCAAAATTGGCAGCACCACCGCCAGGAGCATTCTGAGGTTGTAAGTAAATATGATCACCAACAGTCACATTATTCTGGATTTGAACTCCATCGCCCCAGGTGGCAGTACCTGAAACCGATGCTGTAAAGTTGAAGGTTCCATAAGCAAAACCGGTCAGATTCGCTGTACCGGTTGATCCTCCCTGCAACGCTGTATTTAGGGCATACGGTGTCGGAACACGTGTGGAATTAATGGAAAAAGCAGTCCCGTCAGGCAAACAAAGTGCTTCATCAATGTCCAAAATTCCGTCATTATCATCATCAAGGTCACAAATGTCGTCTATACCATCATTGTCAGTATCAACTCCGGAAGATAGAATAATAACTGATGTAGTGGCAGTTCTTATGTTGTTACAACCCGTTCCGCTGGTTCCTCCGTCACATTCAACCTGGTAATCGGCAGGTGCGCCCGATACTGAAGAAGTTGCATCCGTATCAAAAACATCCGGAGGACGCATTACATAAGCAGTCGGATTGGTAATTGTCCCGGTTACTACACATGTAAAGGAATAGGTCACCGAACCTGGATTGGACTGGTTAAAAACAGCATTGTATTGCGATGTCCCCAGCCCGCTTGAAAAAGTTTCAGCAAAGGTTCCAAAATTAACAGTAACCGTTCTCGACACGATGGTCAATCCTGCAGGAGCATCAAAGCGAAATTTCGCACCTTCAGCTGCATCAGAACCGTTGGTCCCTGAAGCATTGGTAACATTGACCGAATAAGTTACGGTACCGTTTTCACAAACAGCAATCGGACTGGGATCAGGGGCAGAAACAGCCAGATCTAAATATTTGCTAAAAATATCCCGGGTAATTTGCTGAGCACCTCCGACATAGGTCCAGGAATCTAAAATCCTGCCATTTCCGAAATCCTGTTTTCCATTACTGTCGTTAACGTCCTGCGCAGAACCACATCCCCCCTCAAATGGAGCACTTGTTACTGTACTGCCCCACTTATGCCCGTTTGAATTGCTTGATAAACCGGTATACACATTTTTTAGAGGATTGGAGGCCGTATATCTATTAGGATCACATCCTTCTGTAATGGTTATATTTGAATCATCCCAATATAACAAATCCTGCCCTGGAATGACATTGTAACTTTCATCCAGGCGTTCAAAAATTACCCCATTAGGATTTATTTCTCCATCAACAAACGGAAAATGAACCTCCCCGAGATTAACCTGAGCCCGAACCGTGACCTCAGTTGTTCCAATTGTGATCAAATTGCCTAAACCATCTTTTCCATCCCACGTAACTGTGTTGGTTCCAATTACTGCCGATCCCGTCCACCTTCTATCAGCCGGATCATCGAATTGTCCATTTCCATTGAGGTCAATATCTATTACATAACTTCCGTACACATTAGACGTGAATGATATGTAAGCTCCATCAGGTCCCACAACCCAGTCTGTATTAGCTTCGACACCTTTTATACTTACATCTGAAACTTCGGGATTAAGGGCAGAGGTCTTCAGCCATGTTGTTGTAATTGTGTTTGACCCATCTTTTCTACGGTAAATTGCGGTTGCAGATGCAGGTAAATCACTTGCAGGTTTGCTGTAAAAAACTTTATGGGTAAAATCATTTGTGGCATCCAGGAACCTTGGATCGTGGGTATTCTGCGTTGTACTTCCAATAGAATTCTGACTTTGGTATGTTGGTTCACCTCCGGTGAATCCATTTGTTCCGGGTAACTGAGTCCCTCCTGAAACAATTCCTTTATTATTGGCAAAAAACGACCAGGAAGCACCATTTATTCCATGGTTATTCACTTTATAAGCATACCCGTCATTAGTCAAAACATAAAAGGTAGAATAAAAACCTCCACTTCCACTGATAATGGTGGTACCAGAACCATTGGTTCCCCCCATGGCACTTCCTGCTCCCGGGAAGTTATTAGGAAGACACAATGCTAGTACAGTTGTGAAAACACGACCGGGTATAAGTATTGCACGATCTGACACAGAACCTACAGATACATCCCAGGCTGCAATGAGTGCGCTGGAATGGTTATTCGCAGTTGATGGGTCTCCTCCCGAAGTAGGCTGGAACCAAGCTTCATCAGGATTGTACTCACCGACCCACTTCCCGTCATTACTATAATTAGGGCCTTTTGTGAAGTTAGTCCCTGTCCCCATGGCATTAAAATCAACTTCCCAGATTCCTTCCTCGCCAGATAAGACAGTACGATAAAACGGAGTATATCCAGCCGTAATCGAACCCCTGTCGGGACCATTCAATTCCTCGGTACGGTTTGCTATGAGACCGGTTGTATTTCCTGAGTTAGTCGGGGAAGAATATGTATTTCCATTGGGAGCCCGCATCGTTATATTGGCAACTGCAACCATACCATTATAACTCTTTCCCTGTTGACTGAAACCGGCATAAATCGTTTCTCCGACTTTCGCATACACTCGTGTTGTTCCTGGGGTCGGGAAAGGGAAATATGCCGCCGGGTCGGTTGCCAACGGTCTGCTTATTAAGTAAGCCCTCCTGCCTGTTGTCATACCTGAAGGATACAAATCCTTACTCCCTTCTGCCATTGCCTGCAGGGTAATTCCGATAAAAAGGATTGCCAGTAAAACTGCAGTACCGGCAGCTTTTACAGCAAATTGCGTTAAATTCCTTTTCATATTTTGCTTTTGTTTTTGCTTTTTTAACATGGGTAAGAAATGTGGGAAATTTTCGAATGGGATGAATTATACTTGGAAATGTTGTTCGTTAACACCCGGAAGCAGGCAGGTTTTGCCAGGATTGATATTCCTGCTTCTCTTAGAATTTCGCCATTGGCTGGTATCTAAAATAAAAAACATCAACCCCACAGCTAATGAGGCCAATGCTGAAAATTCGTTCAGACCATCTGATCTTTTCAGGAAGGCTTCTTTCATATAGGCTTACCAGGAAGTAAAAATTATGTCAATAATTATAATTTATTTTTGTTTCACTTATTTTCTGCGGCAATTATAACGATAATTTACATTTGTATCAATATTCAATACCCAAATCCCTTATCTAATCAACTTCACTGTTCAGGAAAAACGGGGACTATTCCCTGATTTTGTTTGATAACCTCTTCGATAAAATCAAGACCCCGCATATGCTGACAATCACAAAACTGGATGCCCGGCTTATCGGCGCTTAATTCCAAAGCTGCCAGCATCTTTTTGAACAACGGAGAGTTGATATGCCTATCTAGATCATAGTCCTTGCGCCAGATTTCTTTTACCATTATTTCAGAAGTTTCGTCATTGTACCAAATCTCCGCTTTGGCACAACCCGGCAAATACTTTGTCCGGGAAATAACCAATTTTAATATACTCTCCAGGCTTTCTTTATTTCCGGAATCGACCTTCATTATATAAATTGCGTTGATCATACTGTAAATTGGACATATTCAATGCTCAATTTTAAGTCCAAAAACAGAATTGTCATAGGTGTTTTGAGGATTTTTACAGATTATAAGATTGATAATGTGATATCTAATGTCTTATTTTTTTAAAACATAGAAAGTAACACTGCGCAAAAAATGCATTTTATGCGCAATCTATTGCGCATTTTCTAAATTCATCCTTAACCATAACAAACGATTCCAGCCCTGGCCGGGATTCTTAGTAAATTATAAGAAAATCATTGTTGAATTTTAGAACAACTTTCTTTAATTTTCGTATTTTGCAACATATTTATCTTTTGGGCTCGTAATAAAACAAATCTGATGAGAAAACAAATTACCATTGTTTATCGATTATCATATATTTGTTAAGATGAAACTTTTATAACAAACCAAAACTGATTTTCAGTTTCGCATGTCCAATAATTAAAACAAACCCCGTATGAAAAATTTCTTTCCGTTTT
>DBPT01000016.1:0-46427 GCA_002304925.1 Prolixibacteraceae bacterium UBA1413
TTTTCTTACTTGCGAAACTTCAGTTAGTATTATTTTGCATTTTACGGGCGTTATATAATCCCCCTAATTTATATTTTTGCCCCCTCGGGCTGCTTTGCAAGCGTAAGTTCCGGAATGTATTGAAGAAGTTGACAATTACATATTTGCTGGCTTTGGCAGCCATGGTTGCATCAGGGCAGGTGGTTCCCGACACCCTTCAGGGATCCGTCCGGTCAGGAGAACTTGTCCCTGATTCAACTCTCAGGATGTTTATGCTTAACGACAGGTGGGTCGGTGAAACCGGACCAAAGGTGGAGTCTCCCGATTCCCTCAGGGAAGAGAATGCAGGAACAGAAGCTCCTGCTCCTGTCGTGCTTCCTGCTGATACCCTTGCTGCCGATTCCTTGGCTTCCGACACTGCGAAAAAAGTGGTCATTGAAGCGCCCATCGATTACATCGCCAAGGACTCCATTGTGGTTTCTTTCGACGGACAGGAAGTTTACCTGTATAACGATGCAAAAATCAACTACCAGGATATCGAACTGACGGCGTATTACATGGTGCTCAATCTGGAAACCAAGGAAATTTATGCAGAAGGGCGGATTGACTCGACCGGTACACTGATCGGAAAGCCTGTTTTTCAGGAAGGGGATGACAGGTTCGAATCCAAAACCCTCCGGTATAATTTTCAAACCCAGAAGGGGATCATCACCGATGTGATCACAGAACAGGGGGACGGATTTGTGCACAGTTCGCGGACAAAGAAAATATCAAAGGATGAGTTTGTGTTACAAAAGGGGAAATATACCACCTGTGATGCCGAACATCCTCATTTTTATCTTCATCTGTCGAAGGCCAAGGTGATCAGCAAAAAAAAGATCATCACGGGGCCTGCTTACATGGTTCTGGAGGATTTTCCCCTCTATTTTCCGGTTCTTCCTTTCGGATATTTTCCGAATTCCCCGAAATATTCATCGGGAATTCTGGTACCTTCATACGGAGAAGAGGGAAACCGCGGATTTTTCCTCCGTGAGGGGGGATACTACTGGGCGGCCAACGATTATTTCGACGTGTCGGCCAGGGGAGATATCTACTCCAGGGGTTCCTGGGCCGCCAAGTTGCATACCAATTACCGCGTGAGATACAGGTTTAACGGCGGATTTGATTTCCGGTATGCCGTGAATGTATATGGAGAAAGAGGACTGGATACCTATACCCGGTCTCCACAGTTCCAGGTGATGTGGTCGCACAGCCAGGATGCCAAGGCCAATCCCAACCGGACGTTCAGCGCAAATGTCAATTTCTCGACCAGCGGTTATGACAAACAGAATTCCCTGTCGGCCGAAAGTTACCTGCGCACCCAGAAATCTTCCAGCATTTCCTATACGAAAAGGTGGGAAAACACACCTTTCAACATGTCGGCTAATCTGCGCCATTCGCAGAATTCCACGGACTCTACCCTTACGCTTTCGATGCCGGAGATGACCTTCAGCATGGCTAAGATTTACCCCTTGAAATTCAAAAATAGGAAAGGACCCCCGAAATGGTATGACCAGTTCGGATTCAGCTATTCGGCAAACATGCGGAACACCATCACGGCAAAGGAAAAAGAGATCCTCAAAAAAAATTTTGTGACCGACTGGAAGAACGGAATCCAGCACAACTTGCCCATTTCCCTCCCCAGCTTCAACCTGTTCAAGTATATCAATATGAGCCCATCTTTCAGCTACAATGAAAAATGGTATTTCAGCCATATTGAAAAGTCCTATTATCCTGACCAGACTTTCCGTGACAAAAGCGGGAGGATCACCCATGTGAAAACCGATACCATCACCGGACTGAAGCGCAACTATCAGTACAGTTACAGTCTGGGCGCCTCCACCAACATATACGGGATGTTCATGCCCCGGAACACCAAGTCAAAGATCAAGGGGATACGGCATAAGATTTCACCATCGCTCAGTTTTAGCTACAATCCTGATTTCGGAAATCCCAAATATGGTTTTTGGAAACAGGTGCAGACCGATACCACCGGGAGGATGGAGTATTATTCGATTTTTGATGGCGGAATTTATGGTTACACCGGACGGGGAGCTGCGGGGAACATCTCTTTTTCGGTCACCAACAACTTGGAAATGAAGGTTCTGGATACCAAAGACTCCACCAAAACTACAAATTTCAAAAAGGTCAAACTGATTGACAACCTAAGCCTGGGGACTTCTTACAACCTGATTGCCGATTCACTTAACCTGACCCCGGTCAGCATCAGGGGAAGAACCACGGTACAGGGGGTGGGTATCAATTTCGGGACAACCATTGACCCATACATGACCGATAAAAACGGCAGCAAGATAAACCAGTTTGCCTGGAACCACAACCGGGGACTGGCAAAACTGGGCCGGTTGACCAATGCAAACCTCTCCTTCGGGTTGCAGTTCAGTTCAAATAAGGGAAAGAAGGAGTCAGACCAGGCCCGGGAAGCCATTGAATCGGATAAACTGCTCCCCGGTGATTATGCCAATTATGAAGATTTTAATATACCCTGGGATTTTGGTTTTGACTATTCATTTTCTTATTCTCGGTTCAACCCCAACCAGAAGGGCAGGATCACACAAACCCTCAACATGCGGGGGAGCCTCAACCTGACAAAAAACTGGCGGTTTAATATGAATACCAATTACGACATCATGGCTCAGGCCTTTTCGTTCACCAGTTTCAGCGTTTACCGCGATCTCCACTGCTGGGAAATGTCACTCAACTTCGTTCCCTTCGGGCGGATGAAGAGCTACAGCTTTACACTCAATGCCCGAACATCCATGCTGAGGGATTTGAAAGTGACTAAGCAGAGGAGCTTCTACGATAATTTCTGAGATCAGGCAGGCTGAAGGTGATTATGTAAAATAAGGAATGATGAATGACCAATAGTAAATCAGGAACTGGTATGAAAAAGATTATTTTTACAGAGATGGCGCCCCGCCCGGTCGGACCCTACAGTCAGGCGGTGGAAAAGAACGGAATGCTTTTTATTGCCGGCCAGGTGCCGGTTAATCCGGAAACAGGGGCGGTGGTGCCGGGAGGGATTCAGGAGCAGACCCGTCAGGTTATGGAAAATACGGGGGCGATTCTGAGAGCGGCAGGGTATGATTTCAGTGATGTTGTCAAGTCCACCTGTTTCCTTTCCGATATGTCTGATTTCAAAGCCATGAACGAGGTCTATGCCGGGTATTACCCGGTCGATCCGCCGGCACGTGCCGCCTTCGCCGTCAGGCAACTGCCGCTGGGTGCCCTGGTGGAAATCGAAACCATCGCCGTAAAGTAGCCTTTCAGGCAGCTTCTGCCATATTAAACACCAGGATGACAGTTGGATAAAAAAGAGGCCGCCCCGCTTGTGAGACAGCCTCTGATTTGTCCTGATGCAATAAATTATTCGGCAACTACTTCTAGAGGGATATCGACAAAAACATCCCTGTGAAGTTTTACCTTGACATCGTAATTGCCAACTTCCTTGATATGATCGTCGGAAACGATGACTTGCCTGCGTTCGATTTCATACCCGTTTTTGTTGATGGCTTCCGCAATCATCAGCGGAGTCACAGAGCCGAAAATCTTCCCGGCACTACTGGCTTTCACCCCAATGACGAGTTTGAGATTCCCCAGCCTTGTGGCCATTGATTCGGCATTTTCCTTCAGCTTGGCTTCCTTGTGCGCCCGTTGTCTCTTGTTCTCGGCAATCACCTTGCGGGCTGAATCGGTGGCAATTATGGCCAGCTTTTTGGGAATCAGATAATTCCTTGCATAACCATCTTTCACGGTGACCAAATCGTCCTTTTGACCGAGATTCTCTATGTCCTGAATTAAAATTATCTGCATTTTCTTTCCTCCTTTACTTTATTTCAACATATCAGTGACATAGGGCAGCAAAGCCAGGTGGCGTGCCCTTTTGATGGAACGGGCCACTTTACGCTGGAATTTCAACGAGGTGCCGGTCAAACGACGGGGAAGGATCTTCCCCTGTTCGTTCAAAAATTTCTTCAGAAATTCCGGATCCTTGTAATCGACATACTTGATGCCGTTCTTCTTGAACCGGCAGTATTTTTTCTTTTTGATCTCAACTGACGGCGGGGTCAGGTATCTGATTTCACTCGAATTTGCTGTCATGGTTTATTCCTCCTTTTCTGTGGCTTTTTCCTTTAATAAATTCCTTCTCTTCTGACTGTATTCTGCCGCATACTTGTCAAGTTTCACGGTCATGAACCGGATTACTTTTTCGTCGCGTCGGAATTCAGTTTCCAGTTTGTCAACAAAAGCCGGAGTCGACTTGAATTCGAACAGGTGATAAAAACCTGTGGATTTTTTCATGATGGGGTAAGCCAGTTTTTTCATCCCCCAGTCCTCTTCATGGATCAATTCGCCACCATTGTCGGTGATGATGTCCCTGAATTTTTTTACCGCTTCCTTTATCTGTGGCTCAGATAAAACGGGAGTTGCAATGAAAACGGTTTCATACTGATTCATCATTTGACATCAATTTTTAATTATACACTTTTTTGAAATGAGGGCGCAAAAATAGCTATTTTTTGAAAAGAATAAAAGACTTTGGACTAAAAGATTATATTCATCTTCCCCGAAGCCTTCTGATTTTAAATTTAGGCAGGATATGAAGCGATATTAAAAAATTCTATTTTTGAGGCGAATAGAAACCTGCGCATGAATTTCACCCGTCATTTTTTTCTGTGGTTGTTTGTTTTGCTGCCATTCTGTTCCCTTTCCCAAAACGGAAGTTACACGCTGTCATCCGATTCCCTGGTGAATTTCCATGCCAGCAACAGACGGATATACACCGCAGTGAGGACGCACAACAGGCCGAAAACCGACGGGCGGCTCAACGATGAATGCTGGCTTACAGAAGGGGAGTGGCAGGGGAATTTCATCCAGCAGACACCGGAACAGGGCACAGCACCCTCCCAGCCCACGGAAATGAAAATCCTTTATGATGATGATCATTTGTACATTGCCCTGAGATGTTACGACAGCGAGCCTGAAAAGATCAGTCCGATCTTGGGCCGGCGCGATGATTTTACATCGGGCGACGTGGTGGGGGTAGCCCTGGACAGTTATCATGACAAACAGACCGCTTTTGAATTCAATGTAACCGCTGCCGGACAAAAAATCGATCTCATCCATCTCGGGGCTTATGAGTTGGATACCAATTGGGATGCCGTTTGGGAAGGAAAGGCGTTTGTCGGGGACTCCGCCTGGACGGCTGAAATCAAAATCCCCTTTTCGCAGTTACGTTTCAGCGATGAGCGGGAGCAGGTGTGGGGACTCCATGTCTGGCGCTGGATAGACCGTTTGGATGAAGAAAGCCAGTGGAAACTGATTCCCATAGATGCCCCCGCCTCGGTTTATATTTTCGGGGAACTCCATGGAATCCGTGATATTCCGGCGAAGCGTCATTTTGAGATGATGCCGTATGGTGCTTTTAGATTTATAAAAAACGGGGGGAAGTCTGAACGTTTTGGGCTTGGACTGGACGGCAAGGCCGCCCTTTCATCCAGTTTTACCCTTGATTACACCTTTTTGCCTGACTTCGGCCAGGTGGAAGCTGACCCATCTGAACTGAACCTCTCCGCCTACGAGGTCTTTTATGATGAAAAACGCCCTTTCTTTCTTGAAGGGAATGCCATCCTCGATTATTCTGCCGGGAATGACATGCTTTTTTATTCCAGGCGGATCGGCCATACGCCATCCTATATCCCGCCAAAGGAGGGAGAGTTTTATTGGAGGATCCCTTCCGGAACATCCATCCTGAATGCACTGAAGGTGACCGGAAAAAATAAAAAGGGTTTTTCATTGGGTATCATCAATAGCATGACCGAAAGGGAATTTGCCACCTTGAAACAAGACCAGGAAACCGAAAAAAGAGCCGTGGAACCTTTTACTAACTATTTTATCAGCAGGGCCCGGCAGGACCTGAATGGCGGTAATACCCTCATCGGTATCATGGCTACTTCGGTTCTGCGTTCCACCAGGGATGATCATCTCAGGTTTTTGCCTGATAAAGCAACGGTGGGAGGTGTCGATCTGATTCAATACTGGGCGGGGAGGAAATATTTCCTGGATGCAAAGTCCTTTTTTTCGCATATAACAGGAACTACCGAAGCCATTTCAAAACTTCAGTATTCGTCACAACACTTTTACCAGCGTCAGGATGCAGACCATATCGACCCGGATCCCGCTGCAACTGTGATGAGTGGTTGGGGAGGCCAGCTCAGGGGAGGCAAACAGAGTGGTAAATTCAGGGCCACAGGTACCATGAGCTGGCGTTCTCCGGGCGTTGATCTCAACGATGCCGGCTATCTCCGTGATGCCGACCTGATTACGCTGCGTGCCGACCTGCGCTACCAGGTAAACAATCCCGCAGGCATCATGCTGAATTATTACATCAATTACAGCCAGCGGCATGACTGGACTTTCGGCCGTGAAAACATCAACAACAACATGAGCCTTCATGGTTTTATGAAATTCAGAAACCTGTGGAACATTCATTTGGACCTGGTTAGGAATTCGGGAAAAATTGACACCCGACAACTCAGGGGCGGACCTGCCCTGAAAACAGATCCCTATTCCATAGCGGAAGTCTTCGTGCAGACAAACAGTGCATACAAACTTTTCGCAGGTGCGGGTGTGGACCGGAAATGGTCGGACGGGGGTGTGGGAGGCGCCATCGACTATACCCTTTACCTTCAATGGAAAATCAGCAACAGGTTTTCCATCACTTCCCATAGCAACCTGGAAAATCTCATTGATAACAATCAATATATAACCCGGAAAACCTCCGATACGGGAACAAAGTATATCGTCGGAAAAATAGACCGGAAAACTCTGTACACAACGCTTAGGGCTGAGTTTTTCGTTTCTCCCGAACTTTCATTCCAGTTTTACGGCAGTCCCTACGCTTCCACCGGCAAATTCAGGGAATTGTACAAAGTGGCCGATAGTTATGCCCGGATTCCCGGTAACCGCTATTCTGGTCTGGCAATTCTCGAGGAAATGCGGGGAAGATACGTGATCGACGAAAACCAGGATGGTTCCCCTGATTTTATGCTGGAAAATCCGGATTTCGACTTCGGAGAGTTCAGGTCAAACCTGGTCCTGCGCTGGGAATACCTGGCGGGATCAACCGTTTACCTGGTATGGTCTCATAACCGGACCCGGTATGAGGACGGTTACAATCCTTCCATCACCGACAGCTTCGGAAAAATCGGAAAAATCAAAGGGGAAAATGGCTTCATGCTAAAACTGAGTTATTGGTTCTCACTGTAAGTTGCCCGATCCCCTGCGGGTGATTCTCCTTCCCCGAATCGGGACAAAAAAAGGTTACCGGGCAACCGGTAACCTATTTTCTCAGTTTCGTTCAGCCAGCTTAGTATTTATTGATTTAAAAAGAGAAAAGGTAGTTTTAATTTTGTAATAATTATTCATTGCGAATATAGTCAAAAAAGAATACGGTATTCACCTGTTAAAAAAAATTATCAAATATTTGTTAAAATGTATTAAGTATGATTTGCTAATTAATTGAAATTTAAGATTGAATTTCAGGAAATATGTTGTAAAGTATGTTTTGTGACCCAAAAAAAGTGATACAATTGATTAAAAAGGAAAGGTTATGATGGCAGTGAAACTGACGGGGATTCAGCAGATGACTGTGACAGAGGATGAGAAGCCGGATATTTCGGGAGATGATGATGTTTTGATCAGGTTGAAGTCGATCGGGGTTTGCGGATCGGACGTTCATTATTACCTCGATGGAAGGATAGGGAGCCAGGTAGTGCACTATCCCTTTGTGGTAGGTCACGAATGTTCAGGGTTTGTGGAGAAATGCGGAAGCGGGGTGGACCGGGTGGTTCCGGGCGATTTGACAGTGATTGACCCGTCGGTACATTGCGGACAGTGTGACCAGTGTTTGGCAGGAAGGCCTCATACTTGCAGGAACAACCGGTTCCTGGGTTGTCCCGGTCAGATTGCGGGGTGCCTCACCGAATACATCGTGATGCCATCTTCTGCATGTTTCCCGGTCACCGGAAGGCTGGATGCTGAGGAAGCCGCCCTTGTCGAACCCCTGTCCATCGGAATATATGCGGTCCGGTTGGCGGGGATTTGCGGCTCGGACACTAAAACGGCCATCTTAGGTGTTGGTCCTATAGGTCTGAGTATCCTGATGAAACTTCTTGCAGATGGTATTTTGTCAGCCGGGATTATTGAACCCCTGA
Organism: Prolixibacteraceae bacterium UBA1413; assembly: GCA_002304925.1. Classification (GTDB taxonomy): domain Bacteria; phylum Bacteroidota; class Bacteroidia; order Bacteroidales; family Prolixibacteraceae; genus UBA1413. The sequence continues at coordinate 8,253 of DBPT01000016.1, forward strand.
ACTACCGGCTTGAAAAAGCGTTGCAGATTGGAGCAGCATGGGGTTTAAACCCTGCAGGCTGTGAAGTGCCTGAGGAAGTCTTAAAAATGGAACCCTGCCTGTTGGACGTGGTTTTCGAAGCCAGTGGTGACCAGGAGGCTGTTGACACTGCCCTGAAGATCGTCAAACCTGGAGGAAAACTGGTGCTGGTAGGAATCCCGCCTTTGGCAAAATACGTTTTCGACATGGACCTCATGCGGCGGAAAGAGATAACCGTGATTAATGTGAGAAGACAGAATCATTGTGTGGAGGAAGCCATTGAAATGGTGGCATCAGGGAAGATTGACGTGAAAAGGATGGTAACCCACCGTTTCCCCCTCGATAAAACCCCTGCGGCTTTCGACATGGTAGCCCGGTACCGTGACAACGTGATTAAGGCGATGATCTGTCTGTAGCCTGCATCCTGCTTATAAAGTCGTCTACGGAACTTTCTCTTCCCAAACTCGGCTTTGACCTGTTAACAGGTAGCACCTCTGATCTTAACCTCAGCCTTCTTCGGACACAGTAGCTTTAGAGGAGGTGACTTCTTGTCCTCGGTCTCCTTTTTAATCTTAATCTTAACTTTTTTATACCTTAGTTGTCTCCCCCTCCGATTTGGCGATGGTGACAGCTCCACAGGTATCGCTCCACACGTTCACGGTGGTTCTTGACATGTCAAGGATCAGGTCAACGGACAGGATCAGTCCGATCCCTTCAAGTGGCAGGTGAACGGAAGTCAGTACCACCGTCATCATTACCAGTCCGGCCATCGGAATTCCGGCAGCCCCTATGGAAGCTAGCAGAGCGGTGGTGACGATGATGAACTGCTGTGTCACAGTCAGTTCAATGCCATACACCTGGGAGATGAAGATGGCTGCCACGCATTCATAGAGTGCCGTTCCGTCCATGTTGATGGTTGCTCCCAGGGGAAGGATAAAACTGGAGATTCTGTTGGATACGCCGCTTTTATGTTCCACGGCTTCCATGGTCAGCGGCAGCGTGGCACTTGAAGAAGCCGTTGAAAAGGCGGTCAGCAACGGAGTGGCCATGTTGCGGAAGTGTTTCACAGGATTTGCCTTTCCGATAAACCTGACAATAAGCGGAAGGGTGACAACGGTATGAAACAGAAGCCCGGCGAAAACCGTGATCATATAAATGGCCATACTCCCGGCAATGTCACCCAGTTTGTCGGCATTGGCCGCTACTTCACGTGTCACGATGCCCAGAATTCCAAATGGTGTGAAGCGGATTACGAACATGGTGACTTTCATCATGACCTCGAAAAAGCCCTCAAAGAAAGAGGTCATTTTAACCCTGTAATGGTCCTGCACCCGGGTAATGAAAAAACCGAAAAGAACGGCAAAAAAGATAACAGGAAGGACTTCCCCGCGTGCCATGGTATCCACGATATTTTCAGGGACGATCCGCATGAAAATGTCAGAGAGTTTACCTGAAGCCCCCTGCACTTCCGTTACGGTTTCGGTAAAGCCCAGGTGTACCCCAACGCCCGGTTTGATGATATTCACCAGAAACAGGCCGGTCAGGATGGCCAGTAAACTGGTCACGATATAGTAAGTAATCGTTTTAAGGCCAATCCTTCCCAGACTGCGGCCACTTTCTATACTGGTGACTCCACTCACGATAGAGCTGAAAATCAAAGGGATGATGACCATTTTGAGGCCTCGGAGAAAAAGATCCCCCATCCAGGAGAGATATCTTGCGGAGGAGGGTACAAAATAACCCAGAATAACCGCCACAACCAGTGCGATCAGAATCTGCCAGTGTAACTTCAGTTTTAAGAGTTTCATAACCGGTTAATTAGTCGGCTTAAAAATAGTTAAAAATGAATGCCATCATCTTTATTTTCCATTTTAAGTTGTAGATTGCAGCACAGTACAGTACAATACAGTTTTGAAAATTTGTAAACCAATTAAATCATTAAAGCTATGTCATTCAGATTGATAGGAGAATATCCAAAAGTAGGTATCCGGCCTGTGATTGACGGCCGTCAGGGAGGTGTCAGGGAGAGTTTGGAAGAACAGACCATGTCCATGGCGAAAAATGCAGCGGCGCTGATTTCGTCCCGGTTATGTTATCCGGATGGTACTCCGGTGAAATGTGTGATTTCCGACTCCACGATTGGCAGGGTTCCCGAGGCTGCAGCCTGTCAGGAAAAGTTTGAGCGGGAAGGGGTGGGATTGACCCTGACGGTAACGCCATGCTGGTGTTACGGTACGGAAACCATTGACATGAATCCCTGGTATCCGAAGGCCATCTGGGGGTTTAACGGAACGGAGCGGCCGGGAGCCGTTTACCTGGCTGCGGCCCTGGCGGGCCATAACCAGAAGGGGCTTCCTGCCTTCGGCATTTATGGCCGTGATGTGCAGGACAATACCGATACCTCGATCCCCGTCGATGTGGAAACAAAAATCCTCCGTTTTGTGAAAGCCGGACTTGCGGTTTCCATGATGCGGGGTAAGTCCTATCTCGGCATTGGAGGACAGTGCATGGGCATCGCCGGGTCGGTGGTAAATCATGATTTCTTTCAGGATTACCTGGGAATCCGGGTTGAAGGAATTGACGAGGTGGAGATTCTACGTCGTATTGAAAAAGGGATGTTTGATCCTGAAGAATATGAAAGGGCCATGCGTTGGACCGAAAAGTACTGCAAGGTCAATGAGGGTGCCGATTATAACACGCCTGACATCAGGAGTGACAGGGCACAAAAGGATAAGGAATGGGAGTTTGTGGTGAAGATGACCCTTATCATCAGGGATTTGATGACGGGTAATCCGGTTTTGAGAAAGATGGGATTTCTGGAGGAAGCCCTGGGGCACAATGCCATTGCGGCAGGTTTTCAGGGACAGCGGCAATGGACCGATTTTCTGCCTAACGGTGATTTCAGCGAAGCATTGCTGTGTTCCTCATTTGACTGGAACGGGATCAGGGAAGCCTTTGTCCTGGCTACCGAAAACGATTCCCTCAACGGGGTCGCCATGCTTTTCGGCCACCTGTTGACCAATTCTGCCTCCATATTTTCAGATGTGCGTACTTTCTGGAGCCCTGAGGCAGTAAAAAGGGTTTCGGGATATGAACTGGAAGGCGTCGCAGCCAACGGGATCATTCACCTGATTAATTCAGGTGCCACCTGTCTGGATGCTACCGGGATGCAGGAAGATGAGCATGGAAATCCGGTCATGAAGCCTTTCTGGAAGATCACTCCGGGAGAGGTTGAAAAATGCCTGAAAGCGACCACCTGGTATCCTGCAAGCAAAGGTTATTTCAGGGGTGGCGGATTCTCATCCAATTTCCTGTCGAAAGGCGGCATGCCGGTGACCATGTGCCGGCTGAACCTTATCAAGGGACAGGGGCCGATACTTCAGATTGCCGAAGGATGGACGGTGGAAATTCCCGCACATGTCCATCAGTTGATCAACGAGCGGACCGACAGGACATGGCCCACCACCTGGTTTGCTCCCCGGCTGACCGGTAAAAGCCATTTCAAGGATGTTTACAGTGTGATGAACAACTGGGGAGCCAACCACGGCGCTATCAGTTACGGTCATATCGGCGCCGATCTGATCACCCTGGCTTCTATCCTGCGTATTCCCGTGTGCATGCACAATGTGGAGGAGAAAGAAATTTTCCGTCCGGCTGCATGGAACGGATTCGGAATGGACCCGGAAGGGGCTGATTACCGGGCTTGTGCGAATTTCGGACCGCTTTACAAATAGTTCTTTCCCGATTCATGGCTCGGTGCATTTCCCGGGATGAAAATCATGAGGAAAGTTTTCTATGAACAGAACGAAGATTCCCGCAAAGCAGGAGGATGGTTCTACCAAGATCCGCACCCTCGTGAATTATCTGACCGAGGCGATGGGAAGCGGGACTTTTGCTGAGGGGGGGCAATTGCCTTCCCTCAACGAGGTCAGTCGTCAGACCGGTTTCTCGCGTGATACGGTAGCCAAGGCGTATGCTATTCTGAAAGCACGGGATTTGATCGAATCCGTTCCGGCAAAGGGATTTTTTGTTAAAGGCCAAACCCGGAGGATCTTCATGCTCCTTGACGATTTCAGCTCTTTTAAAGAACAACTTTATCAGGCATTCCGCGAAAATCTCCCTGACTTGTGGACCGTCGACCTTTTATTCCACCATTATAACGAGGAAATTTTTGACCAGTTGGTGCGGAATGCAGCCGGAAGATACAACATGTATGTGGTGATGAACATTTCCAACCGGAAGCTTCACCCTGTTTTGAAAGAAATCGATCCGGCAAGGTTGCTTATTCTCGATATGGGAAGCGGTGAACGACCGGAAACCAACTATCTGTTGCAGGATTTTGATGAGGCTGTCGAGATTTGTCTTGAAGGTGGTATCGACCGTATCAAAAAATACAGGCAGGTTATCCTGGTGTGGTCGGCCCGGAAAACACCCCATCCCCCCGAAACCATATCTGCCGTTCGTCGGTTCTGCAGGATGCACGACCTTGGTTTCAAGCTGATACCGGAGGCTGATGAAAAAATGATCCAGCCTGGCCACCTCTATTTTGTGATCAGGGAGAGCGATCTGGTGAAAGTGGTAAAAGCTTGTCAGGATCGTCAACTGGTGCCGGGTCAGGATGTGGGTATCCTGGCATACAACGATACGCCCATGAAAGAGATTGCAGGCAACGGTATTACCGTTATTTCCGTTGACTTCAGGGAAATGGGAAAAAAGGCGGCCGGTTTTGTTACCACCAGGCAGAGAATAAGGGAATTTTTACCATCTTCACTCCTCATTCGTCAATCTTTGTAAAACAAAAGAATTATGGTTCAGCATTTCGTAATGATAATCAGTCTCATGCTCTTTTCTTTCGGCGGGATCTCCCGGAAACCTGTAAATGAAACGTTCCCTGTTGCTACTGACATAGGAAATCCGGCCATCAGCGGGGGATTTTATTATGACAAAAATTTTCAAAGCTGGCTTTTGACTGCTTCAGGCATCAACATGTGGGGCAATCGTGATGAGTTCTTCTTTCTTTCTCGCACCATCGTTGAGGACTGCATTTTCTCTGCGAACGTGGTCTTCCGGGGTGTCGGGACAGATCCCCACCGGAAGGCGGGCGTGATGTTCCGGGCTTCGCTTGACGATGATTCCCCTTATGTGGATGTTGCCGTGCATGGCGATGGCCTCACCTCCTTACAGTACAGGTCCGAAAAGGGAGGCAAAACCCGGGAGGTGACCACACAGGTGAAGGCTCCCGGTTTCATTCAGCTTGAGAAGTCGGGAAATACCTACATCATGAGGGTATCGAAAGATCAGACCCCCCTGGATGAAGTGGCTTCGGTAACCGTATCGCTGGGGGAGGAAATCCATGCCGGATTGTTTGTCTGTTCCCACAATGCGCAGGTCACCGAACAGGCTCTTTTTACAAACGTACGGATTGACATTCCCGCGGAAGTGCGGGGTGGGGAGCAGGCTCCTCCATCACCTTCCCGCCTTGAAATTCTGGATGTGATGACCGGAAATCGGAAAGTGGTGCTCACCACGGAAAAGCATCTTGAAGCCCCCAACTGGTCACGCAACGGAAAGTTTTTGATTTATAACCAGGAAGGAAAGCTTTACCGGTTTTCCCTGAAGCGCAAAAAGAGCAGGGAGATCAATACCGGTTTTGCCGATGCCAACAACAATGACCATGGTATCTCCTTCGATGGGAAAACGCTGGCCATCAGCCACCATCTCCGGGAGAACGGTCATCAGCACTCCATCATTTATACCCTGCCGGTGAAAGGCGGCGTTCCCGACAGGATCACCCAACTGGGACCATCCTATTGGCATGGCTGGTCTCCCGACGGGAAATGGCTGACCTATTGTGCAGAAAGAAATGGTAACTACGACGTGTATAAAATTCCATCGAAGGGCGGGTCAGAGGTACGCCTGACCACGTCAGCGGGGCTCGATGACGGTCCGGAATTTTCTCCCGACGGGGAATGGATCTATTTTAATTCGGTACGGAGCGGTACCATGCAGATTTGGCGGATGAAGTCCGATGGATCGGGCCAGGAGCAGGTAACCCATGACCAGTTTAACAATTGGTTTGCACATCCTTCACCCGACGGCAAGTGGCTCATTTTTATCTCTTACCGTCCGGAAGTGCCCGCCGGTGACCATCCCCGGAATCAACGGGTCATGTTGCGCATGATGCCCTTAGGGGGCGGCCCGGTGAAGACGGTAGCCTTCCTTTATGGCGGACAGGGAACCCTTAATGTACCATCCTGGAGCCCCGACTCCCGGAAAGTGGCCTTCGTGAGCTACACTTACTAATTCTGAGGTTAAGGTTGAGGGTGAGATTGTCGGCTCCCCCAAAGCTTCGGCGACCGAAGAAGCTTGAGGGTGAGGGAAAGAGGATCAGTTAGCAGCTTCCTTATTCCTGGCGCGCTTCCGGTCATTCTCGTCAAGCAGGATTTTCCTGATCCGCATCGACTTAGGGGTGATTTCGATGTATTCGTCGACGGCGATGTATTCCATGGCTTCTTCGAGTGAAAAGCGGATGGGCGGACTCAGGATTGCTTTGTCATCGGAACCCGAAGCCCGCATGTTGGTCAGTTTTTTGGTGATGGCCACATTGACGGTGAGGTCGTCGTAGCGGCTGTTTTCCCCGATCACCTGTCCGGCGTAGACCTCTTCCCCGGGAAAAATGAAAAACCGGCCACGGTCCTGTAATTTGTTGATGGAGTACGCGATGGCCGTCCCGGTTTCCAGCGCGATTAGCGCCCCGTTGCGCTTGATGCCCATATCTCCCTTCCAGGGTTCATAATCCTTGAAACGGTGTGCCATGATGGCTTCGCCTTCCGTGGCTGTCATCATCTGGTTTCTGAGTCCGATAATTCCCCTCGACGGGATGGAGAATTCCAGATGGGCGCGTTCATTCTTTACTTCGAAGAGGATCATCTCTCCTTTGCGTTGCGAAACCAGTTCGATCACTTTGCCGGCAAATTCTTCCGGTACCTGAACTGTAAGAGATTCCACAGGTTCGTGCTTCACTCCTTCGATTTCCCGGATGATGACTTTTGGCTGACCGACCTGGAGTTCATACCCTTCCCGGCGCATGGTCTCAATCAGGATGGATAGATGAAGGATACCCCTTCCGTAAACTATGAATGTGTCAGCAGAACTTGCATCCTCCACTTTCAGGGCAAGGTTCTTTTCGGTTTCCTTGTACAATCTTTCACGTAACTGGCGTGAGGTGACAAAGATCCCTTCCCGTCCGAAAAAAGGAGAGTTGTTGGAGGCGAACACCATGCTCATGGTCGGCTCATCAACATGGATATGGGATAGGCCTTCAGGATCAATAAGGTCAGCGATGGTGTCGCCGATTTCGAAATTCTCCATGCCAAAAATGGCGCAGATTTCACCGGACCGGACTGGTTTTTTGGTTTTTTCTTTTCCGAGACCCTCGAAGAGATATACTTCCTTCGCTGTATTTTTCACTTGGTTTCCATCGCGTTTTACCAGCATTACCTGGCTTCCGGGGATCAGGGAGCCGCGGCTCACCCTGCCCACCGCTATCCGTCCCAGGTAAGAGGAGTAATCCAGCGAGGTAATCCGCATCTGAAGTGAGCCTTCCACATACCGGGCCGGAGGAATATGTGTGATAATGGTATCGAGCAAATAACTGACATCTTCGGTGGGCGTTTTCCAGTCAGGCCCCATCCACCCTTGTTTTGAGGAGCCATAGACCGTGGGGAAATCAAGTTGGTCCTCCGTGGCATCCAGACTGTACATCAGGTCGAAGACTTTTTCATGAGTTTCGTCGGGATTGCAGTTGGGTTTGTCAACCTTGTTGATTACCACCACCGGTTTTAGCCTCAGTTCCAGGGCTTTCTGCAACACGAAACGGGTCTGGGGCATGGGGCCTTCAAAGGCATCCACAATGAGCAAGACCCCATCTGCCATGTTCAGTACCCGCTCCACTTCACCTCCGAAATCGGAGTGGCCGGGCGTGTCGATGACATTGATCTTCACATTTTTGTAGCGTATCGACACGTTCTTGCTCAGGATGGTAATCCCCCTTTCCCGCTCCAGTTCATTGCTATCGAGGATCAGTTCCCTGACCTCCTGGTTTTTACGAAAAAGCTTAACCTGATAAAGAATGCGGTCAACGAGGGTGGTTTTTCCATGGTCCACGTGGGCAATAACGGCGATATTCCTGATCTCTTCCATCTGTTTCTGAATTTCGGTGAGCGCATTGACTATATCTGTTCTCTGAGCCAGTTAAGCGTTAATGCTTGTTCTCTTCTTATGGCTGATCCCGTGCTGAAACCCGTCGAACTCATCCCGGTTTCGCAGGATTTGTTTCTCCATTGCTCTGCAGCGGGGAGTTTCAATTGGGCTGCAAAAGTATAAAAGGAAATACTTCCTGTGTTGGGATGACGTTTTTTCCTGATAAGTACGATGAAGTTTTAACATTAGAATGGCACATTTTTAATATCTTTCCGGCATAATCCTAAACTCCGTTAGGTGAATCATGATTCAATCAATAGAAAAAATAAGACATGCCGGTTCGGGGAATTTCCTGTTAATGGCAGGTCCCTGCGCCATTGAGGATGAGGCAATGGCCTTTCAGATTGCCGAAAGGATTTATGGCATTGCAGAACGTTTGGAGCTTCCCTGGATTTTCAAGGGATCTTACAGGAAAGCCAACCGGTCGAGGCTTGACTCCTTTTCAGGGATAGGTGACAATCAGGCTCTGAAAATTCTCAGAAAGATAGGCGAGGCATTCGCCATTCCGGTGGTGACCGATATTCATGCTGCGGCGGAGGCTGCAATGGCTGCAGCCTATGTCGATGTGCTGCAGATTCCGGCATTTTTGTGCCGGCAGACCGACCTTCTGGTGGCCGCGGCCGTAACGGGGAAAGTGGTCAACATCAAAAAGGGACAGTTCCTTTCCCCCCAGGCCATGAAATTTGCCGTTGACAAGGTGCGGTTAAGCGGCAACAACAGAATCATTCTTACAGAGCGGGGTGCCATGTTCGGGTACCAGGATCTGGTGGTGGACTACCGGGGGATTCCGGAAATGCAGGCTTTCGGATGTCCCGTGGTCCTGGATATCACCCATTCTCTCCAACAGCCCAACCAGGCGTCAGGGGTGACAGGAGGAAAGCCGCAACTCATCGAAACCATCGCACGGGCGGGGATTGCTGCCGGGGCTGACGGGATTTTCATTGAAACCCATCCCGATCCGGCTGCCGCCTTGTCGGACGGCGCCAATATGCTCCACCTTGACAGACTGGAAAATTTGCTGCAACGATTGACACAAATCCGAAAGACCATATTAAGCTTTTCTGAAAGATCAGAGGATCAGAATATCAGAGGGTGAGCATTGCGAAAGAAGGAGGAATGGAAAATTGGTGCGGGAGTGTAATGGCACCGCAAAATGTAATACTAATTTGCTGAAATTAATAAATTCGGAGAATGAGGATACTAGGAAATATCATCTGGCTGATTTTCGGAGGATTGGAGGCTTTTATCGGATATGTGGCGGGAGGATTGGCTTTGTGCGTGACAATCGTGGGAATACCTTTCGGCCTTCAGGTTTTTAAACTGGCGGAGGTTACCCTGTGGCCATTTAACAAAACCTGGGAAACGAAGGATTGGGCTCCCGGTTGTCTGTCAACCATCATGAACATCATCTGGCTGATCGTGGCGGGTTTCTGGATTGCGTTGACCCACCTTCTTTTTGGACTTCTCCTTACCATTACAATCGTAGGGATCCCTTGGGGGAGGCAGCATTTCAAACTGATGTCCCTGGCCATCACTCCTTTCGGCCGTCGGGTAATCAACAAATAGGCAGAACTTTGTCGGCTCCATTTCTGCTGGGCAGTGTGAAAGTACCTGACGGGGAAATGGTTATCATTTTACTTCGCCCAACTGAAAAAGAAGCTGGAGGATAATTCCTCGCAACCGGTCATGATCATCACCGAATCGGGGATTGGTTACCGGTTTGTGTAATCTGGCGACTCTTTTGTATATTTACGACCATGAATTATTTCATGGTTATGAAGGGATACTTTTTTCTGCCGTTTATTTCCTCCCTGTTTGCAGCGACACTGTTGATGGCGCAACCACGGGAGTTGTTGATCCAGGTTGACAAACAGGGGGCTGAAATCCAGCCCACCATGTACGGGTTGTTCTTCGAGGACATCAACTATGCCGCCGATGGTGGGCTTTATGCGGAGTTGGTGAAAAACCGCTCCTTCGAATTTCCACAAAGTTTTACGGGGTGGTGTACCTTTGGCAAGGTTGAACTCAGGGATGACGGACCTTTTGAGCGGAATCCCCATTATGTGCGCCTTTCCTGGCCGGGGCACGACCACAAACACACGGGATTGGAGAATGAAGGATTTTTCGGAATCGGTATTGAAAAGGAGGAGAAATACCGTTTTTCGGTTTGGGCGCGATCTCCGGAGGGAACGCGGGATACCCTCAGGGTGGAGCTGGTGGATCGGGCCTCCATGCAGGAACAGCAGGCTTTCGCAGCCGCCGCTTTGGTCGTGGATTCCAAAGAATGGAAGAAATATCAGGTGATCCTGACTTCCCGTGAGAGGATTCCCAAAGCACGGCTCCGCATATTCCTCAACTCCCGGGGGCCCGTGGATATGGAGCATATCTCACTGTTTCCCACGGATACCTGGAAGGGCCATGAGAACGGACTCAGGAAGGACCTGGCCCAGGCCCTGACGGATATCCGTCCGGGAGTCTTCCGCTTTCCCGGCGGATGTATTGTGGAAGGGACGGACCTGGCTACCCGCTACCAATGGAAAAATTCGGTGGGGCCTGTTGAAAACCGTCCTCTTAACGAAAACCGCTGGCATTATACCTTTCCCCATCGTTTTTATCCCGATTATTATCAAAGCTATGGTCTTGGCTTTTACGAATACTTTCTCCTGTCGGAGGAAATGGGCGCCGAGCCGCTCCCCATTCTGAGCTGCGGTCTTTCTTGCCAGTTTCAGAACCAGGACATGGCCTGTCATGTTGACGTTGATGACCTGAAGGAATATATTCAGGATGCCCTTGACCTGATCGAGTTTGCCAACGGGGAGATTACCTCCCCTTGGGGTAAGGTTCGGGCTGAGATGGGGCATCCGGCTCCCTTCAACATGAAATTCATCGGAATCGGCAACGAGCAGTGGGGACCCGAATACCCTGAACGGCTGGAACCTTTCATCAAAGCCATCCGCCAAAGCCATCCCGAAATAAAAATTGTCGGTGGATCAGGTCCCGGTTCCGAGGGGGAACAGTTTGATTACCTCTGGCCGGAAATGAAACGGCTGAAGGCGGACCTGGTGGATGAACATTTCTATCGTCCCGAGAGTTGGTTTCTCAGCCAAGGGGCGCGCTATGACAGTTATGACCGCAACGGGCCGAAGGTCTTTGCCGGCGAGTATGCGTGTCATGGCCGCGGAAAGAAGTGGAACCATTTCAACGCTTCCCTTCTGGAGGCAGCCTTCATGACCGGAATGGAACGGAATGCCGACATCGTGCACATGGCCACCTATGCGCCGTTGTTCGCCCATGTGGAAGGATGGCAGTGGCGTCCTGACCTGATCTGGTTTGATAACCTGCGGTCGATGCGTACGGCCAGCTATTATGTTCAGCAACTCTTCTCCCACAACCGGGGAACGCATGTCCTCCCCCTGACCATGGAGGGAAGAGCAGTCACGGGAGCCCAAGGGCAGCACGGACTCTTCGCCAGTGCCGTATTGGATGACGTGCACCAAACCGTGATCGTGAAAGTGGTGAATACCTCCGAAGCTTCGCAACAGATTACCCTGACTCTGCAGGGGCTGAAAAAGAAGGAATCCCTGGCAGGGGGCAGCCTGGTTACCTTGCATTCACCGGACCCTGACAGGGAGAACTCCCTGGACGAACCCAATGCCATCCTGCCATCCCATCAGTTCATCGAGGCAGCAGGGAATTCATTGACGACATTCGTGGGGGCAAAAACTTTTGCCATTTACAAACTGAACAGGATCACTGCCAGGTAGCACAGCAAATTCCCACGAGGTCGCAGCAGACAAAGCCTTCCGGAAGGATCCTGTTTTTATTTTGGTATAACAAGACCATGGAACGAATATTTTTACATCAGGGGCCACGGTTTCTTGCGGCCAGTGCACTGTTTTCATTTTCAGTCCATTTGGCCGGAGCGCAGCAGGCTTTGCTGCCACAGTCCATTCCTGCCGAAGGGAAACGGATGAACGTGCTTTTCCTGATCTCGGATGATATGCGGACTGACCTGCATGTTTACGGACATGCGCTTGCCAGAACCCCCAACCTCGATCAGTTGGCCAGTCGGGGGGTGATGTTCGAGAGGGCTTACTGCCAGTATCCCTTGTGTGGTCCCTCGCGCTCTTCCCTGCTTACCGGCCGGCGGCCTGTCACCAGCGGATTGTATTCCAACCGGGAATGGTTCGGGGCAACCTATCCCGATTGGGTGAGCCTGCCAAAATATTTCCGCCAGCAGGGGTATGCGGTAGTGCGTACCGGAAAAGTTTTCCACGGGGGCATTGATGATACCGATGCCTGGAGTGAAGGGGGAGAAGAGCGGGTATATAATAATCCGGTGAACCTTTCTCCACCTGCTTCGTTGACCGAAGCTGAAAAAGCAGCTCATATCAGGAGAGTTGCGCCCAAACTAACCCCCGGTGCGCTGATCAACCCGCAATCTGACCGGTGGGAGGCTGTAGTGGGGGAAGCTGCAAATAATCTGGGAGATACACGGGTGGCTGACAAAGCCATTGACTTTATCCGGAGGTATGGGGAGAGCGGTGAACCTTTCTTCCTGGCTTGCGGATTTTCCAAGCCCCATTCGCCACTGGTGGCTCCCAAACAATTTTTTGATCTTTATGATGCGGATGAGATCCCCTTGCCTCCCGATTTTGCATCACTCCCCGTTGTTCCGGTGGGATTCCCCGCAGGATCTGTCAGGCCCGTCAATGCAGATCTCTTCATCAACAGGAGTGCCTCTCCTGAGGAAGCCCGTGCGATGATAAAGGCCTATCTGGCCTGCGTCAGCTACGTTGACTGGAATGTGGGAAGGGTGATTGATGAGTTGGACCAGCAGGGACTCCGGGAGAATACAATCGTCGTATTCTGGAGCGACCATGGTTACCAGCTTGGTGAAAAGGGAAAATGGTCAAAGGCTGGTTCCCTCTGGGAACAGGGTACCCGGGTACCTTTTATTATCCACGATCCGCGGATTTCGGGTCACGGAAAGAGTTGCCCGCGTGTCGTTGAGCTACTTGATATTTATCCTACCCTGACAGATCTTTGCGGACTTCCGGAGCCCGAAGGCCCTGAAGGTGTCAGCCTTCGCCCACTGCTTGAAAATCCTTTGGCGGAATGGGATCGCCCGGCTTTTACCGTCTGGAATGAACATGGCAAAGGTATTACCGGCGTAGTGGTCAGGACTGAACAGTGGAGATATGCCGAATTCTTCGGAACCGGGGAGGGGAGGTTTCTTACCGATCCCGCCGGCGACCCCCATGAACTACGCAACCTGGTGACTTTTCCCGAATACAAGGAGATTGTGGCGAAACTGCATGAACTTGCTGCAGGTCATGTACGGGATAAGACCGAACTTCCTTGCCGGGAGTGATTTCTCCTGAGAGAACTCTGAAATACGATACAGAAAAAATCAAGCCATCCTGTGCTTGAGAAAAAGGGATACTTCCAACGTGAAGGGGGCCTATGGTTTGATGGACTGAACAATCAGCTTAAAGCGGAGATAGGTCTCCTGCCAATCCCTGACTCCAGAAGGAAGGTACTGGATGTTGGCAAATGAACTGGAAACGATTTGACGCATCTCCCGCAGAGAATCGATATATCCCAGTCCTCGGGCCTGCATGAGAATATTCCCGATGGCGGTGGCTTCCACCGGACCGGCAATTACGGGAAGACCGGTGGCGTTGGCGGTAAGCTGGCACAAAAAGCGGTTATTGGCACCTCCTCCGATGATGTGGATCTTCTCGACCGGTTTTTTGATCGCTTTCTCAATCTGGTCCAGGGTATATTTATATTTCAGGGCGAGGCTGTCGTAAATACACCGTGATATGGCCGCCATGGTAGCAGGCACCGGCTGTTCTGTTTTCCGGCAGAATTCACGGATCGCTTCGGGCATGTCGGGCGGGTTAAGAAAGGTATGGTCGTCGGGATCCACCAGGCTGATAAAGGGAGGAGCGGTCTTGCTCATCTCCACGATGTCACTCCACGACAGGGTGGTCCCGGCATCCCATTTCCGCTTACACTCCTGGATGAGCCACAATCCCATGATATTTTTCAGAAACCTCGTCGTGCCGTCGATTCCTCCCTCATTGGTGAAATTCAGGGCCAGCATTTCTTCTGTAACCAGTGGAACAGGACTTTCAATGCCCATAAGGGACCAGGTTCCTGAACTGATGTATGCCCAGTTCCCCTCTTCGGCGGGGACGGAGGCAACGGCTGAGGCGGTATCGTGTGAAGCCACGGCAATACAGGGGATGGGATCACTCCCTGTTTCGGAGCATACTTCGGGAAGCAACGGCCCCAGAATGTTCCCTGGAAGAATGATCTCTTCCGCCAGATCGTGGGGAATCCCCGCCACATCGAACAAACGGTACTCCCATTCCGCTTTCCCCGGTTTGAGCATCTGCGAGGTGCTGGCGATGGTATACTCATTTTTCCGGATGCCGGTGAATAAAAAATTGAGTGCATCGGGAGTGAAGAGCATGCTGTCGGCAATTTTCAGGGTTTCTAAGCGGGACTGGTATGCCGAAAAAAGCTGGAAGAGGGTGTTGAACTGCATGAACTGGATCCCGGAAAGTTCATATGTCTCTTTTTTGGACAGGAGACTGAAAAATCGTTCCATGCTGTTATCAGTCCGCCCGTCGCGGTAAGCAAAAGGCAGTCCGGCAATGTGTCCGTCAGCGGTTACCAGGCAATAGTCAACGCCCCAGGTATCGATGCCTATCGATTCCGGCTGGATGTTCAATTCGCGGACGCATTTTGTGAGGCCCGTTTTCAGCTCGCAAAACAGGGAAAAGATATTCCAGAAGTAGTGGCCGTGAAGCAATAACATCTGGTTGTTGAAACGATGGACTTCGGTAAGGGTGAGTTTGTCGCCTTCCAGGCTGCCAAGCATGGCCCTTCCGCTGGAAGCCCCGAGGTCAAAGGCCAAAAAATGGTGAACGTTCATCGGAATTGTTTATGATAGAAAGGGTGCAATTTACGTTTTTTAAGTGAGAATGTGCCCTTCCCGGGCCTAATTCTCATAGAAAAGAAGATTGGCAAACCTGATGTACTGTTGCCGGTCATGGGGTGATATCATGTTCTCCTTCCCTAATGTGGCATCCGATCCGGTTCATGACAGGTTCGTTCAGCCGGGGCATCCCGGGGGAAATCAGCCCTGTCTGACCATAGAGGCCATCTGTCGGAGAGGCATGATAGCCTGAGAGGTATTCCACGCGGGGATCGGGTTATCTTTTTCTGAACCGTTTGCCCCACCAGGAGACCAGCCTTTCGAGGATTTTGGTTTCTGAAGGATTGTCTTGCGGAATATAAAACCTTTCCTTCCTGATTTTTTCAGGAAGGAAATCCTGTTCCACAAAATTTCCTTCATAGGAGTGGGCGTATTTGTAATTTTCGTGATAACCCAGCTCTTTCATTAGTTTTGTAGGGGCGTTACGGATGTGCAGGGGCACGGGAAGGTCTCCTGTTGTGCGTACTGTTTCCTGGGCGGCGTCGATGGCGGCGTAGGCTGAATTACTTTTGGGAGAGGTGGCCAAGTAAATGGCGCATTCCGACAGGATGATCCGTGATTCGGGAAATCCGATCTGGTGTACGGCATCAAAAGTGCTCTGCGCCAGCAGCAGGGCGTTGGGGTTGGCCAGGCCGATGTCTTCCGCAGCCAGGATCACCAGCCTTCGGGCAATGAATTTCAGATCTTCCCCGCCCTCGATCATCCGAGCAAGCCAGTATACGGCCGCATCGGGGTCACTCCCCCTGATGCTTTTTATAAATGCGGATATGATGTCATAATGCATCTCTCCCAATTTGTCATACAAGGCCAGGTTTTTCTGCAGGAGAACCAAAACCCTGTCGTTGGTAATATAGACCGGATCGTTTTCCGGTTCTCCGGCATTGACCACCAGTTCCAGCACATTCAGCAATTTGCGGGCATCGCCTCCTGAAAACCGCAGCAATGCTTCATCTTCCTGAATCACCACCTTCCGGTGCTTGAGTTCGACATCCTTTTCAAGGGCGATTTCAAGGAGTTTTAACAGGTGTTCTTTGCTGAGGGGATTGAGCACGTATACCTGGCATCGGGAAAGGAGGGGTGAGATGACTTCAAAGGATGGATTTTCAGTAGTTGCTCCGATCAGGGTGATAATTCCCGACTCCACGGCACCCAGCAGGGAATCTTGCTGTGATTTGCTGAAACGGTGGATCTCATCGATGAAAAGGATGGGATTCGGCCGGTTGAAAAACTGTTGTTTCTTGGCCTTGTCGATGATTTCCCTGACATCCCTGACCCCTGAACTGACGGCACTGAGGGTGTAAAAGGGACGGTCGAGGGTGGTGGCGATGATCCTGGCCAGGGTTGTTTTACCAACTCCCGGCGGACCCCACAGAATAATGGAAACCAGGTTTCCTGACCGGACCATTTTCTGCAATACTGCATCGGGGCCGACCAGATGCTCCTGCCCCAGAAACTCTTCCAGGTTCCTGGGCCTTAATCTTTCCGCTAGTGGCTGTGTGCTGGTCATTTTATCAGTATGTAGTCGTCATGTTCCGGTATTTCAAATAACAAAGAATCAGCGAAGGCTCTTAACCTTAACCTTAACCTTAACCTCAGCCTCAACCTTAACCTCAACCTCAACCTTAACCTCAACCTTAGTTGCAGTATCGTTTGATGATGCTGTAAGCTTCCACAAGACCGAGTTCCCCTGCCTTTGAGAGATCGAGCGCTCCTCTGGCTGGTTCATCCAGAAAAATCAGGGTCAGCCCGCGATTATAATAGGCTTCTGCAAATTCCGGTTCCAGTTCGATGGCTTTGTCCAGGTCGGCCATGGCTGTTTCATAATTCTTCAGTTTCAGGTGGATAAATGCACGGTTGTAATATCCGAAAAAAAGATCGGGACGTAAACCGATGGCCCTGTCAAAGTCTTTCAGGATCAGGTCATAATCGGACATCACGGTAACCTGCGTCTCCGATTCCCCCTTTCCTTCGGCATTGTTTTGTTCCCTTACCGGCATTTGTGACGGAAAATCCATCAGCATTTCGAAGTGTTCGGTCATCCTGTAACGGCAACTTCCCCGTGTCATGTAGGCCAGGACGCTGGCGGAGTCAAGTCGGACAGCTATGTCCAGGTCGGTAAGTGCCTGGGTGTAATTTCCTGCCAGACAATGAAATATTCCCCTGTTGAGGTAGTTGGTGCTGCCGGGTGAAACGGCTATTTTTTCATTGAAAAACAGGATGTAATTCTGAAACAGGTTCTGGTACCCGTCATTTGTTTTGTTGGTAAAGGTAAGCAGGGGATTGTAATTGTTTTCTTTGTTGAGGCTTTCAATATCCTGGTTGAAGTATTGAAGCCGCTCGTAGTTGACTGAATTTTTTTCGAGTGCCGAGATGAGGAAGATCGGCTGGAGGTCGATGACGATGGATCGGTTCTGGACATGCGGGTCATCGGGATTCACAATTTTTTCCACCGGCAGGTTGCGGGTGTCTGACAGGATCAGGTTCAGCCTTCTTCGTCTTCTGGTCTCTTCTTCCCGCTCTTTTTCTGTATTTATGTTGTTTTCGGCAGCTATGCCGCCCTCTTCATTTTCTTCTTTGCCATTGTCTGAGGGTGGTGTTCCCGGCGATGGTTGTTTCGCCTGCTGCTGTTGCTGCGCAAGTTGTTCCGCGCTGAGTGTAAACCGTGAAAGGTCATACTGCGGGTTTAGGTCCCCTGCGATCTGGTAGTCACTTTCATATCCCGGTCTTTTAAGGATTTCCCTGGCCATGGCACGGTTGAAATAGGCATTGGCCATGCCGGGGTCCAGCCTGATGGCCATGTCATAATCCATGATGGCTCCGTTGTAATCCTCCAGCTTATGTTTGACGATCCCCCGGTTGTTGTATGCCAGTGCATTACCAGGCTCAAGGCGGATGCACTGGTCATAATCCCGCAGGGCTGACGCGAAATCGTTGAGCTCAAAACGGGCAATCCCCCGGTTCAGGTAGGCCGAAGCATAATGAGGCCTGATGGTGATCACCTGGTTCAGGTCCTGAATGGCACCCCGCGTATCTCCTTTGATGATCTTCGCATTGCTCCGGTTCATCAAAGCTCCGGTCGATGAGGGATTGACCTCCAGTGCTTTCTCATAATCGCCGATGGCCCCATCCACATCCTTCCCGGAAATCCGGGCAATACCCCGATTTATGTAAACCCCTTCGTTCTTCGGATCCAGTTCAAGCGCCTTGTTGTAATCTTCGATGGCCTTGCCAAAATTGCCCAGCTGGTGGTACGCCAAACCCCGGTATGAATACGCATCGGGATAAAACGGCTTGATCCCGATTGCTTTTTCATAATCCAGAATGGCCCCCTGAAAATCTTCAAGTTTGTGTTTGGCAACCCCCCTGAAAAAATAGGGCTCCGGCATGTGGGGCTTGAACTTGATAACAATATTGAAATATTCAATGGCTCCGACATAATTGCCTATCGAAATTCTTGTTTGCCCGACCCGCATGTAATGGTTGATGTTGAGCTGGGCTGGCGAACTGATTGCGAACAGGAGCAACAGCTGGGTGAGAATCCCTCTATGTGACGGGCACTTTTTCATAAGGCAAAAATAGTATTTTGCTGCATTGCGACCGGAAATGGTTAATTTTATTTAACGAATTGCCATAAATGGCATGTTGTGAATTCATTTGTATGCTATCATATAATTTTTATTTTTGAAGTTTACAAAAAATCCCTGTGATGATGAAATCATCGGTGAGCAAATAACGCGCCAACACCATTGGTTATGCACCTGGTCATCTCATCATTTGCACCGGATTTAACAGTACAACCTAATAATAAAAACAGATGAACAAACTGATCTTTTCCATCACCCTGGGTTGCCTGGTGATGCCTTTTTTACTTTCGGGTCAGGATCCTCAGGATGATACTGCCGGTTTTCGCTTTACCGATGAGATATCCCTGCCTGCCACACCTGTCAGCGATCAGCACCGGACGGGCACCTGCTGGTCTTTTAGTGCACTCTCCTTTCTGGAATCTGAAATGCTCCGGTTAAAGAAACCGGAGACGAATTTTTCGGAAATGTTTATCGTTCATCATACCTATGCGGAAAAGGCCAGAAAATATGTGCGGATGCACGGAAATACAACGTTCGGTCCGGGAGGAGCTTTTCACGATGTGACCAATATGATGCGGAAATACGGGATCATTCCGGAGGAGGTATACGCGGGACTGAACTACGGGGAGGAAAAACATGTTCATGGGGAGATGGATGGAATCCTTAGCCAACAAGTGAATGCGGTGGTGAAAAATCCGAACCGCAAATTGTCGGAGGTTTGGTTTGAACCCATCCTGGCTACGCTGGATGCTTACCTGGGAGTCATTCCGCAGAGGTTTGAATATCAGGGCAAAAGCTATTCCCCGCAAAGCTTTCTCAGGGAGTACACCGGTTTGAACCCCAATGATTACGTTGAGATCACATCCTTTTCGCACCATCCTTTTTATCAGCGGTTCATCCTGGAAATTCCCGACAACTGGTCATGGGATGAGATGTACAACGTTCCCCTGGATGAAATGGAGGAGATTATTGACAATTCCCTGAGAAATGGGTATACGGTGGCCTGGGCTGCCGATGTGAGTGAAAAGGGATTCCTGACCAGCAACAAAGGGGTGGCCATGGTTCCCGTAAAAAAGGTCGAAGATATGACTAACGCTGAAATATTGCGCTGGGAAAAGCTTTCAGACAAGGAAAAGGAGGATGAGACTTTTAAACTGGACAAGCCTGCTCCGGAGCTCGAAATTACCCAGGAACTCCGTCAGTTGGAATTTGATAATTACATGACCACCGATGACCATGGAATGCATATCATAGGCCTTGCCAAAGACCAGACAGGGAAAATCTATTACAAAGTGAAGAATTCCTGGGGTGATTATAACAAGTTCGACGGTTATTTTTATGCTTCCAAAGCTTATGTGAGGTACAAGACCACCTGTCTGATGGTGCACAAGGATGCCATACCGCAACACATCCGTGAAAAGCTAAAGCTTTAGCCTGAATGAGGAGTGGTATATCTCCTGCGTTGCGGAACGATTTTATCATTTTGTGATTCTGTACGGGCTGATGAGAAATGTTTTGCTGCTTTTGTTGCTCATGTTGAGGATTTCTGTTTTTTCACAGGAAGATACTTGGCAGTGGTGGAACCAGGAGCATGGCTGGGATTGGGGTGAGCCGGGCTGGCGTAACTGGGTGATCTTTGCTCCCGGAAACCTGGGACCCAATGCTTTGCCGGTACCTGAAATGAAAAGGGGGATCCTCCCGGAAGCAGGCGAAATAAAATCCACATTTTCATCCCATTTTCACCCTGGAGATCCGACCCAGGATCTTTCCTTTCATCTGACCGTCCCTTTCGACGGTGGAAAAGTAGCCGTGGAAGCCTATGGTGTGGCGGCTGAATATTACCATTATGACGAAGAGATCAGGAACCGGCGCTTTTCACGCGACGTGGACGGCAAAGGGCTTGCCTGGGGCGACTTTTATTTCAGCACACTCATCCAGATATGCAAGGAAAGGGCTTTCCCCAATACGTTGTTGCGCCTGGCCTGTAAAACTGCCTCCGGCGATTTGTTTGCCGCACGGTATACCGATAGTCCCGGCTATTTCATGGATTTAAGTTCTTCCAAGAGATTCAGGTCCGGTAAAAGCGGTTCCCTGAGACCTTTCGGTTCGCTGGGGTTTTACAGTTGGCAGACCAACGACGAGGCTACCCTTCAGAATGATGCCCTAATGTATGGCCTTGGAATCGATTGGTACAACGACCATTTCCTGGTTTCGGGGAATGTTTCGGGTTATTCAGGATATATGACAGGCCCTTACAAAGGGAGAATGATCGATTTTTCGGAAAAATTCAGGGATATTGTCATTCGGGACCGGCCTGTGACGGCGACCTTCGAGTCGAGGGTTGACTGGGACCGGACGGCTGCGGAAGTACGGATAGTGCACGGACTCCGGGATTGGGATTACACCACGCTCTGTTTTTCCTTTATATGGAAATTTCATGCACTCTGAAAATTGTTTTACCGGGCCTTGATTAAACTAGTAAATTTGCCGGCAAAATAAACATCGAATTCAACTTCGGGTTATGAAAAAAATTTCCGTAGTCATCTGTGTTTACAACGAAGAGCTCAACATCAGGCCGCTGAGCCTTCAGATCAAGGAAGCACTGGGGCATCTTGATTTTGAGGCGATTTTTGTGGATGACGGGTCGACCGATGGTACCTGCCGTGAAATAGCTGCAATTAACGATCCCCGTTTTATTCTGGTGGAACTTATGCGCAATTACGGGCAGAGTTCTGCACTTCAGGCCGGTATCGATGCGGCCGGAGGTGAATTCATCGTTTTGTTGGACGGGGATCTGCAAAATGATCCTGCCGACATCCCCGGCATGCTGAAGATGGCTGAAACCGAAGGATGGGATATGGTTGCCGGGGTTAGGATAAATCGCAGGGACGGAATGGTGCTGCGCAAAATTCCGTCGAAAATTGCCAATTATATGATCAGGCAATCAACGGGAACACGAATGAAGGACCTGGGATGCACGCTGAAGCTCTTTTCACGGGATGCCATCAAGAACATCCATATATACGGCGAACTGCACCGCTTCATCCCTGTCCTGGTAGCCCTTGAAGGATCAACACGATTCACTCAACTGGATGTAAACCACCGTCCCCGGCAGTTCGGCAAATCGAAATACAGCCTTAGCCGTACTACCCGGGTGATGAGCGACCTGCTGCTGATGTGGTTCTTTAAGAAATATCTTCAAAGACCCATGCACTTCTTCGGGCAAATCGGCTTTTTTACCCTGGCCATCGGGTTGATTATCAATTTTTACCTGCTTGTCCTGAAAATCCTTGGACAGGATATCTGGGGGAAACCCCTGCTTCTGCTGGGAATTCTGCTGCTTGTCGCGGGAATCCAGTTCCTGACCACCGGCATTATCGCTGAAATGCAGATGCGCACCTATTTCGAATCCCAGAAAAAAACACCCTACCGGATCAGAAGAATCACCAATACCGGATTGCCCTTGTGAAATCAGTTTCCTCTCTTCTGGAAGAAAAAGTTAATTGTGGTGACCCCCCAGGGAATAACCGCCTCCTGGTGTCCCATCCCCTCAATCGTAACCAGGGAGATCAACCCGGGATCAGTACCCGCTGCCAGAAATTCCGAGTAAATCCTGGACGACACCGTGGGAGTCACAAAGGTGTCTTTCGTACCATACACAATGACCATGGGAGTGTTCGTCTTCCAGGCTTCCACACTGTTGTCCGAAAGGGCCTTCCGGACCGATGCATATTTCGACCCTGTCGCCACGTTATCAACGAAATCTTTGACAAAAAGGGTGCTGATATTGGTTGACAGCTTCGAATTGATGTAATCTGGATCATTCTTCCCGTTGAAAAGATTTGAAATATAATCGTTCCCGGAATAGGGCGGATTGAAAATGTCGGCATAGGTCAGGGTAATCTCCCCGGACTGAATATAGGAATTCATAATATATGCCAGGAAATAGGGCATTTCATACGTCTTGGCGGAGAGAATAACCCCGGCGACTTCAGCCAGGTTATATGGTCCAGCCCCGCAGGAGGTGGCTTTTAATTCAAATTCAGAGGAGAGGTTCTGCTCTATGTGCTTTTTCAAAGCCATGGTAGCCCACCCACCCTGGGAATACCCCATCAGGTAAGTCTCTTTGGTAAGCGTGAAGGAATAACTCTCCTCCACCATCTCCCTGACAGCCCTGAAGAGATCGGTGACGGATCCCACCGTGGATTCCTTGTGCAGGTAAGGATGATACATGGTCGAAGAAGAACCGAATCCCAGGTAGTCGGGCATCACCACGACAAATCCGGCCGATGCCACGGCCTCTATCAGCTGGAAAAGATAATCATTATAATTTTCGGATGGGGCCTTCGCATGAAGGGTATTGGTCCCGTTCTGAAAACTGAGCATGGGAAAGGATCCGGAGGCTGTCATGGGAAAACAAACCACCCCTGACGCAAGAACCTCTTTGCCCTTATAAGTGGTTTTGTAAATGATTTTGTTTACCCAAACCCCGTACTTCATCTTGTCAGATATGCCCGATAATTCATCATATTGCTTCTCCAGAGCCTGAAAAACAGGCTTTATAATCTGAATGGTAGAGGCGGCCAGGTTTTCAGACGATAAGAAGTACTTGTTTTTCTCTTCAGGCTTCTCCCCGTTATCCTCAAAGAGCGAACAAGCGGAAACGCCTAACAAAAACAAAAGCAACAAAATCCGAAGGGAAAACAGTTTGTCATTCATGGCTGTATCATTTTATCATTGCAAAAGTATCAAAAAAAATTCCCGATTGAAAAACAGGACGGGAAATACCGCATTTCCAAAAACGTGTGATTCGTTCATTTATTGGAAAGTGCCTTCAATTTCATACGTTTATTTGTTGATTATTGTGCAACTCTTCATTCAATCTTTGCAGACAGGTATGTGAGGATTCTTCATGCCATGTAATTGGCTCCACGTTGCCCCGCCGAACTTCGTTACGCATGGAGGCAACAAAAATGTCCTTTTGTGTAAACCGTTACATGTTCGTTTCATGTTATAACCGATTCTACCAAGAATAATTCTAAATAAACGTTAAAGAAGATGGATTAATCTTTTTTATTTGGAAATCATTTTTTATTTTTGGAGAATAATTTAAATCATACGACCATGTTAAAAGAGAAAGTTCTAAAAGCTATCAATCAGCAGATTAACAATGAATATTATTCGGCATTCCTCTATTTATCGATGTCGGCCTGGTTTCAGGGGAAGGGATTGCCTGGTTTTGCAAACTGGATGTACATTCAGTATCAGGAGGAGCTCACCCACGGGAACAAATTTTTCAAATATGTTCATGATCGGGGAAGTCAGGTTGATTTGAAATCGATTGCTCAGATGGATACTGATTTTGAGAATGTGATTTCTGTTTTTGAAAAGACCCTTGAGCACGAGCAATTTGTGACGGCGAGCATCAACAAACTGATGGATACGGCCATTTCTGAGAGTGACCATGCCACGCAGAGTTTTCTGAAATGGTTTATCGACGAGCAGGTAGAGGAAGAGGCCAGTGTAAATGAAATTCTTGACACGTTGCGTCTCATCAATGGGCAGGGCAACGGTATTGTCATGCTCGACAGGGAGCTTCGCCAGCGGGTTTTTGTGGATGACACTGTTACGGCAGCTGAATAAATGACAAAGTTTTTATTTTAGGAAGGCTGTCGGCAAAGGCAGCCTTTTTTATTCTTCGGAGGCATGGAAGGGCTTGAGGTTACGGACCTTTTTTTCAAGCGGTTATATGAGAAGTGGTCTCTCACTTATGACCGGCGGGGGTTGGAACTGATCGGGAAGGCCTATGATTTTGCCAGGGAGATTTTGGGGAGCAGGACCTTTGATTCCGGGGAGGTGATCCTGTTTCATTCCCTGGAAGTAGCTTCGATCATCGCCGATGAGATAGGGCTCGGGTATGAGCCGGTGGTTGCCGGCATCCTGCACAATGTGATGTATCATGATCTTGAGCGGAAGGCCACATCAGAAGAGGTGAATGCTGTTTTTGGCGGGACTGTGGAGGGGATGCTGGATGGGATGTCAAAGATCAATGCCCTTGGAACGGATACGGTAGAGCTTCACCCCGAGAATTTCAGGATGCTGATGCTGGCGTTAGCGGGCGATGTGAGGGTGATCCTGGTTAAAATTGCCGACAGGCTCCAGATCATGCGCAACTTTGACCGGTATCCCACGGCTTCGGTTCATCGGATTGCCACGGAGACCAGCCACATTTACGCCCCGTTTGCTCACCGCCTCGGTCTGTACAAACTGAATGCGGAGTTGCAGGATCTGTGTCTCAAATACCTCAAGCCCGAAGCCTACCGTGAAGTCGTTAACCGGTTGAAAGAAACCGAGCAGGAGCGGTCAAAATTCACCGCCGAATTTGTCAGTCCCATTGAGGAAAAATTGCGCAGCCGCGGATTCCGTTTCGAGATGAAAGCCCGCACAAAATCGGTCAACTCCATTTACAACAAAATGCAGCGGCAGAATGTCCCCTTTGATAAGGTTTATGACCTTTTTGCCATTCGGGTGATTCTGGATTCGGAACCTCAAAATGAGAAAGCTGACTGCTGGACGGTTTATTCTGTGGTGACCGACGAGTACCAGGCCAATCCGGAGCGGATGCGCGACTGGATCACCATTCCCAAATCGACAGGATACGAATCGCTCCATGCCACAGTGATGGGCCCCCACAAAAAATGGATCGAAGTTCAGATCCGCACCCGGCGCATGGATGAAATGGCTGAAAAAGGGGTGGCCGCCCATTGGAAATACAAGGGGGGTAAGGAGAACAAGGAACTCGACCAGTGGTTGTCGGGAATCAGGGATATTCTCGAGAATCCTGATGTAAACGTGGTGGACTTCATCGATGAATTCCGGAAAAATGTTTACAGTGACGAGATTTACGTCTTCACCCCCAAAGGGGATCTGAAGAAACTCCCCAAAGGGGCCACCATCCTCGATTTTGCCTATGATATCCATTCCGATCTGGGTGATAAATGTGTGGGGGGCAAGGTGAATGACCGCAAAGTGACCTTGCGCCATAAACTGAAAAATGGGGATACCGTTTCGGTGGAAACCAGCAACAACCAGCGGCCAAAGATGGACTGGCTTGAGATCGTGGTTACCTCCAAAGCGAAGAACAGGATCAAAACCTCCTTGAACGAAGCCCGGAAAAAGGAAGCAGCCAACGGGAAAGAGATGATCTACAGGAAGTTCAAAAATTGGAAGATTGACCTGACCGATGAAATCATCCGCAAACTGCTTAAGCATTATAACTTGAAACTTGCCAGCGACCTCTATTACAACATCTCCACCGGAAAGATCGACACTCTCCAGATCAAGGCGCTGGTCAGGGAAGAAGAAAAATTGTCGGTCAGGTCAAAACTGGAGGAGATCCTTCCCGCTGAAACGGTAAAGGAAATTCCTTTCGGGAGTGGCGATGACTATATGATCATCGACGGCAACATCAACGATGTGAATTACAAACTGGCTCCCTGTTGCAATCCTGTTTACGGAGACGACATTTTCGGATTTGTGACCATTCGTGAAGGGATAAAAATCCATCGTGTGACTTGTCCCAATGCGCCCCAGATGATCGAACGGTTTCCTTACCGGCTGGTCAAGGCCCGGTGGAGACCTTCGTCGGGCAGGGGATCCTTTCTTACGACCCTTCACGTTACGGGGAGTGACTCCATGGTGATCGTTTCGGAGATCTCACGTATGATTTCAAAGGATTTCGGGGTTCAGATGCGTTCCATCCATGTAGAATCTGACCAGGGTGTTTTTAACGGCGTTCTAAAGATCTGGGTGCACGACCTGGAACACCTTGATTTTTTGATCCATAAGCTGAAAAATATGAAGGGGATTTCATCGGTGTCGAGGGGTGATGCCTGATTCACGATCCCTGAATTTGCCCCGGAACGGAGCCGTAATATCAGTAGCCTGGTTTTTCTGACTGTCTGTTTAATTCTGTAATCCAAAGACAATGAACATCTTGATTGCGCCAAATCCCATGAAAGGCAGCTTGGATTCCAAATCCTTCGCTGCCTGTATCGGAAAAGGTTTTCGCGAGGTGTCGCCGGTATTCAACCTCAGGGAGGTACCCCTGGCGGATGGGGGGGATGATACGGGAAAGATTCTTACGGCACTGATGCAAGGGCGGATTTTCCGGGAGTCTGCAACCGGTCCGGCAGGCGGAGAAATCTTTGCCGAATACGCCATTGCCGGTCGCACGGCCATCATTGAGATGGCTTCCGCTTCGGGGCTCAGGTTGCTTGGCCCCGGTGAAGCCAATCCGGAAAAGACCACGAGCCGGGGTACCGGCGAACTGATAAGGGCTGCCGTGGACAGAGGATGCACCCGGATATTGCTGGGTGCCGGGGGAAGCGCAACCGTCGACGGGGGAATCGGGATGCTCGGTGCATTGGGTTTCAGCTTCTTTGACGTTCACGGCAGCGAACTGAAAGCTCTTCCCTGCTCTTTGGGCCTTGTGGAAAGGATTCAGAGGAGTGCCGAATGGCCTGAAGGGGTGGGGATCACCATTCTTGCCGACGTTGACAACCCCTTGTGCGGGGAACAGGGGGCTGCCAGGATATTTGGTCCCCAGAAAGGTGCAGATCAGGAGATGGTGCTGCGCATTGAAGAACGGCTTTCGCATTGGATAGGAGTCCTGGAAAGAGAAGCCGGAACATCGCTGCGGGACATTCCCGGGATGGGTGCTGCCGGAGGCGTCGCTTCCGGACTTGTAGTATTTCTGAACGGCAGGATCGTCAATGGTGCCGGTTATATCTTTGACTTGTTGGAAATGGAAAAGCAGATTGCCTGGGCCGACTGGATCATTACGGGGGAGGGGTGCGCCGACAAAAGGGGAGGATCCGCAAAAGCACCGGGAGCCCTTGCCAGACTCGCTTCGGCGGCAGGCAAACCCGTCACAATGATCGCAGGTTCCTATGACCCTGACATTTCCGCCGGCTATGACGGGACTTTTTCCATCAGCAACGGAAGCGAACCCCTGGCTGAGCTTCTCAAAAAAGCCGCGGAAAAAACAACCCTGCTTGCCCGCCAGATTGCAAGCATCCTGCTGAAGAGCTATCCCGAAAATTTTAAGGCCCATCAGATTTTTACCGAAATCGAAAATCTGATCCGTGAAGGCAAGAACGCCAGGGCACAGGAACTTCTGGAAGTGATCAGCCAGGATGCGTGTTCTCATTTCTGGTACCTGAAAGGGCTCATCAGTTTCAAATCTCAGGATTGGGGCAATGCCATGAACCACTTCCGGAAAAGCTTCGACCTGGATCCCGGGAATTCCAAACCGGCGACCAACCTGACTATCATTCAGCAGATCCTTTCCTTCAGAAATCCTGATTTATTGAACCCTTGAAAAGTTGGCATTTTTTTTGTAATACCTCCAGCAGATTTGTGAATCAGGGAAATCAGGAAAAAAATTGGTCATTTACAATCAAATTTATATTTTTGACCATCCTGAACAACGGGTTCTTTTTGTTGAAGTAGTTCTAAAATAATTTTAAACCGTAAGATGATGAAAAAGAGTTTTTTACTGGTCGTTGCAGTTTTTGTGGCCTTTGCGGCTTTTTCCCAGGATGCCGCTGAAATGATTACCAAAGCCAATGAAGCGTTGAAAGCCAATGATTTCGTGCAGGCTTTCGAACTTTATGACAAGGCGATGACCAATCTGGGGGATGTCGAAGTGGACAAAGCCATTAATTTTAATATCGGGTATGCAGCGATGCAGGCAAATAAAAATGAGGAAGCGCTGAGTTATTTTGACAAGGCTATTGAAGCGGGAGCAAATGTGTCGAAGTGTTATGAATACAAGGGGAGTGTTTATAATAAAATGAAGGATTATCCGAATGCGCTGGCAAGTTATGAGAAAGCCCTGGAAGTCTCAGAAGGAAATGGAGGTGCTCTGTTGCTGAATGCCGCTGTTACAGCTTACAGGCTTGAAAACTTCGAAAAGGCGGTCAAATACTTTGATCAGGCTTACCAGGCCGGTTTTAAAGCGGAAGATGCTCTTCTGAACAAAGCGATGGCCCTTAAAAAGATGGACAACGATGAGGCCTATAAGGAAACTCTTGTTACCGGTGCCGAAAAATTCCCGGGGAACAAAAAGATTACGGGTGCTCTTGCCAATGTCTATGTACAGGAAGGGAATGCCCTGTACAAGGATGGCGTGGAAATTCTGAATGCCGCCAACACAAAGGTTAACGACGGATCACTTACTACCGATGATGATGCTTATAAGGCAGAAGTGGAAAAAGCCAAGGCTGAATTCGGAAAGGCCGCCGTAGTTTTAGAAAATGCTCTTAAACTGGATCCGGAAAATCAAAACGCGCAGAAATTGCTCGAGGCCATCAATGCTGTGAAATAAAGATTTCCATATCAATATTTCCCGACCGCTCTGATTGCCATCAGGGCGGTTTTTTTTAAATAGAGTCAAGTGGGGTTGGAATTCCTGAAAGCATTGCGTAGCTTTGGAATATTAAAAAAGATCGGATTATGAAAAAACTGATTATCCCTGTCATCCTGGTTTTGCTTCTCGGATGCAAGGAAAACGAAACTTTCAAAATCAATGAATCGGAAATTGATATGAATGTCATCAGACAAAAATCGGATGAATTTGCACCCTTTCAGCTGACCACTGATCTTACGGTGCTGACGGCGAAAGAGCGGGAGATGCTCCCTTTGCTTTTCGAAGCGGCGGGAGTGATGGAGTCCATTTTCTGGAAAGAGGCCTATGGAGATAAAGAGGAGTTGTTTCAAGGGCTTACGCAACCTGACCTGATCAAGTTGCTTTCCATCAATTACGGGCCCTGGGAGCGGCTTGGCGACAACAGACCTTTTGTCCCCGGTTTTGCCGGCAAACCTGCCGGTGCGGGATTTTATCCGGAGGACATGACCAAGGAGGAGTTTGAATCCTGGGACAATGAGCTGAAGGCGGGATTGTACAGTTTGATCGTCCGCGATAAGGAAGGGGGCCTGAAGGTCTTGCCGTACCACGAAGCATTCAGGGAGGAAGTTGAAAAAGCTGCTGCCTTACTCCGGCAGGCTGCCATCCTGGCAGAAGATCCCGGACTGAGGCGTTATCTGGATGCCAGGGCTGAAGCGCTCCTCACCGATGATTATTTCGATAGCGACCTTGCCTGGATGGACATGAAAACAAACACTATTGATTTCATTATCGGACCTATTGAGACTTACGAGGATCGTTTGTTCGGATACAAAGCAGCTCACGAGGCTTTCATCCTGGTAAAAGACAAGGAATGGAGCGGCAGGTTGGAGAAATTCAGTGCCCTTCTGCCGGTACTTCAACGGTCGTTGCCTGTTGATGAAGCCTATAAGAAGGAGACGCCGGGGAGTGAATCGGATATGAATGTTTATGATGCGATCTATTATGCCGGTGACTGCAACGCCGGCAGCAAGACCATTGCCATCAACCTCCCCAACGATGAAAAGGTACAGGCAGCCAGGGGAAGCCGCAAATTGCAGCTTAAAAATTCCATGCAGGCGAAATTTGACAAGATCCTGGTTCCCATTGCGGAAGAGATGGTTGCTGAAGATCAGCGGAAGCATGTTAATTTTGACGCCTTCTTTGAAAATACCATGTTTCACGAAGTGGCGCACGGTTTGGGTATGGGATTGACAATCGACGGGAAGACCACGGTACGTGAAGCTCTGAAGGATACATACACTTCTATGGAGGAGAGCAAAGCTGATATCCTGGGATTGTGGTGCGTGTATGAATTGCACGAGATGGGCGAATTCCCCGAAAAAGATCTGATGGATAACTTCGTGACATTTATGGCGGGAATCTTCCGGTCGGTCCGCTTCGGAGCAGCGTCAGCGCATGGAAAAGCCAACATGATCCGCTTCAATTATTTCCAGGAAACGGGAGCTTTTGAAAAAGACAGGACTACTGGAACATACCGCGTCAATTTTGAGAAAATGAAGGAGTCCATGCTTTCCCTGTCGGCGATGATTCTTAAAATCCAGGGTGACGGCGATTATGAAAAGGCCGGTGCACTGATTTCCGAAAAAGGGATCATCCTGGAAGAACTGCAGCAAGATCTGGATAAAATTGCCACCGCCGGAATTCCTAGGGATATATTCTTTGAACAGGGACCCGATCTCCTGGGCCTTCGGGATTTCACCCCTTGAAATCCGGTTCGCGGATCTGGATTGACGCATTTTTCTGCTTTAACTTTTTATTAACACAAGTGAAGAGCAACTTGTCTTAAAATTGCGGCATGAATCTTTGGCGAAAAATCACCGCAGTTATCCTGATTTTTCCGTTTCTTCTATCGGTGACAGGTGTACTGGTGCTTCGTACCCAATGTTCGTGTACCGGCAGGCAGGCGGTGGGTATTTACATCATGCCGGAGAGTTGTGAGTCGTTGCTGGCTTCCCACCAACATCTCTTTGAATGTCATTCCGCTGACCTGAATGCCTCCTCCCCGGACACAATGGAGGAATGCACCTGTGAATCACACCGTGATTGCGGTTGCAACTCCCCCGATGTGCAGTTTTTTAAATTGAAGAACCACTTTACCGATAAAAAGGGCTCATCTGTTGAAATTGACTTAACTCCGGTAACGCTCGCCCTGTTTATTCCCGCTCTGGCGGTGGTTCCTCCGGATACGGCAGGCCGGCAGAAACTCCCTGATCAGGCCTCGCCGCCACCCCTGATTCATCGTGACGGAATCCTCCACCTTTATTGCCAACCCAAAATCCCGGATCTCATTTGATTTAAGCCGTTTCATTACCAGGTTTGAAATTCTTAAATCATTAATAATGAGATCTTTATTAGTCTTTACTTGCATTTTGTTACAGCCGTTGATCTCGATATCCCAGGAGATCACCGGAGTAGTATCGGGATTGGATGACGGAAAAGTCCGCACGCTTCCCGGAGTAAATATTTACTGGGAGGATAGCCACCAGGGGACGGTATCCGACGGGGATGGCCGCTTCACCCTCAAGCAGAAGAGTGGTCAGCACATGCTGGTTTTCAGTTTTGTGGGGTACGAAACCCGGGTGGTCCATGTCAACGGCAATGGTCCCCTACAGGTGATTCTGGAACCCAACCTGGAGATCGGAGAAGTGGTGGTCACTGAGAAGGACCGCGGCAGTTATCTTTCTACGATTGATCCGATTCACACCGAGAGGATCGGAGGGGCTGAGTTACACAAGGCGGCGTGCTGCAGCCTGGCCGAGAGTTTTGAAACCAACCCGTCGGTCGATGTGAGTTACAACGATGCCATTACGGGTGCCAAACAGATACGTTTGCTGGGGCTGGACGGGATCTATTCCCAGTTGCAAACCGAAAACATCGCCAATTTCCGGGGGCTTGCAACCAATTTCGGACTTACCTATATTCCCGGACCCTGGATGGAGATGATCCAGGTATCTAAAGGGGCTGCTTCGGTGGTCAACGGGTACGGTTCGATTACCGGACAGATCAATGTGGATTTCAAAAAGCCGGACAGCCAGGAGAGACTGCATCTCAATCTCTTCGGATCTGCCGACGGGAAGCTGGAATTCAATGGGAACGGGAACATCAGGTTGTTCCGGGACAAGCTGACGACGGGGATTTTTCTTCATGCCGAAAATCTGAGCAACCGGATAGACCACAACCATGATGGTTTTCTCGACCATCCCTTAAACGACCAGTATCACCTCTACAATGTCTGGAAGTACAACAACCACAAAGGATTCATGATCCACGGGGCGTTTCGATTACTCAGCGATGACCGTTACGGGGGATCGGTGGATTTCATCCGGAAAGTACCGGCTTCCGGACAAAGTGCCTATAAGACGGGTATCGAAAACATTCTGGCCGAAGTTGTTTTCAAAGCGGGGTATGTCTGGCCTTCTCAGCATGTGGCCCTGGCCCTTCTTTCAAACATGGTCAGCCATGATTATTTATCTTCTTTTGGCAGGACAAGTTATGATGCCGTGGAGCAGCGCATGAATCTCAACCTGGTCCTTACCCTTGACCTGGATGATCACGGACACCATAACCTGAACATCGGAACAAGTTACTTCCGGGATGCTTTTGACGAAATCCTGAATGACCGGAATATGAACCGTCATGAGTCGGTTCTGGGTTTGTTTGCGGAGTATACCTTCAAACCCTCTGAAAAGCTGACGCTGATGACCGGGATAAGGGGTGACTTTCACAACATCCGGGGAACCTTTTATACTCCCAGGGCGCATGTCAGGTACCAGCCTGATCCCCGGTATACTTTCAGGCTCAGTGCCGGGAAAGGGTACCGCACTGCCAATGTTCTGGCCGAGAACAACCATCTCCTTGCCAACTACCGCCCCCTGGTTTTCGAAGAAGCCGTGTGGGAAGAGGCCTGGAATTACGGAGCCAGTTTTATCCGGAAATTCAATGTCGGGAACCGCGATCTCCAGATTACCGCGGAGTATTACCGGACTGATTTTTTGAACCAGCTGGTAGTGGATAAGGAATCGGTTGCAGAGCATATCCTCCTGCAGCCGCTGGAAGGCAAGTCTTACGCCAACAGTTACCAGGTAGACGTGCGCTACCCGGTGGTGAAGAACCTCGACGTGACGGTTGCCTGGCGGGTTAATGATGTCAAACAGACCATCGGCGGGAAACTCCTGGAAAAGCCTTACACCAGCAGGTACAAGGGACTTTTTACCGCCAATTACACCACCCGGCTGAAGAAGTGGATGTTTGACTATACGGTCCAATTCAACGGGGGCGGGCGCCTGCCGGCGCCGGGGATTGCCATCCATGACGGCTCTTCCCTGTTGATCCCTGACCCCGTCACCTTCCCATCCTTTACCCTGATGAATGGCCAGATCACACGCTATTTCAGGTACTGGAGCATCTATGCCGGCGGGGAAAACCTGACGGATTTCATACAGGACCATCCGGTCCTGGGAGCTGATGATCCGTTCGGACCCGGTTTTGATGCCACCAACATCTGGGGCCCTGTTTCGGGCAGAAGATTGTATGCTGGATTACGTTTCACCCTAAATTACAAATAAGATGAATTACAAGCTTTTATTAACCGGAATGCTGGCCCTGTTTTTTGCGACTTCACCAGCCGGCGCACAAAAGGTCAAATCCGACACCGTTTGCTTCAAGAGCAACATGCATTGTGCAGCCTGTGAAAAAACGGTCTTTGAAAACCTCCGTTTTGAAAAAGGGGTAAAGGACCTGAAGGTGGACCATGTTTCCAACACCATCAGGGTGGTCTATGCCCCGGGTAAAAATTCTTCGGAATCGCTTGCCGGCGCCGTTGAAAAGTTAGGGTATGAGGCCACCGAGATATCGGCGGACGAATATGGAACCCTGGTGAAAGCGGGTGAAAAGAAGCCCGCCACTTCAGCGGGGCAACCACACTGACCGGAAAACCCCACCGAGCCTCCAGGACAGGTACGGGCTACAGCCCTTTCAGGATATAGGCGATAAACACTCCTAAATAGTTGCCTATGGCGTAGCCGATAAGACCGTTTGCAATTCCTGTGAGAATGATTTCCTTGTTCCTGATCGAGGCTGCCACCGCCGGAACGAAGGGAGGGGAGAAGGTAAGCGCCGTGATTGTAATGATGGTGGTATCGGTATCGGCTTTGAAGATTTTCGATAAGCCGACGTGGACAACAATCGATCCGAAAACGGCGATCGCCACAAAAAGGAAAAGATTCAGGAACTGAATCTGAAATATCACACTAAGATCTGCCATGGATGCGATGACCAGAGAAAATACGATGATGAAGTACATCCCCAGTTGAAAGGTGTGTTCGATAGAGTT
Organism: Prolixibacteraceae bacterium UBA1413; assembly: GCA_002304925.1. GTDB lineage: Bacteria > Bacteroidota > Bacteroidia > Bacteroidales > Prolixibacteraceae > UBA1413. Next base: position 42,932 of record DBPT01000016.1, read on the forward strand.
TATCTTTTTTACCAGCGATGCCAGGAGACCCAAGGTTGTGATGGAGAGGATGATGACTGTCGTTTGGATCTCTTTGGAAAACAGCAGGCTGATCCCAAAGCTGATTCCGACGATCACGACGGAAATGGCCAGTGCCAGGGAAAGTCTTTTGACGTGTTTCCAGGAGAGCATACCCAGGTAGTTGTCTACCCCTTCCGTATCCTGTATGACTTTGCACACGGCCTTGTGCCTTTTGGTATCGGAGAAGTGGGGAAGGATGAGATTCAGGGTCCGTTGGGCAATGGTCATCAGGAACAGGAGGACAAATGCGCTGAGCACCATGTCGTAGGTGTTGGTCAGGATGAAAACGGTGGGGGTTACTTTTAGTGCTGTGGCGATGGATACCAGGTTGGGGGTTCCCCCCGTGTAAACGCCGGTCAGCATTCCCCCTACTTTCCAGCCTTCCGGTATTCCATCCCCCAGCCAGAGGTAACCCAGGATAATGACGATGACCAGGGAGGAAACACCCAGAATCAGGGATTTTAACGCTTCGGGAGCCAGTCTGATCCACCTTCGCAGGTCGAGGGAAAAGAGGAGCAGGGGGATGGCAATCAGGATCATCACGTTGGAGATCATACTTTGCATGGAGGCGATCTGGTTGGCTGTTACATCACCGGCAACCAGGGTGCCCTGCTGTAGAAGGGATTCCACCTGGTCCGCAGGAAGGAAGAGTGAACCGTCAGGGGCAGGGAGCATGGAGCGCAGGGCAGCACTGCCTTTGGGCATAATCCCGATGTTTCCCAAAATGATCCCTAGCCCATAGGCAAAAGCAATCGCCCCCAATTTGTTGATCGTCTTGTTGATGTGGGTGAGATAAATGATCAGAACCGGCATCAGGAAATAAAAGAGCAGCAGAACAATGGTAAATATCATTTGGCTTCAGGTAAGTGTTTGCCAAAATTAATTTTTCTTTCCTTAACTCGTTACACCGGGAATCCTGAAATTATATTTAAATACAACGGATCTGCAGGTTAACTTGCCATCAACGACAGAAAGAGCCTTTGTATAGCAGTTTCCGGAATTTCAGCATTTTAAATTCTTCAGAAAAAATGGAATGATATGATCAGAAGATTGAAAGAACGGGACGTTCCGGGGTGTGTCAGAGTTCCAGATCGGCATCATGGATTTCGTTCCAGGGAAGGCCATGCTGGTTTAAGGCATCCATAAAGGGGTCAGGATCAAATTCTTCCACGTTGAAAACACCCGGTTTTTTCCAGAGTTTTTTCAGATACATCATGGCTCCGATCATGGCAGGCACACCCGTGGTATAGCTCACCGCCTGGGTTCCTGTTTCGGCATAAGCAACTTCGTGGCTGCAGTTGTTGTAAATGTAATACGTCTTTTCCTTTCCTCCCTTGACACCTCTGATCCGGCATCCGATGGAAGTCCATCCTTTGTAATCCTTCCCCAGATCTCCGGGATTCGGCAAAACGGCTTTCAGAAACTGGATGGGTACGATTTCATGTCCTTCGTACAGGATGGGATCGATACCGGCCATTCCGATATTTTGGATCACCCGGAGGTGGGTGAGGTATTCCTGTCCGAACGTCATCCAGAAACGGGCCCTTTTCAGGGTAGGGAAGTTCTTGACCAGTGATTCCAGCTCTTCATGATAGATGAGGTAAGATTCCTTGGGTCCGATCCCGGGGTAGGTGAGAGGTTTGTGGATTTCATGGGGTTCGGTCTCTATCCATTGTCCGTTTTCGAAATATTTGCCTTTCTGGGTTACCTCCCGGATGTTGATTTCCGGGTTAAAATTGGTAGCAAAGGCTTTCCCGTGTTCCCCTGCATTGCAGTCAACGATGTCAAGGTAGTGAATTTCATCAAAATGGTGCTTGGCGGCATATGCGGTGAACACGCTGGTCACCCCCGGGTCAAATCCGCAACCCAGGATGGCGGTGATGCCGGCATCCCGGAACCTCTCCCGGTAAGCCCACTGCCATTTGTATTCGAACCGGGCTTCGTCCCTCGGTTCATAATTGGCAGTGTCGAGGTAACTGGTCTCAGTTTCCAGACAGGCATCCATGATGGTTAAGTCCTGATAGGGAAGGGCTACGTTTACCACAATGTCGGGTTTGAAAGTGCGTATCAATGCCACCAGTTGTGGAACATTATCGGCATCCACCTGGGCAGTCTTCACCCGGTCCCCGCCGATCTTCCTGGCAATGGCATCACATTTTGACTTGGTACGGCTTGCCAGCATAATGTCCGTAAAAACTTCGGGCAGAGATGCCATTTTGTGCACGACGACGGTGCCCACCCCGCCTGCTCCGATGACTAAAACTTTTCCCATGGGACGGTATTTATTAAATCCAAATGCAAATATGCATTTTTAATTTCACTCTCCCGACAAAGCCTTCCTTACATTTTCCAGTTTTTCACCCGTGAGGGGATCCGAGGGTTTCAGTTCGCGGGCCCGGTGATACCACACTCGGGCGATGTTGTAATTCTTACTTCGGAAGGCATTATCCCCCTCTTCAATATATTTCCTGAAGACGTTCTCGGTATTCCCCTGCAGCCTTTCTTCGACCTTCATCTGGATATCGGCAATCTGGGAAAGGGCATAGCTGTCATTGGATTTTATGTTAAGCGAGCGGTTATACCATCCTCTGGCGACAGCCAGCTGGTCCGTCCGGAATGCCTCATCCCCCTTGTCGATGTAACCCTGGAATTCCCTTTCCAGTTGCGAGAGCTGTAAAGAGGCGATGATCCGGTTGATTTCCGCAATCCGGCCCGTAGGGTAAGGTTCCCCGGGCTTTACCGCCAGCGCCTTGTAATACCAGGCTCTTGAAACATTGTAACTCTTTTCGTCGAAGGCCTGGTCAGCCATGGCGATGATGCCGTTGTACAGGGCACTTGTCTCGTCAGTGATGGTTCTTCCGGGGCCACTCCCTTGTCCGGTGGAAGGTGCGGATTGCTCAACAGGGGTGACCGGAAGGACCGGTGCATCCCCTTTGTTGTTTTGCGCCAGTTTCTGCAGAATTTCGTCTATCTCCCTGATCTTTCTCTGGGGATACTCTTCTTCCGGTTTTATTTCTGAAGCCTTGCCGTAATTTTCACGGGCTTTCTCCCATTCGTTACTCCTCATCCCGGCGTCGGCGGCAACAAGGAAGTGACGGTATTTCTCGTCGTTTTGCTGCACCACCTGAAGACTGTCAATGGAGACCAGTCGGTTTTTCGGATGAATCTCATTTGGCTTCAGGAGCAGCGCATTCTTATAATTTGAAGCTGCCAGAACGAGTTGTTTGCTTTCGAAGGCCTGGTCCGCCAGCATGATCAGCCTGGCGTACTCTTTATTTCTGTTTTCTTCTGCGAGCCTGACTTTTTCTTCTTCCTGCCGGGCTTTTTCGGCTTCAGCCGCCAGCCGGGCGGCTTCTTCGCGGGCGATCCTTTCAGCTTCGAGGCGTGCCTTTTCAGCTTCGGCGGCTTCGCGTGCTGCCTGTTCTCTGGCCAGTTT
>DBPT01000016.1:46519-46927 GCA_002304925.1 Prolixibacteraceae bacterium UBA1413
TCTTCGGCAAGTTTTGCTTGTTCTGCCTCGATGGCGTCGATCCGGGTCACCATTTCCGCAGGATATTTCTCTTCGCTTTTTAAGGCCTGGGCTTGCTGAAAGGATTCCCGGGCGGGACCGTACTGTTTCTGCCTGAAAGCTTTGTCGCCGGCAGCGATGGCCGCATCATATGCTTTTTGGAGTGCGGCAAGGTCCGCCAAGATCTTTTCACTCTCGGTGATTTTCTCCTGAGGATAAGATTCTCCGGGTTTTTCTTTCAATGCATTCCGATATTCGGTGATGGCCCGGGCATACTGTTGCCGGTTGAAAAAATCATCGGCGAGGGCCACTGTTTCGTTGTACCGTTTCTCCTTCTCTGCCGCAGCCGCCAGCCGGGCGGCTTCTTCGCGGGCGATCCTTTCAGCTTCG
>DBPT01000016.1:46972-76364 GCA_002304925.1 Prolixibacteraceae bacterium UBA1413
GCGGCTTCGCGTGCTGCTTGTTCTCTGGCTTTTTTCTCCTCCTCCAGCCTGTTCTTTTCTTCCGCCAGCCTCATCATCTCTTCCTCAATGGCATCGATCTTATCCAGCATCTCTTCCGGATATTTTTCCGAGCTCTTGATTTTCAGGGCATCTTCATATCCCTTTCGGGCTTGTCTGTATTGTTGCTGTCTGAAAGCTTTGTCCGCCGTTGCAATAGCTTCGTTATAAGCCTTTTGGGTTGCAGTAAGTTCGGCCATGATTGCTTCTGCCTCTGCGATTCTTTGAGCGGGATAGGGTTCACCGGGTTTGATCTTCAATGCATTCCGGTATCCCTCGATTGATCCGCTATATTGCTGTAAGTTAAAAAGTTGTTCGGCCGAAGCAACTGCCTCCTGGTACTGTTTTTCAATCCGGGCCTGCTCTGCCTGAAGAGCTGCTTCCCGGGCAGTCTGCTCGGCCATAAGCCGGGCCTGTTCGGCAGCCTGCTTTTCCGCCAGAAGCCGGACCTGTTCAGCTTCGGCTATGAGACGGTCTATTTCACTGATCCGGCCTGTGGAGTATGCGTCACCGGGCTTGAGATAGAGTGCCTGGGAGTAATTATCCCTGGAAGCAGGGTATTCCCTGGCAGTGAATTGCCGGTCGGCTTCCCTGATAAACTGGTTGTATTTTTCCGTGGTCTGTTTTTCCAGTTCCTCCTGAAGTCCCAGGATGGCGATCAGATCATTAATTTCGGCAATCCGGTCTTTGGGATATTGTTCGTGGGGAAAAATCCGGCCGGCTGCCTTGTAGTCACCCAGGGACAATATGTACTCCCCCCTGTCGAATTCACTTGCTGCTTTAACCAGGAATTCGTCGTACTCCTTTTTCAATTCTGCCAGTTCGGCGGCAGTCAGCCGTTTCAGCAGGTCATACTCCCGGGTCACATTCTGGGACTGGAGGATCGCCTGGTCGATCAGCTTTTTGATCTGGGGATTGTTGTAATAAATTTCAGGGATGAAATTATCCACCGAGGGTGAATAAAATATCTTCATGATGGCATTTTCGGAAAAAGTGCGGTCAATTCCCTTGATTTCAGTAAACAGGGAAATGTCGACCGGGAAAGGCGGAAATTTGCGGTCCCTTCGGAGCACATCATTGGGAACATGCGTATTGATGGTCAGTTTCTGGGGAAAATTTTCAGGGCGGGTAAAAACAAGAACATAATCGTTATTAAATTCAAACCGCAGGTTGAACCTGCCGTCGGGAAGCACCTGGTAATCCTTCATAGGTTGACCGTTTCGGGTCATTCTGATGATAGTGCCATCCACACTGCCCTGTTCCGTAGTGATCTTCCCCGAAAGAAAAAGCCCTCCCGCCTCCTCCTGTCCGGCTCCTTTCAAAGGTAAAAGAGAGATCAGGAGGATGACGGGGGCAAACATCCTGTAAAACTGTTTCATATTCCTATGCTTACCAAACAAAAACGCAAAATAAAAGAAATAATTATCTGCTTGTTTTTTTTGATTCTAATCCCTCCATTTTTTGTGCCGGAAATTGGCGTTATGTCGGATTATTTGTGTTAGTTTGAATTAGCATGTAAAAAACAGGATGAAAAAAGAGCGGGCGGAAGTTAAAATAACTATTTGGGAGGCGTTGATACCGCTGGTTGCTCTGATCGGGATGCTCACGGCCAATGTTTTTATTTTTGAGGACACGCTGGCCGGCTCGAACCAGATGGCATTGCTGCTGGCAGCGGCCATTGCTTCATTGTTGGCCTTCAGGTTGGGGATCAGTTGGAAAAGGATCCTGAAGAAGATGGTCAATACGATTCATTCCGCGATGCCTGCTATACTGATTTTGCTGATTATCGGTGCTTTGGCAGGTGCCTGGATGATCAGCGGGGTGGTTCCGGCCATGATCTATTATGGCCTGGACATCATTTCGCCGCGTTTTTTTCTGGTTACGGCGGTAGTTGTGGGATCCATTGTCAGCGTGGCTACGGGGAGTTCCTGGTCGACCGTAGCCACCATCGGGGTGGCTTTATTGGGAATTGGCAAAGCCATCGGGATCAGCGATGCTGTTGTGGCGGGAGCGATCATCAGCGGGGCTTATTTCGGGGATAAGATGTCCCCCCTGAGCGACACCACCAACCTGGCACCGGCCATGGCAGGCACCGATGTTTTTACCCATGTGAGATACATGGTATATACAACCACTCCCTCAGTGTTGCTTACCCTGGGGATTTTTCTTGTATTCGGCTTCAGTTATGATTTTTCAGAGATAACGGTCGATGTAACCAATACCCGTACCGTCATCGGGGAGACTTTCAACATCAATCTCTGGCTGTTCTTGGTGCCGTTGTTTCTGTTAGCGATCATCATACTGAAGGTGCCTCCGTTGCCTGCTTTGCTGGCGGGAGCGCTGGCAGGCGCCCTTTTTGCCATCATTTTTCAGCCCCATATCATTGCTGAAGTTGCCGGAGGTTCGGGAAATCCCTTCAGGGACGGCTATCATGCTGCCATGCAGGCGATGTTCGGACAGGTGAATCTGACCACGAGAGACGCAGGTGTCAATGAATTGTTGAGCACCACGGGAATGCGGGGGATGCTGGATACCATCTGGCTGATTCTCTCGGCCATGATTTTCGGGGGAGCCATGGAAGCGGCCGGTTTTCTGCGGCGGATCACCCGGCCCATTATCCGGTATGCCAGAAGGCAGGGCTCTCTGGTGGCGGCCACCGTAGGAACCTGCATCTTTTTCAATTTTACTGCATCAGACCAGTATATCTCGATTGTCATTCCCGGCAGAATGTACCGGAAAGCCTATGCGGACCAGGGATTGAAACCCGAAGTGCTGAGCCGTGCCCTGGAAGATGCAGGAACCATGACTTCCGTGTTGATCCCCTGGAATACCTGTGGAGCTACCCAGTCCAGGGTGTTGGGCGTGGCCACCTTCGACTACCTGCCGTACTGTTTCCTTAACCTGATCAGCCCCCTGATGTCCATTTTCTTTGCTGTATTTAACATCAAAATAAGAAGAATAGACCAAAAATCATCCGGCCACGTACAACGAACAAAAAAAGAGGACGGGGAACCTATTTGAACAGCTTTTTAAGCCCTTCCCCGATTTTGTTGATCGATTTCTGAATCTCCTCTTTTGCCGCACTACCGACCTCTTTTTTTACCATTCTTTTGGCTTCCGTCAGGTCAATTTTAACTTCCGGATTATTTACCGGCCCCTTGATAGCGACGGCAACGGGTATGACTTTGATATTTTGTTGTCCGGGAAGAATGCCGATTGTATTTTGGACATTTGTACTCAGGGCATCGCGGTTGATCATGAAGTCGATGCTCATGTCAATGAGGTTTTCGGCATTCAGCTTCCCGGAGAACGTCGCTTCCTGTTCCGAGATCTTTGTTTTAAAAGGTTTCAGGAGCAGATTTCCGTTTTCAATGGTAAAACTGGCGGCGAAATCATCGATCTTGAGATCGCGGAGGCGCTCTTCGTTCAACACGCTTTTGATTTTGTTGAAGACCGGGGAATTGAGGATTTGCAGGTTCATGGTATTGAGTGATCCATATCCGTTCAGGCTACCCATCCTGAGTCCCATATTTTCGTCGAGCTGACCTTTCATCTGGATGCTGGTAGTGAATTTCCCTTTGCTCTGTGCGGCAATGGGAATGTAATTCCTGACCAGTTTCAGTGACCTGAAGGCAGTAGGGATGTCAAAGCTGACCAGGTCGAGGGACAAATTGACCAATGGTGATTTCTCGGGCGTATTCTGGTAGGTGCCTGCAAGTTTCAGTTCACCGTCCATGATGTTCATGTTCAGTCCTTTCAGGTCAAGTTTTCCGTCATTGACCTGTATCTGTCCTTTGATATTGCTGATGTTCAGCCTGTCGTACAATACTTTGCTGACGTCGGTCTGCAAGGTCAGGTTCATTCTTTCGGGGACTTCGAATGAAGAAGGTGCTGTTGATAGGGTATCGTCTGTTGGCCCTGAAGGAGGCTGTTTCGTCGGGCTTGCATCACTCCCGGCGGGTTTCATCATGCCCATCAGTTCATTCAGGTTCAGAAAATCAGATTTCAGAGATACGTTGCCGGTGAGGTTCCCTTTGTCAAAGAGGTAGGGATAGTAATCGGAGACCGATCCGGCCAGGGCGAAGTCACTCTGCCCGATTTTTACGTCCATTTGGCGGAGGTTCACCCTTTCGGGTGCAAAATCGAGATTTCCGGAATGGACAGCCACAGGCATGGTCAGTTTGTTGCTTTCATACGAGAAATTGTTCAGGGCAATGATGCCGTCGGTTTTGATCTGCTCATACTGCTTGTTTTCTATGGCCGACATGTTGCCGGCCACGCCGATGTTGACATCCAGCAATCCTGAAACCAGAACGCTGTCCATGGGAATGGCGTCCTTCAGATGATCGAAATTCACCTTGCCGGTCAGATTGCCGGCAAAGCGCATATCTCCCAGAAGGTTGTCAAGTCCGAGGGATAAATCGAGGGGATTGTTCCTGACTTCGGCGTGGGCATCAGAAATGCGGAGGGAAGTCAGTTCAAAGCCTCCCTGTGGTTTTGTTATAGCAAGCTTTGCGCTTACATTCCGGATCTCTTCAGGCAATCCGGCATATTGCAGATTTCCGTCTGAAAGGCGGAACATCAGGTTAAGAGCGGGATAACTCTCTTCAGCGTTAAATCCCTTGAAAGATCCGGAAAGGTCGGCCTTCCCCTTTGCCCTGAGGTCTTTCAGATAATGTTCATAATCAGTGGGTACAAGGGATAAGAAATCGGCCAGTTCTGATACTTTCGATACAAACCGGAGGTCAAAGAGGATGGAATCGCCGGGGATTGAGAATGTTCCGTCCACGGCGAGGGGCAATTCGTTCACCAGCAATTCACTTTCGCCGAACCTGAAATTCCAGGTGTCAAAATTGATGTCGAGGGCTGACTTCAGGGTAAGCCGTTTGTCGGCGATATAGGAGACGGAATCGTAAATGAGGTTGAATTGTCCGGCGGCGCCTTCTGCTTTCAGACGGGTACTGCTGCCGTACATGTCCCCCTTCAGCGCCAGGTTAATATCGTTGAATCCGACAAAAAGGGGAAGTAGGAGGTCGGTATAGGTAACCTGGCTATGGTTGATGACGATTTTGTTCAGTTCCATGCCGAAGGAGCTTTCACTCCCTTCCTGTGCCGGGGAGGTGCTTTCCTCTTCTTCAGGAAAGATGTCCCAGTTGGCAAGCTCCTTTTCATTAACCTGCAGCATTAACCTGGCGTCGTCGATGATGAGTTCGTTAAGCGTCAGATTCCCGGGTGTCAGCAGGTCAAACAATCCGAATGTGGAGGAGAGTGATTTTATGTGGAGCAGGGTATCCCCGGCGAAGGAATCTTCTCCGGTGATCACCACATTCCGCAGTGAAATTGCGGCTTTGGGGAAATTCCTGATCACGGACAACCTGAAGTCGTCAAAGGAGACCTCTGCCCTGAGGTTTTTGTTGATGGTGCTTTTGGTTTTTTCCAGCAAGGCATCACGGAACAAAAACGGGGAGAGCAGCAGGGTCGTTACCAGTAGTAATGCCACGACGGCAGCAATGATATAGCCCTTTTTCATTTTTTATTTTATAACTGTTGAACTATTCCTGTACGATAAGTTTACGCAGAAGTTGCAACGCGGATTGTGATGCCCGCGTAATATTTTTCTCTCTGTCATTTCCGAAAACGAATTTTTCACAAAAAAATTTTGCCGGACCCGTTGCTGCAATCCAAATAGTTCCGACAGGTTTTTCTGCAGAGCCTCCCTGGGGTCCAGCAATTCCTGTTGTAGCCAGAGCGTAGGTGGTTTTCATCAAGGTTGCTGCCCCGCGTGCCATTTCCAGGGCTGTTTCACGGCTCACGGCGCCGTGGTTGCGGAGGGTTTCGGGATTCACACGGAGAAGTGCGGTTTTCAACTGGTTCGAATAGGCGGTGACGGAGCCTGAAAACCAGGCGGAACATCCCGGTGTCAGGGTGATCAGGTGTGCGATATTGCCTCCGGTACAACTCTCGGCCACTGATAGGGTGGCTTTTCTTTGCGCGAGCACTCTTCCGATGGCCAGGGCCAGGGTTTCATCATCGTACCCGTAAACGGCGTCTCCGACGAGGGGTAAAAGAAGAGCGATCTGCCGGTCAATTTCCGCTTTGAGTGCCTCAAGGTCTGATCCGGAGGCGCTGAGTCTGAGCCGTACGGCCATCGGACTGGGAAGGTAGGCTAACCGGATATGGGAAGGCAGGGCATTTTCCCAGGTTTCAATTTTTTCGGCCAGCACCGATTCGGGAATTCCCTGGGTCAGAACGGTTTTGTGAAAGATGGCTCCTGTGCGCCCTGTCGCGATGAGCCGGGGAAGGATTTCTCCGGTCATCATGGTTTCCATTTCGTGGGGTACCCCCGGCATGGAGATATAAATTACAGAATCCTTTTCGAACCACATGCCCGGTGCAGTGCCATTTTTGTTGGGAATGACGGTGCAGGAGCGGGGCACCAAGGCCTGATCGCGGTTCAGCCGGTTCAGGGGAATCCCTCTGTTTTTGAAACGCTCTGAGATGAAATCGAATGTTGCCTGGTGAAAAACCAGTGTGGTTCCGAAGAAATCGCAAAGGCACTTTTTGGTGATGTCGTCTTTCGTGGGGCCCAGGCCTCCCGTCATCAGCACCAGGTCGCACCGCTTCCCTGCGTCGGCGAGGGCGGCGTGAATGTCACCGGCATGGTCCCGGATGGAAACGATGCGGTTGGTTTCAATTCCCGATAGAGTGAGCTGACGTGAAATCCATGCCGAATTGGTGTCTGATACCTGTCCGATCACAATCTCATCGCCGATGATGATGATTTCAGCTTTCATTCCTGGTAATAATTATCTGACGACCTGATGAATCTGATCACCGGAATTCCGATACCGGTCTGTTCCGGGGATTCTTCCCGAAATCTTCATTGGGGGTACTTCCCATTTCGAGTTCCAAAACGCCTCCTCTGAGGATATCGTTGTGGGTGATATAACTCTTTTCCCAGGGCGATCCGTTCAGCCGTGCTGACCGGATGTAGATTCTGTCAGGGCCGTTGTTCAGGGCTTTGACAGTAAACCGTTTTCCATTGGTAAGGTGAAGTGTTGCCTCCTCATGGAGGGGGCTGCCCAGGACGTATGCTGAATTGACGGGATTCACGGGATAGAATCCAAGGGAGGAGAAGATATACCATGCTGACATCTGGCCACAGTCTTCATTGCCGCAGATGCCGTCGGGTGTGTCGTGGTAAAGATGTTCCAGGATGTACCTGACTTTTTCGGCGCTTTTCCATTGCCGGCCCGCATAAGCATACAGGTAGACGGTATGGTGGCTGGGTTCGTTACCGTGGGCATACTGGCCTATCAATCCCGAAATGTCGGGAGAAGCGCCTTCGTTCAATTCCGAACTGATCAGGAAGAGTGAATCAAGCCGGTTAATGAAGCGGTCATCCCCGCCCAGGAGAGAAATCAATCCTTCCACATCGGTGGGAACCATCCATAAATATTGCCAGGCATTCCCTTCCGTGTAATTTCCCTGTTCATGGAGGGTGAAGACCGGGTGGAACGGAATACTCCAGCTTCCGTCATAGTTTTTCCCCCTGAAAAAACCTACGGCAGGATCGAAATAGTGACGGTAATAGCCGGCCCTTTCTTTAAATAGCAAGTAATCCTCCTCTTTGCCCAGGGCTTTGGCTGCCCGTGAAACAGCCCAGTCATCCACGGCATATTCAAGTCCTTTGGAAACCGATTCGCGCACGGAGTCTGCGGCCACCCATCCGATGGAGTTCACAAATTTCAGCCCGTCACCGTCATCTGATAGTGCTGTGTTTTTCATTGCTTCGAAGGCTTTGTCCCTGTCGAAGGTTCCGATATCCTTCAGGATGGCATCGGCAATCACCGGAATCGAGTGATTCCCTACCATGGTTCCTGTTTCATTTCCCATGAGATGCCATACCGGAAGGCTTCCCTGCTGTTCATAGATGGCAAGCATGGAATTCACAAAGTCGCTGACCCGCTGAGGGTCAAGCAGCGTGTAAAGGGGGTGGGCCGCCCGGTAGGTATCCCAGAGTGAAAACACGGAATAATTCTGAAAACTGGCATTCCTGTAAACTTCTTTGTCGCTTCCCCGGTAATCGCCGTTGACATCGTTAAAGAGCGACGGATGGATCATCAGGTGATACATCGCCGTGTAAAAGGTTCTCAATTGGGAAGTATCACGCGTTTTTACCTCTATTCGGGAGAGTTCCCGGTTCCATTTGTCACGGGCTGAGGAAACCACCATCCCGAAATCCCAACCGGGGATCTCTCCGTCGATGTTGGCGCGGGCATTCTCTTCCGAAACCGGCGAGATGCCTGCTTTTATCATAATTTGTTTTTTTACGGGAGGATAGAAGGTCAGCACTCCTTTCATAGCTTTTGAGGTATCACCAGGGGTAATTTCGCTCAGGTCGGGGGAAAAGAGGCGGATTTCATCCGGTTTTTCCGACAGTTCCAGGGCAAACCAGAGCCGCTGATCGGGCGCCCATCCACGGGAATAACGATATCCTGAAAGCAAAGCATCCCCGTTGGGCTTGAGTTCCGCGGCAGTGACCATGTCCCATCCTATGCCCTGTCGCAGGTCGATGATGATGCGCGCTGTATCCCCTTCCGGAAAAGTGTACCGGTGGAATCCGACCCGCTCCGAAGCAGTAACTTCCGCTTTTATCCCGTAAGTTTCCAGATCAACGGAATAAAATCCGGGAAAGGCTTTCTCTCCTTCATGGGAGTAAAAAGAGGCATACCCGCCGGAAATATCCTCCTGTCGGCCGGGGAGGAGCCTGAGCTTGCCAGTATATGGCATCAGATGAAGATCTCCCAGGTCCCCAATGCCTGTTCCGCTCAGGTGTAAATGGGAAAAACCGGTCAGGATGCTGTCGGAATAATGATATCCTGAACACCAGTCCCACCCTTTGATGAAATTCACGGGGCCCAGTTGAACCGCACCATACGGGACACTGGCTCCCGGAAAAACATGACCGTGGAAATCAGTTCCGATAAAGGGATCGACATAGTCGACAGGATGAAAACCCGCATCCGGCCTGTTGCATGCCACCAGGGCAGACAAAAGGAAAAAAGCTGCTGATAGCCTGATCTTCTGCATGATTCGATTTTTTTTTTTTGAAACAGCCGAAAGTACAAAAAAATACCGGCGCAGGCCGGTATTTCATCCATTAAAAATTTTACGATCGTATAACTATTGGAGTAATCTCATTGGTTAGTCGACAAGAGGAATTTATTGATGTTGTCAATGAACATTTTTTTTGTGTCCTCCTTCGTCCGGGCAATTCCGGCCATCATGGTAGGTTTACCACTCTTCGGGATGTAAAGGAATAGCGGGATGCTGCGCACTCCGAAAACCGCTGCCAGTTCCTTCTCTTTCTGGGTGTCAATTTTATACACATTGATTTTGTCGGCGAATTCATGCGAAACTTCTTCCAGAATCGGGGAAGCCGTCCTGCACGGTCCGCACCAATCCGCATAAAAATCGATGATGGCTGGTTTATCCCCCAAAAAGATCCATTCCTTGGGATTCTTCTCATAGTTCCATACCGACTTCAGAAATTCGGCCTTGGTAAGCATCTTTGTTCCCCCCTGCGAAGCTGCAGCTGCGTATGGTGCCGGTTCCCCGGCCCCGGCAGATTCAGCGGTCTGCCCTTCACTGGCAGCCGGAGCAGCCATCTCCGCGGTCATTTCTGTTCCCCTGCCGTCCTTCATCTCTATCCCGCTGTTCGCCCTCGAATCTCCGCAGAAAACAGCGACCAGGGCCGCAATCATTATCAAAAATGCTAACTTTTTCATCCGTAGTTTCCTTAAATTCTTAAAACAATTTTTCGGTTCTTCTTTGCAAAAATATCAAATTTGTTATTTCTGCAGGTTAATTTGAACATCAATAATCACGCCACAAATATAATATATAAATATATAAATTATTAAATATAACAATCCGGATTAGAAAAAGTTTAGTAATTTCATGACCGGATTTAATCGGGAAGACGCAACGCTATGCCGGGATTTTTCGTCTTTCTGGAAAAGGAGGGAATACTATGAGACGATTGATTATTGCAGTGATGGCAGCGGGACTTGTTTTGATGACATCCTGTCTGACCGATGATGACCATTACTCATTGGACAAGATGTGGATAGGTCTGGGAATGGCAGATAAGGGGAGCGACGATGGCTTCAAGATAGAGATGGATGACGGATCGGTTCTTTTCCCTGCCGTTAAGAATTTTAATGAGAGCCAGTTGGAGGATAGCGACAGGGTTTTGGTGAATTACACAATCCTTGGGGACAAGGTTATCACGGAATTGCAAAAAGAATATTATGTCAGGATCAATTCTATAAGAAAGATTCTGAAGAAGGGGATTCTGGACATCACGCCGGCCATTGCCGACAGCATCGGAAACGATCCGGTCACCATCAATAAGGTTTGGCTAAGCAGGAATCAGTTGCTCAATTTTGAGTTTCATTATTTTGGCGAGAGCAAGGTACATTATATCAACCTGGTAAAAGAGCCGGGGGATCTGCATGCTGAGGATCAACCCATTAAGTTGGAATTGAGGCACAACAGCAATGGGGATGCGGAGCGTTTTCCCATGACCTCCCTGGTTTCGTTTGATTTGAAAGCTATCCGGATCGTGGGGCTTGATTCGGTAGCCTTCCATGTCACATCGCAGGATTATGACGGTGAGGAGCACACTTTTGATGGGGTTTATCATTATTGATCGCAGGGAGGCCACGCAGTAAGAGATCATTTTTAGTTTTCATAAAATCGGCTTATTTTCGGTGAAAATTAAAATGATCGTTATGAAGCGGAGTATACTCATTGTTATTTTGTTTTCCCTGTTGGCTTGCCAGGAGCGGCCGTCAGAACAGGAATGCGGGAATAATTTTGTGCCTGAGACCCCCCGGTTATCGTCACCCGTGATGACTCCGGAAGTTTTGTGGTCGTTCGGCCGTTTGGGGGATGGTGTGGTTTCACCCGACGGGAAATCGGTGGCTTATACGGTAACTTACTACAACATTTCGGAGGACAAGTCGTACCGGGATATTTATGTGGCGGACACGGAGCATGGCGGGGGGGACCGGATAACGGACACTGCAGACCGGGAATCAGGGCTTCAGTGGCGGCCTGACGGGGAAAGGATCGGGTACCTGTCGGCGGCATCGGGAACGATCCAACTGTGGGAAATCAATCGGGACGGAACGGGAAAGAAACAGGTATCCCGGTCGGATGCCGATATCCATGGGTTCTGCTACAGTCCTGACCAGACGAAAATTCTCCTCATCAAAAGCGTTAAGCTGGATCAGGACATTCATGATCTTTTCCCGGATTTGCCGAAAGCCGATGCCCGGCTTGAGAATGATCTGATGTACCGTCACTGGGACAGCTGGCATGATTACACGTACAACCATATTTTCGTCGCCGGTTACGAAGACGGCACCATAACGGCGGAAAAGGACATCATGGAAGGAGAGCGTTATGACAGTCCGACAAAACCCTGGGGCGGTATTGAAGAGATTGCCTGGAGTCCTGACGGGAAAAAGGTGGCATACACTTGCAAGAAGCTCACCGGAAAAGCCTATTCCCTTTCGACCAATACCGATATATACATATATGACACGGAAACGGGTGAAACGGTCAACCTTACCGAGGGGATGCCGGGATATGACAAGAATCCCCGTTTCTCGCCCGATGGCCGCATGATTGCCTGGGAGAGCATGGCGCGTGACGGGTACGAAGCCGACAAGATCCGGCTTTTTGTCGCTGATTTGCTTACCGGTGAAAAGAAAGATTATTCAGCTTCCTTTGACCAGAATTCGGAACAGTTGTGCTGGAGCAGTGACAGCCGGTCCCTCTTTTTTATCAGTTCCCGGGAAGCCACTTCCCAGGTTTTCAGGCTGAACATTCCGGACGGGGAGATTATGTGCCTTACTGACGGCATTCACAATTACGGTTCGCCGGCCATTGCAGGAGACAAGCTTGTGGTTACAAAAACATCGATGTCGCAACCTGCGGAATTGTACCTGGTGGATCCTGTTTCCGGGTCATGCAGTGCTCTCACGGAAGTGAACAAGGGACTCCTCGACCAGCTTACCATGGGGAAGGTGGAGAAGCGGTGGATCAAAACCACTGACGGGAAAGAGATGCTGACCTGGGTAATCTATCCTCCTGAATTTGACCCTTCAAAAAAATACCCTGCTCTGCTTTATTGCCAGGGCGGTCCCCAGAGCACCGTTGACCAGTTCTGGTCCTATCGCTGGAATTTCCAGATGATGGCTGCCAACGGTTACATCATCGTAGCTCCCAACCGGAGGGGGGTTCCGGGATTCGGGCAGGCCTGGAATGAGCAGATCAGCGGAGATTACGGAGGACAAAACATCAGGGACCTCCTTTCTGCCATTGATGAAGTTTCCAAAGAGCCTTTTGTTGACAGCCAGAGGTTGGGAGCGGTAGGTGCCAGTTACGGGGGATTTGCCGTCAATTATCTGGCGGGGAATCATAACGGCAGGTTCAAGGCTTTCATCAGCCATTGCGGCATTTTTAATTTTGAACAGCAATATGTGACCACGGAAGAGATGTGGTTTGAGAATTTCGATATAGGCGGTCCTTTCTGGGAGGCTTCCAACGAGACTGCCCGGCGCTCCTATTCCTTTTCTCCTCACCGCTTTGTGCAGAACTGGGATACCCCCATCCTTGTCATCCACGGGCAGAACGACTTCCGGATTCCCTATACCCAGGGGATGGGAGCCTTCAATGCGGCGGTTCTGAAAGATATTCCCGCCCAGTTCCTTTTCTTCCCGGAGGAGACACACTGGGTGCTGAAACCCCAGAACGGAATTCTTTGGCAGCGTGTCTTTGCCCAGTGGCTGGATAAGTGGCTGAAGTAGCTGAGGCTCAAGCTGAGGCTGAGGCTGAGGCTGTTACTTCCGCTGAAGTTTCGGCGACTGAAAAAGGCTGAGGCTCACCTCGGCTAAAGCTTCGGCAACCGAAGAAGGTTGAGACTGAGGTTGAGATTTGTGGCATAATTGGCATAAATTCAGGATATTCTATTTGAGGTTTATGGCTTGAGATCCCAGATTTATGACTCAATATTCGGGATGGAGAAGGGTCGGATTTATAATTTCAGATTTCCTTCATCAGGTCGTAAATCGATGCGAAAGTCCGGGTGTTGCCGCCTGAAGTGAGCTGCCACAGGGTGTTTCCCCCTTCTTCCGGGCCGATAATCAGGATATGGATGGCGGCGTCTTCTTTTGAGGAGATGGTGAACCCCCTTCTTGCGAGTGCGCGCCTGGTCCAGTAGGCGGTTTCACCGTCACCTTCAACCCAGGCGTTGCCTGAAGCATTTTTATGAAAGAGGAAGTCGCCCGTGGGTTTGTAAAATCCGATCAGCGGATTGTTGAAGAGAAGGCCGAGCCATCCCTGCATTACTGCATCTTCAGGCGCGCCTTCAAAGGCACCGTTGTCAGTCAGGAGCCAGAATTTGTCCATTTCACGAAGGGCGATATGAAGGTCATGGGTCGAGAGGAGGATGGTTTTACCGGATTGCCGCGCCAGTTGATGGAGCAGGTGGAAAATTTCGTATTTTCCGTTCACATCCAGGAAGGCGGTGGGTTCGTCCAGCAGGATGAAGGGAGTATCCTGGGCGACGGCTCTGGCGATCATTGCTCTTTGGCGTTCCCCGTCGCTTAATTGGTCTGCCTGGCGCCGGGCATATTTTGTAAGTCCCGTTTTTTCCAGGGCTTCAGCTACCGCTTGTTCATCAGAAGCTTGCATCCTGCCGAACCAGTTGGTATAGGGGAACCTTCCATAGGCTACCAGGTCGGCTACCTGCATATGGGTCAGGTGAATCCTTTCCGTGGATACGAAGCTGATCATCCTGGAGCGTTCCCGGGGGGTTAGTTTTTCGGCGGTCATGCCGTTCCACAGGATTTCACCCCCCAAAGATTTCAAAAATCCTGCCATGGTGTGCAGCAAGGTGCTTTTGCCGATTCCGTTGCGACCGATCAGGGCGATCATTTCTCCCCCTGAGGCAGAAAAGGTGATCCCTTCCCGCGTAAAAGCGGGTTCCGGAGCGGTAGTGGCATATCCGATTTTCAGGTTGTTCACCCTTATTCCGCAGGTATCGCAGCTACTGATCACAGGGCGGTGAATTTCTTATTTTTCACAATCATCCAGATTACGACGGGGATTCCCAGCAAAGCCGTTACGGAATTGATGGGCAAAGTAGTGGAGAATCCCGGAAGCTGGGCGATAATGTCGCTCACAAGCATGGCGTCGGCTCCCAGGAGGAGGGTTGCCGGCAGGAGAATGCGGTGGTTCTGGGTTTTGAAGATCACCCTGGCCAGGTGGGGGACGGCGATCCCGATAAAGCCGATCGGGCCGCAGAATGCGGTAATGGTGCCTGCCAGCAAACTGGCGCTGAACAATATGACCAGCCGGCTTCCCAAAATATTGACCCCGAGTGAACGGGCATAGGTTTCGCCCAGGAGTAAGGCATTCAGCTCTTTCATTTTGAGGAATGCCAGAAAGATGCCTGCCGCAACTGCCGGAACCACCACAGCCAGTTGTCGGGTGGTTATGCTCCCCAAGCTTCCCATGGTCCATACGATGAAAGCCTTCAGCATGGACTCGTTGCTGAAATACTGGAGAATGGTGACAATGGCTCCGGCAGCTCCCGAGAAGAGAATCCCCAGGATCAGGATAGTCATGTTGTCGTTAACCCGTGCGGAGACAAAAAGTATGAGGAGCATTACGGCGAACGATCCCCCCCAGGCTACCATGGCCAGGGACCAACTGCCCGTTAAGGAGAGTCCCGTCGTCAGAAGTGAGGAGAATCCGAGGGCAAAGATGGCCACTGCCAGGCTTGCGCCGGCGCTGATCCCCAGCACATAAGGCCCGGCCAACGGATTCCTGAAAACGGTCTGCATCTGCAAGCCGCTCACCGACAAGGCAATGCCAGTCACCAATGCAGTGATTGCCTTGGGCAGTCTGAAGTCAAAAACGATACTCCTGACTTCTGACGAAGCGCTTTCAGGGGACCAGAGGGCCGTTAACAGTTCCCGGAGAGGGATCAGTACCGAACCGGACAAAATGTCAAGAATAAAAAAAAGCGCCACCGCCACCGTCAGGAGAAGAAAAAGGAGGCACCGTCTTTTCCGCGAAACAAACAATTCCGGTGTGCTCATTTGATTTCCCGGTAATAGGTTAACTCTTCTTCCGGCAGCAATCCCGGATGAAATATCCTGATCAGGTCAGAAAGGATCAGGTCGGGGCGAAGGGTGCCGCTTTCCCAGAAATCCATCCCTCCCCCGGGTGTGGAACGCTTGTTGTTGTTGTAAATCCGGGCATTTCTGAAAAGCGGGAACTGACTGAAACGGCTGTCGGCGGCGATGATGTCGCTTTTGGATGCGACATTTCCGGTATTGATCCATATAGAGGCTTCCGAAGAGAGGGTGATGGCCTTTTCCCGAGAGATTACATAACTCTCATGTGAAGGGTTGTCCCGGCCGACATATATCCCTCCCGCATCGGCAATCAGTTGGGCCAGGTAAGATCTGCCTCCGGGGATCCACCAGACATCCCGGTAAGGTAATCCGACCATCACGAAGGGACGTTCATCTGCCTGTCCTGCTTTGTTCGCCAGCTTGAGGTATTTTGTTTCGATCTCGCTGAAAATGGAGTCTCCCTTTGACGCTTTCCCGAAAAACTCGGCAGTAAACCTGATCCATTCGGCTTTTCCCAGAGGGGTTTCCTCGAGATATTCCGCCAGGATCACCGCCGGAATCCCCAAATCCCGGAACTTGTCGAGAAAACCCACGATTTCATTGTCGACCCCGTAAACCATTACCAGGTCGGGTTTCTGACGAATGATCCCTTCATAATCGAGGTTCGGTCCATATCCGACATCCGTGATTTTTCCTTCCGCGATACGCATCTCGATTTCCGGATTGCTCACATAGCGGATTCCGGAAATGCCGGAAATGCTTTCCGCTTCTCCCAGCGCTTCCAGAAATGCCAGATGGGAAGTGGACAGACAGATCACCCGTCTGACAGGTACCCTGATGATATTTTTGCCCGTCAGACCATCGGGAAGAGTGTCCCCACGGGGTATCAGGTAATATTCCACCTCCACATTCCGGGCTTGTTCCCAGGGATTACGGACCTTCAGCACGGAATACCCCTCATCCTGTTGTATGGTAAATCCCATGGCATAATGATTCCCTTCGGGCACCGCAGGTTGTTGCCGTTCTGGATGGCATGACTGAATAACCAGCATCCAGGAAATCATCAATAATAACCTCTGCTTCATGCTTAACGGTCTCTGACAAGGAGAATTTTGTGGCGTGCAGAGAATGCGCCACTACCTACGTTTACGATATAGATTCCCGGTGTATTCCCGCGGAGGTTGATTTCCACATGTCTTCTGCTGATCCGGTTCAGGTAAAAGGGAACCTGCTGACCGAGCAAATTACAGACGAAGAGCGAGTGTTCATCAATATCATCTTTCGTCAGGATATGGAGGGTTGAAGTGACCACCGTGGGGTAAAAAAACGCCGGGTCCGGTTCGGGTGTGGAAAAGGTATCCGTATTTTGGTTCCCGATGTTGCAGGCGAGCAACTCCATTGCCAGGTTTCCGTGATATCGGGATGGATTGGTACTGTAAAAATCCTGCCAGCTACCGTTCCTTTTAAGGAAAAAACTATTTTCCGGCCCATCGGTCCGGAGGGAGTGGTAAATGGCGACGGTATCGCCGGTTCTGATATTTTCTAAGTTAACGGCCACCAGGAAAGTATCCACTGGTTGCACCGCCGAAGCGAATTCCAGGAGATTCATGGCATCGGGAAAGAAGTTCTTCAGAAAAACAGTATCGGCCACCGTTCGCAATGATATGACTTCCCCCTGAACGTCAAAAATTTTAATTGTCAGGTAGCTGTTGGGATTGTCATTTTTTATTTTTCCTATCCCCAGGGAGACTCCGCGAAGGGTTTCTCTTCCCGGAAGGCTGAATTTTTCGGCTACTTCGGTGATCCCCGAATTGTTGGTTCCGCTCCAGTAACCACTGTTTACTCCGTTGGTGTCCATCATCCTGAGCAGTTCATGATGGTCGCCGTTTCGCATGTGGGTATACGTTCCACAGAGGTTTTCCCCTTCGTTGAATTGTTTACCGTCGAGGGAGGTCGGATTTGTTTTTGCCGGATCGAGCCAGTATTTCAGTTGTTTTGTTGAATCGGATCTGTAGTTCCAGGCCATGTCAAAGCGGGCAAAATAGTCATTTACCGGGTTGGCGCAATTGGCGGCACCTCCCGACAGTGTTCCGGTCAGCTGACTGTCGCTGTTGAAGAGAGGCCCGCCGGAAGATCCGATTTCCGTAGTGCCGGCATCCCATCGCTGAACCTTCCGGAATCCGTTCTTCAGAAAACCGGACTGAAATGATGATATCGCAGGAGATTGATAATCAATGGCGATTTTTTTGATATCCCCCTGGGGGTGGTGAATGGATGCCATGGTGTCGGGCTGTATGGAACTCCTGTTCCATCCGGCATAGTAAGGACGGAAGGAGGGGGGCGGTGGCGTTGAAAGTTCCACGAGTGAAAAATCGAGACTATCGAGGGTGGCTTTCAGTTTGCTGCCTGACAGGGAATGGCTGACATCGCCGTCGAGGGGACCGCAATAGGGACTTTCGTAATTGAAAAGAAACAGGGATCCGTTGGCTTTGAGCGACGTACTGATGCAATGGTTTGCCGTGAGAACATAGGGCTTTGCATTTTTTGCCGTATTGTTGACCAGGGCTCCCGAACAGAGATCCCTGCCCTGGACCATGATCCGGCAAACGCTGTTCTGCACGGCCCTCCAGCGGTCAGCGACGGCGCAATTCACATCCTGATTGCACGATTCTGCCATGATGCCCATGGGTCTTCGCTCGTCCACATATTTCAGAATTCCCAGAAAATCGTGGTTGACAGCCGTGATTACAAAATCGTCAACACTGGTGCCATGTTCCGGAATCTCATATTGAACGGTGAGTTCGTCTCCCGGAAGCGGGGAAACAGAAAAAATCCCTGATTCGCTGTTGTTCCGGGCAGTGAAAGCCCCTGAAACAAACTGCTGCCCGGAAGTGAAGAGATACATACGCGCCTGGCCGGGAAGTGCGAATCTTTCAAAAATCAGGTTGAGGGAGAGGGCTCCTTCCGACCGGATGGTGAATTGCCAGATGTGCCATCCGTCTTCAGAAAGGTTCCAGGAGCCATGGGTCGACGGGGAAAATTGAACTTCAAAGGTATGCGCAAAACGAAGGGGCTTTAAACCTCCGGCTTCCTCTTGTATCTGGCGGCTTTGCCACATGAGGAATTCGTTGCTGACAGCCGGCATGGTCACCACGTCCGCCGTGCCCCGTTTCAAAGGAGCGATCTTCCGCGGAGTTCCTCCTGATGATAATTGCCCGCGTGCTGTCCCGCAGAACAGAAACCCAAATAGAAGCGTTATGGTAAAAACTCTGTTCATGTTATTCTTTGCAGGTCAAATGTAAGATTTTTCAGGAAAACTTGCTATCAGTTTTTCATCCTGGGGAAGTACTGGGCGTGAAACTCACCTGCTTTTGTTCTTCAATTCCCGGGCCGGGAATCTGAAAAATAAACGGGGCCGTCAGCCCCGTTTACATCCGGCTCGTTATGCCGGATTATTAGTCAGATGTACCCTGAACCAGGGTAACAGATCACTCATTAGTATTTGTTGTAACCGCCACGGTCCCCGCCACGGTCCCCGCCACGGTCCCCACCCCGGTTACCACCGTAACCGCCACGATTGCCACTATAACCGCCACGGTTGCCACCATAACCGCCACGGTTGCCACCACGGTCACCACCACCGTAAGGCTTCCTCTCCGGGCGGTCTTCGCGTGGTTTGGCCACTGATACATTGATGGTTTTTCCATCATATTCCGCTTGATTCAGCTCCTCGATAGCCCTGTGGCCATCTTCATCATTTGTCATTTCCACAAAACCGAAACCTCTCGATTTTCCTGAAAACTTGTCGGTGATAACCTTCGCTGAAGAAACTTCGCCGTATTCTTCAAACAACTCTCTTAAATCGCTGTCATTGACATCGAAACTTAAGTTTGAAATGTAAATGTTCATTTAAATAAATAAATTGATAATTAATTAGTGGTGATGAGGTTGATAACAGTTAGGCCGGATAAAACTTTTCAAACGGTGAAGCTGTGAAAGTAAAATGTGACATGCTGCTGTCAATACTCAAATCAGGTGCAATGATAGTTATTTTATTTCAATGTCGGTTAAAATCACGTTTTTTTTTTAATTTAAACGCCTGACTTTAAATGAAGAGGGGAAAGGGGGGATCATTAATTTAAATTATACTTCCGACAGATGATAGAACTGCCGCGCCACTTTGCGGAGAGGATGAAAATAAGTCTGGGGGATGGTTACCGGGATTTCGAAATTTCGTTGGGTGCAGTGCCTCCCGTTTCAGTCCGGCTGAACCCGGAAAAGTGGAATGGAGCTGTTCCTGCGGAACGGGTTCCCTGGTGTTCTTTGGGGTATTACCTCTCTGAAAGGCCTTTGTTCACTGCCGATCCGTGGTTTCACGGCGGCGCCTATTATGTCCAGGAGCCTGCCTCCATGTTCCTGGAGCATGCTTTCAGGTCTCTGAAGCTTCCTTCCCGGGCGTTGGTTCTCGACTTATGCGGCGCCCCGGGCGGGAAAACCACCCATCTGCTCTCCCTTCTGAGGCCGGGAGACCTGCTGGTTTCCAATGAGGTGATCCGCAACAGGGCTGCCATCCTGGTCGAAAACTGCGTGAAATGGGGCTTCCCCAACATGGTGGTGACAAACAACGATCCGGCGGATTTCGGAAAGGTGAAAGAACTCTTCGACCTGATCATCACAGATGCTCCCTGCTCGGGAGAGGGATTGTTCCGTAAAGATGCCGCTTCACTCCGGGAGTGGTCTCCTGAAAATGCAGCCCTGTGCGCAGCCCGGCAGAAAAGAATTCTCGCGGAAGCATGGAAATGCCTGAAACCGGGAGGAACCCTGATCTATAGCACTTGCACCTGGAACCCGGAGGAAAATGAAAAAAACATGGAGTGGCTGGTGACAGAATCCGAAGCCGTTTCCGTAGAACTGAAACCTGAACCTGCCTGGAATATTCACACCCTCAGGTACAGGAATATTACCGGTTATCAGTTTCTCCCCCACAAAGCCCCTGGCGAAGGATTTTTTCTTGCGGTGGTCCGTAAGCCGGGAATGCCGGGACCGACATCCTTCCCGGGACTTCCCCTGAAACAGTTGCTTCCCGTTCGGAAATCAGCAGCTGCCTCCTTTGCCCATTGGATTCAACCCGGTTTGCCGTGGACTTTTCTCGCTAGGGGAAACGAGATTTTTCTATTTCCGGAACCCTGGCTCCCTGCACTCTCCCTTTTTGAAAAACAGCTTCGCATACTTCAGCCGGGAACAACTGTTGCGACAGCTGTCAATGATCAGTTTAATCCTCATCCTGCGCTGGCCCATTCCCTTTTCCTGAAGCGGGATGCATTTCCCTGTGTCATGCCCGAACTGGCCGATGCCATTCGTTTTTTGCATCGGGAGGGGATTCCGGCTGGTCAGGCGGGAAAAGGGTGGGTGTTGGTGACTTACCGGGATGTTCCCCTCGGTTGGTTGAAAAATCTGGAACACCGTACAAACAACTATTTCCCCCCTGATCGGCGGATCAGAATGGCAATCAAGGATGTGCCGATTCCCTGGCATGAGCGATTCTGACAGGTTGAGGTTGTCACCTGCGCCATCTACCTTCGTAAACCTTCGGTGGTCATAGAGGCTTAGGGCTGCGGTCGACAAATTCGCCTCCGTCCGACGAAACTGGTGCCGGAAGAAGGTTAAGATCAGTGGCCGAAAATTCTCATCTTTATTATTTTCTTATTTAAAAATGATTATATTATAATCGTAGATATGATTAAGATATAGTCAAAATGTATTTAAACTGTCACAGTTATTTCAGTTTATGCTATGGTACGCTTTCCGTGGAGCGGTTGGTGGAGGAGGCTGTCCGGAAGGGGGTGCGGGCCATGGCGCTGACCGACATCAACAATTCGACGGGGATTCTGGATTTCGTAAAGGTGTCAGCCGGAGCGGGGATCAAGCCCCTTGCCGGGATTGAGTTCAGGAACGGGCAACAAATGCTCTACACCGGAATTGCGCGGAACAACGAAGGTTTTTATGAGCTGAACGATTTTTTAAGCCGCCACCTTATTGAAAAAAAGCCGTTTCAGGACATGCCTCCTTTTTTGCCCAATGCCTGGTTTATCTTTCCTTTTGGAAGCCGTAAACTTGAACAATTCAGTGAGAACGAGTTTCTGGGGGTGCGGATGACTGATCTTAACCGGCTCAGGATTCTTCACCACCGCAACGATTACCGGAAGATGGTTGTCTGGGCTCCGGTCACTTTCGGCTCGCATGATGATTACCTGCTCCATCGCCATTTGCGTGCAATCGATCAGAATATTTTACTGAGTAAACTTACCCGTACCATGCTGGCCTCGAGTGACGAGCATTTCCTTTCTGAACCGAAGTTGACCGAATGGTATGCCGACTTTCCTGAATTGCTTCAAAATGCCCGGCAGATTCTTGATCAGGGGAGTATCAGCTTTGAATATGGTTCTGTCAAGAATAAGCAGACTTTTACCGGGAGCAGGTATGACGACAAGGTACTGCTTGAAAAACTTGCCCTTGACGGCTGGAAATACCGTTACGGCAATAACGGGGATGCCCTGGAGCGTGTGCGCCATGAACTGGAGATCATTGACAGGCTGGGTTTTTCCTCTTATTTCTTGATCACCTGGGATATTATCCGTTATTCGATGGGTCGCGGATTTTACCATGTGGGTCGCGGCAGCGGCGCCAACAGCGTGGTGGCCTACTGTCTGCGGATCACCGATGTCGATCCCATCGAACTCAACCTCTATTTTGAGAGGTTCATCAATCCGAAGCGCTCTTCTCCCCCCGATTTCGACATCGATTTTTCATGGAGGGAACGGGATGAGGTTCAGGATTATATTTTCAAACGATATGGTTTAAAGTACACGGCATTGTTGGGAACAATCACCACGTTTCAGGGAAGGTCGACCCTGCGGGAATTGGGCAAGGTCTATGGGCTGCCCAAAAATGAAATTGACATGCTGGTAAATGAGCCGGAAAACAACCTCAACGAGAGTGACCTCACCCGTAGGATATTCCATATCGGCTCCCTGATGGAAAATTTTCCCAACAACCGGAGTATTCATGCCGGAGGGATCCTGATCTCGGAGAAACCTGTCAATTATTATACGGCATTGGATATGCCCCCCAAGGGGTTTCAGACTACCCAGTGGGACATGTACGTGGCCGAATCGATCGGATTTGAAAAAATTGATATTCTCAGCCAGAGGGGGATAGGGCATATCCGTGAAAGCGTGGAGATCATCCGTAAAAACCGGAAACTGGAGATTGACATTCACCGCATCCAGGATTTCAAAACCGATGAACAGGTGAAAAAGCAGCTCAAATCGGGAGAGACCATCGGCTGCTTCTACATCGAGAGTCCGGCCATGCGCGGATTACTCAAAAAGCTTCGTTGCGACGACTACATCGCCCTGGTGGCCGCCAGTTCGATTATCCGTCCGGGAGTGGCCAAAAGCGGCATGATGCGGGAGTATATCCGGCGGTTTCACGACCGGGAATCGATCAATTATCTTCACCCGGTGATGAAAGAGCAGTTGGAGGAGACCTTCGGTGTGATGGTGTACCAGGAAGATGTGCTGAAGGTATGCCACCATTTCGCCGGTCTCGACCTGGCCGATGCCGATGTTCTGCGCAGGGCGATGAGCGGTAAATACCGGTCGAGAGTTGAATTCCAGAAGATTGTGGAGAAATTTCATGAGAACTGCAATCGCAAAGGATATCCTGCAGAACTTACCTCGGAGGTGTGGCGCCAGATCGAGAGTTTTGCCGGGTATTCCTTTTCGAAAGCTCATTCGGCCTCCTATGCCGTGGAGAGCTTTCAGAGCTTATACCTGAAATCGCGCTTCCCTCTGGAATTCATGGTAGCGGTAATCAACAACTTCGGGGGGTTTTACCAGACCTGGGTGTATGTGAATGAAGCCCGTCGCTGCGGTGCCACGATTGAACTGCCCTGTGTGAACCATAGCGACCGGCTGACAACTATTGAGGGGAAAAATGTCTATCTGGGATTGGCATTGCTGAGCGGCCTGGAGGAGAAGACATCGGGAATGATCGTTGACGAACGGTGCCGTTTTGGTGAATTCCACTCTCTGGATGATTTTGTGAGCCGGGTACCCCTGACCAAAGAACAGATCACCCTGCTGATCCGCATCGGGGCTTTGCGTTTCACCGGCAAACCGAAAGCCTGTCTTTTGTGGGAAGTTCATATGTTGCTCACAAAAAGGCGGACTTTGCAGGTGCAACATCAGTTGTTCACACAGGCGCGGAAGAGTTTCGAGCTTCCTCCTTTTGAGGAGGAACCCCTTGAGGCCGTCTACGATGAACTGGAATTGCTGGGATTTCCGGTGACGATGACCTTTTTCGACATGCTGCAAACCACCTGGCGAAATCCTGTCCATGCCGGCACCCTGTCGGATTATGACGGGGGAACCATCAAATTGCTGGGTTTGCTGGTCACCATTAAATATGTGCGGACTTCGCGGGCGGAAATCATGCATTTCGGCTGCTTCCTCGACCAGTACGGGGAATTTTTCGATACGGTCCATTTTCCTGATTCTCTGCGGGATTATCCCTTCAAGGGGATGGGGGTCTATCTGTTGCTGGGGAAGGTGACCACGGAATTCGGCCATCCCACCCTGGAAGTCCGTAAGATGGCGAAGATGCCGCTCCGGGGGGATCCCCGGGAGAAGTGATCCGGCGGTGACCCCAGGGCGAATGGCGGCGTTAACACCTGTACCCGTGAATCCCGGAGGGGAATGCCGGGGGAGCGTGCAACAGGGGCCGTAAACGGGTGACATCAAAAAGCCTGCTGAGGATATGGGGAAAGAAAGGATATTAGCGGCCTGAGATGACAATCATTTTTTCAGTGATGGAATGTTCCCGGGTTCTGAAGGTGACGGAATAAAAACCAGGATCAAGTTTCAACGTTATGGCTGAAAAGCGGGCGGTGCCCGGTGTAGCCGTCGTACTGAACAGGAGTGCTCCCGCAAGGTTGCGGAGTATCAGTAACCCGGAGTCATATGTTTCGACAGTGAACTGGTCATGGACGGGATTGGGGTACAGGCTGAAGAGGTGCGGACGGTTATTGGCGCTTTCCTCAACTGCAACGGGGTTGGCAAAGAAATCGACTTTTCCTGCCCCGGAGGAGGCTTTTACCATGTCAGGGACGGCCAACGCATCGGCAGCGGTGTAACTGTAATAAGCATGGGGATCGAAAAGTGAATCCGGATTCAACTCGTCAAACCGGATGGATTTGTTGCCCGGATTGAGCATGTTCACATTAATGTCGGATGAGGTAAAAATCCTGGTCAGTCCGCTGTCGTCATAGAGGTTGCCTGACTGCTTCAGTCCGGCTGCCGGATAGTTTCCCGTTTCGGAGCTCCAGGGGCCGTAAACGGCGGTAAAATCGCTCTTGGTGCGGTCGGCATACATGGGCCATACCGTATTGCGGAAGAAGTTTCCTTCGGCGACCACCCGGGCCTGGTTGGCCGCGGCAATGCCGTAATTGGTGACCCCTTCGTAGTAGTTGTTCAGGACATGTACCTCGCCGAACCTCACCCGCGGATGGCGCGAATGGGTGTTCTGGTAGTAATTCATGTAAAAGGTACTCTTCAGCCGGCCGGTATCGGCCGCCCCGTTCTTGTCGGAGTGCCCCACCAGTCCGGTTTTCCAGCTGTTGCGGAAATGACACCATGAAACGGTGATGTAACTGGCGCCATCCTTGATGTCGATGCCGCCGTCGGGGTGATCCTTGTTGGCCGGACGGGTGGCGGGGTGCCCGAATGTGCAGTGGTCCACCCACACATGATGGGTCTCCGGTTCTCCGATGTTGATGCCGTCGTCGTAATAATCCTGAAAAGTGATGTTCCGGATGAGAACATTCCACGATCGTTTTACGTTGATGCCGAAATTCAGCACAACATCCCCCCGGCCGATGACGGTCAGGTCGCCCTGTTCCTGGATGGCCAGCATGCTGTTCCCCCAGACACTTCCGCTGTTGGGTACTTCCGCGGCTTCTCGATAAATGCCCTCTTCCAGGATAATGACCAGGGGTGCGTAACGGGCTGTGCCGTTGCCGGACTGGTTCTTGTAAGCTTTGATACGGTCATAGAGGAGATAAACCAGTTTCGGAAACTCCCCGGGTCCGTTGATGGTTACCACGTTGCTGCTGGTGAGCGCATCCCCGCCGCCGGTGACCGGCCCCGAAAAACCGTCGCCATCGACGGAAGCAAAGCCTACCGGACCGCTCCCTTCCATACCGGTCGCCTGGCTGCAGGCTTCCCTGGCCTGCATCGACAGGAGGAGGATCATCGTGGCGGCTAAGAACCATTTCTTTTTCATCAGACTACCAAGATAGTTAAAAAAGTATGCCGTTTCTCGGTTTTATCCCTGACAGATCCGAAATTCCCTGCTTTGCACGATTAATCTTTGAATATTAAACTTTGATGGGGAAATCCTGTTTATTTTTGGAAAGATGGAACCGGTTTTCTTTGGCCGGTATTCCGGGAAACAGGTACTATGAAAATGAATCCTTTTTTTATGATATTTTTTCTTATCGTCATCACGGTGTTGACGCTGGTCAACCTTTATATTTTTTACCGTACCCGGAACCTGTTTCCTGTGGAACAGCCCCTCCGGTGGGGGTTTATCCTGCTCTTCTGGATGGTGGCTCTGGGCTATATGGCCGGAAGGATCCTGGAGCGCACCGGCGCCGGGGGTGTGGCTCAGGTGGTGATCAAAGCAGGCTCCCTCTGGCTGGGGGCCATGGTCTACCTGACCCTGTTGTTCCTGCTTGTTGACCTGCTCAGGGGTGTAAGTCATATTTTCGGTATGAAGGGGTTCTTTTCTTTTCCGTGGGCGAGTGAAAAGGGACGATGGATCACAGCAGGCGTCTATGGGATGACCGCCCTGATCCTGTTGGCGGGCTTTTTCAACGCCCGGAATCCCAAAGTGGTGCGGCAGCCCGTGGTATTAGACAAGGTGGTGCCGGGAGGAACCTACAAAGCCCTGCTGGTCTCCGATATCCACCTGGGCATCACGATTGCCAACGGGCGGCTCGGGAAACTGGTGGAACTGATGAACCGGCAGGAAGCTGATGTGATCCTGATGGCCGGAGATATTTTTGATGAGGAGTTGGGACCGGTCATCAAAAATAATCTGGGCGACCTTCTGAAAAATCTCCGCGCGAAGGAGGGGGTTTACGCTATCCTGGGAAATCATGAGTTTTACGGGAATGCCGCGGAGGCAGCGCAATACCTCCGTGATCACCGGATTACTGTTTTGCGCGACAGCGCGGTGACCTTGCCTTCGGGGGTTGTTCTGGCCGGAAGGGAGGAACTCACCGGGGAGCGGATGAATCAGAAAAAGCGGAAAAGTATGGGCGAATTGCTGTCGGGCAGCGATACTGCCCGTCCGGTTATCGTGATGGACCACCAACCCTATCACCTTGCGGAAGTGGCCCGGAACCCGGTCGACCTGCAGGTGTCGGGGCACACCCACCACGGCCAGCTCTGGCCATTCAACTTCATCACCAAAGCCATCTTTGAGATCAGCACAGGCTACGGGAAGATAGGGAAGACCCATTTTTACGTTTCCCCGGGGGTAGGTACCTGGGGCCCTCCCATCCGCACCAGCTCCCGATCCGAAGTCATTGTGCTGGAAATAACCGGAAAATAGTGGATTTTGGTAAGAATGATGTGATATTTGAATGAGCCTGAGAACGAGTTTAAAAGGATGGATCCCTGAAGTAAGTAAATTCCCGTTAATTATTTTTTTTTGTAAAAAAGAGATGGAACGCATTGTAAATTTACACATAGAAAAATTACCTGAGGGATTTTACCTGGCAACTTCGGAGAGTGTCCAGGGTCTTGTTGCGCAGGGAAGGACCATTGCTGAGACCATCGAAATAGCCAGAGATGTGGCAAAAAAGCTCATTGAGGCACAGGGGAATGATATTTCTGAATTTATTTCTTTTTCCGATAGTTTTGATTATCCCCTCGTTGTAGGATTGTGAAATGGGATGACTTTCAGGTTTCAAGTATCGGGAGATTATCCGAACCCTTAAAAGATTCGGATTTATGTTTTTTCGACAGACGGCTGGGAGCCATGAAATCTGGTACAATCCATTAACCAACCAGTATACAACAATACCGAATCACCCCGGAGATGTACCAGAAGGAACGCTGAATGCAATACTAAAACAAGCCGGAGTGAATGTGGAAGAGTTTCTGAAGGAGAAGTAGTGGATAGTATATTTCGGCGAGACAGCTATTATGACCTTCTCCTTTACTCCTTCAGCCGACAGTTACCCAGGTTCCAGGCAAGGTCGTAAAACTAAAGTTTCTGATATTACCCTAAAAGCATTATTAAAAGATGGTCGGGGGAATAATTGCGCTGAACAGATAGAAAAAGTGTATGAAAGTGGTTATTCTGGTCCCCAAACCAATTTGGAAGTTAAAGTAAAAAATAATTGTAAGGATCCGACGGTTACACTGTCTTTAACAGACCCAACAGGTAAAGTGCTTGATGAAAAATCTTTTGCCATTGAAACTCAAAGCAATGACAAAAGCAGTGAAAAAGCCTTAATCATTTTCGGTGTCATCATTTTAATACTCCTTATCGTATATATTGCAATGAGCAAAACCAAAAAATCCGGAGCTAAAATATCCTCTTTTCTCTTTCTGCTTATATTCTCAACAATTTTCCTCTCCGGAACACTCATCCCTGTTCCAATGACATATACCGACCTGTTATAGCCAGTGCCCTTTATTAAGGTCTGTGTATAAGGTTTATTTCTGATAGTTCCTTTCCAATTTGATGAATTCCAAGCAGTATTTTTTCAGTTTGTGCATCAGATGGTTTCTTACGACCCTGTACATACTGAGAAAGTAAGGTTGGATTCATACCAATCTTATTGGCGAGAAACTTAGCGTTAATTACTTTGTAGTACTGGAAGAACTGTTTAAAATCAATTTCAAACTTAAGGTTCTCTTGTTCAATGCGAGTGTCATCTTCTTCAAAAAGGAGATTTGCAGCTTCAAGAGCATTATCAATTAATTCAGGAATTGTCCTGCCAGTAGTATAGATAGGATAGTCTTTAGAGAAGGCAGAAAAACCAGTATCTGTTTTTTCCACTATCATTTTAATCTTTTTGTTCGTTGTTTTCATCTCCATCACCTTTATTAATTTTCCAACTTCAAACCTGCATCCTTGAGTATCTTTCTCTCAAGCCCTTTACCGACCTCCTGACTACCATGATTTGGGAAGATGATCATGCCTGATTTCTTGCCATGTTTGAGTTTTACATGCGAACCTTTTTGTGAAACAGGGTACCAACCGTCTTTAGTCAGGATCTTATATAGCTCAGAACATTTCATTGTCTGCTAATAAGATATTACAGTACAAAGGTAAATAATAATTTACCTATAAACAAGCTTTTTCAATATTTGTTATCGCATTCTGACTAACGTTTAAGAAATTGTTTCATAATCAAGATGTTACAAAAACTAAATCTTCTTTAGTTAGCTTGGGTAGTCAATGGTTCTGGTATAGGGAGGATTAGCGGTAACGGTTGAGGCTATATGCAGTAAGGGATTGCGGGCTACTTTCCTCTCCACTAACACGAAATTTTATGCGGGGTAGAATGTTTGAATTACCTCTGAAACCCTTATTGCATATAGCCTTTGTTACCTGCTGAACTTTTTTTATTTTCATTGTTTTACGTCTTTTTTTTGTCAAATACAGTCAGGTCTTGGTACACCTAAAATTGAAAATAGTTGTTCTTTGTCGAACTCTGAAACTCCGTTGTCAGTCGCCATTTGTAAAGCTTCTTGATATGTTGGTTTTGTGTTGAAAAATTTACGATTAAAATAGTCATACTTGATATATGACCGGAAGTAATAGTAAATTCCTTTAGGTTCAATCATCAATGCAGCATTGATATATTCTTCAATTTTGTCAATTGTTGGGCGTTGTGTCAGAAATGCTTTATTGCCTTGTAATAAACAAATTGCCGCATAAAAGAATGTTTCTGAATTATCAAAATTATCTTCAATTGCTTTTTCAAAAGCCGAAAGAGCTTTGTCATACTATGATACTCCCCTTTTTTCGAC
>DBPT01000032.1 GCA_002304925.1 Prolixibacteraceae bacterium UBA1413
GCTGGAACCACTTCTCCGACACTTTCTGGAAGCAATTATAAGATGTTGATACACAGGTCTTAATCCTTCTCTTGCTGGAACCACTTCTCCGACTGGGCTGTGTGCTTGTGAAAGGTTTTACATGGCTGGTCTTAATCCTTCTCTTGCTGGAACCACTTCTCCGACCCCGTAAGGTTGGCCAAATGTACTTCAAAAAATAAGTCTTAATCCTTCTCTTGCTGGAACCACTTCTCCGACCGCTTCAAAAGTCGATCCGTCGCGGAAAGCTCCACGTCTTAATCCTTCTCTTGCTGGAACCACTTCTCCGACGTTGAGCAAGACTGTCAATCAGGAAAGTGATGTTGAGTCTTAATCCTTCTCTTGCTGGAACCACTTCTCCGACCCTGATCACGATCAGCCTGTGCGGAGATTCCATCTGAGGTCTTAATCCTTCTCTTGCTGGAACCACTTCTCCGACTCTTGGTTGAACAGGAGGTACAAGTTGGGAGAGATCAGTCTTAATCCTTCTCTTGCTGGAACCACTTCTCCGACAACTGTATGGGCAGAACTCTACGGACAGAAAGAAATCGTCTTAATCCTTCTCTTGCTGGAACCACTTCTCCGACAATACTGGGAAGTCAGAGAATCGACTATCGAGGGATAGTCTTAATCCTTCTCTTGCTGGAACCACTTCTCCGACGCAAAAAGTCCAGGATCATCGATCATGTGTCAATCGTCTTAATCCTTCTCTTGCTGGAACCACTTCTCCGACTCGACAAGAATGGATTTTCACCTCTCCAGACATATGAAGTCTTAATCCTTCTCTTGCTGGAACCACTTCTCCGACACTTCATATGTATTATGGAAAACCAACAAAAAATTGTCTTAATCCTTCTCTTGCTGGAACCACTTCTCCGACCCGGGTTGTACTTCGCACCAGTCCCTGACAACAAGTGTCTTAATCCTTCTCTTGCTGGAACCACTTCTCCGACTGTTAAGTAAAATTCAGGCCGCAATTGAGGCCGGGTCTTAATCCTTCTCTTGCTGGAACCACTTCTCCGACAAATTCAATTTCGGTGGGAACTTTGAAGGCACTGGCGTCTTAATCCTTCTCTTGCTGGAACCACTTCTCCGACTGAACGGGAAATTTGTACTTACAGGCACAAGTGCAATTGTCTTAATCCTTCTCTTGCTGGAACCACTTCTCCGACCCAACGATGGAAATTCAATTTCGGTGGGAACTTTGAGTCTTAATCCTTCTCTTGCTGGAACCACTTCTCCGACAAAATCACAGCAGACGCTGTGGAAGGTGGCGTAAAAGAGTCTTAATCCTTCTCTTGCTGGAACCACTTCTCCGACCACTAACACAAGTTACTATGATGCAGAACATGAGTGAGGTCTTAATCCTTCTCTTGCTGGAACCACTTCTCCGACTTTAACTAATTACGTATCATGAGTTTAATCAGAAAACGTCTTAATCCTTCTCTTGCTGGAACCACTTCTCCGACATCGGCACGCATGCACGATCGTTGAAGTGAACAGGGGTCTTAATCCTTCTCTTGCTGGAACCACTTCTCCGACCATGCCGAAGCATTGTCGGCTGGTATCTCCGAAAGGTCTTAATCCTTCTCTTGCTGGAACCACTTCTCCGACCCTTAGTAATAATAATAATAAATGTTAAACAAGATTGTCTTAATCCTTCTCTTGCTGGAACCACTTCTCCGACCGAAAGAGCAAAAAGGATCGAGTCCGAGGCTCTTGTCTTAATCCTTCTCTTGCTGGAACCACTTCTCCGACCTATGATTCAGAAAAAGTAAGGGAGTTAATGAACTCGTCTTAATCCTTCTCTTGCTGGAACCACTTCTCCGACGGCAGGACAGTCCGATGTTCAATAAATTCGTCCTGAGTCTTAATCCTTCTCTTGCTGGAACCACTTCTCCGACACCGCCCACATCAGGTTAGTCTGTGAAGATGGAGCGGTCTTAATCCTTCTCTTGCTGGAACCACTTCTCCGACAATCGGGCAAATTTGTGGATTACGAAATTATGGGTGGTGGTCTTAATCCTTCTCTTGCTGGAACCACTTCTCCGACCATGCCGAAGCATTGGCGGCTGGAATTGCCGAAAACCGGTCTTAATCCTTCTCTTGCTGGAACCACTTCTCCGACATCCGGCGAATTTACGGACTATGAAATTGTTGGTGCAAAGTCTTAATCCTTCTCTTGCTGGAACCACTTCTCCGACCTGAACTGTGCTGATGGTTCGTCTATTAGTGTAGGGTCTTAATCCTTCTCTTGCTGGAACCACTTCTCCGACTATCAACGTAAACTTTTAAAATGAAGGAACAAATGTCTTAATCCTTCTCTTGCTGGAACCACTTCTCCGACGAATCTCTGAAAAAAGATTAGAAAACGACATTAAGGGTCTTAATCCTTCTCTTGCTGGAACCACTTCTCCGACTGACCTGGCTGACAGGTTAATTGGTCGGTCGTTCGTCTTAATCCTTCTCTTGCTGGAACCACTTCTCCGACCCCGGTTTTCCTGCCTTTTGCATTATATCTTACAAATGTCTTAATCCTTCTCTTGCTGGAACCACTTCTCCGACTGAACATCAATATACTCAAAATAAAAACACACGAAGTCTTAATCCTTCTCTTGCTGGAACCACTTCTCCGACTCCCTGAAAGGTTTTGAATCTAATAAGATTGTTAAAGTCTTAATCCTTCTCTTGCTGGAACCACTTCTCCGACGGTGTACATTCAACCGGCTGCTTTCTTCAACAAATGTCTTAATCCTTCTCTTGCTGGAACCACTTCTCCGACTGCGGCAAAAAAGAAATGAAAACAACATTCACTGTAAAAGTCTTAATCCTTCTCTTGCTGGAACCACTTCTCCGACTTGGTACAAGTGCAATCAATCCACACCTGGGAGGGAGTCTTAATCCTTCTCTTGCTGGAACCACTTCTCCGACAAACACGCGGTCTGCCCACATCAGACTGATTTGCGAGGGTCTTAATCCTTCTCTTGCTGGAACCACTTCTCCGACAAAATCAATGCGGAAGCATTGTCGGCTGGAATTGCCGTCTTAATCCTTCTCTTGCTGGAACCACTTCTCCGACGGTTACCTTTTTAAACTTCTCAAAAATAAACACATAATGCCTGATTTTAAAAAATCTTTACAATTTTTAACAAAAAATACCCTCATTTTTTGAGCCTGCAAAATTACGGCAATATATTCAAATTTTAGTTCCATTTATCCAACATGTCAAAGAACTTTTTTACCCTTCATAAGGTCAGATTTCCCATAGGGAATCTTCATTAACAATCACTCACCACTCATTTTCTTCCTGTCCATCATATAAACAGCGTATTCTTATTCTTCAGGGCAAGATCAAAATCAATATTCTGCCCGATAACCTTCATCGCCCTTATCTCATCGGTCGATACCGGTACCAGCAAAATGCTGTCAGAATTATCATAACACTCCTGCACTTCCTTCAGATCCTTCCTGATTTCATCAAAGACCGGTCGTTCGGTACTGGCAATGAAAATAGATTTCTGAACCCTGGTACACCCTTTCCTGATCAGGTATTTGGCAACAAGAGTTCTCACCTTATTGCTTTCGATATCGTACATGATGAAGTAAATCATTTGCCTTGGATTATTCATTTGTGTATTCAGCACTCCCAAAACCCTGTCTATACGTTCGGGAAGCGACGGGAGCTCATCAATTCCTCCTCCCTGTCGCAACCCGTGCAATCCTGAAATCCCGGCTTTCCGGAGTTTCATCATCCGTTGCTGGAATGTAATTTCATCACGGGGCTTTCTTGTTTTTGTGCCCTTCGCCTTCATATCATATGTTTAATTCATCGTAAGAGAAACATCCATTAGGAAGCAGCCAACCTTAAATTTCATCATATGCCTGCATAAACTTTCATTCATTGACTACTTCTATTTTTTAGTTCACACTCTCCGTTAAAAATCTCATTCACCACCTGTGCACAGATCTCATTCAGCTCAGGCTGCGTTCCCTGCCGGGGCGAAACTACCACGGTATACCCCTTCTTCCCGTAAAAAAGATTGATTTCAGCCTCATGCACACCATACAAGAACCTGAATTTCTTGCCGTAATGAATATTAATGACCTCCTTGATCCCGATATCCAACTCCCTGACCCTTTCAGCCACCTTCTCTACCGCCTTTTCCATCTCCTCTGGAACGAAAATGATCTTCTCCTTTTTTGTTTTTCCGGAAGGGTTCAGCTTTTCCCTGATGGCAGCCCACTGATCCACATCGGGACCGACCGGAACCTCATCTTGCTTAACCCCCGGAATCTCCTTTTCCTGTTCTTTCAGGGAGTGTTTCAGCTCCCTGACCTCAAAGGGATTACTCCTGTCGACAAAAGCCTCCAGATCAACCGGTTCCGGCACGGGATTGTAGTAGGCTTCGGGATCAAAACTTATAAAACAAGCCCTTGTCACATCCCGCGTCAGATTGTCGACCACCTGCTCAAGCTGGTACTGCTTTGCGAAGAAAAGTGCAAACGATCGGTAAAACAAGGAATACAAAGCCGCATCGTAACACTTGTCCTTCAATTGAAACATAATCTTTATCCCATCTTCTCCGGGGGAAACGAACAGCATTTTTACCCTTGAATCAGCAGTCAATTTATGACGCAGATCACTCAATAGCAAATTTTTCGATTCGAGGTGATCCAGATCCAGAATGAAATGGTTGATCCATCCAAAGTTTTCGGTTTTTCTGACAGGCGGATTGAAGATTCCGCAGGTC
The DNA here is from genome assembly GCA_002304925.1 of Prolixibacteraceae bacterium UBA1413. GTDB lineage: Bacteria > Bacteroidota > Bacteroidia > Bacteroidales > Prolixibacteraceae > UBA1413. The sequence goes on from DBPT01000032.1 coordinate 4,770, forward strand.
ACATAAGGAAGCTGCCTTTTCCGGAAAGCATATTGTTTCGGATCAATGGTCCTCAGCAACCGGAGTTGCCTGATGGCCGCGGCTATTTCCGGTTTGGGATTCACCACTGAATGGTAAAGGTATTCGGGCTGCACCTTTTTCAGCAGATCATCTTTTTGTGTGATAGATTTTCCGGCCTGAAGCATAGCATTTGTTATTGAGTGTGGTTTTTGAAAAGGCGTGCCAAATCCTGCGCATACAAGGCCAAATGGCTGTTCCGGCTGCGCGAAACCCCTTTAATGGTGACCAGCTCATCAAGATAATCATTCAGCGACTGAATCAGGATTCTTTTACCCAATCCTTCCAGCCAGAAGGAACCGTCATCCCGCACGCTGTAACCGTCCTCATTGACGGCGCCCTGCATGGCCAGGGCAATGACCACATAGTCGGCCCATACCCGGTAAAGCTCAATGACATCAAAAACCAGCACAGGGCGGTTGTAATCATCACGGTGGAAGATTCCTACATACGGATCAATTCCGGCCTTGATTAACTCCCCTTCAATTTTGCCGTACAGAACTCCGTAGGCATAATTCAGCAGGCAGTTGAAAAGGTCGGTCGCCGGATGCTGCTGCCTTCCCGAAAACTGAAACTTTTCGGGAAGAAAGTGGTTGATGCAATCAAAGTATATGCGTGAAGCGGCTCCTTCCCATCCCCGCAGGGAGGGAGCGACATCGGGAACCACTTCTCCCTGTAGCGACTTGATCTTATCGCGGTAATCCTCAATCCTTCCAATCGACTTTTTAACAATCGCTTCTTCTTCGGGAGATTTGGTTCTCAGGGTCAAAAGTACGGCCTGCTGGTTCTCCAGCTTGCTGACGACGATCCCTTTGATCCAGGTGATGGCGTTTTTTGACAGGCTAAAGTCGAGCTGTCCGCGCCTGATTGTAGATACCGAGCCGTATTTATGGCTCCAGAGACGGCCGACAGGTCGGCCGGTATTGTCCACAAAAAGCACATCAATTTCATGTTCGATGGCCATAATGGCCGCATCGCTGGTAATTTGCGCACCCTTGCTGATCGAAATGCTTTTAATCCCGTCAGGATGCACGCGCTGCTTCCCGTCTTCGTGCAGGATAACAAAAGTATCATTGTCTTTGGTCAGGGTCGTGCCAAATGAATTGATTATTAGATCCATAGTAAAGTATTGATAATAATTACTGTCGATATTCAATCCATTAACATATCTAATACAATATCGGGTGATTGGAAACCCGCCTCCCGGTTTTGTTACTCATTTATAAACTAATGCTCATTTATTGAGTTCTGATTAAAATCGCACAACCGGGGATATTCCCTAAATCTGCAAAACCTGAATTCAGAAATTTTTGAGGTTCCATTCTCCACGACAATCCTTTCGGTTGTTGAGGCTATGCATAAGATCCCTCTTTTCTGAAGTTTTTTAGAAAGGGCAAAACAAAATGTCAGTTCACCCATAAGGTGGACAACATTTTGTCCGGAGCTTTTATTCGTCATTATTTCAGCAACCTTCATTTCATAAATAGCTGCCATTTGATCTATTTCCTCTATTGACCACCAGGGATCCAATTTAGGAAAAGGAAGATCCACAATATTTTCGTAAACAGAAGCAGCTTCTTTTTGCACTGCATTCCACCCGCTTGATGGATGATTTGACAAGTTGATTAACATCTATTTACATTTAAAAGATACCCAAATAACTGCTCAAAGAATTGCCACTGGTCAACATTTTCCGGTCTATAACTTTAATATTGAATAGCTTTGCCCTGTCAAGGTGCGTTTTCAAAATGGATTCAAATTTTCCACTTACATAAAGGTCGAAAAAATGGCGCGTAAAAGACTCCGGTATATTGCTGGGCTTGGATTCTTTTATGTCAAAACCACAAGCTTTTACTATCCAGGTTCCCACTTTCTTCTTTTCCATCAAGGATGTGGAAATAAACAAATATTTATCTACCTGGCTAATAAACTGATTGATAAGCTGCACATTAGGTATGGTCTGGTCACTTAGCAGACTGACAAGCAATACTTCATCCATGTCCTTTCTTTTTTAATTGAACAATAATCTCTTCCGGATTATTAAAGGAAACCTGATCAAAAATTCCCTTTACTCCTAAAATACGCATCCGTTTTTCAACCTGAAGTTTTATCTTGTTTTCAGAATCTCTGAAACTGGTAAGCGTAAAAACATATGACTTGACATTTAGTCCGAAATCACGAGTGATTGCTCCCAGTTTGTAGAGAAAGTTGTCAAGGTTTTTTCTGGCATTTACGGGACTATTCCCCGCTGAAGTTTTGCATTCAATAACATATAGTGTATTCTCATCAACAAACATGAGATCATATTCATTGTCAGCTTCAACGTCATCAAGATTCCGAAATAAATTTACGTTCAAGGCGATTTTCTTTTCCGATACCTTGAAACTCTTTCGAATGAAGTGGTATACAAATTCCTCAAACCATCCCCCGGAATAATATTTTTTGTCCTCAGGAGAACTCAGTTGATGTGCATTCCTGATATCATCTATTTCGTTGATTTTAAACTGTTTCCTCTTTACTCTATTAAAAAAATCGAGTGTAGTTTTTTTATCCTTACACAATTCATTATTATAAATGAAATACAGACCATGTGCTGCAAGGTATTCCGATAAAGTACACCTGTACCTGATGCTGAGGGCTTGGTTGTGAATGTTTGGGAACAGTTCACAGTATTCGTTTTTGGGGAATGGAACATAATATATCGAATTCCCGTCTTTAGCAAAATGTTGAAACACTGCCAGAGTCATGACTTTTGTCCCCCCGGTAAGATTTACTGCATAAGAGGTGTTTTGATCCGAAAAAAAATCCTGCAGTTTCTGCTGAATATCAAGCCAGGAGTCTTCCTTCACAATGACACGGGGTGTGGAGCCTTCAGCAAGCCCTGCAGCCCTCTCTATCCACCTGCTCCTGCTCATCGAATCATTACCCCTGCCTTCCATTTCCATGGTGGATATAAAAACCATACTGGAATACAATCCCCTCAGTTCTTTAATCAACAGAAAATTCGGCAATGTTTGAGCGGAAATAACACTAACTAAAACTGACTTCATCCCTGATGAATTAATCATAGTTGTAAAAATAAAGAAAAATCAGCTTAAAAAGGTCGATTCATAATCCAGATTTGGGGGTCAGCATGGTCCGGATTATCCAGGGAGCATCCAAACCGGAGAATTTCCGGCTTTTTTATTTTTTCTATTCCAATCTGTGTGCCGGATTCTTTCAGAACGAAAGCACTTCGTTGATTTTTGATCCGAGGGTAATAATCTCTTTGTATTCCTCCTTATTAAGCCCCTCAAAAATGAAGAAGGAAGGATTCAGGGGTTTCCCGTTCTTCCTGATTTCGTAATGGAGATGGGGAGCTTCACTCAGTCCGGTGTTTCCCACGTACCCAACCACATCTCCTTTCTGGAGCCACTGCTCTTTGCCTACCACGAGCCTCACCAGATGCCCGTACAGGGTTTGATAACCAAACCGGTGTTCTACGATGCAGTTTCGGCCGTAACCCGGCTTTTCTTCGGTCAGAATCACTTTTCCACTGGCTGCTGCCACTACCGCTGTACCGACCGGAGCGGCAATGTCAATTCCGCTGTGCATCCTCATTTCCTTCAGGATGGGATGTTGGCGCGGGCCAAATCCTGATACAATCCTGGCAACATTTTTTTCCATGGGAAAGGTAACAGGAATGGTCATAAAGACTTTTTTCTTCTTTTCAATGGAGAGGAGCAGTGCTGATATACTGCTTTTCAGATACCTGTTCTGGCGGGCGAAACTTATTATGGTGGTATCCTCATCCTCACCCGTCACGGTTGTTTTCAGCCTTTCCCCATCAGCGGCATACAAAGAGGAAAAATCGTGGTAATGGCTCACAAAGTCACCGATCCTGTTGACATCAGGGGTTTCAGCGTAGACAAGCTCATCGAAAAGCTCATCGAAAAGTTCTATCTCTGCCGAGAGATTGGATATTTTAAGGATTTGGGGATCGATGGCTTCGATATGTTCTTTCGGGGTATTTCTTACCTCTCCGGTTTTGGTGTCAAAATCCTTGGTTTTCGGTTTGAAAAAGTAAATAAGAACAACTACAGAGCCAACAACGATCAGAAGGAGGACCATCATGATCGCTGCCGTTTTCGAACTATTGACCTGTTGCCCGGGATCCTGGTAAGGATTCATAATTGTCGGATAAAAGGGGAGACTACCTGTTTCTCAGTTTTGTAATTTCACTCAGAAGGCTTTTGTTTTCCAGTTTGCACTGCCGGAGTTGTTCATTGGCATTTCTCAGATTTCTTTCAAGTTCAGCGGTGTTTCCTCCGCCGCCTCCGCCTCCCCCGGTAAGTTTCAGCATGGTCAGTTCATTCTGAAGACTCCTTTTTTCGTCAAGGCATCGCTGAAGCTGAACATCGCTTCCCTGGGTGTTGTTCATGCAGTCATCCAACTGCTCTTTGAGTTTTGTCTGTTCTTTATAGGCAAGCTGCAGGTCGGAATATACTTTCAGAATGTTCTGATACATCTTCGATTCCCAGGATTCATCCGTAGATGTGCTGTTTTTTGTGGTGCTGAGCAGCGTGGCAATGTCCTGGTGAAGGATTTCGCTGTTTTCACCCGATTCTTTTGCCACTGGAACTTTGGCCATTATTTTTGTGGCCTGATCGATGTTCGGGGCAAAAATGTCCTGCTGGAACTTCAGATTATCCTTGAGCTTTTTAAGCTCGTTCATCGATTTTGATTCAGCCAGTTTATTGACATTCATGGTGGTGAATCCCACAAAAATGGCCAGCGCAAAGGATAGCACAAAAAAACCGATCACTTTTTTGAATGCGTTGGCCCGCTCTTTTTTATTCAATGGTTCCATTTTTTATTCCTTTTCGTTTTTCTTGATTCTATAGCATCGCAGAATATCGTTTTCCCTGATGCTGTTGATATAAATCGGGTCGTCGGGATCCAAAGCCTCCTCCCCTCCAAAAAGAGACTTCTTTTTCTTCATAAATACCCATCCGCAGGGTTCACGCTCCTCATCCAGGAATGAGATCAGCCCCTCGGGATGCCTACTGTTATAATCGTTGATGAAAAAGTAAAACAGACGGCCCAGCTTCATTCCAATGGGCGCCTTGGCCCGGAACGTGGTAAGCTCCTGGCTGTTTTCGTTCTTTCTGAAAATAAAGCTGATCACAATCGGATTTTCAAGCTCTTCATCACTTGGATCATCTATACTCTGCCCGAGAGGATAATACCACTCCTTATAAACCCTGGGAGGAACTTTCAGCAGTTCTTCAACGGTCTGATTTAAAAGAACCGGAATTAAAAACCAGAGCAATGACAAATACCATACAATGTGCAGCCTCGCACCGGATAAAAACGAGAGCGACAGGTTGCTGAAAAAATAGGCAAGTAACAAGATGCAAATGACAAAGAGCAACTGCATGCTGAAAGATTGATCCCTGTACCAGGGCAGGGTAGATTTTGTCGTGCTCACATGCAGAATACCCAGCAACAGAATGAAGACCTGCGCAAAAACAAGCAGGAGGATATCCCGGATGTTCAATTCAAACAGGTTCAAAAGAGTGGGAATGGCAAGAAGCATGGAAATCAGCAGAACATAAAGCATGGAGATAATTCCATATTTTTTAAGAGCTTTAATCCGTTTGAACAAAACCATAAAAATGCCCCCTGCAAATATCATGGGAGCAACCAGGGCCGCAATTTTCAATGTCATACCCGTAGAACTCATATTTTATATTTCTTTCACAATGGTTTTGTAAAAATAGGAAAGAATAGAATATAATCCAATCCTTTTATTATCATTATTTTTATAATGAAAGCCTATTTATTCATGGAGTATCTGCAAATCATCCTCCCTTAAAATCAGGATTTTTGCTGAATACCTGAAATTCTTAGCGTAATTCTTTTTAAATTTACATTATTGAATACTTACAGATCAGAATGGCCAGGATTGAGTACAAGTTGGGTTCTTCGGGTAAGCCGGTAAAAGAGATACAGATGAAACTGAAACGGCGGCAGATATCCTCTTTCTGGTTGCCTGAGGATGGGTTTTTCGGGCAAGAAACAGAAAGGGCGGTGATGGAGTTCCAGCGGTCGGAATGGCTGATTGAAGACGGCGTGGTGGAGGCCACCACCTGGAATGCTTTAATGGGTACTGAGGAAATCTGGCCGATACTGCACCAGGTTCCTTTCATTGCACAGGAAAATGACAGCCAGTGTTATGCAGCCTGTACCGCTATGATTACCCAATCGAGTATTCCGGAGGTGATTAACCGGGTTCCTTCAACCCTGTTCTCTGAGGAAGGGCTCAGGAATTACCCGGAATATTCCTATCAGGCAGCTTATGAAAAGATGGAAGAATTTGCTTTTGCGTTTGGACTGGAGTATCAGCTTTTTTCCCAGTCACTGACGCCGGCCGCCATATACCCCATCCTGGCCGAAGGTCCGGCCATGGTAGAGATACCGGAGAATCCCCGTACTTTTTTTCAGGGGGAAGGCAGTGAAGGTCATTGGGTGGTTCTGGCGGGTATCCGGGGAGGAATCAACGCATCGGGAGAGGAAACCCTGGTGAGGGTTTACGATCCCTGGCCTTCAGGACAGGGGGCAAAGAGATCGGTGATTTTCTCCCGGTGGAACGATTGGCCAGGGTTATACCGGGTATTCTGGAAACGATGATGATGTGTTTCCCCGGGAGGAGCGAGAAGCGGATTATTTTCCCGGTGTATCGATCACCACTTCCACAGGTTTTTCAACCGTAATTATCCCGGAGGTTATATATAATTCCTCGGCGGGGGGAACTTTTTCATCAGGCTGAAGGTTTTTTATCCGGTCGGTTGCAGCCAGTACAAATACCCGTTTCCCGGCAACCGTTTTTTCTTTTGCTTCGATGAATTCATTTCCGATGAAATAGCCACAGCTAAAGTAAATTTTGTCAAATTTCAGCCACTCCCTTTTCTTTTTTTCTTTAATTTCAGGAGCCATCAGCAGGATTGGAAGCGGCAACGACACCGTTTCGCGAAAGGTGTCACCTGGCGGCAAAGGGGTAACGTAATAAGGCTTAGGGGTGTAAAACCGGTCGGAAGGATCCACGGGTTTTCTTTTGCTGATGTGCAGCTTATCCTTTTCCGGGAATATTTCAACCACGGAGGGGTCAGGCACCGCTCCTTTTTCATCGGTGGAACGCACGTTCAGGTTGGTCAGATAAACCAGCTTCTCCGAATCATTCCGTATGGTATAGGTGATGGAGAAGTTATTCTTTTCTCTGACGATGCTGGTTTGTAAAACCAAAGGCAGGTTGATTGCGATCATGATATACAAGGTTACCATAAATTCTGATCCGGATTAAGATAGCTGGTTCTTGGAGGTTCGCCCAATTCATTGCGTATGGCATTTTCCGAAAAGGGTTCATTCGAGTAATCGGGCAGGTTATGGGCGGCATCGCCCGGCAGTCCTGTGGTTCTCCGTTCTTCAAGTGCACGGTTTAAAGGCAATCCTGTGACAGGATCATTGGGGACCTTACTTCCGCTAGTGATATCTCCCGGTAAATTGCCGTTGGCAATATGGCTGGCATGGGTGAGTTCATGTCCCAGGGTAACAGCAGGATCGGGATTGTCCCAGGCAGAGCCGTTATTATATAAAGGACCGCCGTACGGATTGTGCTTGACGTAGGCATCTTTTCCACGTCCGTTGAAAAGGTCCGGATCGGCCCAGTTGGGGCCATCCCCCGCAGCGTCATTCCCGTGGGCACATTCATGGATTTTAACGCTATTGCCGCTGGTTTCCAAGGAGTTCAGCAAGGCTCTGCCGGAATTGGTACCATAGAGCTTACGGAGGTTTTCTCTTGTCTCCAGGCGGAAAGCCAGGTCTCCCTTTACAGTAATATGGTCGCTGAATTTATATTCCTTGGAGAAGGCACATTTGAGCCAATCCTTGAAAGAAGCCAGGCGGCCGGTCTTTACCACCAGGGGTTTGATATTCAGGACCACTGATGGTCCCCCGATAAGCACAGTAGGAGCGCCCAGGGTGATGGTTCCGCCGTGGGCAGTGGTGGAGGTCACCCTTGCGGCAGGCTTTCCGCCAATGAGAACGGTAGAGGATCCCATAATGATCACGTCGGGAGGGCCGGTGCAGGTGACCATGTCGGTAGCCCGTGCAGCCGGGATGCCGGCAATCAAAACCGTCGGCCAGCCCGGAGGCATCACAGGTCCGCCTACATGTGGAACCAACCCGGTAACCATCGGACAAACATGCATATCACCAATTCTCGCGGCAGGGAACATACTTCCTAAAGCTGAGCATTAATTGATTTTTACCATAGCTGCCTTTACTACTGCCAGCGCCGCCGATGAAAGTTCAGCGCTGGTCTTCCCATCAGCTTTCAGCGTAAGGCCGCTGATCTCCACAGATGCGTCGGAGTTTATTTTTAAACCGCCATTCGCTTGCAATTCCAGGTTCTGGGCGGCGTTGATCTTATAGTTAGCGGCAGCATTGATTTCAATATCCATGTCGGCTGACATGGAGGCTTTCCCCTGTGCTTGCTGGGTGAAATTTTCCTCGGTGGAAATCTTAATGTTCTTGGCACTGATATTCAAGGTTCCGGCAACCTCGATATTCATACTGCCGCTGGCCTTTATTTTCAGATTTTTGTTGGCGCTGTCTAATACAATTTCGTTTTCCTCTCCGGCATCGTAAATCCTGATTTTTTCCTCCCCATCGGCATCGTGAAATTCAACAGTATTGCCGCTGAAAGTCCTGATTGCATGGATTTTTGCATTGTCGTCGTTGAAATTGCCTGCCCAGGCAGCTTCGGGCGGCAGGGTTTTTTCATAAAGGGTTCCCATACAAAACGGACGTTCAATGTCGCCCGCTTCATAACCCACAAGAACAGCGGTACCTATGGAAGGAACGAAATAAAAGCCGGAAGATTTTTCTGCGTAAGGAGTGATCATATGGATCCAGGGGGAAACCTGATCATCAGGCATCCATGCAAACCATACCTTGATCCGGCCCAGTTTTTCGGGATCTTTGTTGTCTTTCACAACAGCCAACTGCGGATGCACTTTTGTGACATAATAGGGATCGGTATTTTCAGGGATGGTGGTAGTGGAGGGTGTACACAGGAAATCATTCCAGTAATTCAATATATTATCGAAAAGGAAATTGATTGCCGTGAATGAGAATTCGCCATAATCAACCACTCCCCGCTCTTTTTCCTTTACAATTTTGAATTTCCCGTTCCAGCCGATCCTGATAAAAGGATTTTTTGAGGATCCTTTCATCCTGGTAAGGTTAATGGCATCTGCTTTGGCGATAAGTTCCCCGGCCATGGAGATTTTGTCCTTCACATCGCTTTCGGCAATGCTGATATGTTCAAAATAGTCATTTCCCTTTTCAGGGTACAGGTCGAGGGAAGTTTTTTTTGCATCTTTCCCGTAACTGTTCAGATCGGAGTCGACATTGGTCATTCCGTTATTGGCCTCATACAATTCCCGGTTGAGGAGATCAGAAGAGCAGATGGAAAAATTCAGGGGATTGGCCAATACAGAAAAGTTCATTTCCTGTGCGTCAATACCGATGGTGAGATCCACATTATCTTTCAGCAATTCACCAAACACCAGTCTTTCACCGGTATAATAAAACCATTCGCCGTAACGGACCGACAGCCTTCTTAAGAAGTCCAGATCACTTTCCTCATACTGGACGATATAGCTGAATTTTTGTTTGTTGCGCGGTTCAATATTGGGGTTGAGCAGGGAGGCATCGTATGGCTGGAGGATTTGGCTTACCACATCTTTCAGCGACACATCCAGCCAAACCCTGCTGACAGGTTTTCTGTTCAGCAGAATTTCAGGACTGCCTCCTCGGAGAATGATCTGGTTTCCTTCAGCCATACCGGTCTTTGCCCCTGTCACATGGGTGATGATTCCGCGGAATACCTGAGCTTCTTTTGTTTCATCCTCATTGAATTCCCTGGCTTTGGTTTTGATAACAACCAGCTTGCCGAGCATTTTATGGGATTGCTGAATCAGGAAGGTGTCCGGATCTTCCATCGCATCGAAGCGGCAGACCATTGTGAATTGCCCGTTTTTGTACAGACTTTGGGATATGCTGATCCGGATAAAATCCCTGAATTGTTCCCCGTCGATCGTTACCTCGATTTCAGACAAAAATGCCATGGCAATATTGTTTATCTGTTTAATTTGTCAGACCAGAAATTCTCAAAATCAACCCCGGCAATTGTGATTTTTCTGGCTGAAATGGTCAGGTTCAGAATGATGTCGGACTGGTCAGAAAAATTCTCGGAGTAACTAACCAGCACCGCATCCTGGAAGATCACTTTTCTGACGGGTCCGGATTCCGTGAAACCGGAATAGGAAATTCGTCCGTTTTTCATGGTATCCTGTCCGAACATCCACTGTACAATTTCCGCATCCTCGGTTCCCTTCACCGACAGGTTGATGAGTCCCGGTTTCACCCGTGATGTTTGCATGCCACGTGCATCTACATCCTGCCGAAAGCCAAAATTACAGGAAAGCACCCGGATGCCCTCTTTCTCCTTACTGTGGCCTTCTATATGCAATCTCGCAGTAATGGACATATCTTAAAAGTTTAGATATAATAGTGTCAAATGTATGAACAGGTCCCCGGGATCTTTTCCCCCGACCAGTCAGACAAGAGAATATCCGGAGCCGGAATAACCATTTCCCGCCCCGGTTCAGCAATCTGGGTTCTGTCAGATCAGCGTGATCACATCACCCATTCATTTTCATGTTCCCCGTTCCCCATCTTGATTGAATGGGCGGAAAGGGAAAATTTTTCCTGCATGGCACCGGTTCCGGCGTTGTCGAACGATTCCTTGTACGACACCATGTATGCTTCTTTAAACTCAAGCTCCTTCATTTTGGCATCTTCATCCCTTTTGTTGAAGGTGATCTTTCCGTCTTTCCGCATATAGCTGTCGCACATCCACTCAAAAAGGGTGGTGTCATCGGTCGATTCAACGATAATATCAATGGTCCCTGCCCTGACTGTTGATGAAGGACGACCCGTGTCATCGACGAATTGTTTCAGACTGTAATTACAGTAGACGACTCTGTACTCCTTGCCATCTACTTCAAGTTTTGCTTTAAATGACATAATTGTGAATTTTTTAAAAGGTTATCATAAAGAAATTGTTTCCTTTAATTCTGTGCATATTCAGTATCCCATTCATTCCCGTCATCTCCCTTCTGACCGTCCATTTTGATCATAAAGTTTTTGGCCGGAAAGTAAGGGGTCATATGGATGTCGAGGTAAATACGGTCTTTTTGTACGGGATCCTGCTCAAAACGTCTCACTGAAAATTTCTCAATCAGTTTACCGGGTCCTGTGATATCGTCGAGGAAGCGGGTAATCTGGCCCAGAAGTTCTTTACGGGTTTTTACGTTGAAATTCTCGAAAGCCCTTCTGTTGAGAAAATCCATCAGTACTTTGGTCACATAATCAAATACTCTAACAACGGAATAGGTCTGCAAACCCAGATTGTCGCCGTTAAACAGAGTTTTGGCCGAAAAGGCCATCACTTTCCCATATTCATTCACCATGGGGATCAGACCCAGTTTTTCGAGGTTGGCAATTTCGCTTTTTTTAAGATCGAATTTCACCCCGTCGATTTCACTGAGACTCCCGTGTTTTTTACCCGCAGCTACCTGTGACATCAGGGTTTGATAGATGTTCCCTGCTAATGCTCCGGATGGCGGGACATAAAGAGCTTCCTCCTCGCCGACTTCGGCAAATTTGTCGCGTCCGACGAGCCAGTTACAGGTCATGATCACATTGGAGCGGTAGGCGTCCCCTCCCGTAAGATTGCTGGCTTCAAAAAGTTCCATCACATCGTCAGGGGTGTCGAGATGTTCAAAATCGGTCACCAGCATCACTTTGTTCTCATGGGCAATTTTGGCCCATTTTTCAATCACCTTATTAGATCCGAGGTAACCCGGTACAACAAGTAAACTGTAGTTTTCCCTGAGGTCAAGGCGGTCATATTTCTGAACCAGTTCCTCTCTGATAGCATCGATAAACCGGGTGTCGTCTAAATCTTTCAACTGCTCGGCATCAGCATTCATGAAACTGATGTTTTTGACTTTGGCAAGGCCTGTGTTCTTGAAGAAAAGTGCTACCGAGCGGTACGATTTTTCAAGTTCACGGGTCGCTTCCATGGCTGTCTGAAGATTGTTCTTCAGGGTTTTGTCCGCAATTTCAGCATTGGCCTCACAATTCTCAATCATCGAGGAAATATCTTCCGAAGAGTTGATGACGGCAGCCCAAAGCTGCAGCGTTTTCATGAGCTCTTCCCGCTCTTTTTTACGCTCTGCTTCCGCCAGGAATATTTTCTTCCTGGCTTTTCTTTCGGGATTCAGGTTCTGAACCCCGTCCAGGGTAGATTCAAGCAGATCAAATCCTCCTACTTTCGCCAGTTGGTTGATGGATGTATCCAACAATTCATCGGGTTTTTCAACAGCACCGATTTTTTCTGCTACTTTTTCCCTGTATTGCTCAATATTTTGTTTTGATTTTTCCTGGAGTGCCATATTTCTGTTTTTAAATATTATTGTGCCTGTTCTATCTCTTTGCTCATTGCATAAATTGCGTTGAGTACGGCCTGACGTGTTTCCGGATTCTCAAGTGCCTTCCGCAGCAATTTGTTGCTTTTCAGTTGTTTGATGATTTTCAGGTACTGTTCCTTCTGCTGCGTGAGTCCCTGGAGAAAAGCGCTCTGGTTGACTATCCCCTTCACCCCGAAATCGGAAAGACCGCGAAAAGAGAGTTGTTCTTCCCTGCCTTTGCCTTCTGAATCCTCAAATTCAATATCCACGGAAGGTTTGAACCTGTCGAATACCTCTTCGATGGTTGTCAGTCCTTCCACTACTTGCGGCTTGACCGGTGGTTCTGCAGTGAGTTTTTCAACGAGAAGCGTCCGGTTCTGCGGGATATCACCAACAGCTTCACTGGCATCCCCTTTCACCTCGGTGCCGCCTATTCCATATGTTTCCATAAATTAAGTATTATTTGTTTGTTATGATTAATAATTCCCTGTTCAAACTATTTAACGTTCCAAGTTACCTCTCCATTGTCCGAAAGTAACAATTTTACTACTGATCCCCGGCCAATTTCTCCGGCAATGATCATCCTGGAGAGGGGACGTCTTAACTGGTTTCTGATGACTCCCACAATGGGCCGGGCCCCATATCTGGGTGAAAAGCCCGATAAAGCAAGTTTTTCTTTCACTTCCGGGTCCATTTCAAGAAGTATACCTTTGTCCTGCAACGATTTGTAAACTCCTTTCAGGTGTATTTCAAATATCTTAACAACATTCTCCCTGCTAATGGGCGCGAAGGGTACAATTTCGGTCAACCTGCCCAGAAATTCAGGGCGGAAATAGTTACTCATAATCTCCAGCAGTTTATCCGACGGCGGAATCTCCCCCTTTTCAAAAGAATCCACAATATACTGACTTCCAATGTTGGAAGTAAAAAGAATGATGGCATTTGAAAAATCGCCTTCTTTGCCCAGCCGGTCATGGAGTTTCCCTTCATCGAGAATCTGCAGGAAGATGTCGAAAACCGAAGAGTGGGCCTTTTCAATTTCATCGAACAGCACCACAGAGTAAGGCTTTTGCCTGATCTTGTTCACCAGGAGGCCTCCTTCTTCATATCCAACATATCCCGGAGGTGCACCGTACAAGAGAGCTGCTGAATGTTCCTCCTTGAATTCCGACATGTCGAAACGGGTCAGAAATGTTTCATCCTGAAAAAGAAATTCCGCAAGCGTTTTTGCCAGTTCGGTTTTACCGGTGCCGGTAGGTCCCAGAAAGAAGAAAGAACCTATGGGCTGGCCGGCTTTCTTAAGTCCTGAACGTGACTCAAGAATGGCTTCAGCAATGCTTTTCAGGGCATGGTCCTGACCAACCACCCTTTTCTTGAGGTGCTGATCTATGTTGAGCAACCTGTCCCTTTCCCCGCTCTGGACTTTTCCAAGAGGGATGCCGGTGCGGGCAGATACGATCGCTCCGATATCCGATTTGTCAAGAGTCTCTATTTTTTTCCCGGCATGCTCTTCAAGTGAAGCCAGTATTTTTTTGCAGTAATCGTAAATATTTGTTCCTGAATCGAATTGCTGGATGCTCTCCTCCTCATTCAGCTTGGAAAAAAGAATAGGGGAGATCTGGTTTTTCAAGTCGCTGTAAAACCATTCCAGCTCATTTCTCATAGTTTCGTCACCCTCCTGGGGTTTGATCTCCTCTAGTTTTTGTTTTAGCTCCTCAATTTTCGAGGAGGATATGTCGCTCATCAGCCGGAGGCCTGCCATGGCATGGTCGATCAGATCAATTGCTGCATCGGGGAGAGCCCTTTCTTTCAGAAAACGCTTCGACAACCTGATGGCTTCTGAGATTACCTCTTCTCCGGCTTTCAACCCGTGATGTTTTTCAAAGGAAGGGATGATTTCCTTCACCATCCTCAATGCGGCAGCTTCATCGGGTTCTCCTATTTTTACAAGCTCAAACTGACGGTTGAAAGATTCGTCGGTCTCGATAAATTTGGTGTAATTGTCGATGGAAGTGGTTCCGATAAGGGTCAGGTTTCCTCTCGACAACTCAGGTTTCAGCATATTGACCGCCCCTGAGGCACCCCCCTGCGGGTCGAACAACATATGGATTTCATCAATGAAGAGGAGGGCTTTTTCGAATTGCTGAACCTCCTTGATGATGCTTTTCAACCGGTCTTCAACTTCTCCTTTGTAGGAGGCTCCTGCCACCAGCGATCCGAAATCGAGTTCGAAGATCCTGGCAGGCTTGAGGTTGTCAGGGACTTTCCCTTCGGTGACCATCTGGGTGAATCCGTTGATGAGGGAGGTTTTACCAACTCCTGCATCTCCGATTACAAGAACGTTTGATTTTGACCTTCTCCCTAAAATCTCGGCAACAGCCCTGAGCTCTCTGTCACGGCCGATGATGGGATCCAGGGCTTTCCGCAGGGCAAGTTCATTCTTGTCAATACAATATTTAAGCAGAACACCGGTCTTTGTTTTTTGTTCTTTGGCAGGCGACACGCCCCCCGATTCTCCCATTACCTGTTGCAGTTCCTTGGCGGAGGTGAGCGCATCAAGCACTTCCTGCTGCGTGAGTGTGAATGATTTAAGTTGTTCGTAGGTGAATCCAACCCCCGGAATACAAAGAGCTGCCAGTACACATACCGGGTCGAGCTCCTCTTTGGAAAGTTTCAGCCTGATGTTGTCTGCTTCACGCATCACGGCTTTGAACTGTTCATCGCCTACAGGAGTTTCACCCGCCCTGGACGATTTCAGGCTGCTTTCCATCCTTACCTCTGCCCACTCTTCCAGATAATAGATGTCCTTGTCGAGCGACAGAAGAAAATCAGTGAGACCTGCTTCTTTATGAAAAAGGGCTTTCAAAAGATGAGAAGGACCAATCTTCTCATGCGAATATTCCTTCGCCAGAGATTGAGCAATGTTGACCACTTTCTTTAATTCCTCTGAAAACCAAGCACTTATATCACCATTCATAGGGAGACCTGTTTAACATCATTTGCGTGCATCAATTTAAGCATCTTTTTTTATTTTGTTGCACTTATCTCAAACAATTTGCGGTAAAGATTTCTCCACAGGGATATATTCACTTTTAAAGAGAGGCTCCCTATGATTCAGTCCACTGAAAATTTAACGGTCCAAAGGCAATAAATCAGAGGGATTTCTTTACTTTTGTGATAAAACCTTTACCATTGGCAAAACCCGTTGAAATATCAGAATTCATCAACCAGCTTCCTGTTGATTTGAAGGCGGAAGTTCTCGTTGCAGCAATTATGGATGGAGGCAATGAACTGAAGGATTTTCTGATTTCATATGAGGGACAGTTGCAGAGATCGTGGAGCAGAGATATTGCATTAACTGATGTGGCAAAGCTTGAAACAGGCGATCAGAAAGTATTGCTGCACCTGAACCGGGACGGAATCTACGATATGTTGCCTGAAGCCATTTTCCACAGCGACCAGGATAAGGACTCTGTCTCGGGCAAAGAAATGGCCAAAGACTCCATGAAACTCAGAATGGAAGAAAAAGAAACCAGAAGCTTTTTCCAGCCTTTTGAAAATGAAATTTTTTACCAGCGAGTAAGGTTGAGTGACCGTGAAAATCAGCTGGGGAGGGATTTGTTTTCCAGAATGATCATGGGGCTAGTTCCTGATTTCTGGAATATCAGTGAGGATTTACCGGAAGAATATGTTCACCGGATGGTCAGACTGCTGCCTCTGGTACACCGGATAGCGGGGTCTTCTGAACTTACTTCCGGAAGTCTTGAATTTATTCTTAATGAAATGGTGAATATCACTTCTGTCGATATTTCTGCCGGAGTGGATGAAGAGGATCCCTTGCGGTTTTGCGGTATTCTGGGAAGTTCATACCTGGGGTTTGATTCGGTCTGCGGAAACCGTGTGAGTGGGGATTTAAGAAAATTCATCATCAGAATTGGTCCTGTCCGGCATTCCCGGACCGACGAACTGATAAAAAACGGGGGGATGGAGAAATTTCTGAAATGTTTTTATGACTTCTTCATCCCCGTGGGGGTGGATACGGAAACCAGGTATCTTCTGAACACAGAGGACGGGAGTTTTATTTTAGGGGATACCGATGAAATAAAAGTAACTTGTCTCGGTTATAATTCAATTGTTCAATAATGTAATATAAACCATAGAAATTCTAAAATATGCCGGTACCATTAAAATACCCGACAGTTAACTGGGTTAACGGGATGAAGATGAAAAAAGAGCATTTTGTTCAACAGGAAAATGCTTTTGAAGATAAGCTGAAGGATACTGCAGGCTGTTTTCTGACGAATTACAATTATGGACTGATTCCGGTCAGGAACAATGAAGAGAGTTCCTTTAAAGCGGTGTTCAAGGTGGATAAGCAGAAATTTCTTAAAGCAACCCTCTTTCAGGTAAGGGCTCTTACCGAGGGAGGGGCCAGGATTGAAATTCTTGAAAATATCAATCCGCGGGAATTTTCTGTTGATCTTAGCACCTATATCGAAAATTCAAAAAAGGAGGAGAGCGGTATCCACTATATCGTATTATCGGTTGATCTGTTTGACCGGGTTCCTGTGGGTGATCTGGACGGGGAGGAGGAACCGCCCCGCTTCCCAAATTCTTCCCCCTCTTATAAAATTACGATCTTTCATGAAAAAGAGGTTGCCCGGAGCGGGATAACCCCTTTTTCCATGTTTATCGGGAAAATGTTGGTGCAACCTGACCGTGTGGAGGTTTTCGATGATTACATCCCCTCTTCCATGTCGTTAAGAAGCCATCCCAGGTTAACCCTGTTTCATGCAGGAGTGGAAAAGTTCTTCAATCAGATGGAGATCTATCTGTTAAGCATTATTGGCAAAATCAAGGAAAAGGGGCAGGATTCCTCGCTGGCCACCTCGGTTTTACTGCTTTCCGAAAACCTGCTGGGATACCTCAATACCACGCTGTTGGCTGTCAGATGGGAACTTCCTGACCGTCCCCCTCTGCACCTGTTCAGGAATATCGCCACTTTTGCACGCGTAATGAGGAATACCATCGAATCAAATACAGCGGCGCAAAAAGAGGAGATGATCAATTATTTCACCAACTGGTCGGAACTCAAACAGGGAGATTTTGAAAAATTGCTGGTTTATTGTGTTAACTTTGGATATGACCACCGGGATATTTCCGGAAGTGTCGATCAGTTCGAGGAATTTATTCAGATCATGACAGCTCTTTTTTCCAAATTAGAATCACTCGCCTTTATTGGAAAGAAAAAGGAAACCAATATTTTCGTAAAAGAGAATACTACGAAACGCAGTTTTCTGGCTGATTGATTTTCAGGGGAGGTATGTTCGTTTCATTTGTAAATATCCCGTTACGACTCGGCGATGTCAGGCACAAAGCCGAAATTCAGAGGATCAGTTTGAAAGATTCCATCCACAACATGATCCATCTGATCAATATTACTTCCTTCGGTGAAGTAAGACACAATCCTTCCTTCGGATGCGATATCTGGAAATTTGACTTTGAGAATATTTATAATCCCCATTCTTTCAGGGAAGAACTACGGAAATCGTTGCAGAATACCATCAAAAAGAATGAACCCAGGCTGGTCGAGGTGAACGTGGATTTACAACTTGAGCAGGTGGAAGTTTCGACAAGGATCAAAAATAAAAGAATAAAAACGCGGATTATGATCTCCGTAACAGGGACCATTGAAAAAACCAATGAAGCGTTTAAACACCAGGAAATGTTTTTTATCGGCCCTCTTTCCTATTCATGATGTAAAGTTATTCATTCACAATGATTGCAGATTCAAAAGATACCATCAGAAGCAGGATGATCAGAACAGCCTCGGGTTTGTGGGGATTCACCGATGCCCAGGATGTTAATTCGTTTGACCCGGTTGTAGGGATGATTTTGGGAGCCCTTGCAGAAGAACTGTATGCTGTCTATACCGAAATAAAAAAAACCGATTCCCGGATACTTGGAAAATTACAGGATATCCTTTTCAACCAGCATGGGTACAACCATATGCCGGCACATGGAATTGCCAGGGCCAAGCCTTTGCAGCCGCGGGTTGCCATCGGCGAGACTTCTCAATTTTGCCATACCAGAAAAATTACCCGGAGTATAAACAAGGAGACGAAATACGAAAATAAAAGCATCTATTTTACTCCGACGACGGAGATTCATCTTTTCCGGGCTGAAGTGAAATATCTGGCTGCCGGAGAGCAGTTGTTTGAAATATCTGAGCAATACAAGGAACCGGCAGGAACCGCCTCTTCCCATATCCCTTCCGACTTGTCAAAACTCTTTATCGGCATAAAAGCCGACCCCCTGATCGACAGGCTTGACGGGCTCACCCTGATGTTTGCATTAAAAAACAAACAGTATGAAGAGCGAATGTTAAATGCGCTTCTTTCGGGAACATGGAAAATTAATAACCAGAAGGTGGTTTTCAGGCCAGGATTTGAAACTGAACCGGAACTCCCCCGCAATGCCCTGAATGAAATGCTGAAAGAAGAGAATGATCTTTCATTCAGGATCTGTCGCTATGTGAATGATTTATACCGGAAAAGGTTCGTGATTCTGGAGAATGGGAATTATTCGATGAAACATCTTGCCCAGCCTGATTCAATCCCTGAAGAAATCAGGAGAAGGTTCCCCGGCCATATCCTGAAATCAATCCCGGGAGATTTGTTGTGGATTGAGCTTTGTTTGCCCTATCCGGTTACTCCTGAAATGATATCTGCCCTGGTGGTTTCCATAAATTGCTTCCCGGTCATCAACAGGGAACTCAGGGAGTTCTCGCAAATCCTCACCAAGGGACTAAATATCATTCCTTTAAACACCGAGGATCTTTTCTTTGATATCAGAAATATCACCGATTCCAAAGGGGGAAGTTTCAAGCCCCTGCAATCTTTTGAAAGCAATGGTTCGGCGGATGACGGTTACTGGATCAGGCAGGGAGGTGTTGCCCGGTTCGATTCGCTTGATGCAGCTGAAGCAATAAACCACCTGACAGAACTGATCAGGGATGAACGTGCTTCGTTTGCACTGCTGGGAACGGACATGATTTCAACGGAACTGAAACAACTTGATCAGATCATCACAAGGTTAAAACAGCGGCTTGATACAACGAATGCCAATAGGGAATCCACCCCTTATGTGATGCTCAACTCAAAATCAAATTTTGAAAGAGCCTTTGTTCAGTTCTGGTCAACCAGCGGTGAAATGGGGAACAATATCAGGGCAGACTCAAGAATGACCGTTCACCGTGCCAATGAAGTTGATCCCAACAGCGTCGTTTTTGTTACAGCCACCAGCGGCGGTAAACGGAAACTGACAGGAGAGGAGAGAATGAACAAACTGAGGAGAACCCTCCTTTCAAAAGGACGGGTTGTTACCCCTGAGGATATCAAAGCGCTCTGTTACGAACA
Source organism: Prolixibacteraceae bacterium UBA1413 (assembly GCA_002304925.1). Classification (GTDB taxonomy): domain Bacteria; phylum Bacteroidota; class Bacteroidia; order Bacteroidales; family Prolixibacteraceae; genus UBA1413. Next base: position 24,826 of record DBPT01000032.1, read on the forward strand.
TTTTGGATCTGACCTGCTTAAAGCCGATATCAGCAAGGGTACTTATCTGCATCATGACCATAATAAGGGCTTGTGCCGCTCTGTTGATATCAGCCTGACCCTTGACCCCCGAAGCACCCTTTCAGGGGAGGATCTGGAACAGAAAACTGAAGGATTGCTGACCAAGTTAAAACTGGAATCGGTCAACCTTCTTCCTTACAGGGTATTTATTATTAATGAATAAACGGAACAAATCGCAGATTGATTTTTTTCAAAAAGCCGGCGCCATGAAACATTTACTGACCTTTCTCACTTTTTTCCTCCTTCTGTCGGTCAACCATCTTTCCGGTCAGCAGAACTATGCCGTGAATGTTAAAACGGAAATTTCGGATGATAAGATGCTGATCACCTATGATGCTCCCGCCCCTGATGGAGCCAAATTTTATGATGTTATTCTCATGATTACCTATAATGGGGAAAAGGTCCAGGTAAACTCGGTCTATGGTGATTACGGAAGCAAAATCCCCCCCGGAAATGAGAAATCGATCGTATGGTACTATAAGAATGATTTCAGGGAAGATATCAGCAAGGTCAAGGTCAATTTGTTTGCTTACAAATTGAGTGAACCTCAGGTGGTTTTTCGGATCCTTTCTTTGAGCAACAACGGGTATGCCCCCTGTGAGGTGAAATTTAGCAACAGCTCCTCAAATGTGAATGAATACCGGTGGAATTTCGGGGATCCCGAGTCGGGGATGAACAACCTCAGCACCGAAAAGGATCCTTCGCATATCTTTAAGAACGGAGGTACCTACACAATCATCCTTGAAGGGAAAAATTCCCTGCTTGACATCAGCAACACATTTTACCAGAGTGTTGAAATTAAGAAGCACGAACCTGCCAAGGCTGATTTCAGTTTTCAGATTACCGGGAAAAAAGCACCCTACGAAGTCAGATTTACCAACCTGTCAAAAAATGCGGACCAACTCTCCTGGAATTTCGGGGATCCTTCGGCCGGCGCAAAAAACAATACCTCCTCAAAAGCCAATCCTTCCTTTAAATATAAAAAAGCCGGCACCTATCGGGTAACCCTGAAGGCTAAAAGTTCCCTGAGCGGATTAACTGACCAGGTGGATAAGGAGGTGGTCATCGCAGCACCATCCACACCTGTAGCCCGTTTTGTATTTACCCTTTCTTCGGAGAGTGCACCTGCGATTGTGGTATTTAATAACACTTCCACCGATGCTGATTCTTATAAATGGAATTTTGGGGATCCAGGTTCCGGGAATTCAAATACTTCCTCTGATTCTAATCCTGCACATACATACTCCAATGCAGGGAAATACGAGGTTACCCTCATTGCCACCCACGAGCAGTCAGGCAAAAGCAGCAAATTTTCAGATTTTGTCACTGTCGCCGGTCCCCCAAAACCTCCCGTTGCCGGCTTCAAAATTGAGAACAACAATGTGATTTCCCCTGCCTCAGTCATTTTTGTCAATACCTCGACCGATGCCGACAGTTATGATTGGGATTTCGGGGACCCCTCATCCGGGGAGAAAAATTATTCAACTGAAAAATCACCTGTCCACACTTATACTCTTCCCGGCAAATACCCTGTGGTTTTAAAAGCATCGAGCAGTAAAACGGGGCAAAGCAACCTATTTACCAGCCAGGTGATCATCACCGAAGGCCGTAAATCGCCGGTAGCCGCTTTTGAAATAGAGAACAACAACGAAATCGCTCCTGCAACGGTACGATTTATAAATAACTCTGCCAATGCAACCAGTTATTCCTGGAATTTTGGTGATTCACCCTCCGGGAGTAAAAATATATCCACGGAAAAAAATCCGTCGCACAGCTATTCCCGGGCAGGGAAATACAAGGTCACCCTGACTGTGAAGAATGAAACGGGAGCGTCCCATTCCTATTCCGCAGATGTTGTTGTAACCGAAGCGGCAAAACCTCCTCTTGCCCGCTTCACAATCGACAACAATTCAGTTACCGGACCCGCAACGGTCGGTTTTTCAAACACTTCCGAAAATGCCACTTCTTTCAGGTGGGATTTCGGCGACCCCGGATCGGGAGTAAACAACAGCTCTGAGGAGAAGAATCCAAAACATACCTTCGAAAGACCAGGGGAATACATAGTGACCCTGACGGTACTGGACAAGAATACGGGGAAAAGTCATCAGGTTACAGGAAAGGTAAATATTCTGGAGCCCGTGGCTTCACCGGTCGCAGAATTCAGTTTTTCTTCCGGTGGGAAATATGCCCCGGTAGATGTTATCTTTTCCAATTCATCTAGGAATGCCGATAAATTCAAATGGGATTTCGGAGATCCTGCATCCGGCAAAAACAACAGCTCCACGGGGCCCAGCCCGGTACACCGTTTTGAAAACCCAGGCACCTACATGGTTACGCTTGAGGCAACCTCTTCAAAAACCGGTAAAACCGACAAAACGGTCAAGGAAGTTTTAATTTCTATGAAATATCCCACTTTCCTGAAAACGTTTGGGAACAAGAATTCGGATGAAACCGGGAAAGCCCTGCTGGCCACAGGCCCCGGACAGTATCTCTTACTGATCAATGAAGGGAAAAATAGCTCTTCCCTCGTTTCTATCAACAGTAAAGAAGAGAAATTTTCTGAAAAAAAGATCAGCGGGAGTTATTTTGATATGGTGGAAAGCCCCGGTAACAAAGGATATATTCTTGCAGGAATAAATGAACCCAACGATTTGACCATCTCTCTTGCCGACAAGAAACTGAACGTTGAAAAACCTTCTGTCGTGTACAACAATACAAACGATCCCGGTTTCCGTTTTTCAGACCTCTGGATGACTCTGAACGGAAAAAATGAAGTGGGAATTGTGGCCAATCTTGTCAATAATAAAGGGGAAGCCAACCTTTGGTTCCAGAAGGCCGACACGAACGGGAAGCCGGTGATCGCGCGGGGAAAGACCTTCAGGTATATCGGTCTTAAGGTGGCAACCCGTGTGATTCCGATGTCGGGCAACGGTTTTGCCATTACCGGCACCTGGTACAAGGATTCCAACTCTCCTCGCGAAATAATCTTTGGCAAGGTGAATGCGGCTGGGGATGGAGTAATGCACCTGATGCGGTCCAATATGGATATCCGGGGTTGCGACCTTGTTGAACTGGAAAATGGAAATTTTTACATCCTTTCGGCCAAGGAAATCTATGGGGATCCCGTTTTCAGCGAGATAAACCTTAAAAATGTCGACAATGAAATAACTCCGCTGAATTGCGATGTCGATATGCCAGGAAAAACACGAACTGCCGATGTGATTAAATTTCCCCCACGATTGCTTACCGTCCCTGAAGGTTTCCTCGTAATGAGCCATGTGTTTAATGGTACCGACAGCGATATAGCACTTTTCTGGATGGATAAAAGTGGTGCAATTTTGCTCCGGAAAGAGGAAATCCAACTTCCCGGCGACCAGTTTGGCACCGATATCCTTCGGGAAAACGACGGAAGCCTGATTATTACTGGCGCACAAAAGAAGGGAAATGATTTTGACGCCATTCTGATCAAAACCGATCCGATGGGTAAATATGGGGACTGATTCATGAAACGTGCGGTAATTAGTTGATTCTTAATAGTAATTAATAATTTGATTATTAACGACTTGCGTTCTTAACTGTGTTGTTTTACCCGGTGATTTTGATTTAATTCGGTCAATATCCCTGAAATCAGGTTGATAAAATTACCACGGCAACCGTAGCTTCAGATGTTCAGAACCATTCTGATACATTGACACTCCTTTTGTCCACCGCTTTATTCATTTTGCGTGTGAATCGAAAGATTCAGGCACGTTTCTCCGGTGACAAGGGCGGAGCAATACGCCTGAGTTAACCGACAAAAGAAAAATAGTCAACACCCATGATTAACAATAAAAATCAGAATTATGAAAAATTTATATAATGGCGCAATTTCTTTCAGGAAAAAGGATTTTGAAACACACAAAGCCTTATTTGGTGACTTAAGTAATGCGCAAAAACCTCATACCCTTTTTATTGGATGCTCTGATTCTCGTTTGGTGCCTTCGCTTATAACATCCACAATTCCAGGCGAGTTATTTATTATACGTAACATTGCAAACATCATCCCTCCTTATAAAAAGGGAAATAATTTCCCGGCTACCAGTGCTGCTATAGAATACGCTGTCCTATCTTTGGAAGTTGAGAATATTATTGTTTGTGGACATTCAAATTGTGGAGGCTGTGCATCGTTGTATAAAACCGAAGAACAAATGAAGGATTTGGCTCATACTAACCTTTGGCTCGAATTAGCACGTCCGGTAAAAAACAGAGTAATGCAAATGCTCCCCAAAGCCACCTTTGCCGAACGGGAATGGATGACTGAACAAATGAATGTGCTGGAACAAATAAATCATTTATTTACTTATCCCTATATCCTTGAACGTTTTAACAACGACAAATTAAGTATTATCGGGTGGTATTATGTAATTGAAACAGGCGATATTTATAACTATGACGTTGATAAAGGTTATTTTGAATTGATTAACGGGTAACATTCTATGTTTCAATAATAACGTTATCTATATTGCGATCGCTGCCGCTGCGCATAAGATCAGCTAAACCAGGTTAGCGGAAATCCATTGCAGACCAAAGTCTGGGCTACGTAATTCTTGCTGATCATCCCCAGGAACATGGCGTCCTCATTAAGGGTTGAAAGGATTGTTTGTACGGCCATTCCCGATTTCATGGTGAGAAGTCCTGCATCGTTTATGTACAACTTATAATCGCTCAGATCGACATTGAACGAAGGGGATTTGTCCGATTGTTTGTTATGATGGAATTAGTCTGAAAAATCAGACTAACATTTTCATTAGTCTAAAAAATGGCAAAAAACTAAACTAAGAAATTTTTTATTCTTATCTTCAACCAAAAATTACAAGGGAGATAGCCATGAAGTCATTTAAAGCCGGGGTGTATGTAAATCAGGGATACTACAAGAGTTTTCAGCCGCATCCGATTAACAGGGAATGGCAGGTGGATGATATGAAATTGCTGAATTTGTTGAGTACTGCCGACCGTTCGCTGGGAAGACTTGATATGTATTCTCAATATGTCGATATCGGACTTTTTATCCGGATGCACATAGCCAGGGAGGCCACCCAGTCCTCAAAGATTGAGGGTACCCGGACTAACCTGGAGGAAGCCTTTCTGGAGAAAAAGGATGTGGCCGCGGAAAAAAAGGACGATTGGGAAGAGGTGCAGAATTACATTCATGCCATGAATGACGCTGTAATTCAATTGCGTACCCTGCCTTTTTCGTCCAGGCTGATCAGACAAACCCACAAAGTATTATTGGAAGGGGTGCGGGGTAAACACAGGAATCCGGGAGAATTTCGTACGAGCCAAAACTGGATTGGAGGTGCATCTATCTCTGATGCCGTTTTTATACCACCAATGCATACCTCCGTCCCGGAGCTGATGTCGGACCTGGAATTTTTTGCCAATGATGAACTCAATCCATTGCCCGATCTGTTGAAAATTGCCATCATTCATTATCAGTTTGAAACCATCCATCCCTTTCTTGACGGTAACGGCAGGGTTGGAAGGTTACTGATCACCCTTTATCTTGTTAACAGAGGGATTCTGAAACAGCCTGTTCTCTACCTTTCTGATTTTTTTGAACGGAACAGAATGTTGTATTACGATAATCTCACGAGGGTACGCACCCATCATGATATCGACCAGTGGCTCAAGTTTTTTCTCACCGGAGTGATTGAGATTTCACAAAAGGGGGTAAAAACCTTTGATAGTATTTTACAGTTGCAGAAAAACCTTGAAACCAGAATTACTACACTGGGGAGCAGAGGCAATGAAGCCAGGAAAGTAGTTAATTCGTTATACAACCAGCCAATGACCGATGCCACCAGGATCGGTGAAATAACCGGGAAATCGAAAGCCACGAGTTATAAACTGCTGGAAGAATTGGAAAAACTGGGGATATTGAAAGAGATCACAGGTGCTCAGCGGAACAAAATTTACGCGTTTCATGAATACCTTGAACTCTTTAAATGATAACCCGGATTGTACAGCGATTATTGAAGAGTACAACAACCCGACCTGGCCGGCGACAGCGATGAACGCTACGACGGAAATCCGGCCACCCGTTATTCCGGAGGAATGCACCACACCTCATTCAACGCCAATAGACAAGGAATTAGTCCAATAACCATTTCCAAACAGGCCTTATGGAAACCGAATATCCATTTTCTTCCCTGGAAAACTCCTGGTCCCATGTTAAGATCAGCAGGTCATTACAAAAAAGCTCTTTCGCCGCTGTGGCCAAAGCGCTCATTTCCCGTTTAAATGTTCTGGGGTCCGAAAGGTCGAAGCATACCTGCACCAATTGGACAATCTGATGTCCCTTTCTGCATAAAAAGTCAACCTCCTTGTCGTTATTTGTCCGGTAATAAAACAGGTCAGGTCCCAGCTTGAAATTCCGCCTGATTAATTCCACAAAGAGCAGGTTTTCCGATAATCGGCCCCTGTTTTGAGATAATTGATGAGTCCCGATTTGAGAAAGTCAGCAGGAATCCTGGGGGAAAAGCGCGGCTGATAGGGTATGCCTGCCCACATTTCCTTTTCCTCTTTTTGCTGCAAAATAACATTTCTAACCATTATAGGAGCTTATACTGGATAAATTCAGGATATTTTATCCAGTATAAAAATTTATTGAACATTTTATCGCTCTCTTCGTCTCCTTTGAACTTTAGAAAGAGCTTGCCTAACGGAAGGATTTCCCTGATGGGTAGTTGTAGTGATAGGCGGTGCCCTCCAGCGTTCGGATCCAGGTGTTGAAGCTGCGCTCCCCCTCGCGGAATTCAATGATCCTCGAACCCCGGCCAATGGAGCCATAGCTGCTGAATCCTGTCTTCTGTCCGTACGCCAGGGCGATCCCTTTATGAATCCCGATGTAGTTGTTGTCATGGTCGTGCCCCACAAACACACCCATCACGTCCTTCATCTCTACAAAGGCGGCCAGCATGCCGGTGTTGATCTTCGGACTGCACTCCTCTTCCTTTTTTATGCCCATGGTTTGCTCTTTTCCGGGAATTTCTTTGTATTCGGGCAGTGGGATATGGAAAAATGCCAGGGCGGGATAGGGGTTTCCGCTGTTCAGGATCGTCATTTTGAGGCTTTGTTCCCGGTACCAGGCAATCTGGTCGAATTTGATCCAGCCATAGGTACTGATTTTCTCATCACCCCCATAACTGTTGGAGTCGAGGAAGTAGAGCAGGGCGGCCGTACTGCCGGGGGAGGCAGGGGAAATAGCAGAAGCTGCTTTGCCGGAGGTTACTGAGAGGTCGGACGAGTCATTGGAGGCTGACGAAGAAGAGGCAGACGCAGAGGAGGCGATGGCTGTGGCAAGGGTAGAGGAAGTGGAAGAAGACGAAGAGGAAGGGGACAAGCTGGTGCCCGCAGTGCCGGAGGTGTCAGACGACAAGGAAGTAGCCGCAGCGCCGGAGGATGCGGAAGTGGAGGATTTCGCTGTATTTGACGCAGCAGACCGGATTCCGATTATGTAATTCCCCACCCCGGAAATTGATTCAGGGCCTTTGCTTCCCACAAACCCGCCAATGGTTTCGAGGAAGTCAAAAATCCGGTCCCTCGACCATTCCGACTCATCGTCATGATTTCCCATCACCACCGCAAATGGGATCCCCGCTTCCGTAAAGAGCGCCGTGACTGCTTTCCACCCTTCTTCGGAAGGTTGTATGACGATGTCACCCGTCATCACAGCCAGATCAGGTCGTTCCTCTTTCAGAACATGCCTGATCAGCCGGGAGGCATCGGCACATTTTTCAAGGGAGTCGTTTTCCCAGTGGATATCGGTAAACTGGGCAATTTTAAACTTTCCTTCGTCATTGAAGCGCAGTGTGAAAGAATCAGGTTGGTGAACGGTCGCAGACCGCTTAAGCATGCATCCTGTAGTCAAAAACAGCGTCATGCACAGGACCGTCCACAAAACGAACAGGATGGAATATGATTTGTGTTGCATAATTATTCAGGAAACTCTGAGCCGTTTTATTTGGTCTTAAAAGTAACAAAATTGGTTGATTGTGGCATGGAACAACGGCAGTGTGATTTTTTCCTGTCTAACTTTATTAACCGGTTAAAACATTTCGCTAATATTGCGTATTGGAACTCCCCGCAGTAGAGCAGCGGGGAAACGAATCCCGGAAAACCGGGATGAGTTCGACGGGTTACATTACCGGATCAGCTATAAGCTGAGACCTGGCCATGATGTTTACTTGGCACAAAGAATGGATGTAGTCAATCCGATTCCGTAGAGGACTTCTCTATTGTCTCGCCGGAATTCACGGAAAACAAATAAAATTACCAACCTATGAAGAAGTTTTTGTTACTCTCCCTGGTTCTGTTGTGTGCCGTAACCACAAATGCAAGAAAAGAGGGCGGCTGGGAGAAGCTGTTCAACGGAAAAGACCTCAAAGGCTGGAAACAGCTCAACGGAACAGCAAAATACGAAGTGGTCAGAGGCGAGATTGTGGGCACCACCGTTTTTGGCACCCCCAACTCTTTCCTGGTCACCGAAAAGGAATACGGAGATTTCATCCTGGAGCTTGACCTGCTGGTTGGGTCGGACATGAATTCGGGCATCCAGTTCCGGAGTGAAAGCAAAGCCGACTACCTCGATGGAAGGGTGCACGGCTACCAGTGCGAGGTGGATCCTTCGCCGAGGGCCTGGTCGGGGGGCATCTACGACGAAGCCCGCCGGGGATGGCTCTACACCAACGACCTCAACCCAGCATCTAAAACAGCATTCAAAGCAGGCGGCTGGAACCATTTCAGAATCGAGTGCATCGGAAACAGCATCCGCACCTGGCTGAACGGCATCCCGGTAGCCTGGGTCATAGACGACATGACCCCACAAGGGTTTATCGCCCTCCAGGTCCATGCCATAAACACCAAAGAAGAGGAAGGCCGGAAAATCAGATGGAAAAACATCCGCATCAAAACCCGCAATCTGCAGCCGGCACCCTTCGACGACATCACCGTGGTCAACCTGATCCCCAACAACCTCAGTGAACCTGAGAAAAAACAAGGCTTCCGGCTCCTCTTCGACGGGAAAACGTCCAACGGATGGAATCGCGCCAACGGAGGAGCCTTTCCTGAAAAGGGGTGGACCGTAGACAACGGCAGTCTGGTGGTCCTCTCTTCCGCGGTAGAGAAACAACGGGGCGGTGACATCGTCACCAACCAAAAATTCAGGGCTTTCGAGCTGAAATTCGACTTCAACCTCGCCCCGGGGGCCAACAGCGGCATAAAATACGGCACCGGCAACAACGGACCCTCGATAGGACTGGAATACCAGATCCTCGATGATGAACGCCATCCCGATGCCAAAATGGGAGTCGTCGGAAACCGGACACTCGCATCCCTCTACGACCTCATCCCGGCCGAAAAGGAAGCCCGCTTTGTCAACAAACCCGGGGAATGGAACCGCGGCACCATCGTCCTCTGCCCTGACAACCGCGTGGAACACTGGCTCAACGGCCGCAAAGTGGTGGAATACACCCGCGGCAACAACATCTACCGCGCCCTGGTGGCCCGCAGCAAATATGTCGAATTTGAAAACTTCGGCATGACCCCCGAAACCCCCATCCTCCTCCAGGACCACGGCGACCACGTCATGTTCCGCAGCATCAAAATCAGGGAACTCTGACAGCGTTCACCCTTCCGGTGAGCGGAAAGACAGAAGTTCCTTACCGGTCGGACGGAACACCGGGAAGCCGGCAATCGGGTTAAGGAGAAACAGAAAGCTGGTAACCGGTTTAAGGAGCAGCCGGAAGTTGGTAGCCAGTTTAAGGAGCAGCCGGAAGTTGGTAGCCAGTTTAAGAGCCAGCCGAAAGTTGGCAGCTGGTTTAAGAGGCAGCTGGAATCCAGTATCCAGGTTAAGGGACCAGAGAAAGCTGGCACCTGGTCTGACAAAGCCGCCGGAAGAATGTTTCTGTGCTGTGAGATTACGCCTATGGGAATACAGTGATGACTTTCCTGCCTCTGTAGTCTATTACTTTGTCGAACCCTCCGGTTGTATCAACCCTGGCTTTTTTATTCCGGGATGCCAGCCTGATGTTGAATTTCCGTTCAGCCTGCATTCCGGGAAATGATCCTTTGCGGTCATCTATGGTCAGGGTTTTGTTTTCATCATCCCAGATGAAAGAAATGGTAGTATAAATCCCCTTTTCGTAGTTGAAGTTGTCTCCTTCGTCTTCATAAAGGGTAAACTCACCGTTTGCACCTTCGTAAATCCTTATTTCAAGGGGTTCCTTTTCCTTTTCTCCTGCATATTGAACGATGGGCCCCATGGGAACGATGGATCCGGCTTTCACAAACAACGGAATTTTATCAAGCGGCGCATTGGCCCTGATGGTTTGGCCGCCCCGGAAAACCGAACCGGTCCAGAAGTCATACCACAATGGAAATTCCGGCAAACGGACATCCCTTTGTGTTGCGCCTGCTTCGGTAACGGGTGCTACCAGAAATGCTTTCCCGAACATATATTCATACGGCTGCTTCACGCTGGCGGTATCGCCGCCAAAATCCATAACCAGGGGACGCATCATGGTCGAACCCTTGTGGGTCACCTGCCACGCTTCGGAGTAAATATATGGCAGAAGGCGGTAGCGGAGATGCAGCATTTTACGCATGTTGCTCTCCGTCTTTTCACCGAATTTCCAGGGTTCGGTTTCACTCTGGTATCCGTGCATCCGGAAAATAGGATTGAAAGCCCCCCATTGGAACCACCGGGTTAACAGTTCGTGATATTTCTCATCGGTGTACTGCACCCTCCCCGGACGGAAAAATCCCCCGATGTCGGTGGTCCAGTAGGGAAACCCGCTCAAAGAAAAGTTTAACCCGGCGACAATCTGACGACGGTAGGCATCCCAGTTGCCGCCAATGTCGCCCGACCAGTTGATGACGCCATAACGCTGCTGTCCTGAAAATGCGGAACGGGTCAGAATGCAAACCCGTTTATCATCCATCGCCTCCCGCTGGCCTTCGTACACGGCCCGGCTCACCAGCAGAGGATAGGTCAACCGATAGAAATCGCCCAGTCCGATATGAGTTCTTTCACCCTTCAACGCATCGTTCTCAGGTTCAACGGCATCCATCCACCACGAATCGACACCATGGTCGAACATATTCTCTTTCAAAGTATTCCAGTATTCTTTCCGGGTTTCCGGATTGAAATAATCCAGCCATTTGGTTCCGGGGATGAAGCGATCTTTTAAAACATAGGCTTTTCCAATTTCAGAGTTTTTATCGGGATTCGACCAGATGGAGATGTTGAAACGGGCGTTCAAATCATGCAGTTCTTGAATGAACTCCGACGGGTTGGGGTAATTCTTTTCATCGAACTGAGGAACGCCCCACCCTTTGCTGCCCCAGTATTGCCAGTCCTGCACAATCACATCCATGGGAAGTTCCCGTTTGCGAAACTCCCTTACAGTTTCCGTCAGATGGCTTGCCGAAGTGTAACGCTCCCGGCATTGCCAGTACCCAAAAGCCCATTTGGGAAATAGGGGGGCATGGCCGGTCAGCGTCCGGTAGGTGGCGATGACTTCGTCGGCTGACCCGGCAAATACCACATAATCGATCATCCTGGCATTCGGAGAGCGGAATGTGGTGAATTGATCGGTCAGCTTCCAGGACAAGGCAGGTTGGTTATCGGATTTACAGACCAACTGCACCTCATGTTTCCCGGGTTTCAGGTGAACCAAAGTCCCGGCACAGGGAGGCAGCCACATGTTGCTCTGATCAAGAACAGGATGACCGTCAACGACAACGTAATGCCGGTTGCCCATGCCGCCCAGATCAAGAAAGAGCGAATAGTCGCCCTCAACGGGAACTGAAAATGTACCCCGATAAAACGACTGGTTCTGCAATACTTTTTGTGTTCCGGCAGTAGTGGTCACTTCGGCTGCCACATCGCCGCCCTCCTCCCGGCCCTGCTTTGTGAGCGTCACAAAATTTCCGGCCGGATTGAAATCAGTTAATCCGTACTGATGCCACAAGAGGCCATACCCCTTGCCGGAATATATAAAAGGGATGGCGATCTGGCTGTTGACCTGGGTCAACCTGCGGCTTATTCCCCTGATGTTGAAATACCCGTCCTGAAACTGACCCAGCCCGAAAATCGACTCGTCGCCGGGAGAATCAAAAGCCTGCTCAACAAAATAACAGCGTTCGCCCATGACCGAATCAGGCCTTAACAGTCGCGATCCCGGTTTCTCACGCAGGAGAACCTTTCCCGTACGATCGATAAAGGTGAGATGACCGGTGGTCCGGTTCACCTCAACGACCATGTTCTCAAGCAAAACCCTGATCGTTTTTCCCGATTCGACAACCTCATACCCGGGAACATCGTATCCTTCGGTGAATACAAACTCAGGGACGGCGGGTTCTCTTTCTACAAAAAATTTGATCCTGACGGCGTTACCGGCCATGGGACAGATAGAAAGGGTCCCGTCAGCCGTTTTGACCGTGACGCTCTCTTTTCCCTTTCCGGAAACCGGGAGGGGCGATTGCCGGCAACACAGAAGACTGAGAGTGATAGCGAGTAAACAGAATGGTTTCATCTGTTTAAATTATTTAGTTACTATGGTGAAATCCGTGAAACAGATGTAATATCCATGTGGTTATTTTTGCGGCTGTTGTCCGTTTCAGCAGTCGCAAAGAATAGCTTCGCAATTTCATACCGGTTGGTGCATAAATGATGCATGGATATTTCATTTCTCCTTTTTTATGTGGTTCATATTCACCCGTTCTGCGCGAATGAAACATCCCGACCCGCGGCAGAGCCAACAGGAAACGAATCCCGGAAAACCGGAATGAGTTCGACGGGTTACATCACCAGATCAGCTATAAGCTGAGACCTGGCCATGATGCTTACCTGGCACAAAGAACGGATGTATTCAATACGATTCCATAGAGGATCTCTCTATTGTCTCGCCAGAATTTATTGAAAATGATTATCGTCACATAACCCACACCGGGAATTTCGGATGACAATATTAGCAATTCATCCGGAATGGTGCAACAGCAAAGAGAACTGATCGGGTCAATGCACTCGCCGGAATTCAGTTGTCTACCGGAAAAAACAGTCCGTTTCTCCAAGAAATTTGAAAATCCTGATTTTTTTATCACTTTTGGTAATTGGTAATTTGTACCTTTAAAATGGCAGACACTTAAACACCTTGAGGAACAAGAATGCCCGACAAGAGGAACAACATATTGAAATCCACGGCTGTAGGCCCGGTGATGAATCCGGTCCTGTCGCCGGTGGTGAAACTGCTGTTGTTCTGGTGCGTTATCCTGCTCTTTCCGGCCCACGTTTCTGCCGTTCAGTTCAATAGCGTAAACACGTTATACGGCATCTCCGTCAGGGTGACCAACTCTATTTGCCAGGACGATAAAGGCTTCATCTGGGCCTCCTCAAAAACCGGAATCATGAGGCTGACCGAAGATGATTACCGCATTTATCAGCTTCCAGAAGAAACACAAGGGGTGCTCATGGTATGGCTGACGTATGAGAACTCCAGATTGACGGCCTACACAAATAACGGAAAGGTGTTCGGTTACAATCCTGTGAACGACCGTTTCGACCTCCTTTTAAATCTGAATAAGCTTCTCCCCAATGAAGAATTTGACGTTTACTCCCTTCGGGTAAATGCGAAAAATGATTACTGGATTGCCCTGGACATCGGATTGTACAGGTATCATGCCGGAAAACTGGAGAAGATAGAGACTGGCTTCCGGGAAAGGACCTCCCTGATGTGGCATGATCCCCAAAACCTGTTGGTCGCTGGCTGCGAAGGGATTATGAAAATCGACGTTGAGACCCTTCAATTCCAAACGGTTTACCGGAATAACGAAAAAGACCGCTTTTCCGTCTCATCCCTTTTCCTGGACAGGAAGCGGGATATCCTCTGGATGGGAACGCTGTCGAACGGATTGATGCAATACAATTTCAACACGAACCGGTTTTCCCGGATCCTGACGGGGGTGATTCCGAAACAACCCATCCTGGCCATCGTCGAGAATTCAGATTCCACACTTCTCGCGGGCATTGACGGACAAGGGCTCTGGGAACTGGATAAAACGGGCAACAGGGTCCTGAATGTCTATAAGGAAAGCGCCGACGATCCGGCGTCGTTACCCGGAAACGGGGTCTACGCCATTTTTTACGAACCCGGAAAACGGGTGTGGGTGGGGACCATTTCAGGAGGAGTGTCGTTTTATGATGTCTCTTCACCCGTCGTCACCCAAATCGTCCATCACCCCAACAATGTCAACTCATTGGTAAATAACGATGTCAATGGCATCCTGGAAGACAGTGACGGAAAGATCTGGTTCGCCACCAACAATGGCATCGGGATCTGGGATCCAGAAAAAGAGCTCTGGAAGGCCCTTTTCAATAATAATATGAAACAGGCGCAGGTTTTCCTCGCCTTGTGCGAGGACCACAAGGGAAGAATCTGGGCAGGAAGCTATTCTTCGGGAGTTTACCTCCTAGACAGAAAAACGGGAAGGGAAATTGCCCGGTACGGGAAAGGTCTCCCGGGATCGCCCGCGATCAGCAATTTCATCTTCGACATTTTCGAAGACGACGAACACAACCTCTGGATTGGCGGCATCAACGGACAGTATGCCTGCTTCGACATCCGGAAAAACACCTTCACCACCTATCCCGATGAACCGGTGAGTTCTTTCGCCCAACTCTCGCCCTCACAGATTCTGGTGGGCCACAGCTATGGCCTCTCCCTTCTGAACAAACAGGACGGAAGCATAAAAAAATTGCTGACGGATTTGGTGGTACAAGACCTCCTGATAAGAGGCGATAAAATATGGATATGCACCAGCGGGGAAGGAGTGGTGGAGTATGACCCCAAAACAGGAGATACCCGGAAGTACACCACGAAGTCGGGGTTGCCTTCCGACTTCGTCAATTGCTTCATCGAGGCGGGGAACTACCTGTGGCTGGGCACCGAAAGCGGGTTGTGCCGCTTTGATCCCGAAGAAAAAACCGCCCTTACCTTCTCGTCGCTATCCCCGCAATCCTCCATATCCTACAACAAAGGGGCGGTGACAGCCCTGAAAAACGGAAAACTGGCATGGGGAACCAGCCGGGGCGCCCTGTTCTTTACCCCCGATTCCCTCAACGAAAACATCGCCCGGGGAAAAATCTATTTTCAGGATTTTACCGTGGCAGGCCGCACCATACGCGATTCCTCAGTCTTCAACCTCAGGGTACCCGTTGACCAACTCGAAAACATCGACCTGAAATATTTCCAGAATTCCTTAAGCGTTGAACTGATCCCACTTCTGGTATCTCAGGGAGCTAAATTTTCATGGAAACTCGACGGCTTTGACAACGACTGGTCAACACCTTCGGGAAACCGCATCATTACCTATACCAATATTCCCAGCGGGAAATTCACCCTTCAGGTGAAACTGTACGACGGTTCTCTCTTGCGGCTTCTGGACCAACGGTCTATCCAAATCAGGGTGATCCCGCCCTTCTGGAAAAAATCATGGTTTATCATTTTGGTCATCCTCACCGCTGCCGGTATTGTGACCATGCTGCTCCTTTACTACATTCACAACCTGAAACAAAAACACACCGAAGAGAAGGTTCGTTTTTTTACCCATACCGCCCATGAAATCAGGACCGCCCTCACCCTGATTAAGGCTCCCGTAGAAGAACTGGCTCAGGAGAAAAATCTGTCGGAAAAGGGAAGAAATCACCTGCAAATCGCCGTTAACCAGGCCCGGCAACTCTCTTCGGTCATCACCCAGCTGATGGATTTTCAAAAAGTGGATGTCGGCAGGGAGATCGTTTCCCTGACCATGACCGATGTGGTCAAACTGATAACCCAAAGAAAACTGATGGCCGAATCACTGGCTGGAACAAAAGGTGTGAAAATCCATGTTTCCGCCTCTCCTGAAAGTTACG
This sequence comes from Prolixibacteraceae bacterium UBA1413, assembly GCA_002304925.1. Classification (GTDB taxonomy): domain Bacteria; phylum Bacteroidota; class Bacteroidia; order Bacteroidales; family Prolixibacteraceae; genus UBA1413. The sequence goes on from DBPT01000032.1 coordinate 40,838, forward strand.
TCACTGCCGTCGATGAGTCCAAAATGGAAAAAGTCATCGATAACCTGATTTCGAATGCCGTCAAATATTCTCATAACGACGGAGAGGTCTTCATGGAATTCAGGGGAGAGAAAAACAGGTGGTCCCTTACCGTCAGAGACAACGGAATCGGCATCGGCAAAAAGGACCAGCGGAAGCTTTTCAGAGAGTTTCACCGTGGCGAAAATGCCATCAACGCAAAAATCGTGGGTTCGGGAATCGGGCTTCTGATGGTAAAAAATTATGTTTCCATTCTCGGGGGCACCATTTCGGTCGAAAGCCAGGAAAATGAAGGTTGCCTCTTTAAAATTGTGATTCCGTACAGGCAGATGGACGTCAAAGAACAAATTCCCGCTTCTGCAGAAACCTATCCCCTCCCCGATGGCGCCAGTGACCTTTCGGCGGCAGCGGAAAGCCCCCACGAAACCACCAGCATGAAAAAGCTCACCATTCTGATCGTGGAAGACAACGACGAACTGCGCAATTATATGGCGGATAAAATCGGGGAGGAGTTTTCCACTTGCGTTGCCAGGGACGGAGAAGAGGCATGGCAGCTGATTGTGTCCCAGTCGCCCGATCTCATCGTTTCCGATGTGATGATGCCTCGCAAAGATGGCTTTGAACTGTGCCGGCAGATAAAATCGACCAACGAAACCGCCCATATCCCTGTAATCCTGCTCACCGCCCTGACCGATCGGGCCCAGCAGCTACAGGGACTGGGGTTGGGAGCCGATGACTACTTCACCAAACCCTTCGATTTCAACCTGCTGCTACAGAAATTCAGAACCATCATCCGCAATCGCGAAACAGTGCGCGAAAAAGCTATGCGAATGCTGAACAACAACACTCAGGAACAGCTGTTTGCAAACGAAATCAACGATAATTTTGTCAAAAGACTGGTGGAAGTAGCCTGGACGAACATCGCCAATCCAGGTTTCGGAAAAGATGAGTTTGCCTCTGAAATGAACGTAAGCGCCTCCCTTTTATATAAAAAAACCAAATCACTCACCGGCCAATCCCCTACCGAGTTAATAAAAACCATCAGGCTCCGTCATGCCTACGACCTGCTGAAAATACGCCAACACACCGTGACCGAGGTCAGCGAATTGTGCGGTTTCAGCAGCGTGAGCTATTTCTGTACGGCATTTAAAAACTTCTACGGAAAATCAACCACTGACCTGTTCGGGTAATCCCTACTTTGTGCAGGAAGCCCTTTCGTATTGACCTGAGGGATGACAAAAATCAGGATAAACGGCTTTTTTATCTAAAATCAGATATCAAATACCTGAAATCGAAAACATATAAACTCAAGTCAGGGATAATTTTGTGTCAAAAGACTTAAACCTTTTAATCTATGAAACAAAATCGATTAATGAAGGTGGCGCTATTGGCGCTACCCATGTTGTTTTTCTCGTTCTTTAGCTATGCGCAATTACTAACCGTAAATGGTTCTGTTAAGGATGAGAATGGTTCTCCCATGCCCGGAGTAACTGTGATTGTAACAGGAACTACGCAGGGTACGATTACCGACGCAAATGGTCTTTACGCGATCAATGTCGAAGGTGCGAACAAATCTTTGACTTTTTCATTTGTGGGAATGGAAACGCAGGTCATTGAAGTTGCCGGACGCCGGAATATCAACGTGGTAATGACTACTGTCGTTTCTGACCTGAGTGAAGTCGTTGTGGTAGGTTACGGTACCGTAAAAAAGAGTGACGTTACCGGTGCTATTTCATCAGTGCGCGCGGAATCCCTCCGGAATCTGGCCACCAGTGATGCAGCCGCTGCCCTTCAGGGGAAGGCTTCCGGAGTTCAGGTTCTGAGCAATTCCGGTGCTCCCGGGCAGGCGGCCACCATCCGCGTGCGCGGATACTCTTCAAACTCGGGCAACATCGGCCCCCTCTTGATTGTAGACGGTCTCAAGGTTGATAACATCCAGTATCTTGACCCGTCTATGATTGAATCCGTTGAAATATTAAAGGATGCCGCTTCGGCCGCTATTTATGGTGCCCAGGCAGGCAATGGAGTCATTCTCATCACAACAAAATCGGGAGTAAAAGGTGCTTCCAGCATTTCTTATGATCTGAAGTACACCGGCCAAAGCCTTGCCAGAAAACCGGAAATTTTCGGAGCCGCAGATTTTATCGAATACAAGAAGATGTCAGGTCTTCCTATCGAAAACCAGTTGACAGCAAACAATTATGACGGAACCGACACCGACTGGTTTGATGTGGTGTTCGAACCTTCCTGGAGCCCGCAGCATACTCTTACATTCCAGGGCGGAAATAACCAGGGACATTTTTTCACCTCCATCAATTATGTGAATAATGACGGAATGGTTAAAGGCGACAAGGATGTTTACAAACGTCTAACTGCTCAACTTAATGCTGATTACAATGTTAAAGAGTGGTTACAGGTAGGTACCAACAACTCCATCGAACACTGGTCAACACAATCGGTCAGTCAGATGTCGCAGTACGGTTCAGTAATGAACTCCGTGATGACCCTTGATCCGCTGACCCCTGTTTATTATGCCACGCCCGATCAGTTCTCTGCAGCCATGAAGCAGGCTTATGATGCAGGCAGGCCTATTCTTAAAGATCCTTCCAATGGTCTCTACTATGCTACCTCAAAGTATATTACCGACGACAGCGGAAACCCGCTGCTTCAAAGAGACCGGGTAGACCGGGAAAATAAAGGAATCAACCTTCGCGGCGTAATCTATGGAAACCTCAAGCCTGTGAAAGGACTGGTAGTGACCTCCCGTTTCGGCTACAGGGTGGGACAAAACAACGTTCACAGTTACAACACCCCCTATTTTGCTACACCGCAGGCATCGTCATATGATTACAACATCTCGGCAAATGCAAATACCAACTTCTATTACCAATGGGAAAACTTTGCCAACTATAATCTTAACATCGATAAGCATGACTTCACAGCCATGGCCGGGATGTCTTACACCGAAAATAATACCGATAACGTCTCTGCCAGTGCTTCCGGTCCCGATATCCTGACAGGATACGCACCGAACTTCCGCTATCTTGATTATGTAAAAAGTAATGTGGTAGACGGTAGCGAAAAGACGATCAAGAGTTTCAACAATTCGCCCGGCAAATCAACGCAAATCTCATATTTCGGACGTTTGATCTATACGTTTGCCAACAAGTACACCATCCAGGGTAATTTCCGTGCCGATGCATTCGACTCTTCCAAATTGTCAGAAAAAAAGCGTTGGGGCTACTTCCCCTCTTTTTCTGCTGGCTGGACCATCAGTAACGAAAGTTTCTTTGCGGGTATCGCCGACGTGATTCCAATCACTTTCATGAGACTTCGTGGTTCATGGGGACAAAATGGAAATATCAATGTACTGAACAATTATCCGTATAGCACAAGCATCGCATACAACAGCGCATGGTATCAATATGGAGTCGATAATGGTGCTCCTACTTATGGTTCTGCACCTTCGGGCCTTGCTAATCCCGATCTCAAATGGGAAACCTCCGAACAGCTGGACTTTGGTATTGACATGAGATTCCTGAATGAAAGACTCTCTTTATCTCCTGGTTACTTTAACAAAAAGACCAATGACCTTCTTGTGACCATCAACCCTGTTCCGGAAATTGGTGTTTCCAGTACCGTTGTCAACGCAGGTTCTGTTCTTAACCGCGGCTTCGAATTAGAAGCCGGCTGGAAGGATAAGATCGGTAATGATTTCAGCTACGCCATCAACGCGAACTTCTCTACGCTGCACAATGAGGTTACTTATCTCGATCCCGCCATTTCGCGCCTTACCGGTTCCACCGGCGGTGTTGACGGAACCAACAACCCGATTCACTCGGCATTCGAGGTCGGTCAACCCATTTGGTATTTCAGAGGTTATGTGTATGAAGGTGTTGACGCTGAAACCGGTGCCGCGAAACTCAAAGATTTGCCTTCTCCTGCAACCGGAAAACCAGATGGCGTTATATCCGATGCTGACATGACCTATATCGGAAAAGCAATTCCCGATTACACTTACGGCATTAACCTGAACTTCGCTTATAAGGGAGTGGACCTGAACATATTTGGTAACGGCGTAGGAGGCAATGATATCTTCACTGTGTTTTACCGCGCTGATACTCCAATGCGTAACTCTCTGAAGTATTATTATGACAATGCCTGGACGCCAACAAACAAAGGCGCCTCTATGCCTGATCCCAAGGCTGTGTCTTCTGACTGGCATTTCTGGGGATCTTCGGCTTCTATGTTCAGCGGAGCATACTTTAAGATTAAACAGATACAGTTGGGATACACCATTCCTGCTTCGATTACCCAAAAGGTGCTTATCAACAGGCTGAGATGTTATGTATCGTTGGATGACTACATTACCTTCACTAAATACCCGGGAGCTGATCCTGAAACAGCAACTGCTTCCAACAACAGCGCTTCGGCAGCAGGTTATGATAATGGAACATATCCTCAATCGAAGAAGGTTATTTTCGGCTTAAATATTACATTCTAATAAAATTCTTAGACATATGAAAAAGAATAAATATATCCTGCCCTTGCTACTCGTGTTGTTATTCACTGCATGTAGTGAGGAGAAGCTCGATATTCCGCAGAAGGGCGTTATTAGCGTAGATTCGTTTTACAAAACCGATGCAGACGCAGAGTCCGCTCTTGTCGCCATGTATGCTCATTTCGCCACACAAATCGCGAGTTATGACGGTGCCTATATCTATGTTCCTCTCAACATACTTTTTAACTACCCCGCTGACAATATTCTCGCAGCAGGAGAATTTTATGGAGACAATGATATGGTAGCCGCCATCAATGAGTTCCGTTTTGACACGCAAAGTCCGGTTGTCCAACTTGCCTACAATCATTTCTATTACGTTATCTATCGCGCAAACCTTATTATCGATAATTTCAAATACGGGGAAAGTGCAGTCAAAGACCGTTGTATTTCGGAAGCAAGGGTGATGCGCGCATGGTGTCATATGATGGCTGCAATGGCCTGGGGCAACCCTCCTCTTGTTGACCACATCCTTTCCGGCACTGACAAACCGACAAACTATGCCGATGGGCATGAGGCTCTTCTTCAGTGGTGTGCCAATGAATGCGCTGATGCTGTCAAATATCTCGACGAACGCAAAAGTAAGGATGATAAGGATGGCGCTGTTAAAATCACCAAGGGTTTTGCCTGGACAGTCCAGGGAAAGGCCCTCATGTACAAAGGGGACTATGCCAATGCAAAAACAGCCTTTAAAAACATAATCTCTTCAAACAAATATGACCTTGTTCCCGGTGAAGAATGGGCCGATATTTTCCATATTGATGGTGACGGTTCCGAAGAGAAAATTTTCGAGTCGAATATCGCTGAAAATGCCGCCATCGGTGACTGGGGCGGAAAAATCCAACGCTCTACCTGGATGGAAATGAACATTTGGGGATGGAGAACTTCCCGTCTCGCAGCACAACCAAAATATATGGCTGCTCAGGGATGGGGCGGTTTGGCCATTGAACAAAACTTCGCCAATGAGTTCGCGGCAAATGATGGAGATTCTTATCGCCGTAAAGCCACCATGCTCACCTATGAGGAGTTTATTACCGAACTGGAATGGCCCAGCGATAACGGAGACATCAACAGCATGACAAAAGAACAGAAGCTCGCTGACAAAAACAGAGGAATCTCAAATATCGATGGCCTTTACGGGCAGAGCAGTTACCTTCAGAAAAAGCATATTGCAACGCCTAAAGATGTGCTGCATACTTTTTCGTATAGGTATAACAACTTCATAGTGGCAAGATATGCCGATGTCCTTCTTCTGTATGCCGAGGCTTGTGCCCAAACAAGCGATGGCGATGGTCTTCAGTATCTCCGGAAGGTTCAGCAACGTGCAGGATCTAAACATGTCAGTTCCGCATTGACTTTGGATGAAGTCAAGAAAGAAAGAAACTATGAGCTGTGGTGTGAAGGTGCACGATGGATTGATATGAAACGTTGGGGTGAATTTGAAAAAGCGAAGAATGCAGGAAAAAATATTCCTTCCCTTAAAGATGCATTCTTTACTAAAAACGAGGCTGCCCACAGAGGATATGTTGAATTTTCAAAGCCTAACGAAGGTAAACAAACTGGCTACGTGGCAGGGAAACACGACTGGTTCCCCTATCCTTTCAGTGTGACTTCCATTAATCCTAACCTGGTTCAAAATCCGGGATGGGAATAGATCGTCAGGAAACAATTCGGTATTGTAAAAGCCGATTCCCGTTAATTCGGGGATCGGCTTTATATACTCATATACTTTCCTTTCCCCTGCATCAGTGAATTATCATTATCTTTAAACAATTAAAAGCATTATACCTATGAAAAATTACGTAATCATGATTCTGCTGCTCGCCGTCACTGCCTGGACGGTGGTAGCGCAGGACACCCCGCCGGCGGTGGTGGAAGATTTCAAACCCTCCGTGATCAATCAGCCCGGCAAGCAATTCCCTCAGGTCAATTCCGAGGGAAGGGTGCGTGCACAAATTTCAGCACCTGAAGCACACAGGGTACAGCTTGACATCAGTGCCGTGAAATACGACCTGGTGAAGGATGACAAAGGGGTTTGGACCGGTGAATCGGCTCCCCAGGATGAGGGATTCCATTATTATCAGCTCTGGGTTGACGGTGCTGCGGTGCCCGATCCGGGAAGTCTTTACTTTTACGGCGCCAGTCGCTGGGGAAGCGGTGTTGAAATTCCGGCAAAAGACCAGGATTTCTATGCCATGAAGGATGTACCCCACGGCCAGGTCCGCGAAATCCACTATTTTGGAAAGAGCAGCAACTCCATGCGGCGTTGTTTTGTCTATACGCCTCCCGGATATGACCAAAATCTGAACACCCGCTATCCGGTGCTCTACCTTCAGCACGGAGGGGGCGAGGATGAGACCGGCTGGTCGAATCAGGGGCGCGCCAACCTGATCATGGACAACCTGATCGCCGAAGGAAAAGCCACGCCCTTCATCATCGTCATGGACAACGGCAGCTGGGCAATGCCCCGGATGGAACGGCCGGCCCAACAAGCCGCCCCCCCGCAAGGCGAACGTCCCCGCCAGGGTGAACGCCCTGCCGGATTCAGGTCAATGGCAGGTTTTGCCGAAGGATTCAGCAAAACCCTCCTCGAAGATATCATCCCCATGATCGATGCCAACTTCCGTACGCTGGCCGATCAACCTCACCGCGCCATGGCCGGACTCTCCATGGGAGGCATGCAAACCCGTGCTATCACTCTGGCCAATCCTGAGGTTTTCTCCCATGTCGGCATGTTCAGCGGCGGAAGTTACAGCCTTGAAGATGTCAACAATGCCCCCGGTTTCAAGGAAAAAATAAAATTCCTCTTCGTCAGCTTCGGAAGCCGCGAACTCGAAAATCGCAGAGCCGGTTTCGGCGGTGACCCCAGGGAAAATACCGAAGCTCTCAAAAATGCGGGCATGAACACCCATTTCTATGTCTCTCCCCAGACCGCCCACGAATGGCAGACCTGGAGACGCAGCCTGTACGAATTCGCACAACGGATATTCAAATAGTAAACAAAGCCTATGACCTTTCGCAATTCCCGCACCATAAAAATTACAGCCGCAGCAGTTGTCAGCCTCCTGATCTGTTTCACAGGCGTGGCGCAGGAAAATCTTTACATCAACACATTCCCCTCCGGCGATGTTACATTGCTGGAGGGGTTTTTTCAACATGCCCGGGATCTCAATATCCGCGTTCTGCTCGAATATGATACCGACCGCCTGATAGCCCCCTTCCGCAAGGAGGCGGGTCTTCCTGCAAAGGCCACCCTGTACCCCAACTGGGAAGGCCTCGACGGTCATGTCGGCGGCCATTACCTTTCGGCCCTGGCAATGAACTACGCTTCCACCGGCAATCGGGAATGCAAAAGACGTATGCTTTACATGATCAGGGAATTGAAGAGCTGCCAGGAAGCCAACGGCAGAAATAATCCTGACTGGGGAAAGGGATACGTGGGGGGTGCACCCAACAGCCAAAAGATCTGGAGTACCCTGCGGAAAGGGGACTTTACGGCTTACCGCGCAGCATGGGTCCCCTGGTACAACGTGCATAAACTGTATGCCGGACTGCGCGACGCCTGGCTGTTTACGGGAAACAGGGACGCCCGGGAGATTTTTCTGAAATTCTGCGACTGGGGCATCAACATCACTTCGGCGCTTACCGACCGCCAGATGGAGTCGATGCTCGACACCGAATACGGCGGCATGAACGAAATTTTTGCCGACGCTTTCCTGATGACCGGGGATGAAAAATACCTGACAGCCGCAAAACGCTTCTCTCACCGCATGCTGCTCGACGCCATGGCTGAAGGCCGCGACAACCTCGACAACAAGCACGCCAACACCCAGGTGCCCAAAGTGGTCGGCTTTCAGCGCATTGCCGAACTGTCAGGTGATGAGCGGTATGCCAGGGCGGCCACCTTCTTCTGGGAGACCGTGACCGGTAAACGCTCCCTTGCCTTCGGCGGGAACAGCCGCAGGGAGCACTTTCCCAGCGTGACCTCGTGTACCGATTTTGTCGACGACGTGGAAGGACCCGAAACCTGCAACTCCTACAACATGCTGAAGCTCACCGAAGCGCTCTTCCGGGTCAGTCCCCAGGCACGCTATGCCGACTTCTACGAACGCACGATGTTCAACCACATCCTGTCCACCCAACACCCTGAACACGGAGGTTATGTCTATTTCACCCCGGCACGGCCCCGGCATTACCGGGTGTATTCAGCACCCAACCAGGCCATGTGGTGCTGCGTGGGCAGCGGTATGGAAAACCACAGCAAATACAACCAGTTTATCTATACCCGGCAGCACGATTCTCTCTTCGTCAACCTCTTTGTGCCCTCGGAACTCCGGTGGCGCGATAAAAAGGTGAAAATGGTGCAGGAAACCCGGTTCCCCGACGAGGAAACCACCACGCTCAAGGTGATCGGAGGAAAATCGAAATTCACCCTGATGGTCCGCTATCCTGGCTGGGTGAAGGAAGGGGCGCTGAAGATCCTGGTCAACGGGGAACACTTCGGTTATGATGCCCGCCCCGCCTCGTATGTGGGCATTGAAAGAACCTGGAGAAAAGGGGACCGTGTGGAGATTGTCCTGCCCATGCAAACTTCGGTGGAGCCCATGCCCAATGTTCCCAATTACATCGCCCTTATGCACGGTCCCATCCTGCTGGGGGCAAAAACAGGCAATGAAGATCTGAAAGGGTTGATGGCCGATGACGGACGCTGGTCCCATATCGCCGGCGGCGAAAGGCTCCCCGTAGACAAAGCCCCCATTATTATCGCCGACAGCCCCGGTGAGATTGCCCGAAAAATCATCACCGCAAAAGATAAACCCTTCACCTTCACCGCCCCGGAACTGAAGATGACCAACAACGCCCACCCGGAATTTCAGCCTTTTGCCCGGATCCACGATTCCCGGTACATGATCTACTGGATGTGGCTCACCCCTTCGCAGTACGTCTCCTACCTCGATTCCCTGGAAATTGAGGAGAAAAATAAGATGGAGCTTCAGAAAAGAACCGTGGATTTCGTGGCTCCCGGGGAACAGCAACCCGAAGCCGATCACCGGATGGAACGCGAGCGGTCCACCAGCGGAACGTTCCACGATCATTTCTGGCGCGATGCCCGCAACGAAGGGTTTTTCAGCTATCTCATGTCCACAGATTCGGAAACGGGCTTGAGCCTGATGGTCCGCTACTGGGGTGCCGAATGGGGAAACCGGAAATTTGACATTTTTATCGACGACGAAAAACTCCTCTCCGAGGACAATACCGGCCGATGGAACCTAAGCAGGTTTCAGGAGGTCCTCTATGACATTCCCGATGCCATGGTGCAAGGCAAATCCCACATCAGGGTGAAATTCCGGGCCTTACCCGGAAGCACCGCCGGCGCCGTCTATTATATCAGGCTCCTGAAAAAGCAATAACCCGGAGACCACCGGGTGGCCGATAAGGACGCTGGCGGCCGGGTCACCTGTAAGTACACCGGGAACCGGATAACCGGTCACGACGCCAACGTCCCGGTCACCGGTCATAACAAGGCCGCCGGACTACCGGAAATAATCCCGGCGATCCGGCGGCCGTTTATTTTCACTTAGGGTTTTATTCCGCCGTTCACGATCCTGAAATAGTCAAATGAGACATCCCAGGGAGTGGGCGGCTTGGTGGTGTCTGAATCGAACCAGAAGGTACTTTTCATGTACTGAGTAACCACCCCGTCACAAACAATCAATCCGGCTCTGACATCTTTCAGCAGCATATCGACACTCCCCAGCTTCTCAAAGGAGGCACCGTCGAGGGAATAATACCCCGTGTAAAGGCTCCCTTGTTTCGTCAGCCTGAGATACAGGGGCCGCTCGCCGGTGATCTCCTCGGTGAGGTTGAAAGAGCCCATCGATTTGACGATGTCATTCTCCTCCATGATCAGGTCGATGGTGCCCGGCTGCATCCTGGCACCGGGAGCTCCTCCCCGTGAGGTCTTGATCACGGCCCTGAACATCAGCTTGATGAAATTATGGTCATCCTGGTAAGCCACGATCCCGCCATTCTCGGGTTGCATGGGAATCCTGGAGGCGGTCAGCTTCGTGTCAATGGTCCAGTCGTTGTTCGCACTCTGCAACAAAAGGTTGCGGGCGTTGTTCGTCCCCTCCGACACATCTCCCGGTTCGCTGGTGATGGAGAGAGACCCGGCAACTTTGGAGAGGCTCACCGCCGCAGGATTCTCCCTGATCCATTCCCACTGCGGACCCACGGAGACCTCGTTGAACTCATCACTCCCCGAAGCGACATCGAAATTGAGATAATAGCTGTTCTTTTCGAGGGTGATGTTGTCGATGAACTGAATGACGGCCGTCCCCGGGATCCCCCTGGCCTGTTCTATCTCCACCGAAATCCCCTCTCCCGCGACTGATGCCGCCACCACGGGAATCTTGGCTTTGTTCTTCAGAAGGTAACTGTAAGCTTTTACCTCATTCAGAAAACCGGGAATCTTTTTCCCGTTCACAGTAACCGAGGCAGGGGTGAGATCGGGCATCACCTTCAACGGAAAACTGCCTGACAATGTTTTACCTTCTACGGTTACGTCGGCAAATACGGTAACTGCCCCGACTCCCGTGGCCTTCACCCTGCCGTCTTCACTGACGGTGACCACCGCGGGATTGTTGCTCCGGTAGGTCACCTTCGCCTTCGCGATATCATAAAAGCTATCGTCCGACATACAGGCGGTGACGCTGGTTTGCTTCTCCTCACCAGGCCGCAGCACCACAACGCCGGTTTCGGCGACCACCGTCGCCAGTTCAGGCCGGTAGACGCCGCGCATGACAGCTTCCACACTTCCCCGGATATCTTTGGAAGAAGAGCCTATCTCAAAAACATACCTGCCCGGGTCAAAGGTAATCCTTCCCTCTTTGGGATCCCAGAACCAGAGCTCTTCGCAATCGATGTCGACGGAAACCCTGCGGGTCTGTCCCTTCGGAATGGTGACCCTCTGAAAGCCCTTCAGCCTTTTGATGGGCCTTTCCAGGGAAGCACCACTATCGGGCGTCCTGACATAGACCTGTACCACCTCATCCCCGTCCATCTCTCCGGAATTTCTCACATCCACGGAAACGGTAACCTTGTCGTTGGGCGTGATCTCTTTCCTGCTGATGCTGAAATTGTCATATTCAAAGGTGGTATAAGACAAGCCGTATCCGAACTCATACGTAACCTCCTTATCATAGTACCAGTAGGTTCTCCCGTTGTGCCTCCCGCCCCGGAGGGTATAATCGTTGAATTCAGGAAGGTCTCTCACCGATTTATGCCAGGTAACGTTCAGTTTTCCTCCGGGATTTACTTCGCCAAAGAGGATTTTCGCCATGGCAGTGCCCTGTGCCTGGCCGTTGTATCCCGTCCAGATCATTCCGGGGATGTTTGGATTGTTTTTGAACGATTCCGCCTCTACCATTCCCATGGTTTGCATGACCACGATGGTATTCGGGTTCACCGCCGCCACAGCTTCTATGAGTTCATTCTGGTTGCCGGGAAGGGCCAGGGAGAAACGGTCCGACTCCTCCCTTCCGGTGTTCTGGTCGGTACCCACAAAGAGGAGGACCACATCGGCCGATGCGGCCATGTCGAGGGTTTCCTTGTCGGTGGCCGGCACCTCCGCTTCACGGTATACCAATACCAGGGTTTTGGGACCCGTGATGCCCAGGGTTTCGGTTTTGACGGAGAGCGTTGAAGACCTGCCAAAACCGCGGAGCCCAGCACCTCCCCGCGAGGAAGGAGGCATCACCCTGGCCGTGGCCAAGATATTGCCCGTCGCGGAACCTTCCCTCACTTCGAGGATACCGCCGTCACCGCTCACCGACACCTGAAACCTGATAGAATCGAGATGGGTAACGTCGATGTTGTTATAAGCGGTCCAGTCACCGTCCTTGATCCCCCGCATCGAAGCCTGTCCGAAGCGCGCCGACACAATGATGCCGTTTGCCGAAGCATTGAATTTCGCGGCATTGCGCTCTTCCGTACTCCCATCAGTATTGACGGTGGAAAAACTGGTCACGTTGAAGAAATCGGTCCTTCTTTCGGTATTTCCCGAAGAACGGGAAACCACTTCCGTTGTTAACCCATTCGCTTTAATAAACTCCTGAATTCCCTGAAGGGGTGAAATCCGCAATTCGGGTTCCACGGGACCGGAATAATCTCCCAGTTCCACTTTGTCGGCCTGGGGTCCCAGAACGGCGATTTTTCCCACATTTTTCAAATTGACGGGGAGTGCCATTTTTCCGGTGGAGGCCACCGTTGCGTTCTTTAAAAGCACCGGCGTTTTGACAGCCACTTCCACAGCCAGGTCGTTGTGTGAAGGATCGTTGATTATGGAGGGTTTTATACCTGCATAAGGGACCTTCCGGGGAGGATCAAATTCGCCCATCCGCATCCTGATGGTGAAAATGTTGACCAGCGCCTTGTCGATGGCTCCTATGGTGAGTAAACCCTTCTCCAGGGCTTTGAGGGCATTGCTCTGGTAAACGCCTCCGCAATCGGTGTCAACCCCTGCAAGAAGCCCCAGGGCCGTAGCTTCTTCATTGCTTTTGGCAAAGTTGTGACCCCGTACCATATCGTCGATAGCGCCGCAGTCCCCGGTGACATAACCATCCAGACCGTAGGTCTTCCGAGCGATGGTGTCGATAAGAAACTGGCTGGCCGATACCGGCACCCCGTTCACGGCATTGTACGCCGACATGATGGAAGGAAGATTGTAATCCCGGATGAGTGTCCGGTAGGGCGCCAGGTAATATTCCCGCATGTCCCGCTCATCCAGACCGGAACTTCCGGAGTGGCGGTTAAATTCAGTATTGTTGGCCAGGTAGTGCTTTCCGCAGGGAACCGACTTCAGGTAAAGCGGGTCATCCCCCATCATCCCCTGGATGAACCCTTTCCCGATTTGCGATACCAGGAAGGGATCCTCGCCGAAAGTCTCGGCAGTTCGTCCCCACCTTGGATCACGGGCGGGTTCTACCACCGGCGACCAGTAGGTAAGCGTGAAAATGAGGTCGTGATTGAAACCCCTGGCCTCATCGGCCACTACCGAGGTCTCCCGCCTGATCAGTTCAGGGTCCCAGGTGGATCCCACGGCGACACTGTTGGGAAACGAGGTGGCCGTCATTCCGCTGTTGTTGTTGCGGCCCATTATCCCGTGGAGCGCCTCTCCCCACACATTGTAGCTCCCCACTCCCAGCCGCGGCACGGGAGCCATGGTATTGCCCAACAGGCTCTGCTTCTCTTCGGGGGTCATCCGTGAAACCAGGTCAGCGGCCCGCTCCCTGAAAGAATACGCCGTGTTGAGGTAAATCGGTTTTGTTGCTTTTTTGGATTCCGGCATCAGGGCCATCAATGCAAAGCAACTGATCATAATCAGGCTCAACCGGATTAGTTTTTTCATATGCGTTAATCTGGATTGGTAAATAAGCCGGGCTTATTTTGATTTTTTCAAATATATTTATAAACGACCGGAAAAAAGCAAAATTTCCCTGAAGTTTTGGATACTTTGTAAAAATTGCGGGGTGGCTCCGTAGTTTTTGTTCTTTTCAATATTTTGCAGATTGATATACGTATTGTTGAATTCCGGCGAGCGCATTGACTATTTCTGTAAGTCCAACATTCAAGGCATAAAACATCGCCACATGCCGGGGAATGTCAAATGGTATTGCATACGTTTTCCGTAACTGGCCAGAATAAAACGGCAATGACCAGGATACTTCAGGCATTGGCACTGTTCATACTGATGCTCTTTTCAGATCCCGAAGACCGTGTGGTTACCCGGCTCCTGCGGGGCCCCTGAGAAACGCGCTTCCTCGTCGTGGGCGGGAAAGCCCGCTAATCTGTTGTAATACTCTCAATTTGTCCGGCCATCTCGAATGTTCCGTTTCTGCCGGTACCCGGATTTTTTTATTTTTGTGAAAAACGGTTACCATGAAAATGAAGATATTCCTGATGCTTGCCGGAGTGGCGCTCCTGGCTTCGCTGCGTGACAGCCATGCGTGCACCAACCTGATCATCACCCGCGGGGCCAGTAGCGATGGTTCGGTGATGATCACCTATTCCGCTGACTCTCACACCCGCTATGGTGCTCTTTCCTTTTATCCCGCCGCCGACCACGCCCCGGGAACGGCCTGCGAAATCTACCACTACGAAAACGGCCGCCTTCTGGGTACCATCCCCGAAGTTCCCCATACCTTTTCGGTGATCCAGTTCATGAACGAACACCAGGTGGCCATCGGGGAGACTACCTTCGGAGGTCATGACTCCCTGCAGTCACAGCCGGGAGCCATTCTCGACTACGGCTCCCTGATGAAGATAGGCCTTCAGCGCGCCCAAACCGCCCGCGAACTGATGAAGGTGATCACCAACCTGGTGGCAGAATATGGATACGCCTCCCACGGAGAGTCCTTGTCCATCTCCGATAAGAATGAAGCCTGGATCATGGAAATCATCGGCAAAGGGAAATATGAGAAGGGAGCCGTATGGGTGGCCCTTCGCATCCCCGACGGCATGGTTAGCGGCCACGCCAACCAGGCACGCATCACCACCTTTCCCTTCCAGAAGGTCAACAACTGGGACGACGCCACCCAGACCGTCTACCACTCCCCTGATGTTATCTCCTTCGCCAAAAAACAGGGCTTTTATAAAGGTCCTGACAATGCTTTCAGTTTTTCCGATGTTTACAATCCCGTGAATTTCGGAGGCGCCCGCTATTGCGACGCCCGCGTATGGTCCCTCTTCAGGAAGATCAGCGGAGAGATCCGCGAAAACGATGATTACACCCGCTATGTCATGGGCAACTTTGACCGTCACCCGTCGATGATTGACAAAAGCCCCAATCCCAACGGTTTCGTCTCCAACAGGCTTCCCCTCTGGGTGAAGCCCGATGCGCCGGTGACCCTGCAGCAGGTAATGGCCGCCATGCGCGACCATTACGAGGATACTCCCCTCGACATGCGCCATGACCCGGGAGCGGGACCCTTCGCCCTCCCCTACCGCTGGCGCCCCATGGAGTTCACCGTCGACAGCGTCACCTACCTCAACGAAAGAGCCGTGGCCACCCAGCAAACGGGATACAGCTTCGTAGCCCAGTCGCGTTCAGGACTCCCCGACCCCGTGGGAGGCATCTTCTGGTTCGGCGTCGACGATGCCGACGGTTGCGTATACGCCCCCATGTACTGCGGCATACGCCAGGTCCCCGAAAGTTATGCCGTGGGAAACGGATCCATGATCTCCTGGTCGGAAACGTCGGCATTCTGGACCTTCAGCCAGGTCAATAACTGGGCCTACACCCGCTACAATAGTATCCACCCCGAAATTGAAGAACTCCAGGCGGAGACCGAAAACCGCTTCTTCACCGAAACCGCCATGGTCGACCAGCATGCAGGGGAACTTTACCTCCGGAATCCCGGTGACGCCTTCGACTATGTCACAGCTTATTCGGTCTATACGGGGAATAAACTGGTGGCCGACTGGAAAGCCTTTTACCACTACCTCTTCATGAAATACGTCGACGGCAACATGAAAGTCACCCAAGGGCGCCGCCTCCTGGACAACGGAAACGGCAAAAACATACCCCCCTCCCCGAAATTTCCGGGATACGGAAAAAACTGGGAACGGATCATGATCGGGGGAACCGGCGACCGCCTGGTGGTCCCGGCACAGGATTGAACCGTCATCCCTGGTTGTAAAACCGGGCGCTCTCCTCAAAGGTAGCAGGATCCATCTCGACAAAGATATTTTTCAATCCCCCCTTTCCAGCAGCATTGAAAAATTCTTTCCAGTCGACCACGCCCTGGCCAAGGGCCACATTTCTGTTCTGCAGAAAAGACCAGTCGGCAAGGTGAGCTGAGATGAACCGCCCGGGATATTTGTTGAAATAATCGGCCGCCCGGAAACCTATGTTGACCACCGCAACCTGAAATTGCATCTTTACCAGGTCAGGGTCCAACCACCTGAGCAGTTCGTCGTAAATCAACACCCCGTCCATCTTTTCAAATTCGCCGTGGTGGTTATGAAAACCCGTCTGGATGCCTGCGGCTTTGGTCTTCCGGCCAATCTCGTTTAACTCGTCGGCCGCCCTTTTCCAGTCATCCATGGTGGCATTTCCGGGTAATCCGAAACTGGAGAGGATGATCTGCTTCTGTCCCGAATCTGCGGCAAAGGCAATACGGTCGTCGAGGTGATCACGTAACTCAGCCATCCCGTAATGGGTACTCTCAAATGTCAGTCCGGCATCGTTAATGACCATAAGCATCTCCCTGCCGGAATATTTCATCAAAGGAGTCCAGCCATACCCCGGTGGAGAACACATCTCCACGGTTTCATAGCCAAGACCGGCCATTTTCTTCAGGGTACCTGGAAAGTCCTTCAACAGCTCCTCCCTGATCGTCCACACCTGAAATCCCAGGGGAAGTTTATACATTTTTCCCGCCGGCACGGCTTGCAGGGTGAAAGGCAATTGGGTGACCATCGCGGCTCCCCCGAGAGCCAGCGACGCGCCCAGAAATTTTCTTCTTGAAATACTTTTCATATTCATCGTAAAATGGTTGTAAAATTTAGCTTCCGTTATTTTCGCTGTAAAAATGATGCTGTAATTTATCGTCATGTGCAGTCACAACTGCAATTTTTGGCGGAAGGGTCCGGATTCTTCCTGTGCTGTCATACGTACACCCACGGAGCCATCCGAAATCCGAAATAAGCATTCTGTCGATCACCAATATTCTCTTCGTTCTTACGTGTCTTCGTGTTACAAATATTACAGCTCCCATCCCGGCCGGTATTCGCGGGTGAGGAACCTGTTGGCTTCGGGCAGGTTGGTGATTTTCATGGCGGAAGCGTCGTATTCCACGATCTTCCCGGCCTGAAGGGCCACAGCTCCCATCAGGATGGTTTCGGTTACCGGACCGGCATGGATGAAACTTCCCGGTGAGGGGGTCCCGTTCCGGAACGCATCGATCCAGATTGAGTTTCCGCGTGGACCCTCTTCTTCTTGTTCCTCCTGTTTCAGCCATTTCATCTTCGATTCGGGCACCAGCACCGGTTTTTCACCCCGGAAGCCGCTGATGATTTTTCCCTTGTCGCCCACGAACATCATCCCTTCGGGGGAGAGGGTTTTGCCTGCCGACCGGAGTTCTTCGGGCACCAGGGGACGCATTCCTCCGTCGTACCATATCAGGTCGAAGGGCGGCAGGGTCTTCCCGGCAGTAAAATGAAAACGGATCATACAGGAGAGCGGAAACGCCACATCATTTTTCAATCCCCGCGATACCCCGTTGTCGAGAATGGAGGTTGTGGTGCCATAAGCTTCAGCGCTGACGGAAGGCTCCTGAATTCCCAGGGTGAGGAAAAGGGGGAAGAGGCTGTAATGACCCATGTCGGCGATGCTACCTCCGCCAAAGTCATACCACCCACGGAAGACAGCGTGAGTATAATGGGGATGGTAAGGCCTGTCGGGAACGGGTCCCAGCCAAAGAGGCCAGTCAAATCCCCCGGGCACCGGCACGACCTCAGAAGGGTTGGCCTGCCACTGCGGCCAAACCGGACGGTTAGACCAGTTGTGGATCTCCCGAAGGGTGCCGATAAAACCGGCATCGATCCACCCTTTGATGGTGTCGTATCCGGGACAGTAGCTCCACGCCAGCAAGTGACTCCCCACTCCCGCCGTCCCCGCCAGGGCAATGGTCCGTCGCGCTTCGTTCATCCGGTTCGCAATGGGCTTGTGTGTCACCACATGTTTACCTTTCCGCATCGCCGCAATGGCAATGGCAGCATGCAGATGATCAGGGGTCATGATCTTCACGGTGTCGAAATCCTTCTCCTTCTCAAACAACTCCCTGAAATCGGCATACGACGGACAGCTATACCGCGATACTCCTTTTGCTTTTGCATAATACTTCTGAACAAATTCCTGCCCCACATCCCTGCCGCCGGGAATGCCGCTCATTTTGGAACCCCAGGAGGGATCCCCCAGGGCACGGCGTATGTCATTCTTCAGTCCGTCGGCCGACCAGTCGACATAGTCGGTAGTGAACTTGTTGGGATCGCAGACCGCTACAATCCGGACGGATGGATCGGCAATCAGGGTGGTCATCTCGCGGAGACCCTGTGTGCCGCAGCCGATGTAAGCAATGGCCAGCTGGTCGCTCGGAGCGGTGTGTCCACGTCCTCCGAATACGCTCCGCGGCAGGATGGTGAAACCTGCCGCTGCCGCAGCTGTCGTCTCCAGAAATCTGCGGCGGTTGATTTTTAAGGTAGATGTCATAGTTTTACGCTTCAGTTATAAGGTTTTGGATTATTCTCCTGAAAGGTAGGTAAATTTTGGCAATCTCCCCCCTCCTTACAAAACCTGATTCTCTTTTTTCCGTACACATTCAGGATAAAAAGCAATGCATATGTCTTCAGGCCCCAAAAAAACGATGAACCGTCAGGCTGCTGTGGCGGGCCGGTTTTATCCGGGAACGGAAAAAAGACTCCGGGAGGAAGTCCGTGAATTGTTTGTGAATGCCAAACCTCCCTTACGTCCCGGAGAGGTTCCCCGGGCGCTTATCGTGCCCCATGCGGGATATGTCTTCAGTGGCGGCGTAGCCGCTTCAGCTTTCAGCCAGATTTCAGGCACCGTCTCCCCTGAACGGGTTTTTGTGATCGCCTCCAGCCACCGTTATCATTTCCCCGGAGCCGCTCTTTTCATGTCGGGGAATTATGAAACACCCCTGGGCGAAGTAGCTGTCGACAGGGATACCTGCCGGCAGCTGACGGAACAAAACCCCCTCTTCACCGCCCGGGAAGAGGCCCACCTCGACGAACACAGCCTCGAAGTGCAGCTCCCCTTCCTCCAGGAGAAGCTGACACCCTCCTTTTTATTGGTTCCCATCATCCTCGGAACCCAAAAACCTGCCGAATGCAAAAGTCTGGCCGATACCCTCCGTCCTTTTTTCACCCCCGGGAACCTCTTCGTCATCAGCTCCGACCTATCTCATTATCCGAGCTATGAAGATGCCGTGAAGACCGACAGGATTACCACGGAAGCCATTCTCGCCAATTCCCCGCCGCACTTGCTTGCCGTTCTCGAGGAGAACCGAAAACAGAAAACCGAAGGATTGGCGACTTCGCTCTGCGGGTGGACGTCGGTACTCACGCTTCTGAACATCACCACGGGCATGGAAGTGGATTATGCCTGGGTTGACTACCGGAATTCGGGCGATGAACCCATGTACGGCGACCGTGACCGGGTGGTGGGCTACAGTGCCGTGGCCGTTTTTGGAAAAGAAGAATCTTCATTCTCTCTTTCCGAAGAGGAAAAAGCAGAGTTGCTGAAGATCGCGGAACAGTCCATCCTGAAAAAAGTCATCACCGGCGAACGGATCCTCCCCGAAGAGCTTCCCCAGGAAGGACGTCTCTCGGAACCCGCCGGAGCTTTCGTAAGCATATATATCTCCGGAAAACTGCGCGGCTGCATCGGAAGCTTTAACAGCGGGGATCCCCTGGCAAAAGTGGTAAACCAGGCCGCATTTTCCGCCGCTCAGGACCACCGCTTCAATCCACCTGAAACAGATGAACTGGAGAATATGATCCTGGAAATTTCCGTGCTGACTCCCCTGAAGCGAATCCACTCCCCCGAAGAGATCATCATGGGAAAACATGGCATCTACATAAAATCGGGATTCTCCTCGGGGACTTTCCTTCCCCAGGTGGCGCAAAAATACGGGTGGAACAGGGAAGAATTCCTGGGACGTTGTTCGCGCGACAAAGCCGGACTGGGATGGGAAGGATGGAAGACGGCGGAATTATTTACCTACGAAGCTATTGTCTTTAAGAATAAAAAATGAAAAATTTCATTTTCTATTCTTTTCGGCGAAGGCAATGAGCCGGCGGGCTACCTCCTCGAGGGTTTCATTTTTCTTGGCAAAACAGAAACGGAGATATTCCGTGTTTTTCCCCTTATGCATAAATAACGAAAGCGGCATGGCGGCGACACCCGCCTCTTCGATAAGACGATTGGCAAAGAGTTGGTCGGGTTCCTGGGAAATATTCCGGAAGTTCACCAGCTGAAAAAAGCTTCCCTGCGATGGTTGGAGGATATAGGGCGATCCCTTCAGCAGCCGGTTGAAGTAATTGCGTTTCCCCTGATAGAATTCGGTTATCTCATTGGCTGTGTTTTCCGATTCCATGTAAGCAGCCAGGGCATGCTGAAACGGAGCATTGACATTGAATACTTCGAATTCGTGGATTTTCCGGAATTCCGTCATCAGGTTTTCCGGCGCCAGGCACCAGGCCAATCCCCATCCGTTGATGTGGTAAACGGGACCCGGAGAGGAGATGATAAAACTGCGGCTGGCAAGGTTCTCAAATTCCCCCAGACTCAAATGTTTATCCTGATCAAAAGAAAGATATTCAAAAGTTTCGTCGCTCACGATGTAAATGCCGGTCCCAGCGGTCAGGTGCTGCAACTGAAGTATCTCTTCCTTCCCCAAAACCGTACCCGTGGGATTGTGCGGAGAATTCACGATGATCATCCGCGTTTTGGTGCTGATCATTTTGCGCAGGTCTTCCCACTCAATTTTAAAACCCGGTTCTTTCAGAGGCATTATTACGGGGGTTCCTCCGTTGAGCCTGACCATCGGGCTGAAAGCCGTATAGGAAGGCTCGAAAATAATCACTTCCTCGCCTTCATTAACAACGGTAGTGATGGCCGTGGAAATAGCCTGGAAAACGCCGGCACAGATGGTAACCTCTGTTTGCGGATCGTACCGCTTTCCGTACTGATTAAAATACTGCTCCGAGATTCTTTCACGTAACGGAAGAATCCCTTCGACAGGGGCGTAGTTGTTATACTGGTGCTCTACGAACGATCCCGCCAGTCCGGCAAGTTTCGGGGGACAGTTAAACTCCGTAATCCCCAGGGACATGTCAATGGCGCCCTTGCCCATGGCCATATTCCGCATGTTCCATAAAAAACTTCCTTGTGTATCCGGTACTTTGGATTGCATAAAACTTACGCTTTAAAATGAATCGTTAACTATGTCAGGTGGGTTTTTAGATTACCACAAAGGTAATCATTATTCTCATCGCTCAACCGTCAAACACTTCTTTTAGAATTTGCAGCGATTTCAGCGGATTCAGATTTCCGAAATGAAGGGAATAATACTCCATTAACTTGTTTAACAAGATATTACGTTGATTTCTGGTGGTTTTCACCCGGAAGAGGTCCATGACCTGCAGCGACTGAAGAGTGATCAACAGGTGCGTGGTTTCCTGATCCATAAAGGATGAATGAAGCGGTTCACGGTCTACGACCACCCCCTTTTTCATGTCGAACCATCCCTTGTCGGGGGAGTGTCGGGTCAGGGGATAAATTCCGAGCCAGGCCGACAGGTGGACCAGGAACCACATGTGGAAAAGGGCAACGCCTTCTTCCATGGTGTCAAAGAAAAGGAGAGCGTTTTCAAGGAAATCGTAAAGATCGGGGTTTGGCTCCTCTTCCTGCAGTATTTTGCAGAGGATTTCCGTCAGAAAGATAGCCTGCGTGGATTTATGAATGTCATAGGGAAGGGAGACATAGGGATGCCAGATCGAGCTCTCTTTCAGGCGTTGCAATTCCCGGGTTTTCTTCTGGTACGATTCCGTTTCCAGGAGAAAGAGGGGCTGCATGGCGGAGGCTTTGTTTGCCGAACGGCGGCCATGGGTGGCATTCACCATGTAGGACTGCCTGCCGAATTTTTCGGTATACATGGTGACAATCAAGCTGTTGTCACCGTATTTTGTGCTATGTAGCACAATGCCCCTGGTTTTTTCAAGCATTTTTCTCGGATCGTACGTTCATCAATCGGCGCATGAAGGAAGCGGGCGGTTTCGGGTCATCTGATAAACAAAAGTTTGAGAATGCAGGTCTTGTCTCCGGAAGCGTCGGCGCAGAAGATCAAGTAAACCCCTGTGCTGACGCGGTTTCCGTTAAGGTTTTTCCCGTCCCAGACGACGTTGCTTCCCAGCGATTTCCCCTTGAAAACCAGGTTGCCAGCGATATCCGTGATGCGCACGTCGGTGTTTTGTAACAGACCGGTAATGGTAATATTGCCGGTATAGGTCTCCCGCACGGGATTCGGGTAAACGTAGGCCTCCGAATAGTCCTCCTTTCCCGGGGGAGCATCACCCTGGTAAGAGATCAGTCCCTTGTCGGTGCCGATGTAGAGTTCACCGGTTTTTTCATTCATGGCCATGCTGGTGATGGTATTTGACAACAGGGGACTGTTCTCCGAAGTGAAATGAAGAATTTCGGTATCGCCCCGCGATGAAACGAGATAAACCCCGGAATTACGCGTTCCCAGCCATTTCCTGTTTGCCCCGTCGACCACGATGGAAGTAACCGTTTCGGTCTCCAGAAGGGGATGATAAATCCCGTCGTTCAATTCCAGACTGGGCTGGTAGGCATAATACTCCTCATCTTTCCACACCCGTTCGGGATTGGCAAAAACAGCGATCCCCTTGGATGTGCCCACCCAGATTTCACCGTTAAGATCTTCCGCGATGGAATAGACGTCGTTCATCCTGTTGTAAATGACCAGTTCCCCGTTGTTGAAATAAGAAGTGACAGAGAGGGATCTTTTGGCGGATCCGTTCTTGTTGACCACATACATTGCAGGGGCTTTGTCGCGGGGGACGACCACCCACTTGTCATCATTACGGGTAATAATCAGTTGCCCGATGGTAAACTCAAACCCGGAAACTTCGGTGAGTTCGTAACTCTTCCATTCCCGTGCATGGTTGAGGCTGTGAAGACCGTATGACGACTGCGAATTGGTGATCCAGAGTTTGCTTTCGCTGTCGAAGGCCATCCCGCCAATGCGGGTATAGGGTTCCTGCGGTTGCTCGGGAATGGCTGTCTGCAACGGACTGTTCATGTTGTTGTAGCGCGTGATGAACTCTTCATCCTTAAATTCCAGGACACCCCCGCCCCAACTGGCGGCAAAAAAGTGACCGGGATCCCTCGGGTCCACAACCACCTGGACGATATCAAAAAAACCTTTCATTTCAGGATACTCCTTCGGACTGTAATAACGCCATTCTCCCTCCTGAAACCGTTGAAAAAGAGGAGTTCTGAACTGGTTGTTCCAGGGATCGGTACGGCCGCCTTCTGAAATCCACAGCTGGTTCCTGAAGTAAGTGAGGGAAAATATGTTGTTGCTCACAGGACCCGAAGGGAGAAACTGCTCATCCTGCCCGCCATTCACCCTGATCAGTCCGTTCAAATAGTCGGCGACCCATACCGAACCATCGGCAGCCACCAGCGATCCCCGGGGTTCTATGGGTGTAATCGCCGGGTTTCCGGTCTTGTACTCCCGAAATCGACGAACGACGGAAAGGGATTTGTCATAGATGAAAACCTCTTCCCGGGCCGTGGCCGCCAGAAAACCGGAAGAGGCATCCAGATCAACAAAATAGGGCACTTCCGTTAAAATCCGCCGCCATGTTCCGTTATCCAACATATAGGCTTCATCCCCATCCCACTGATCCCGCGTATAAACAGCAATCAACCGGCCGTTGAAAAGGGTCAGAAATTTAAATTTCCCTTCCGGATGGGGAATATCGCCCACCCGCTGCCAATTGCGGTAGTCCAGCAAATTGGGATGATCGCGGTCTGCCGCCAAGATTCCCTTTTCTGTCGCCGCAAAAATGACCGCTCCATCGGTTGCCACATCAAACACACTGACCTGGGAACCATCTTCTCCGATCACGTAAGTCCCCTTGATTTCATTACGCGTCAGGTTGATGGCAACGATGCCGAAACCACAGGCCAGAAAAGCCTCATCCTCACTGATGTGTATGTTGTAAACCGTCTTGTCGCCGGTGAGCTGTTTCCGCTTAATATCGCTCAGGTTGATGATCCGGTCGCTGGTGACCAGGTCCAGATTGCTGTTTTTGTAAGCCACCAGCAAAGTTTTACGTTTTTCGTCCCATGCCAGAATTTGTATTCCGACATCGCTCAACCCGTCGTTTACGGTGATCTTATTGATGCTGCTGGTTTCAGCATCCACATAAAAAAGTCCGCCCCCGGCGGCGCAAAAGATCTGATCGCCTGAATCGGCCAGCCGCGTAGCACTTACATACGAGGAGTATTCCTGCCAGGAACCCCGGTTGTGCTGGCCCATGGCACCCATCGCCATTGCCATCAGAAGTGAAATATAGAATGCCCTTTTCATACTGTTCCTTTCTGTCGCTGGTTCTTTACGCCCTGCGGAGTAAAAATTCCACCATTTTTTCCAGAGCCCGGCCCCGGTGACTGATTTTGTTCTTTTCCACCAGTTGCATTTCCGCAAAGGTCAGTTCCGATCCTTCGGGCATGAAAACCGGGTCGTAGCCAAATCCGCCGGTCCCCCTCTTTTCATCAATGATCTCGCCGTTGACAACCCCTTCAAACTGAAATTCCTCTCCGTCAAAGATCAGCGAGATGACAGTTCTAAAACGAGCCTGCCGGTTTTTTATTTCAGCCATTTTTTGCAAAAGTTTTGCCGTATTGTCATCGGCATTTTTTCCTTCTCCGGCATACCGGGCGGAAAAAACCCCCGGCTCTCCGTCCAGGGCCTCTACCTCCAGTCCGGTATCGTCGGCAAAACAGTCGCACCCGCAACGGCGGAAAAGAAAAAAAGCCTTTTTAGAAGCATTCTCCTCCAGGGTCGGCCGGTCTTCAGGGATTTCCCCGCTGAATCCGATGTCCTGAAGACTCAATACCGTGAAACGGCTGCCTAGCATGCTTCGGATCTCACCCAGCTTGTGAGGGTTGTTGGTGGCAAAAAGGAGTTTTGTCATATCAGGAATTGGCGCTTTTCAGAAATTTAAACCAGGCAAACAACTTCCGCGACCGCAGATACTCCGGGTTTCCGGCGTTCCGGTAAGCTTCGCGTTCATGGGAAAGGTTCAGGTAAGCCTTTTTATGCGAACGGTACAAAAGAAACCTGAAGAGGTATTCGGTACCGTACCAGAGGAAAAAGAAAATCCACAACATTTCGATCTGTTGCCGGGCATGTATCCTTTCATGGTTAATGGTCTCCGGGAAACGGGAAATGTCAAAGTTCCTGTTAACCAGCAAAAAGGGATACAGGCACATGGCCGCATAATTTTTCCCCAGGAGGAACGAGGAGATTCTGTTCTGCAGGAAAATCATTCCGGGTCCTGGTCAGTGCATGTACAACGGTTCACGCAATCGACCACCTGGTTGAGGATGTCATTCTTCAGGTAATACCAGGTATTTTTGCCGTCGCGGCGTGAAGAGAGAACGCCCCTGTCCCTGAGGATCCCCAGGTGATGGGAGGTGGATGCCTGTTCTATTCCCAGAAGTTCCTGGATTTCCGTCACAGTCATCTTCTTCCCCCCTTTCAGGAGGTTGAGGATAGCGATCCTCATCGGATGGGCTATCGACTTGAGGATTCCGGCGGCGATTTTCAGTTTCTCGATATCGGGTATGGTTTTTTCTTCCATAAAAGCAAGTATAAGGATACAAATATATACATATTTTAGTTCCTGCCCGTCCCCTTTGGCGAATTCGCCCATACCATGGCAATCCCCGAAATAATCTTCTTTTATGCAAAAGAATTGCTTTACAGCTGTTTTTTGCTAATTTGGCTCCATAATTTTCGCGTATTCCGTGTTTTTTTGAATTCCGGCGAGCGAATTGACTACATCTGTTCTCTGTGCCAGGTAAGCATTAATGCCTGATCTCTGCTTATGGCTGATCCTTTGCTGAAATCTGCTGAACTCATCCCGGTTTTCCGGGATTCGTTTCCCCGTCGGCTCAGCCGCGGGGTAACGAGCAAGACAATAGGAAAGTCCTCTACGGAATCGGATTCCTCGCGGCAGAGCCAATTGGGAATTCGCTCGCCGGAATTCGGAGTGCCGTTGTTCTAAACAGACCAAGTGATGAGTTTGCTGGATGAGATAAAAGCTCCTATTCGCAGGGAACTTTCTGAATTTGAACCTTTTTTCAGGAAGTCGCTGACAAGTGACGTTCCTTTGTTGGGGACCATCCTGAATTATATGTACCGCACCAAGGGGAAGCAGGTGCGTCCCATGTTTGTCTTCCTGTCAGCAGCCATGCTGGGACAGACCAATGAGCTGACGCAGGTGGCGGCCTGTTCAGTGGAACTCCTTCATTCGGCCACCCTGGTCCATGACGATGTGGTGGATGAGTCGTATGAACGGCGCGGCGTTTTTTCGGTGAATGCCCTCTGGCGGAACAAACTGGCCGTTCTCGTGGGGGATTATATCCTGGCCCAGGGACTCCTCCTTCAACTGGAGTACAAACAATGCAGATTTCTTAACCTGATCTCCCGGGCTGTCCAGGAGATGGCCGAAGGGGAAATCCTCCAGATCAAAAAAAGCAGGAAACTCGACATCGACACAGAAACCTATTTCAATATCATCCGGAAAAAGACAGCCTCACTGATCGCCACCAGCCTGGCCATCGGCGCAGCTTCAGTCACTTCCGACGAAACGGTCATCGAAAAAATGTACCTCATCGGACAGGATGCCGGCATTGCCTTCCAGATCAAAGATGATATTTTTGACTACCAAGAAAAGGGAATTATCGGCAAACCCACAGGAAATGACATCAAGGAAAAGAAAATCACCCTTCCCCTGCTGTACCTGCTGAACAATTCATCGCCGGCAGAAAGGCTGAGGATCCTGCGTCTTGTCAAACGGAAGAATGAAAATAGGGACGCCGTTCGGGAACTGGTCGGAATGGTAGTCCGGCAAGGCGGCATCGACTATGCCACACAACAAATGAACCTCTTCCGGGAAAAGGCAATCAGTGCCATCGTGGAATTTCCTGAAAACGAAGCCCGGACTTCCCTTATCTCACTGATGAACTACATCACCGAACGGATAAAATGAGGTTGAGGTTAATGGCATGAACGCGCTATCCTTGCCAAAACTGAAAGTACTGAACCTCAGTCTCTTTCCAGCTTCACCTTGATCACCACCTTTTTCACCGGCTTGGGCAGGCCGGCCATCACCCCGGGTTGATGGAGGTCCTCCGGAAACAGGATGAAGATCCGTTCCGGTGATGCATGGTGGCTCTCTGCAGCAGTCACTTCGTAAAAGACAATGTCCTTTTCAGGATCGTAGGGAACCGTCTCCGTTCCCTCCTCACGGGGTGCCACACCAATGAGTTCTTCTCCTTCAAAAACATACTGTATGTCGGCATATTCCCGGTGGGCTTCAAAGAGAACCTCTTCAGGCGCTTTGGTGACATAATGGTTCACCATGAAAAAGAGGTTCTTTCCGTCGATTTCATAACGACCCGGATCCAGGTTGTAAAAACCACAGGTGTTCAGCAGGTCAAAAGCCTGTTTCCACCTTTCAGGCGCCAGGGTCATCTGTTTTTCCAGAACAGCGGTATTTACCGAAGGTTGCACCTTCACCGGCCACCGGCCCGCCGGGTTTTCACTTTGCTTTTTATCGTTGTTCATCAGTACAAATTTATCACGTTATTGGGTAATTCCATGAAGGACAGGTAATATCCGAATGATTCACCATCCCGGCCGGAGCAGGTTTAACAAGTTGATGTTTCATCTATAACGGATGTTGGGTTTTTACGGGCATTCCGACAGGCAGGTATTGATGCCACCGTTGGGTTAAAAGTGGTGGTTTTCCCTTCCCGTGATTTCGCTGAGCAGGTTGTTTGCCAGGCGGCTTGCGCCGATCCTGAACAGCCGGTTATCAAGCCAGCTTTCCCCCAGGATGTTCAGGACCAACGTCATGTAAACCAGGGCATCGGCAGGAGAGGAAATTCCTCCGGCAGGTTTGAAACCCCGCATTTGCCCAGTGGTGTCATACCAGTATTTCAGGGCATGGCACATGACTACCGCCGCTTCAGGGGTTGCCGAAACAGCCGTCTTCCCTGTGGAGGTCTTGATGAAATCGGCACCCGCTTCGAGCGACAACAGAGAGGCTTTCCAGATTTTTTCGGGATCGGCCAGGATGCCGCTTTCCAGAATCACCTTCAGATGGGCATCCCCGATCGCCATTTTCACCTTTCTGATTTCGGAGAGGCAATAATCTTCATTCCCCCCGAGAAACGCCCAAAGGGGCATCACAATATCAACTTCATCGGCACCCTGCAATACCGCCATCCTGGCTTCTTCGGCCTTCAGTTCCGCAAAAGTCATCGACGAAGGGAAACCGCCCGCCACGGAGGCTACTTTCACCACGCCGACAGCCAGGTTTTCCTTCACCACGCCGACCATGTTGGGATAGACACAGATGGCCGCCACAGGGGGAATACCCGGATACTCGCGTTCAAAAAGATTCACCTTTTGGGTGAAAGACGCCACATGTGAAACCGTATCGGTGGCGTTCAGGGTGGTCAGATCAATACAGGAAAAGGCACGCCTGAAATTGTCAGCGGTCATCATTTCCGAACTTCCAGTAGAATGACGGCAGGCTTCCGCAGCCACTTCCCCGGCCGAAAAAGGAAAGATTGGAAAATTCATGTTTTTCTATTTTAGCTTGTCATTGTCCATCTCATCAGCCTGGTCCTTCCCATAATCCGAAGGTTTATTACGACTGGTCTCCATACTTGCATGCTATGATGCCGGCCAATTCCCCCACCTCCCCGGTCAAAACCGCCATGTTGGTCAACTCACTGAAATACCGGACCCCGCACTTCCTGATCCAGCCATCCGCAAGTGGTTGTGCTTTACATATCGTTATCACTTCCATTGTACAAAAATACCAGAATATCAGAATAATTCTGATCCTCTGATACCAGATCTTTCCAATCCTCTGATCGTCCTATAATTCTTTGTTCTTGGTATCCAGAATGATCGTCACAGGGCCGTCATTGACCAGTGAAACCTCCATGTGGGCGCCAAAAATGCCTCTCCCTGCCGGTTTTCTAAGGGATTCCTCCAGCTGTTCCAGAAAAAGTTCATACAACGGAATGGCAGTTTCGGGCCGCGCCGCCCGTATATAGGAAGGACGGTTTCCCTTTTTTACATTGGCGTGGAGCGTGAACTGGCTCACCACGGTGACATCACCCCCCATGTCGCTTACCGACAGATTCATCACCCCCGCGGAATCATTAAAAATGCGCAGCTGAACGATCTTCTTGACAAGCCACGCCACATCCTCCCCGGTATCGGACTCCTCAATCCCCAGGAGGATCAGCAATCCGGGGCCCGACACTGCAACCTCCTTTCCCTCAACCACTACCTGTGATCGGGAAACCCTCTGAATAACCACCCTCATCGTTTTTTTTTCCAAGTTTAAGAAAAATCGGGTACAATTGAACCTTTATTCAGCATAACAGCTTATTCTTTCTAAAAAATTATAAGACAAAGCTGATAAAAAACTGACAATAGTAACGGATATTGTGGAATGGGAATAAGACGGAAGCGGCAATTACCGGCTTACCCCCGACGGAAAAAGTTATGTTCTGAGAAGGGTGGCCAACACCACCGGAACGTTTATGCCGCCGATCAGCATTATCCCAGAGTTGATGTGCAATCTGAACAATCCGTCCGTGCTTCGCACTTCCGGTCTTGTGCATCAACGGCTCGGGTTACACCCGAGCCGTTATAAACGACCTGTTTATAACAACCCCGAAAATGCATATCTTCGGAACACCTAAATGACCGGGACATGCTGTGCATTCACCTGACTGAGAAAGACCCTTACTTCTGCCTGGCGGCGGAAGAGTTTCTGCTTAAAAATTACGGCGATGACATTTTCATGGTCTGGCAAAGCTACGACACGGTGGTGGTGGGGAAGCACCAGAATGCCATGGGGGAGATCAACTACCGCCATATCAGGGAGAAGGGAATCGGGGTAGCCCGGCGGATTTCAGGGGGAGGCACGGTATTTCACGACCGGGGGAACGTCAATTTCACCTATATAAAAAATGTTGCAGGAGCTCATGAAGTGAGTTTCAAGAGGTTCACGGAACCTGTCAGGGGGGCCCTGGCGCAGATGGGCGTCATTGCGGAGACTTCGGGGCGCAATGACCTGCTGGTGGAAGGAAGGAAAATTTCGGGAAATGCGGAACACATTTTCAGAAACCGGGTACTTCACCATGGCACCCTGCTTTTCAGCAGCGACCTGGCCAACCTGGGAGAGGCCATCCGGGTGGTTCCGGGAAGATATTCCGGAAAAGCCGTCCCGTCAATTCCCAGCACGGTGGCCAATATTTCGGAATTCCTCCCCCACCCTATGACCCCCGGCGAATTCATCGGGAAACTTCTGGATTACCAGCTCTCCGGGGATCCTGATAACCGGATGTATGCCCTCCCGGAACAGGAAATCGCGAAAATCAGAAAACTGGCCGTTGAGAAATTCGCCTCCCGGGAATGGCAGTTCGGATATTCGCCCGCGTACACCTTCTGCCGGCACGCAAACCCGGAAGGCTTTAAACTGGATATCTCCCTGTCGGTGGAAAAGGGAAGGATTGTCATGGCGCAAATTGCGGGTAATTATTACGGACCTGAAGAGGGAGTCCTCCTGGAACAGGAACTGGCAGGCAGATTCCATGCCTTTGAAGAGGTGAAAAAAGCCCATGCAGTACTGCGGCTCTATGAAGACGAAAACCTGATCTACTGCTATTTCTGAAATCACACACAAAGGCACTGAGGCACAAAATATTCTCTTCGCGTCCTGGCGCCTTTATGTTGAAAACTATTGTATGCTGTCGCTCTTTGCCGCAAGACTTTTTGGCAGGGTAAGCCCTTCGGGCGACATGACCCAGCTTTTCCCGATCATATCACCATACCACATCTCTTCGGCGTTTTCGATGTCATCAATAATCTCTTTCAATTCTTCCCCGAGAAATACCGACGTTCCCACGGGAATTTTCAGGGTGATCTTCACCTTCTGATCACGCCATTTTCCGCTTTCTCCGACCATGAACCAGGGATCGAAGATGATGCCGGAATCGGTCGCCTGATAATTGTAGATAATCTTTTGGATGTTATTATTGGCTTCGGCCTGGGATTGTCCCCGTGACCGTTTCTTAACGACCATAACCACCTCGCTGGTGGAGGATTTTGCGATATCGAGGCGTGGTCTTCCCAGCAATTGGCTCTTGTCATCCACCATCACCACCCTGAACCGGTCTATGTCAAGGTCCAGGTCGCTGAATTCGTCGAATTTGTCCTCCGCCAGCAGGAGATTCATGGTTTTTTCGGGGGAGGTTTTGAGGGTATCGGTAACCGTAAGGCTGGAAGTGGTTCTGAAATTGGCGGCTTCGCGTGCCACAACGCCTGTCAGCCCCACCAGGGCGATCAGCCAGATCCCTGCCATTGCCAGTCCGATGGCCATGATGTTCGATTTGTAGTTAAACACCAGCTTGGATCCTACATATAGCATTGCCAGCAGGGGAATCCCCACCAGAAGGCCGGTAAAAACCAACCCCCAGGTAGCTCCTGCCCGGGAAATAAACTGGGAGAGGAAACCCATAAGCCCCGTTCCGTCAACCTCAAACATTTCAGGCCACGACGAAAAAAAAGACTGCCCGACGACCAACCACGAAATCAGTCCTATCAGTCCGAAGAAACCAGCCAGGATCAGTAAGATGCCCAGGACGTTCAGAAAGACCTTCAGGATCCCTTTCATGACGTCGGTCACCGGTTCACCCGTGGAAACAGGTTTGCTCCGCAAAGGTTGCGGTTCGGAAACCACACCATCGGGGGCAGCTTCTTTGGACTCCTGAACATCATCCCGGATGCTCTTTTCGATATTGGAAATATTTACTTCTTCTCCCCGCATTTCCAGTTTCTGGGAGGTGGTTCGCGCCCCGGGAACTGCGATCCAGAGAATCAGATAGACCAGAAGGCCAATCCCCTGGGCAAAGAAAAGGACGACAAAAAGGATTCGCATCACCAGGGGATCCATATTGAAATAGGCGCCCAATCCGCTGCAAACTCCTCCGATAACCCGGTTGTCGAAATTGCGGTACAGCCTCCTCTGACGTCTTGTCTTTCCCGCCAAAGGCTCCTGCGCTTCCCCCTGCTCCCTGAAATCTTCAGGAGTCCCCATGGTCTTTATCACTTCGTCCACCCATGCGCTGACTACAACTTTCTGCTCCCCTTTGGACTTTTCGGTGAATAACTCCGAAATGCGGCTCTCTATGTCGGCCACAATCTCACGGCCTTCAACATCGCTTCCAAAATGTTCTTTCAGTTTCAGCAGATACTCCAGCAGCTGTTCATAAGCATCCTCTTCAATGTGAAAAAGGGTCCCGCTGATATTGATGGTGAATGTCTTCTTCATTGTTCTGTTTATTTAATAGTTATCGTTCTGTTTTCTCAGGCTTTGTGATTTTTGATTTTACCGACGGCTTCTACCAGTTCATACCACGATTTTTCCAGCTCTCCCAGAAAGGTGCGGCCATCGGGCGTCAGCTCGTAATATTTCCGGGGAGGTCCCTGCGATGACTCCTCCCAGCGGTACGTCAACAAGCCGTCATTTTTTAGACGGGTCAGCAACGGGTAGAGAGTTCCCTCCACCACAATCATGCGGGCTTCCTTCAGCTCGGCGATAATATCGCTGGCATACAACGGCTTGCCATCGAGCACCAGAAGAATGCAATACTCCAGCACCCCTTTCCGCATTTGCGCTTTTGTGTTT
Source organism: Prolixibacteraceae bacterium UBA1413 (assembly GCA_002304925.1). Lineage (GTDB taxonomy): Bacteria > Bacteroidota > Bacteroidia > Bacteroidales > Prolixibacteraceae > UBA1413. The sequence continues at coordinate 74,037 of DBPT01000032.1, forward strand.
TCAATGTTCATTTTGTTTCCTTTCTTTTGTTTAACTGTTCCGGCTTCGAGGCAGCTCCCGCTATCTGCCCATGGCCTCCGGTCGCGAATCATACCTCTTTTTTTGTTTGTATCTCCAATTCCCGGTTCATTACAACCGCAAAGAACTATTTTAAAAACTATACCTTTCGATACAATGAAGTGGGCTTTGCAAATATATATAATATATATAGTACCTTGGATCACATAGTACTGTTTTTTTAGTATTGATTTTTCCACATCTCATAACGATTTGTCCTGAAGACTTTTACCATTGCAAATTTATGACACGCCATGCACAAAAAGCTCTCAACAATTAAGCGTTAATTATCAACAAATTAAAAAAGGCCGCACCTTTGCAGGCCGGCCTTTTAAAAATTATTATCAACGGGTTTATTTCATCCCCGGGTTTCAGAAGATAAAACGGATGCCGAAGAGCATTCCCCAGGTGCTTGATGTGGTTGCCTGATTTACATATTCGGTTTTTGACTTAAAATCATCGATGCTGGTAGCATTAAGTCCGAATGACGGGGTTCCGTTGACATCTGAGCTGATATAGCGGAGGGGCATATAGACGCTGTAATTGTTTGCCAGTCCGTGTTTCTTATACACGCCCCATTCGTTGTTGATCAGGTTGGCGGCATTGACGATGTCGAGGCTGAACTGGAGGGTTCCCCTTCGGTCGGTGCCGATGTTGGTAAAGACATCCTGGATAACCTTCACGTCGAGTCGGTTATACCAGGGTTCCACGATGCCGAAACGTTCGGCATATTTGCCTTTTCGGCTGCTGAGATATTCGTCTTTGTTCACGAATTCCATGAAAGCTGCCGATTGGTCAGCGGGGGTCATTTTGTTGTAGGTGGCGAATGTAATTTCGTTGGCGTCTTTAGGGACATAGAGCAGGTCTCCTGAGGCACCATCGCCATTCATGTCATTGCTGTAGGCGTAAGTGGCTCGGCCCTGGGAAGATCCGCTGTAATAGAGCGAAATGGCGGTTCCGAAATGTTGGGCGTATTCAATCCTGTAGCTCAATGCAGCCACAACACGATGAGGAATCGAGAAATTGGAAAAGCTCAGTTCCGGATCGTTAAGGGACTTGTAGCTAAGGTTGCTGGTCCATGCTGAGTAGGCTGCTGATCCCGGGTTTGCGGTTACGTCCTTGGCCATATTGTAAGTATAGGCGACCATTCCGGAGAAGCCGTGGGAGAAGTTTTTGGTCAGCTGGCCGGTGAAGGAAGCCTGGTATCCCTTGCTGGAGTTATCGAGCAGCATGGCCGATGACAGAGCGGGATTGAGTGTCTTGCTGGTCCACCGGGGACGGTTATCAACCCCTGCAAAGATGGTCTGGGCGTTGGGAAGGTTGATATTTTTCTGCACCGTGGCGTTGACATCCTTGGTAAAGATGGCTTCCAGAGTAAAGACGGAATTCCAGGGAAGTTCTATGTCGGCAGCCAGATTGGAACGCCATATTTGCGGCATTTTGAAATCCTTCGACACTTCGGCGATGGTGGATCCTGAAGGCAGGGTGGCCGCCATGGTGCCGGGGAAGAGGGTGGGATATTTCTTCAGCTGGGCCTGCATGTCGGGATTAAAACGGAAATCATCGGGCAGTTTGGCGGCCGTCAGACCGATTTCCGGACTCTGGACAGTACCCGAGGAGGAGGGCTGGTTAGTAAACCATACAAAGGGCAGAACGCCTGAGAAGAGTCCGGTACCCCCGCGTACCTGTAGGGAACGGTCCCCCATCACATCCCAGTTGAAACCGACGCGCGGGTTGATCATCAACTGGCTGTTGGGCCATTCGCCTACATTGAGCTTATAACCGTTCAGTGATTCCAGATTTTCCGAAATGGCCGGATTGTCGGCCAGTTTGTTGTGGTAGAGGGGTAAATCGAACCTGGCTCCTAAGGTCAACTTAAAATTGGACCGGACGGTAAGTTCGTCCTGCAGGTAGGCACTGGCCAATCCGAAACTCATCTCCACGCCTTCGATAGCTTTTCCGTCATAACCATAAGTGACCCCAAAAGCTGCCGGCTTGGCGTTGCTCATGAAATCCTGCATGGAATTGTACCGGTAGAAACTGGTTCCTTCCCTGATGTAAGAGTTGTTCACGTAAATGTTGTCATAGGCAAGGCCTGCCGTAAGGGCGTGTTTGTTGACCATATAGGTGAAGTTGTTGACAAAAGAGAAGGTATTGTTGATCACCTGGTTCCGGTAAGAGAACAATTCATAACCGAAGGCCATATAAGGATCGCCGTCCTTGTAAATTTCCACAAAGGGGAAGATATCGCTGTTGCTGGTACGGCGCGGATCCAGGGTCTTGGTGTAGGAAACCAGGAATTTGTTGGAGGCCGAGGAGCTGAACTGGCTGTTTAATTCAGCCGAGAAGGCATCGATTTTGTTTTCCGATCCGTAGAAGGCATTGGAGAAGGCAATCGATCTTTCAGACACACGGGCGAAGTTCGACCGGGTCACCCCTGGAGGGCCGCTGCTGGCATTGGTCAGACTGTTGCTGCTGTTTTTCAGCGTATTGTAACGCAGTGAAAATTTATGCACGTCAGAGATGTTCCAGTCCAGTTTGGCCAGAATCTTATAGTTCTGTGAGGGGAAGGATTTGAAATTCATATAATCCCCCGGGTCGTACTTGTAAGTATTCATCAGGTAATCCTTCATGGTTTTGAGGTCGGCCTGGGTGGTGCGGGAGATGTTTTTCTCGATATTGGCAACACCGTCGGTACTGGGTTCCCACCCGTTGCTGGGAGCGATTTCATCTTCATACTCCCCGTTGACGAAGAAGAAGAGTTTATTTTTAACAATCGGTCCGCCGAGGGTGAATCCCAGCACTTTGTTGCTGCGATCGTTTGCACCCGGCACTTCGATGTCGCCCACCATGCTGCCCGTGAAGGATTTGGGCCTCAGGTAAGAAAATACGCTTCCCTTGAACTGGTTGTCACCGCTCTTGGTGATGGCGTTGATGCTGCCGCCGGTGAACTGGGAAAGACGCACATCGTAGGGAGCCAGGTTCACCGACACCTCTTCGAGAGCGTCCATGGAGATGGGTTGTGCGGTACCTCCAGGTAGCGGACTGCTGGAGAGGCCGAAGTTGTTGTTGAAGGCGGCACCGTCAATGGTAAAACGGTTGTAACGGCCATCGCGGCTTCCGAAGGAATTGCCGCTCGCCTGTGGCGTCAGCCGGGCAAAATCATAAACCCCCCGCGAAATGGAAGGCAGCATCCGCAATTCCCGGGAACTGACATTCATGGATGCTCCAGTGCGGTTACTGTTTAATATGGGATTTCTGCCCGCAGTAATGATCACTTCACCCAAATCGGTGACCTGCTCCTTTAAGACAGCGTTATACACAAAATTCTCGCCCAGACGAAGGGTAATATCAGTTACCTTGACGGTCTGGCTTCCCACAAAGGATATGTTTACATCGTATGGTCCGCCCGAACGCATCCCCTGAATAATATAAATGCCTTCTGCATTGGTGATGGTACCATACTGCGTGCCCGACGGCGTATGTACCGCAACTACCGTGGCACCCGGAAGCGGCTCGTTCGAATCAGATACCACCCTTCCGGTCATACCCGAGGTCGTAACCTGTGAAAATGCCGTCGTTACTGATAAAACCAGTAACAACATGAATACTGAGAGTTTTCTAACCTGTGTGTTCATACAACTTTTCATTTTAAATTCGTGACGCAAAAATAGTTTTTGATTCTTGATATTTAAATACTTTTAACCATTTCACTCCCCTGTTCCTGCTTTTCAATCCGTTTTTAAATTCCCCGTATTCCTTTCCCTAACAATTCCTGTTCCCAATATACGCTAAAACAGACACTTGATAGAATTGTCACCTGCCTGAAATAATTAACTTTAAATTTATATTTTCATATCTTATAAAATATGACCCGTAACTTAAAGATATTTTTAGTTATCAACACTTTATTAATGTTTCGGGAGACTAACGGCGGGAGTGAAACAACCCGTAAGACAGCAGAATTCAATTGATCGTCCGATTTCCCAATTTGTCGGAAAGGAATTTTTCCAGCTTTTTCAGATTGTGGATTTTTGCCAGCAGATCAAACAACCGGTTTTCATCGCCGGTGGTTTGCAGGGAGCCGATTTCTTCTTCGAGCCGGAGATGCATTTCCTTGATCTTTCTCAATTTATATTCGTTCACAATCCGGGGGACCAGCCAGTCAAGGGCGTCACTCTCTTTTTCAGTAAAAGCTCCCGCCTTCTTCCATCTTTTGCTTTCCACCCATTTCTCCGCCAGCAATGAACTGGCCGTTTGGCTCACAATTTTGTCGGGGTGGAAAAGGAAATATTTCCCGGGGTTGAAATCAGGATCATCGAGCCTTTCAGCTATTTCCCGAAAGATGGTCTGGAATACCGGTTTTTTAGAAACGATTTCACTTTCAGTAAGTTGTGAGATGATGAAATTTCCGACGGAAATGATCCCCGGGAGATTACCATCGTCCTCTTCCTGTTCAAAGAGGGGGATTTTGCAATATTTCAGGAGGAATCGCAGCAGTTCCAGTTCCTCGGTATCGAGTTCGCCGGGTTTTTCCTGGGGAAAGATGACCTGTCGGGGGGTTCTTGCGGGGGTTTCGAGAGATGGGGAAAAAGCGGGATTTCCTGTTTTGGCACGAAGGATTTTCCGGACTTCGCTGTAAAGGATCGTTTCCTCGACCCCAAGCAGTTTGCTGCATTCCTTGATGTATACCGACCGGGCGATGGAATCAGGAATGACGGCCACGGAGCGGATGACGTCGGTGATCAGGCGTGCCCGGGCCATGGGGTCATTCCCGGCATCACGGAGGAGCAGCGCCGTTTTGAACCTGATGAAGTCAGTTTCGTTTCCTGCAATATGTTGAAGGAGTTCCGAAGAGCTGTGCTTCCTGGCGAAGGAATCGGGATCTTCCCCCGGGGGAAACAGCAGCACTTTCACATTCATCCCCTCTTCCAGAACGAGGTCTATCCCCCTGAGGGAGGCCTTGATCCCCGCCTCATCGCCGTCATACAGGATGGTAATGTTGCTGGTGAACCGGCGGATCAGCCTGATCTGGTCGGAAGTAAGGGCGGTACCCGAAGAAGCCACCACATTTTCGATGCCCGATTGATGAAACGACAGCACATCGGTATATCCTTCGACGAGAAAACATTTGTCAGCCCGGGCAATTTCCCGTTTTGCCTGAAAGATCCCATAAACGATGCGGCTCTTGTGATAAATCTCCGATTCCGGGGAATTGAGATATTTGGCAGAGTCGGCTTCCGCTTTCAGGATGCGGCCGCCAAATCCAATGACCCGCCCGGCAATATTGTGAATGGGAAACATGACCCGCCCGGCGAACCGGTCACGTACCCACTCCTCCCGCCTGATGGCAAGCCCCGTTTTTTCGAGGAATTCCATGAGGTAGCCCTCTTTCTGCGCCGCCTCGGTGAAAATGCTCTTCCCGCTGGGACAAAATCCCAGTTCGAATTTCTTCACGATATCATCCCGGAATCCCCGTTCCCTGAAATAGCTGAGCCCCACCTGGCGCCCTTCGGGTTCTTCCCACAAATAACGGGTGAAAAAACGCTGGGCAAATCCCGACACGATCATCATGCTTTCACGGTCGTCCTTCTGCTGTTTTTCTTCGGGCGTCTCCTCCTTTTCAACCACGTCGATGTGGTATTTCCGTGCCAGGTATTTGAGTGCTTCGGGATAGGTGAGGCTTTCGTGCTCCATGATGAAGTTGACAGCGGTGCCTCCTTTGCCGCATCCAAAACATTTGAAGATTCCCTTAGACGGGGAAACGGTGAAAGAAGGGGTTTTTTCATTGTGGAAAGGACACAATCCCAGATAATTGATCCCCCTCCGTTTCAGGTTAACAAAATCGGAAACCACCTCTGTTATTTCAGCGGCATCAATAATCCTTTCGACAGTCACCCGGTCAATCATACAACAAAATTAAAAAATTAGCACCCCCTTTTATGGAAATAAGGCGGGAACTTGTAATTTTAAAAACTGAAGCAGTACGATGTAGCCGAAGTGGCCGGTCCGGAAGCCTGGAAGCGCAACCCGGAGCTGGCATGAAATTATCAGGCAAATTTTATATTTAAATTGACAGAGAGATGATTAAAAAAACGCTATTTCTCTTCTTCTTTCTTGCCGTCACCACGGCTGTTTTCTCGCAGCGGTTTGATGGCGGCATGCTGGCCGGTTTCAACGGAACCCAGGTAGAGGGAGACACCTACAAGGGGTATCACAAACCCGGGATCCTCGCCGGGGCATGGGTGCAGACCGACCTGATGCCCGCGGTTTTCGGCGGCATGGAATTGAAATTTTCCCAAAAAGGTGCCCGCAGTAAAATGGATCCCAAAAATCCGGTGCCCGAAAAATACATCATGCGGCTTAGCTATCTGGAGCTTCCGGTATATGCGGGGTTCCGAAGCAGCGAACTGATATCTGTGATCGGGGGGGCCTCTTTTGGCTATCTGTTGAGTTCCGAGGAAATCAACGAAGACGGCAAATTTCCCCCTGAAGACCAGAAGCCTTTCAACATCCTGGACCTTCAGCCTTTCTTGGGATTTCAGTTTGATGTGATAGAGCAGTTGAAAATAGACCTCCGTCTGGCCTATTCGGTACTTCCCGTCAGGGGAAAACCCGATAACGACCTCTGGTACTGGCGGCAGAACCAGTTCAACAACGTGATTTCGCTGGCCGTTTATTACCAGCTTAACAGGTAAATGAAACCCCGACAATGAACATGAAGCGAAAGATCATCGTTGCCGTCACCGGGGCCAGCGGGGCGATCTACGCCCGTCTGCTCATGGAAACCCTGTCCCGGCTGGAGGAACAGGTGGCAGAGGCTGCGGTGATGCTCTCCGCCAACGCTGCCCGTATCTGGGAATATGAGCTGGAAAAAGCTTTTTCGCCACCCCCCCCCTTCCGGCAGTATGAAAACGATGACTTCACAGCCCCTTTTGCTTCCGGTTCTTCCGACTGGGATACCCTGGTGGTCTGTCCCTGCTCCATGGGCACCCTGGGACGTATCGCCAACGGCATCTCCGACGACCTGGTCACCCGCGCCGCAGATGTTATGCTGAAAGAGCGTCGAACCCTTATCCTGGTGCCGCGCGAAACCCCCTGCAACCTGATCCATATTGAAAACATGCGCACGATCACCCTCGCGGGAGGTATCATCTGCCCCGCCAATCCATCCTTTTATTCGAAACCACGCACCGCCGAAGAAACTGCCATGACTGTTATTAACCGCATCGTGAACCTGGCCCGGTTTGTTCATCACCCCTACCGGTGGGGAGAAAAATAAAACAGGGGGTGTTCTTCACCCCCTGTTTTATTACTACTTGATTCTGTCAAGCTGATTCCTTTAACAAATCAATCGTGTCGTTTACACTCTCTACTTTTTTCAACTTCTCATCCTCCACATCCACCTTGAAAATATGCTCCAGATAATAGGTGAAAATGGTCCAGTCGGTGGAGTCAAAGTGAAGATCTTCGCTGAATTTGGCATCCAGGGAGATGTCTTCTTTCCTGACCCCTGTTTTGCGCAAAACCCGGTAAAGGTTTCTTCTGATCGTTTTGTTTTCCATAGTTTGATTTCAATTACCTGTCGATTTCCGTAATTTGAATTTCGGTACGCGCATTCCCCGTCCGCTCTGCGACGGGGTAAGCGTACAAAACACTAAAAAAGTCCTTGACGAAATCGGATTCCCCACTCCTCTGCAGCGGGGAGTTTCAAATATCGAACAAACGAATTTTTGGGTCAAATATATTCATTTTTAAATACAACTTCCTTCGATTAACAGTTTTTAACCATAGGAAGGGATAATCTCAAGAACCTCAGGGTAACGGAAATGCCATTCTTTTGCCGGTTTCGGGTTCAGGACCGGGTCAGGGAGGCGATCCACTCTTTGCGGAGAATGCTGTAAATTTCCAGGTTAAAATAGCGGTCGGAATGGTATTCCCCGTCCCTTTCAACGCCTTCCATGACAAGACCCAGGCGTTGCGGGATGGCGGCGCTTTTTGCATTTCCGACAGCCACCTTGATCTGGATGCGGTTGAAGTTGAGGTTGCGGAAGCCATAGTCGATCATTTTCCGTACCGTACGGGTCATGATCCCTTTTCCCTGCATTCTTTCGGCCATCCAATAGCCTATTTCCGTCTTGCGGTTGACGTAGTCCATCTCTTTATATCCCGCTAGTCCGGCAAATTCTCCCTTGTACCAGATGGTAAACACTTCATTTTGTTTTTTTTCCGATTCCGAGAGGATGCTGCTGACATAACGGCGGGTGTCTTCCTGTGTGCGGGTCTGGTCAACAAAGGGAAGCCAGCGTCGCAGGAAAGTCCTGTTTTCCCAAATGGTTTCATAGATCATCGCGGAATGCGACAGTTTTAATTCTTCGAGATGAAGGTCATCATCGACATACAGGTATTCCATTCTGATTCTTTTTTAACTTTGCCGCTAAAGTTAAGTAAAACCAAAAACAGGATGATGAGAACGAAAGCAATATTAGGGATGCTGCTGATGCTGGTCTGGGGAAGTTCCTGCAGTCAGACGCCGAAGGCACATGATGGTACGGTGGTGATGATCACCACTGACCTGGGTGATATCAGGGTTAAGTTGTATGACCAAACCCCGCTACACCGCGATAATTTCGTGAAGCTTGCCAGCGAAGGTTTTTATGATGGGGTTTTATTTCACCGGGTGATCCGGGAATTTATGGTCCAGGCAGGAGATCCCTCTTCCAGGGGAGCTCAGCCGGGGGTTATGCTGGGGAATGGGGGTCCCAACTACACGATAGCGGCGGAATTTGTCCCTGAATTGTTTCACCGGAAAGGGGCGCTGGCAGCTGCCCGGCAGGGGGATCAGGTAAACCCGGCAAAGGCTTCGAGCGGCTCCCAGTTCTACATTGTCCAGGGCAAGGTATGGCGTTCTGGCGAACTCGACACCCTCGAACTCCGGATGAACGGAAGCGTTCAACAAAATATCATGCGTACCGTTTTCACGCCGGTACAGCAGGAACTGGAAAAATTGCGGCAGGAAAACAATCAGCAGGACTTTAACATGAAGGTAGCGGAATTGCAGGCCATAGCAGACAGCCTGTACCAGGCGGCACCGAAAATGAAATTCTCCGCGGCCCAGCGGGAAGTCTATACCACGGTGGGCGGGACTCCCCACCTCGACGGAGGCTATACCGTCTTCGGGGAAGTGGTGGAAGGACTGGAAGTGATCGACAAAATCGCTGCCGTAGAAACCGACGGCAACAACCGGCCACGGCACGATATCGCCATTAAAAGGATGAAAGTTCTGAAATAGGAATCACCAATTGAAACTCCCCGCCGCTGAGCAACGACGAAACGAATCCCGAGAAACCGGGATAAGTTCGACGGGTTTCAGCACCGGATCAGACATAAGCATAGACCAGACATTAATGCTTACCTCACACAAAGAACGGATATAGTCAATGTGCTCACCGGAATTCCTCGCGCTGCTTTTCCTCCCGGCCCCGCCCGGAAATCCGGGAATCGGCAGCAATGGCTTTACCAAAGCCTGTTGAGCCCGATGAGCTTTTTTACCTCTGACAGGGTGCGGGCTGCCGATTCACGCGCTTTGTCCGCTCCTTCCCGGGCTACGCGCGACAGGTAAGCCTCATCGTTGCGGATGGCCAGGATCTTCTCCCGGATGGGTTCCGTAAAGGAGATGATGTCTTCGGCAAGCTGCTTTTTCATGTCGCCATACCTGATCTGGCAGCTGTTGTATTGATCCTCAAAGAAAGCGACCGTCTCCGGGGAGGAGACAATGCCCATCAGGGTAAAGAGATTCCGGATGGGTTCCGGCTTTTGCTGATTCATCATGGTGGGACCGCTGTCAGTGACGGCGCGCATCACCTTTTTCCGGATGCTCCCGGCTTCCTCGACGAGAAAAATGCCATTCCCCTCCGACTTGCCCATTTTTCCTGAACCATCCAGTCCGGGAACCTTGATCATATCTTTTCCGTCGAAGGAAAACGGTTTAGGCAACGGGAAGAGGCGGTGTCCGTACATGTGATTAAAGCGGGTAGCGAATTTGCGGGCCATCTCCAGATTTTGCTGCTGGTCTTTTCCCACCGGTACGAAATTGGCCTTGTGGATGATGATGTCGCTGGCCATCAGTACCGGATAAGTAAGCAATCCGGCATTTACATTGTCGGGATTCTGGCGAGCCTTCTCCTTGAAGGAGGTGGTCCGTTCCAGCTCTCCCAGATAAGCGTTCATATTCAGCAGGGTATACAATTCCACCACTTCGGGAACATCACTCTGAATGAAGATGGTGGCCTGTTCCGGGTCAATGCCGCAGGCCAGGTATTCGGCCAGCACCTGCTTGACGCCCGACTGCAGATTTTCAGGAGTCGGATGGGTGGTCAGCGAATGTAGGTCGGCAATGAAAAAATAACACTGATATTCCGACTGCATCTTCACAAAACTGCGCACCGCCCCGAAATAGTTGCCCAAATGAAGATTGCCCGTGGGCCGGATGCCGCTGACCACAATTTTCCTGTGTTTCTTCTCTGTCATGATACGCTTTTTTTGTTTCTCCGAAAACCGGAACCACCGCAAAAATAACGCTCCCTTTTCAAAGTTCAAATTCCGGAGATAAAAATAAAAAATGTAACATTTTGAAGAGAATACCGTCATAAGAGGGAAAAGCTTCTGAAGCGGCATGACCATCGAGGAGTACAACAAATCTGTTACCCAGTATGCTGACCGGTTGTACCGGTTTGTGGCGAAGAACGTGAAGGATCTTCATTTTGCGGAGGACATCGTGCAGGACAGTTATGAAAAATTGTGGAAAAATGTGTCGCAGGTCAACGGCGAAAAGGTGAAGACTTACCTGTTCACCACGGCTTACCACACCCTGATCGACAGGGTGCGTAAAGAGAAACGGATGTTTTATGCTGAAACGCTGCCCGACAGGGCTGAAAGTTTCGCTTCTCCCGGCTACGACGTGACGGAAAGGGTGAATGAGGCGGTAGGCAAACTCCCCGAAATACAGCGAATCGTCATCACCCTCCGCGATTATGAAGGGTACTCGTACCAGGAGATCGGGGAAATCACGGGCCTCGGGGAATCACAGGTGAAAGTTTACATTTACCGGGCGAGGCTTTTTTTGAAGAATTACATAGGCAAAATCGATGTTTTGATATAAGTTCCATGGAGATCACCCGTGAAAATTACGAATCCTGGTTTCTCGATTACCTGGAAGGCCGCCTGGAAGAGGGGATGATGGATGAATTCATCCGTTTCGTCCACGAAAATCCCGACCTGAAGGAGGAATTGAGCAGATATGATGCGGTTTCGCTGGATGATCGCGGGATGGTCTTTGAGGGCAAGGAGAAGCTGAAAAAAGAGGTTTTTGACCTGCCGGAGACCTTTGACGAGGCGGCCATCGCCCACATGGAGGGGGACCTTGAACCTTTCGGCATGGAGCGTTTCGAAGATTACCTGCAGCGCCATCCCGAAAAGCGACGGGAAGCCGACCTTTTCCTGGTGACGCGGCTGGTTCCTGACACGTCCCTTGTTTTCCCCGGAAAGAAGAAGCTCCTCCGTACGCCGGTGATCCGGCTGATCCTGAACCGGGCCCTGCAAATTGCGGCAGTTCTCCTGGTGGCTGTCCTGGTCCGGGTGATCCAGGAAAACCACGCCATTTTCCCGGGAAAGGAAACCCAAGTGGCGGAAACCGAAATCACCGGCACCGGCACCATCACCCCCGATCGGGAGAATCTTCAGGAATCCCTTCCGGAATTGGAAATGCGAAATAGTGGTGAGCGGAACAAGGGAAAAGGAGATGACAACACCGCCGGGCAGGCTGTCGGAAACGGTCCCGGGAATGAGACGGCATTTCCGGGAACAGAGAGGCCGATGATGGCCGATAACCGGCCTGATGCCAGGCATGATACCCACCGCAAAGAAAGCAATTCTCCCCTCCCCTCCGGTACCTTCTCACCTTCGGCCGAAAACCCTGCCCCCACAATCACCCGAAACCGGGAAACCATTCCGGAACTGCCCGTGATCAGGAAAACAGGGCTCGAAACTGCTTCCCCACCGGTAACCCTGGCAAAGGCAGCAATACCGCCCGCAGAGGAACCCCTTCTGGCTGATACGGAAACTGAATTACTTCCGTTGGATGAAATCCTCCTGGAAAAAACAGGACTCAACGAGATCAGAGACCACCTCGATGACCTCACCATCAGCAAGGTGACCCGCTTCGGTCTTAAACTGGCCTCCACCCTGACAAAAGAAAAATTCAACTACAACACCAATGCCGACGGAGAAATCATCGCTTTTAACCTCGACACCAAACTCCTCGGACTCTCCATTCCCGTCAGAAAGGAGTAGTTGTAACATTTGCCAGGCTTGCCCGTCATACGGGCAGAATCGGAACTCCCCGCTGCAGAGCGGACGGGGAACGCGATCACCGGAATTCAAAAAATTAAAAACTATGAAAAGGATTATTTTACTTATCGCAGCCATTTTTACCTTTTATGCGGCAATGGCACAGGACACCTCGCGTGTGACGGTCACGGAAAAAGAAGAGGTTAAGGTATCGGAAGACAGTGTGATCACCCAGGTACAGGTGAATGACAAGGAGGTCGTTACGATATCGGAAGACAGTGTGGCCACGCGGGTGAAAGTGATTGACAAGGAAGTGGTGACGGTCATCGAGGACAGCCTGGGTACCCGGGTCCGTGTGGGGGATCAGAGAGGGATTGAAGTGATTACCAATTCCGAAGGAGACACCGTGCGGATCAGGATCGGCAGGAGAATCTTCAAGGTGGTTGACGGAGAGGATGGAACCCACATCAGAACCTCCCGGGAGCCCAAAGAATGCAAAGAAAAACATGGAAAGAAAAAATTCCCCGGAACCTGGGGAGGTGTTGAGCTGGGAGCCAATATGTTCCACCTGGAGAATTACAGCATGTACGAGTCCGACCCTTCCCTGGCAGGTTTCTTCGACATCAACACTCCGAAATCAATTAATGTCAACCTCAATTTTGCGGAATTCAGTTTCAGCAACAAACAGAATAACTTCGCCCTGGTCACCGGGATGGGGGTGAGCTTTATGGATTACCGGTTCGATTCAGACATGAGCATTAAAAAAAATGAGGACACCGGAATTATCATGCCGGTTGAGCTGTCCGACGATGCGGAAAAGTCAAAATTGGCAGTCTCCTACCTCACTGTTCCCATGATCCTGCAGGTAGCCACTCCCCTGAAGATGAAACTGACGCCCCTCATCCTGGGAGCCGGCATAATTGGCGGTCTGAACATCGGATCCCACACCAAGATCAAATACCCTGATGCCAAAGCCAAGGAACGCAGGAGTTTCCAGATCAACCCCCTGAAATATGACTTCACCGGACGTATCGGGATGGGCCCCATTTCGCTGTATGCCAACCTGGGAATGACCTCTCTCTTTAAAGCCCGGAAAGGACCTGATATCAGGCCGCTGACAGTCGGAGTCACCTTTAATTTTGACTGATCATGGTTACCGGTCGCGGTTTTCTGCTCAAAAACCGGATGCCTCCTGAATAAAAAATTCAGGAGGCATTTTTTATGGTCAACATACGGGCATTATGGCTTATCTTCGTGATTAAGACGTAAATTTGCCGATAAACGGCAAAAAAAAGAAAGTTATGAGATTACTACTGATCAGCAATTCGACCATGCCTGGCGAGCCCTATCTTGATTATCCGAAGCAGGCAATCAAAGCGTTTTTGGGGGATAAGCCGGTGAATGCCCTTTTTATTCCCTATGCGGCGGTTACTTTTTCGTTCGATGACTATGTAGAGAAAGTTCAGGAGCGTTTTTCGGAGATCGGCCACCAGGTGACGGGTATCCACACTTTTTCCGATCCCGTGGAAGCAGTTCGCCGGGCTGAAGCCATCGTCGTCGGCGGCGGCAACACGTGGCAGCTGGTACGCATGATGCATGACAACCACCTGGTCATTGCGATCCGGGAAAAGGTATACGGCGGAACCCCCTTTATCGGCTGGAGCGCCGGCGCCAACGTAGCCTGCCCTACCCTGCGCACCACCAATGACATGCCCGTCATCGATCCCCATAGCTTTGACACCATCGGGCTGGTACCCTTCCAGATCAATCCCCATTACCTCGATGCCAACCCCGACGGCCATGCCGGGGAGACCCGCGAACAAAGGATCCTCGAATTCCTGGAAATCAATCCCGGGGTTACAGTGTTGGGCCTTCGGGAAGGAACCATGCTCCTCCGCGAAGGAAACCAGCTCTCCCTGAAGGGAAGCCGCAAAGCCCGCATCTTCAGGAAAGGGGAAAAACCCTTGGAACTCAGTGAAACTGATGATTTCAGCTTTCTCCTCCACCAGGATTTACGGTTTCCAACCGCATGAACAAAACAGTTCAGGCCATGGTACGAAAAACCCATGCACTCCTCATTTTTTTAATCCTCACCATGATTACAGGATGCACCCGGCAGGAAGCTGACCTTCTCATCACCAATGCTGTGGTTTATACCGTTGACCCCTACTTTTCACGGGCCGAAAGTTTTGTCGTTACCGGCGGAAAAATTACCGCCTCCGGAACTACGGCTGAAATGACGAGGCGTTTCAATGCCCGGGAAGTGGTTGATATGGAAAGGAAAGTGGTTTATCCGGGATTTATAGACGCTCATGCTCATTTTACGGGATATGGGATCAACCTGATTGAATATGCCGATCTAAAAGGTACCCGTTCTCCCAAAGAGGTGTATGCACGGTTGCTGGCACATATTCAGAAGACAGGAGGACCCTGGCTGCTGGGACGCGGATGGGACCAGAACGACTGGCCGGTGAAAGAATTCCCTGACAATGAGGAGCTGGACCGCCTGTTTCCTGATATTCCGGTCTATCTGGTCCGTATCGACGGCCATGCCGGTTGGTGCAATTCCAAAGCTCTGAAAATCGCCGGTGTGACGGCAGAAATCAGGATCGATGGGGGAGAGGTGGTACTGAAAAACGGAAAACCCTCGGGCATACTCATCGATAATGCCCGAACACTGGTCACCCGATTGATCCCTGTACCCGGCAGCGATTTGAAGATCAAAGCATTGCATGCCGCACAGGAAAACTGCCTCAGAGCCGGCCTCACTTCGGTGACCGACTGTGGATTGCCCAAATCAACCATTCTCCTGATGGACAGCCTCCACAAATCAGGGATCCTGAAAATCCGCATCAACGCCATGATCAATCCCGATCAGGAAAATTTCGACCACTTCCTGAAAAACGGAATTTACAAAACCGACCGTTTGCAGGTCAACACAATAAAGATTTATGCCGACGGGGCGCTGGGATCCCGCGGCGCCCTTATGTTGGAACCTTACTCCGACGATCCGGGGAACCGGGGATTGCAGATTGCCCCGCAGGAATTTTACGACGACATCTGCAGCAAAGCGCTTCAGTACGGCTATCAGGTCTCCACCCACGCCATCGGAGACAGCGCCAACCGGCTGGTGCTGAACACCTACGGACGCTTCCTGGGAGGTAAAAATGACAGACGGTGGCGCATTGAACATGCCCAGGTGGTCTATCCCTCCGATTTTTTACTCTTTGCCAGATATTCGGTCGTGCCCTCAATACAGGCGACCCACGCCACCAGCGACATGGAGTGGGCCGGAGAACGGCTGGGGGAAGAACGACTCCGGGGGGCCTATGCCTACCGCCAGCTCCTTCAGCAGCTGGGATGGATTCCCAACGGCACCGACTTCCCTATCGAAGCCATCTTCCCCCTTAATACCTTTTATGCCGCAGTCTTCCGCACCGATCATACCGGCTGCCCCACAGGAGGATTTCAGATGGAAAACAGCCTCTCCCGCGAAGAAGCCCTCCGTTCCATGACCCTATGGGCCGCCAAAGCTTCGTTCGAAGAAAATGAAAAAGGAAGCCTGGAACCCGGTAAATGGGCCGACTTCGTGGTCCTCGACACCGACCTGATGACGGCATCACCCGAAGAAATCCTGAATGCCACGGTGGTGGCGACATACATCGCCGGCGAAAAAGTCTACCCTCAGGACGCAACTTTTTATCCATGAAATACATCTTATTCAGAATAAGATCCATGACATGAAAAACCACCTCCTGTTGTTTCTGCTGTTCCTGGCTCCCTTCCTGCAGCCGGGATGCACGACGGATTCAATCGACGAACCATTGTCCTTCCCCAAGGAGGTCAACTTTGAGATCAGTGACCACCTTTTCCCCGGAAAAGTCATCAAAGTACTTGAGGCCAGGGACGAGAAAAACTACGGTTTTGCTGTTGGCCGTGAGGTTTTTCTCTTCCGGAACGGTGTGAAAAGCCATCATATTCTCTCTTCTGATATCATGGACCTGGCCTGGAACGAACAGGACCAGTCGTGGTGGGCGGGGACTCATTCCTCCGGACTGGCACGAATCGGGGAGGGGGAAGTGACCTTTTTCACCCAAGCTTCCCACAAACTGCCCCGCGATTTGGTTTCTCACGTCGCTTGCGACAGCAACGGCAGGGTGTGGTTCAGCAGTTCTGCCCACCTCCTGGGAGGAGTTGGCTGTTATGAGGAGGGATCTATCCAGTTTTTCACCCCCGAGAACTCCTTCCTCCCTGACAATCTCATCAAGAGTATCGTCTGCCGGGGCAAGAAAACCTGGATCGCCACCGGCGGTACCGTGACCCGGCAAAAAGTGGTCGAAATCACAGGCGACGACTGGAAATTGTTACCCATAGAGGGGTATTATCTGACGCAAATGGATATAAGCAGCCAGAGCACCCTTTATGTCATTGATGATGTTGGCCTCTCCTCCTCTTTTATGAACCACAAGGTTTACCGCTTGAAGGATGATAAGGTGGATAACATTCTACCCGAACAATCGCGGTTTGACTTTCATCCCTGGCGGCTGAAAGCCGACCTTAGGGATTATCTCTGGCTTGCAGGGTTTGGTTCCGGGGAAAAAATGGAAATTTCGGTTTTTGACGGTGAGCAGTGGCAGGAGGCTCCGGCAGATTTCCCCATCCTCACCGTCTACTGCATGGCTGTGGATCGTTTAAACGGCTTCTGGATGGGTACCGACGATGGGATTTACCTCCTCAGGCAGTAAGAGGGCGATCATTCCCTGATCAGTTCCAGGAGAATCCGGTCGGAAATCAGAATCCCAGCAGGGGTCAGCCGGAGCACATCGCCTTCTTGTTCCAGAAAACCATCGTGAAGATAAGGGAGGGCAGACCTGAAAACTCCCCCAGCCTCCTCGTCTCCATGGACCCTGCGGATTTCAGCCAGGGAAATCCCCCACCGGGTCCGGAAACGGGTAATCAAATAATCATTTAACCGCTCCTTTTCAGATAAAACTTCCTCGTCGAAAGGGAGTTTTCTGGCTTTCAGGGCCTCGAGATACAGGTCCAGGTCAGCAAGATTCCATTGTCTCGACAGGCCGTTGTAGGAGTGGGCCGAGGGGCCCAAACCCAGGTATTTTTCACCAAACCAGTAACCGCAGTTGTGCCTGGAATAGGCGCCGTTTTTCGCAAAATTGGAGATTTCGTAGTGTTCGAAACCAGCTTCCGACGTTTTCTTCACCAGCAGGTCGAATTGGGAAAGGCTCTCTTCTTCAGAGGTTTCGGTGAGGGTTCCTTTCCGGAGGCATTCAAAAAAGGGAGTTCCTTCGTGATAGGTCAGGTGATAGGCCGAAATGTGGTTCACCGGAAGGGACAACGCCGTGTCGAGATTGCTTTCCCATTCCGGAAGGGTCATCCCGGGAATGCTATAGATCAGGTCAATGCTGATGTCGGTGAACCCTGCCCCGCGGGCGTAATCCACTGCCTGAAAGGCCTGGCGGGCCGTATGGCGGCGGTTCATCAGCCGGAGGTGGCTGTCACGGAACGACTGAATGCCTATGCTGAGCCGGTTGACGCCCGTCCTCGCCCAGGATTCCGCAACGCCGGAATCCACATCATCGGGATTGACCTCCAGGGAGACTTCGGCAGAGGGGTCTAATTTGAAAAACCGCCTCAGCGTCCCCATCAGAAAGGCCACGTCCTCCGCCCCCAACAGGGATGGGGTGCCACCCCCGAAATAGACCGTTTTCACCCGTTCCCCTTTCAAAAAATCCGATTGCAGCTCCGCCTCCACGACCAAAGCTTCCTTGAAAAAAGAAAGCCGTGTCACTTCCGTGGTCTTGTAAAAATCACAGTAATGACAACGCCTACGGCAAAAGGGGATGTGAACGTAAATTCCCGCCATGCATGAAGGATTACAACAGCAATGCTATCCGGAATAACACCACCCGAATTGACAGAATTTCCCTGCTATAACCTGACCAGGTCCTCAAATTTTTCTATGTCTTCGGAAATGGTTTTCAGGGAGGTCTCCTTGTAAAACCGGGCGATGTCCTTTCTGAGCTCCTCATATTTAAAATGAACAGGGCAGAAAGGGGTGGTGGTATCATGCGATTTGCAGGGTCGCAATCCAATCAGACAGTTGGTGAAAAACTCCTCGCCATCCACGTTGATCACAATATCCCACAGGGAAATCTCCTCCGGTTCCCGGGCCAGACTGAAACCGCCGTTGGGTCCTTTAGTAGATACCAGGAGTTTCTGTTTCACCAGGTTTTGTAATATCTTCCCCAAAAAGGGGGACGAGAGATGGAGGTCTTCCGAAATTTTACGGATCCCGATGCGGGTATTTTTTTCGGAATACTTGGCCATGTAGATAAGAGCCCGTAATGCGTACTTGCAAGTATTAGACAACATATTTCAAGGTTTTATTTTCGCGGGAGAAGTCACGGTCATCGAATGAGTGAAATTTCAACGGCTTTTTACATTACTCCTTATACGACGCTATCGGGATTTTGTCTATCCGGCGCTGGTGGCGGCCTCCTTCGAAAGAAGTATCCAGAAAAGCGTCCACAATGGCAATGGCTTCCCTATCGGTAACAAACCGGCCGGGAATAGAACATATGTTGGCATCATTATGCTGCCGGGCCAATCGGGCTATTTCGGGTTTCCAGCACAACGCCGACCTAATCTTCGGATGTTTGTTTGCTGTCATGCTGATTCCTTGTCCCGTTCCGCAAAAGGTAATGCCAAACGGGTAAGCACCGCTGCTCACCGCCTGGGCTATCGCATGCCCATATTCGGGATAGTCGCAGCTTTCATCAGAAAAACATCCCAGATCTGAAAAAGAAATTCCTCTTTCCCTGAAATAGGCGATGATCGCCTGCTTCCTGGCAAATCCCGCATGGTCACTTGCCAGGGCAATGATAAAACCGCTCATATAAACTTCCTTTTAAAACCACCCTGCTTTTCCGGTGGTTGCAACAAATTTAATACTTTTTACTTCTTTATCCTTTTTTCTTTTTTAATATTGAGAGAAGTTCCTTTTTTTCGAGGCCTGAAATGATGCCCAGAAAGGCCAGCAACAGCAGTGAATTGAGGAAGTATTTAAGGGCCGGGAATAGTGGGGCGGAAAAGCGTGACAGAATATACATAAGGATGGCTGCGGCAAAATAGATGCCGATCCGTTTCAGGTCGTATGGGATGGGGTAGTATTTTTGTCCCCAGAAATAATTAATTACCATCATGATAAAGAAACAGATGAAGACCGTGATGGCTGATCCCATATATCCTATGAGGGGAATCAGCAGGAAATTGAGGAGGATGGTGATGACGGCGCCTGTTAGGGCGATATAGGCGCCGTACCAGGTGCGGTCTTTTAGTTTGTACCAGATGGAAGCGCTGAAGAAGATGCCGAAAAAGAGATCGGCCATCAGGATGATAGGAACGACTTTGAGTCCGGGATGGTATTCGGGGGGGATCAATAGTTTGACGATGTCGATGTAAAGGGTCATTCCAAGGAAAATGAGCAATCCGAAAATGATGAAATATTTCATCACTATGGCATAAATTTTCGGATTTTCGGTATCTTCGGAGGAGCTGCGGGAAAAGAAAAAGGGCTCAAAGGCATAGCGGAATGCCTGGATAAACATGTTCATGAGCACTCCCAGCTTATAGTTGGCGCCATAGATACCCAGTTGGAACATGGGATCTTGTTCGGCAGGAATCAGGAAGGGGATCAGGATTTTGTCGATGTTCTGGTTGACCATTCCGGCCAGGCCGATCACCAGAATGGGGAAAGAGTAACCCATCATTTTCCGGAAGAGGGAGCTGTCAAATTCAAGACGCACCGACAGGATTTCGGGCATCAGCAGGAGCAGGGTGGAGAGTGATGCCAGCAGGTTGGCGATGAAGACATAGCCAACACCGACGGATGGATCATATACCCTGCTAATTATCCCTTCGGGATAATATTGGATAATCAATGGGCAGAGGGAAAGGAAAAAGAGGTTGAGGCCAATGTTGAGGGCGATGTTGATCAGTTTTACGACGGCAAATTTTACGGGACGGCTTTGCAGCCGCAGTTGTGCAAACGGAATGGAAGTCACCGCATCAAGACCCACGGTAACCGCCAGCCACCATACAAATTCGGGATGATCCCCGTATTGCATGGCCGTGGCAATCTCCTTCTTGAACAAAAACATCACCGACAGGAATAACAACGTGGTGGTAAAAAGGGAAATGACCGAAGTGGAAAATACCTTTTCACGGTCATCGCTTTGGGAGGCAAATCTGAAATATCCGGTTTCCATACCGTAGGTGAGCAGAATAATGGCAAAAGCCACATATCCGTACAGGTTACTGACCACCCCATACTCTTCGGGTCTGAAAATACCGGCATGATAAGGTACCAGCCACCAGTTCAGAAACCGGCCCACAATGCTGCTGATCCCATAAATGGCTGTATCTCCCAGTAATTTTCTGAAAGGATTCAAAACAATCTTTTTTTAACAAAGATAAAATTCAAAATAAAACCGTTTCATTTAATTTCAGGATAGTTCTGTTTACTTTTGCATCAAAAATAGATCCGATGGTATGAATAAATGCGCTTTGTCGGTGGTGGTCGTTGTGCTTTCACTGATCTTTATCTGTTCCTGTGCCGGAAAATCAAGACGTCCGTCAAAGCCGATCATTACGGTGGAACTGACACCTTCCTCCGGACCTCTCGTGGTCGGAAAATCTCTGACCGTTAGTGTAAAATCAAAAGTAAGGGAAGGAACGCTGAAAAAGACCGATCTTTATCTCAACAACCGACTGCTGGTGACTGAGACTTCCGGTGAATTTTCTTACACCATCACCGAATTACAGGAAACCGGCGTCAACACGCTCCGGGTCTTTTCGGAGAAAAACGACGGTTCTTCTGCCGTAGTGATCCGGAATTTCACCCTTCTATCCGATGTGGTGCCTGTAAATTACTCGTATACTGTCATTCGCGACTTTCCGCATGACACGGGACATTTCACCCAGGGATTGGAAATCAGAAATGGATTTTTGTTTGAAGGAACCGGGGAATACGGTACTTCCGCCATTTACCGGAAAAATCTCCCTTCCGGCAGGGTGGTCAATTCGGTAAAAATGGATAATCGCTATTTTGGTGAAGGAATTACCATTCTGGAAGATAAAATTTACCAGCTCACCTATAAAAACCAGATTGGTTTTGTTTACAATTTAGCAGATTTTGCCCTTGTTGACAGTTTCAGGTATGCATCTAAAGAAGGCTGGGGATTGACCAACGACGGAAAATCGTTGATTATGAGCGATGGTTCGGCTGTTTTGACATGGATTGATCCTGCCGGTTTTTCCGTTCAAAGGAGTATTCAGGTTGCCGACCATGAGAAGATTTACCAGTACCTGAATGAACTGGAATATGACAGTGGTTACCTGTGGGCCAATGTATGGGGATCGGAACGGATATTGCGCATAGAAGCCCGAAGCGGCAGGATTACCGGATATGTCGATCTGAAGGGTCTACTTGGCACACTACCCCTGAATCAGTCGGATCGTCTGGATGTGATGAACGGCATTGCGCTGATGCCTTCAACAGGTCACCTGCTGGTCACCGGAAAACGGTGGCCCCGGATGTTCGAAATAAAAGTAATCATTTCAGAATAGGGTAGGCGTATCACCGTAGCGAACCCGACCCAGATGTTTGTAAGCCAATTCTGTCACCTCCCTTCCCCGGGGAGTGCGTTTTAGAAACCCTTCCTTGATCAGGTAGGGTTCATATACCTCTTCAATGGTACCTGCATCCTCTCCCACTGCCGTGGAAATCGTGGAAATGCCAACCGGTCCGCCTCTGAATTTATCAATGATGGTAACCAGGATCCGGTTATCCATATCGTCAAGTCCGTACTTGTCAATATTAAGTGCTTCCAGAGAATACCTGGTAATGTCAAGGTCAATAACACCGGTTCCCTTTACCTGAGCGAAGTCACGCACCCTGCGCAACAAGGCGTTCACAATTCGCGGAGTGCCACGGCTTCGGGAAGCAATTTCCAGGGCGGCTGCATCTTCCAGGGGAACATTGAGTATGACAGCCGATCTTTTTGCAATCTTTGTCAATACCGTCACATCATAATATTCCAGATGAAACTTGATGCCGAACCTGGCCCGTAGCGGAGAAGTGAGCAACCCCGATCGCGTGGTCGCACCTACCAGAGTAAACGGATTTAACTCCAGTTGTATAGAACGGGCACTGGGTCCTTTGTCAATCAATATGTCAATTCTGAAATCTTCCATCGCCGAATAGAGATACTCCTCCACCACCGGTGACAAACGGTGTATTTCATCGATGAAAAGAATATCGCGCGATTCCAGATTTGTCAGCAAACCGGCAAGATCACCCGGTTTATCCAAAACAGGACCCGATGTAACTTTAATGCTTACCCCCATCTCATGGGCAATAATAGAGGATAAGGTGGTTTTCCCCAGTCCGGGCGGACCGTGAAGCAAAACATGATCAAGGGGTTCCCCGCGCTGACGGGCAGCCTTTACAAAAATCCGCAAATTCTCCACCGTCTGCTCCTGCCCGTGGAATTCTAAAAATGACAACGGCCTTAACTGATTGTCAAATTCCCGGTCAATATAATCACCTCCCCTGATATCCAGAAAATCGGTCATATCTTCCATTTAAGAAAAATTTAAAGAAGCGAGGATATCATTGAATTTTTGCATGTTGAAAGGCTTCGGGAGATAATCGTTCATCCCGCTTGCCAGACAACGATCTCTATCATTATCCAATGTATTCGCAGTCAATGCAATGATAATCATCTTCCTTTTACCGTACAACTTTTTCTCCATAACCCGCAACCGCCCTGCAGTCTCATAACCATCAATTCCCGGCAGCATCAAATCCATCAGAACAATGTCAAACCATTCACTTTTAAATAATTGCAGCGCACACTCCCCCGAAGAACAAATCTTAATTTCATGCTTTTTCCTGAGAAGAAAAAAGAGTATCTTCTGGTTCAGGAGATTGTCTTCAATAACAAGTATTTTACGTGATTTAATCATTTTTAAAAAATATAAAATTAAAAATAAAAATAATGGTAACATGTTAATTGTGTTAATAGCTTTTTACCCTTTTTAATTAACTTCAATTCAACAATTTTACTGATCCCCTTTCAACAATTTCCAAATCTTTAAATCATTTAAAATCAATTGTAAATTGATATTTATCACGATTTGTTTATAAGTTGGGCGATATGGTATCTGGATGTAATTAACAGGAGAAAGTGTGTTGGTATTTTAAAAATAAAAACAACTATTTCAGCTTTGCTTTTTAAAATTAAAGTGCTATAATAATTTGTTTCGTTTTTCCAAATCTAGAACCAATGAATTTATTCAAATTTTTAAGGTATTTTTGAACATTCTTATTGATGGGTAATTATTATTAAATTTTTGATTTTTAATTTCTTAGGAAATTGATGAATTCCGATTTTAACATACTTAATAGGAAAATTAAGGCATTTAGAAAAAAATACACCCTGTATCAGGTGCTGAGGGGTTTAATGATGACCATACTGCTTTTTATTGGAGCCTGGCTGTTGCTTAATTTTCTGGAATATAAACTATACATGCCATCACGTTGGAGGAAAATTCTTTTTCTTACAAACCTCTTATTTTTCGGATTAGTATTTTTGAGGTATGTGATTTATCCGGCAATGCAATTTCTGGGAATGGTAAATGTGTTGAATAGGAGAAAAATATCTGAAATTATTAGACAGTATATTCCGGGAGTAAAAGATAAACTTTTGAACATTATAGAATTACATGATAATTTTGAACCGGCTTATTCGAGGGAAATTACCGAAGCGGCCATTTCCCAAAAAATCAATGACCTCAGGTTTATTGATTTCTCGGGAGCTGTTAGGATGAAAAACCTTCTAACTCTTTTTAATTATCTTATTTTAAGTTTTTTTATTGTTATTTCCCTTTATTTTATTGATAGTTCTGTTATTACAGGTCCTGGGAACCGTATTATTCACTTTAATCGAGAGTTTGTAAAGCCTTCACCTTATGAGTTTGTGTTACTGAATAATGGACTGATCGTAAAAAAAGGAGAAAATTTTATTGTGAAGGTTGAATGCCGGGGAAAAAATATTCCTTCGATTGTTTTCATCAATATCGGTGGAAACAATTTTGTGATGAAATATACCGGTAATAATAGGTTTGAATATGAATTGTCCTCTGTACTGAGGTCTGTTGGGTTTTATTTTACCGACCTTGTATTTAATTCTGTTAATTATGAGCTGAAGGTTATTCCGATACCTGTTATAAATGAATTTTCGGTAGAAATAAATCCTCCGGCTTATACTGGTTTACCGGGTATGAAACTTGAAAATATCGGGGACCTTAAAATTGCGGCAGGAAGCCTGGTTACCTGGAATTTTAATTGTTTTGATACAGATTCACTAATAATTAGAATTAAAGAAGGTACATTTTATCAAGGAGAGAAAATAAATGACAGGAATTTTACTGTGACCGGACAGTTTAAAAAGCCAACTGAATACGAAGTTCTGGTAAGAAATTTAAAAACGGAGTTTGAATCTGCAATGAACTTTGTGATATCTGTTACTGAGGATTATTTTCCAGAAATTAAGGTTCTTAGAACGGAGGATTCAGTAAGAATGACCCGTTTTTATTTCAAGGGTAGTATTTTTGACGATTATGGTTTTTCGGGTCTTAAATTTCATTTAAATATTGAGGCAGAAGATAGCTCATTTTCTATACCTTTTGTTCCATTACTGAACAACCAGGGTTTTTATTATACTGTTGATTTTAAGGATTATATTAAAATTGGTGACAGAATGGATTACTACTTCTCCGTTACCGATAATGATCAGGTAAATGGTCCCAAAACAACAACCTCTGATAGTTTTGTCTTTTTGTTTCCTGACCAAGGAATGATCGGTGGAAAGCAGAAGGAAGAGTTTGAAAACATTGAAAAATTAATTGGAGAGAGCCAAAAAATGGTTCGTGAAATAAAAAATGATATCCTGGAATTGCAGAAGAAAAATATGGATAACAAATTTTCGGACTGGGAAAGGAACCAATTGGTAGAAGATGTAGTGAATAAAAAAAATATTTTGGAATCCATTCTGGATGAAATAGAAAAGAGGAATAGAAAATTTAATAATTACCAGAATACGTTTAATGAAGTCAGTGATGAAATTCTGAAAAAACAGGAGCAGATACAGGATTTGCTTGAGGATGTAATGACTGATGAATTAAGAAAATTGCTTGAAGAATTCAGTAAACTGGCAGAAGACTTTAACAGTAAAATGCTGAATGAACTTAGTAAAAAAATGCATTTTTCTTTTGAAGACCTTTCTAAACAACTGGACAGAAATATGGAGATGCTGAAAAAGATCAAAATAGAGCAGGAGTTGGAACAGATTGTCAATAGGGTGGAATTGCTTCAGGAAAAAGAAGAACAGCTGGCCAATGAGGTGATGGAAAAAAATGATTTTGATTCTGGTATCAAAAATGAAGAAAATAATATATTGGAAATTGAAGATATAAAGCAGGAGTTGAGTGGCATTCTTGATCGGAACAATGAATTAGAAGAACCTTACTTGTTTGATGATTTTAAGGAAGAATTCCGAGAAATCAAGGATAATATGAATAATTCCCTGCTGGAACTAGGGAAGAAAAATAAAAGGCGTTCTTCAGAGAGCATGAAGGAAACAGGAAAAAAACTAGGGAACCTGGCTTTTGCCATGCAGCGGATGATTGATTCTAACCAAATGGAGGAGAATTCGGAGAACATTCAAAATCTGAAGCAGATTCTGAAGAACCTGGTTTTATTTTCAATCCGTCAGGAAGAGGTATTGTCGGGGGTTAAAGCAGCGGGAGATGGGGATCCCATTATGCGGGAATTCAGCCGGGAACAAAGAAAACTTGTGGAACAGTCCCAAGTCATTAAAGATTCAATTTATGGACTGGGAGAAAGAACTGCTGCCTTTGGCAATGTGGTGAATAATGAACTTTTAGCGCTTGAAATCAACCTGGTTCGGTCAGTGGAACTTATGGGAGAAGGCTTTTATAAACAGGCTGGCGTTAATCAACAGCTTGTGATGACCGCCGTTAACAATTTGGCACTGATTCTCAGCGATGCGCTTATGCAGATGGAAGAACAGATGGCGGAAGGAAAGGCCGGCGATCAGAATTGTCGAAAAGGAAAGGGTGGGGGAATGGGTTCCCTTAAACAACAATCAGAAAATCTTCGAAACCAGTTGGAAAAGATGATTGAACAGATGAAGAAAGGCGATAGCGGGAAGATGAGTCGTGAAATGGCCCAATCGCTGATGGAACATGAGATGATGCAACAAATGCTGCGTGATTTGATGAATAACGGAAATATCGGTGACGACGCCAGAAAACAGCTTCAACAGGTTGACCAGTTTCTGGAGCAAAACCGTAGGGAAATCATGAACAAAAGGATTGGGCCAAACCTTGTGCACCGGCAGAATCAAATATTTACTAGGTTGCTGGAAGCTGAAAAATCGGAAATGGAAAGGGATCAGGAGAATAAAAGAGAATCCAATACTGCCGATAAAACCTTTTACAGCAATCCTGCCCTGTTTTTTGAAAAGATTCAGGAGAGAACCATAACCTTAGAGAATTTTCAACGTAACAGTTTGAAGCTAAATAATTTTTATCAAGACAAGTTTAAAAATTATCTTGAAAAATTCAACTCCCATGCCACTTTCCCGAATGGAAATTAAAATAGCGTCAGAGACATTGGAATTATGCCAGGTTGAGCATTTTTTAAAGGAAGTTTTTATTAAAAATGATGTCAAACCTGATATTTTTTTCAAAGCTCTATTATGCGTGAACGAAGCCGTGATCAATTCAATCATACATGGGAATAAATTCAATCCGTTAAAGCAAGTCAGAATTCAAAGCTATTCTTGCAAACGATTTCTTTATTTCAGGATCTCTGATCAGGGGGATGGTTTTGATTATGAGAATCTTCCTGATCCGACCGCCCTTGAAAATTTGAAAAAGGAAACCGGGAGAGGTATTTATATTATTAAAAAGATTTCTGACCGGACGGACTTCAGGCAAAAGGGGAGCATTATTGAATTTAAGATAGAATTAGGTGGAGACGATTAAGTTTTATTTTGTGGATGTTCCGCGAATTCGTATTCAACAGGTTTTTGTCAGGGGAGTGATCAGGCAAATAGCCAGAGATGAAAAACACGTTATCGGAGAGATTAATATTATATTTTGTACCGACGACTATCTGTTGAATTTAAACAAGTCGTTTCTGGATCATGATTACCTTACCGATATTATCACCTTTGACAACAGCGGGAAGGGAAAAATTGCCGGTGAACTATATATCAGCGCAGACCGTGTGCGGGAAAACAGTAAGATTTATTCAGTTAGCTTTATGCATGAACTCATGCGGGTAATTATTCATGGCGTATTACATTTGCTGGGATATAATGATAAGGGAGAGAATGAAATTGAGGTTATGAGGAAGAGGGAGAATTACTACCTTGATTATTGTAATATTGAATTGTAAGCA
The DNA here is from genome assembly GCA_002304925.1 of Prolixibacteraceae bacterium UBA1413. Classification (GTDB taxonomy): domain Bacteria; phylum Bacteroidota; class Bacteroidia; order Bacteroidales; family Prolixibacteraceae; genus UBA1413. Next base: position 102,013 of record DBPT01000032.1, read on the forward strand.
CAATGTTTCCAGCATATGATGTTGTTGTAGTAGGCGGGGGGCATGCCGGGTGTGAAGCGGCAGCGGCGGCTGCAAATCTGGGATCCCGGACGTTGCTTGTTACCATGGACATGACCAAATATGCCCAGATGTCCTGCAATCCGGCGATGGGTGGTATTGGCAAGGGTCAGATAATTAGGGAAATAGATGCGATGGGTGGATATTCTGGAATTATTTCTGATCTTACCTCTATCCAATTTCGCATGTTAAACCGATCTAAAGGTCCGGCGATGTGGAGTCCGCGGGCCCAGATAGACAGAATGCGGTTTTCAGAAGAATGGAGGAATGTGCTTGAGAATATTCCGAACCTAGAATTGTGGCAGGATACCGTCACTGGGATACTCCTGGAAAAGGGGAGGGTAAAGGGAATAAAAACACTGCTAGGTGTTGAGATCTTTTCGAAAACGGTGATACTCACCAATGGTACATTTCTGAATGGTTTGATGCATGTTGGAAGGCGCACGATAGAAGGGGGAAGAATGGGGGAATCTGCTTCCTATCAAATTAGTGATCAGTTGGCTGAAGCTGGTTTTATTACTGGAAGGTTGAAAACGGGAACTCCGGTAAGGATAGACGGTAGATCAGTTGATTTCAGCGTTTTGAAAGAGCAGGAGGGGGAGAAAGACGGATACAAATTTTCCTATTTACCCAGTATTAAATCAGGATTGAAACAACGTTCATGCTGGATAACCTATACAAACCTGGAGGTGCATGGGATCCTGGAATCAGGTTTCGATGATTCTCCCATGTACAATGGAACGATAAAAAGCACTGGACCCCGTTATTGTCCCAGTATTGAATCAAAGCTTGTGACTTTTTCTGAAAAAAAGTCCCATTTGTTGTTTCTGGAACCGGAAGGGGAAACTACCCATGAATATTATCTTAATGGTTTTTCTTCTTCTCTTCCGTGGGATATCCAGTACCAGGCCCTGCAACGGATTGCTGGATTTGAGAGCGCAAGGATTTACCGACCGGGTTATGCCCTTGAATACGATTATTTTGATCCTACACAGTTATTTCCGACCTTGGAAACAAAGTTGATTGGTAATCTTTTCTTTGCAGGTCAGATCAACGGCACCACGGGGTATGAAGAGGCGGGGGCTCAGGGTTTGATGGCAGGCATTAATGCGCATCTGAAAGCCTGTGGAAATCAGGATGGTTTCGTCTTGGGAAGGGATGAAGCCTACATCGGAGTTTTGATCGATGATCTGATCACAAAGGGTGTGGATGAGCCGTACAGGATGTTTACCAGTAGGGCGGAATATCGCATTTTACTACGACAGGACAATGCAGATGAAAGGTTGACGAGGAATGCCCATCAATTGGGGTTGGCTTCCGGGGAAAGGTTGGAACTCCTAGAAAGAAAGATTGGATTACGGGACGAGGTGGTTGGATTTCTAGAAAAATTCAGCATTAAACCACTGTTTATCAGCGGGTTACTTAAAATTAAAGGGACTTCGCCCCTTAAGCACTCTGTTAAATTGGTCGACGTTTTACTTCGTCCCCAGGTGTCGATATTTGACTTGGTTGAGCACATTGAACCTTTTAGGAAGTTTATTGAAAAGCTGGATTTTGGCGAACGGTTTCGTGAGATTCTCGAATCGGCTGAAATCAGGGTTAAGTATGAAGGATACATCAATCGGGAAAAGACCCTTGCTGATAAGGCGAAGCGGTTGGAAAACCTAGAAATTGAAGGGAAGTTTGATTACACGAAGTTAATTTCGCTGTCTATTGAAGCCCGACAGAAGTTATCGACCGTAAAACCCCGGACCATTGGGCAAGCAAGCCGCATTCCTGGGGTATCACCTGCGGACATCAATATTTTATTAATTTTATTGGGACGATAATTGTTCCACGTGGAACAATTTAAATACAAAAGGCATGGATTTTAAGGCACAGATCAGACAGGTGCCCGGGTTTCCGCAACCCGGCATCAATTTTATCGACATTACCACCTTGTTAAAAAATCCCACAGCTTTCAGGAAGGTGGTGGATAACATCGCTGGTTATTTTCAGGGGCGGGGGATAACGAAAGTGGTGTCGCTCGAATCGAGGGGATTTATCATCGGGGGGGCCCTGGCCTACCAACTGAAGGCGGGTTTCGTTCCGATCCGCAAAGCCGGAAAACTGCCGGCTGCCACCATTTCTATGTCCTATGCGCTGGAATATGGAACAGATATGATCCAGATCCATCAGGATGCCCTGAAAGCCGAAGACGTGGTTCTGATCCATGATGACCTGCTGGCTACGGGCGGAACAGCCAACGCAGCACTCCAACTGGTAGAGAAATTGCATGTGCGATCCGTATACTTCAGCTTCCTTTGTGACCTGGAATTCATTAAAACCCCATTGAAAGAAAAACTGGCGGAGTACAGGCCTCATATCCTGGTAAAATACGAATAGGAGCATACTTTGGCAAAGACCATTCCCAATAAAAACGCGGATTACCTGAAAGGGGTGATCTCGCTTTTACCCGATTTGCCCGGAATTTACCAATATTACGACAATACCGGGATGATCATCTATATTGGAAAGGCTAAAAACCTCAAGAAAAGAGTAGCCTCCTACTTTACCAAAACCCCCGAAAACCGGAAAACAGCCATGCTGGTCCGCAATATTGCCGAAATACGGCATATGGTGGTCGATTCGGAAGAAGATGCCCTGCTCCTGGAAAACAACCTGATCAAAAAATATCAGCCTCGCTATAACATCCGGCTAAGAGATGACAAAACCTACCCCTGGTTGTGCATTAAAAATGAGCGGTATCCCCGGGTAATTAAAACCCGCCAGGTGATTCGGGACGGATCTGAATATTTCGGTCCCTTTACTTCATGGCTCACCGTGAGCACACTCATGGAATTCTTCAGAAAACTATACAGGCTGCGAACTTGCAACCATCAACTCACAGAAGCAAATATCAAACGGGAAAAATTCAAATTGTGCCTCGAATATCATATCGGAAATTGCAAAGGTCCATGTGAAAACCTAATATCCCCTGAAGATTATGACAAGGGAATCGCGGAAATCAGAGATATCCTGAAAGGAAATATCTCCTCCGTCATCGGGAAGCTGAAGAACCTCATGCGGCAATATGCCGCAGAATTCCGGTATGAGGAAGCACAGATGATCAAGGAACGGATCGCTGCACTTGAAAAATATCAGAGCAAATCCACGGTGGTGAGCAATCATATCACAGATGTTGATGTTTTTAGCATCGATGCCGATGATCGCTCGGCAGTGGTCAATTATCTCAAAATCATCAGGGGCGCGATCGTGCAAACCTATTCGCTGGAAATCAAAAAACAACTCGATGAGACGCAGGAAGACCTTTTACTGCAAGCGATTGTCGAAATAAGACAGAAAATTTACAGCAACGCCCGCAAAATCATTGTCCCGTTTAATATCGACTTTGTCCTGAGAAATGTAAAATTCCAGGTTCCCCGGAAAGGAGATAAATTAAAATTGCTAGAACTATCACAACGAAATGCCCGGTATTTCAGGCTCGAGAAAGAAAGACAAGCTTCCGGCTCACAACCGCTCCGGCATTATGAAAGGATCTTGGCACGATTGAAACAGGACCTCCGAATGAAGGATCTTCCGGTAAGAATTGAATGTTTTGACAACAGCAACCTGCAGGGGTCATTCCCTGTGGCGGCTTGCGTGGTTTTTATCAACGGGAAACCGGCAAAACGCGAATACCGCCATTTTAATGTAAAAAATGTGAAAGGCCCCGATGACTTTGCTTCCATGGAAGAGATCATATCGCGCCGCTATCGGAGACAATTGGATGAAAACCAACCCCTCCCGCAATTGATCGTCATCGACGGGGGCAAAGGGCAACTCTCGGCTGCCACCTCGGCCCTTGAAAAACTCGGTTTGCGGGGAGATATCACCATCATCGGAATCGCCAAAAGACTCGAAGAGATCTATTTCCCGGGAGACCAGATTCCCCTCTATCTCGATAAAAAGTCAGAATCCCTCAAACTGATTCAGCAACTTCGCGACGAAGCCCACCGGTTTGGTATTACATTTCATCGGCAAAAAAGATCATCGGGTTTCCTGGTTTCCGAACTGGACGAGATTGCAGGGATCGGACCCGTCACCTCCCGGAAACTGTTGACCAAATTCAAATCGGTCAAGAATTTACGCCAATGCTCCTTCGAGGAGCTCTGTGCAGAAACAGGTGCCGTTAAAGCCCGGCTGATCTTGCAACATTTCAGCAACAACCCGGAAACAGGGCCGGAAGAGGAAACAAATTTGAACGATTAATGTTTCCAATAGGTTTATAATCAGGATAATAACCTTTTGTTTAACAAAATGTATGGCCGGAGAATGCCTGGTCTGAAACGGTCAGCCTCCAGGGTTCAATCAAAGCGGCAGAAAAAGGTTTATAACAAATGGCGTCCCGATTTTTCCACGTGGAACATTTTCAGTAAGCCGGCCGGTATTTCTGGTCACTTTCGAGGAGTCCGAGATAACTGACAAACCGCGAAACGGCGATATCCCCTTTTTCAACTGCACTTTTGACAGCGCAGCCGGGTTCATGAGTATGCGAGCAGTTGTTATACTGACATTCCGATGAAGTCTGAAAGATTTCCCTGAAGTAATGGGAGATTTCCCAGGCTTCCATTTCAAGCATGCCAAAGGCTTTAATCCCGGGGGTATCGATAATGTAACCGCCGAACCAGAGTTCATGGAGTTCTGAAAAAGTGGTGGTATGTTTTCCCCTTTCATGATAATCTGAAATTTCGCGTGTTTTCAGTTCAAGCCCTGGCTGTAGTTTGTTGATCAGGGTTGATTTTCCCACACCGCTGTGTCCGTTGAAAACGCTGATTTTCTCTGTCATGTATTTCTGAAGTTCATCCAGTCCAGCCCCAGTGGTTGCCGAGGTATGAAGGCAGGTGTACCCGATTTTCCGGTAGATGCGGGACAGCTCTTCAAGTTGTTTGTTTTGTTCCTGGTCATACAGGTCGGTTTTATTAAAGACCAGGATTACAGGGATTCTGTATGCTTCGGCCGATGCCAGGAAGCGGTCGGTGAAAGTGGTGGTAGTGACCGGGTAGGCGATGGTGATGATCAGGAAAGCCTGGTCTATGTTAGCGGCGATGATGTGCGCCTGGCGGGAGAGGTTCTGGGATCTGCGGATGATGTAGTTTTTCCGTTCATGAACCCTGTAGATCAGTCCGAGCGGAATTGGCCGGTCGCTGCTCTCTTTTTCCAGAAATTCAAAATCGACATAATCCCCTACAGCAACGGGGCTCGTTGTTTTTAATCCCTTGATTCTGAGGTTGCCCTTGATTTTGCATTCATATTTCAGGCCGTTATCATCTTTAACGGTGAACCAGCTGCCGGTTGATTTTATGACGATTCCCCTTTTCAATCGGGAGGGATTATTCATTCCAGTCAAGGATGATTTTTCCGCTGTTTCCTGATTCCATGATATCGAAGGCTTCCTGGAATCTTTCGGCTGGGAACCGGTGGGTGATCACCTCTGATATGTCAAGGCCGGTAAGAAGCATCATCTCCATCTGGTACCAGGTTTCATACATCTCTCTTCCATAGATACCTTTAAGGGTCAAACCCTTGAATATCACTTTACTCCAGTTGATTTGGGTGGATGATGGAAGGAGTCCGAGAAGGCTTATTTTTCCGCCGTTGTACATATTATTCACCATATCGTTGAAAGCAACAGGAGAACCGGAACATTCCAGTCCAACATCAAATCCGCCCACCATATGAAGGTTGGTCATTTTTTCGCGGAGGTTTTCCCGGGTAGGATCAAGGACCAGGGTGGCTCCCATTTTCATAGCCAGGTTGCGTCGGTATGGGCTGAGGTCGGTTCCTACGATATTTCGGGCGCCTGCGAATTTGCAGATGGCGGCGGCCATGGCGCCGATGGGGCCTCCGATACCTGTGATCAGCACATCTTCACCGAGCAGCGGAAATGAAAGGGCGGTATGGGTAGCATTCCCCATAGGATCGAGAATGGACAGGATTTCATCTGGAATCCGGGCATCGATGTGGAGTACATTTTTTGACGGAACTGCCAGATATTCTGCAAATCCCCCGTCCCGGCTGACACCGATTCCGATCGTATTGTCGCAGATATGTTGCCTTCCCCGGCGGCAATTCCTGCAGTATCCACAGGAGATATGCCCTTCAACGGTCACCCGGTCGCCCTTCTTCACATTGTCTACCTCCGCTCCGGTTTCCACGACGTATCCCATGTATTCATGTCCGATGATCAGCGGGGTCCTGATGGTCTGCTGTGCCCATTCATCCCATTTGTAAATATGTAAATCAGTACCACAAATAGCTGATTTACTTACTTTTATAAGAACATCATTGGGGCCGGGCACCGGTATTGGAACTTCTTCCATCCAGATGCCTTTTTCTGGTTTGCTTTTAACCAACGCTTTCATTCGGGTACTTTTTTCAGGAATATGGTTTACTAAAAATAGCAAAAAAATTTGACTTTACTCACGGGCCGAAGGATTCAGCTGCAACTTCTTCCGGGAGAGGTAGCTGACAGGAATCCAGGCAGCGATGAACCCGATGGTCAAAACCACGGTAAAGATCAGGATCAGGTCCTGAAATTGAATATCAACGGGATAAGCAGAAATGACAAAGGATCCTTCACCGGGAAGCCTGATAAGTCCGAAACGGATCTGCACCAGGCAAACGGCAATTCCCAGCAATATGCCGGCAAGGGTGCCCACCAGGGAAATCATCCAGCCTTCAAGCAGAAAAATCCTTTTGATAAGAGGGTCGGAGGCCCCCATACTGCGCAGAATCGTGATGTCTTCCGTTTTGTCAATGATCAGCATGGAAAGGCTGCCGAGAATGTTGAAGGAAGCAATGACCAGGATGAATGCCAGGATCAGGTAAGTTGCCCATTTTTCCGTTTTCATGGTTTTGTACAGGGCGTCATGTTGCTGGTATTTATTCTTCACGAGGAATTGTCCGTCTGATTTTTCCAGAATTTCCCTTCGCACCTTTTTTTCAGGCACTCCATTGGCAAGTCTGATCTCCAGGGCGCTGACATGGTTTCCCGTTTCAAAAAGGGAGGCTGCGAACGAAAGGGGAACAAACACCGTGGTGGCGTCGACTTCTTCGAGGAGGGCAAAAATTCCGGCAGGGAAAGCAAGTGCTTCATTTAATGCTTTTTCAGGTGAGAAGGAGGCACGCAACCCTTTCCGGGGAACATAAAACCGGATGGGTTCGTTGAAATTGAGGCTTATTCCCAGATAGGAAGCCACACCCTGTCCTGCGACAACAAGACTTTCACCGCCTGCTTCAAGACGGAAACCGCCGGCGACAATCAGAGAGTCGATCCCGGTGATTTCACTGAAATTCTGCGATACCCCCTTCATGGAGGCAATGAATTGCCTCCCCTCATAGGTCAGCAGGGCATTCCCTTCAATCACCCGGGCATAGCTTGCAACTCCCGGAATGTCATCCAGAACGCCGCTGGCAAGCGAGTCGGGATCGAAAAATTTCCCCTGGGCAGGTACCATTTTCAAGTCGGGATCCAGGATGCTGAAGTAAGACTTGATTAATCCGTCGAATCCGTTGAAAACCGACAATACAACCACCAGAGCAAATGTCCCGACACAAATCCCCGTGGCAGCAATTCCCGAGATGATGTTGATGATATGCTGTTTCTTACCGGAAATCAAATACCGCTTGGCTATGAAAAAAGGCAAATTCAAGGGCGCTCTGTATTTTTGCCGGCCGGGGATTATTTCTCCAGCAACCGGTCGATATTTTCCAGATAATTAAAACTGTCGTCAATAAAAAATTCCAGGTTCGGAATAATACGTAGTTGCTTTGCTACTTTGTTTCCTAACAAACCCCGGATATTTTTGGTTATATGTTTTATATGGTTCATTGTGTCATTCGCCTTTTCGGGCGGATAGATACTCAGGTAACATCGTGCCAGCGACAGGTCGCTAGTAATCCGGACAACCGTGACGCTGATAAGGAGGTTGTTGAATTCCGATTTCAGTTCCCTGAGGAATAATCCGGCCATCTCCTTTTGGATAAGCCGGGCTATTTTATTCTGTCGTGTGGTGAATTGTTCCATAGTACGTACTTATAATTTCCAAAAGTACATTTTTTTAGCTGAAGTCAGGGTAAAAAAGAGAGGTGGCTTCGGTAACCGGGAATCACATTTATTCCGTATTTTAGGAAATCGTTTCAGGAGTTTGAATATGCGTACAATTAAAATCGAGGACAGGAGTGAGATGGAAACGATCATTCGTTCCTGCAAGACCTGTTACCTTGCCATGTGTAAGGGTGAGCAGCCCTATGTGCTGCCTATGAATTTTGCCCTTGACGGGGATTCTGTTCTGTTACATTCCGCGCAGTCGGGGCGGATGTGGGATACTTTGAAGAAGAATCCGAAGGTATGTCTGAACTGGACCCTTGGGGAGGAACTGGCATGGCAGGATGCCCATATTGGCTGCAGTTACCGGGTCAAGTCGCAATCGGTTCTGGTGGAAGGGATTGCGGAATTTGTAGAGAATTCAGATGAAAAAGAGGAGTGCATGGGAAAAATAATGGCCCAATACAGCTCGCGTTCTTTTAAATTCAACGCTCCGTCCATTTTCAATGTAGGGGTTATCAGGGTTCGTATCCTGAAAATCAGTGCCCGCAGGTTTGGTGCCAGGGCGGAGACACCCTGGAAAAAGAGAGGGGAGGATCATGCGTAACGTGGAGATCAGGAAACAGCCACCTTATTGAATCATTCTATGATTTTTGTAACAGGAGGTACTGGACTAGTGGGGAGTCATTTGTTGCTGTCGCTTGTCCGGCAAAATGACAGGGTGCGTGCGTTGAAGCGTAAGGTCAGCCGTACTGACGGGGTAAAGAAGGTCTTTGGGTATTATGTCCCTGATCCCGAAAGGTTTTTCAGCAGGATAGAGTGGGTGGAGGGGGACATCCATGACATATACTCTCTGGAGAAGGGTTTTCAGGGGGTGGAGCTGATCTATCATTGCGCAGCCGTTGTCTCTTTTGAAAGCCGGGAAAGGAAACGGATACTTTACAACAACATCGAAGGAACAGCCAATGTGGTAAATGCAGCGATTTCCTGCGGGGTGAAAAGGATATGTCATGTGAGTTCCAATGCAGCGTTGGGTACAACAATCGACGGGATGGCGGTGACGGAAGAGACCGGCTGGGTACCTTCCCGGAAAAATTCAGGATATTCGGAAAGCAAATTCTTTTCAGAAGCGGAAGTCTGGCGGGGCGTGGAAGAAGGACTGGAAGCGGTCGTGGTGAATCCTTCCTTTATCATAGGACCCGGTGACTGGGATCGCGGGAGCACCACCTTCTTCCGGTTGATTGACAGGGGATTAAAGTTTTATACCCGCGGGATTACCGGTTTTGTCGATGTCAGGGATGTTGTGGATACCATGCTGTTGTTAACCGACAGCAAAAATTTCGAAATAGCCGTCAACCAGAAATTCCTGATCTCGGCCGAAAATGTTGCCTATCGTGATATTTTCAGGCAGATCGCCGCGGCTTTGGGGAAACCGGCGCCTCCATATTTTGCTTCCGGCTTCCTCCTTGCAATTGCATGGAGGGCAGCGGCCTTATGGTCATGGATAATCGGCAAGCCTGCCCGGATTACTAGGGAAGCGTTGACAAATTCCAATGCGGAAGTCTTTTATGACGGATCGAAGATCACCCGTTTGTTTGGGTTCAGATACAGAAGCATTCCGGATGCCATTGCGCATACGGCTGCCTGTTATATAAAAGACAAAACGGGAGATTCCTGATGTCAGGCATGAAACACCAGGAGCGGAATGGTGGTGTGGAACAACATTTTCCGGGCGATACTCGGATTGAAGATCCTTGCCAGCATGTTTCTTTTCCGGGTAGTAAGAGAGAAGACGTCGATTTGATGTTCCGAGATGAATTTCTGCAGTTCGCTTAAAATGTCTTCTCCGATAATCAGGTGGCATTCGAATTTTTTATCCTGGTATTTTGAACGCAGAATATCCTTCATTCCCTTCAGCCGGGCCATGTCCCACACCGGCTCTTCGCTCCGGCCCACATGGACACAATGGATTTCCGCTTCATAGGGTCTGATGATCCGCATCAGTTTTTCGATGGCCACGAAGTCTTTTTCGTCGAAGTTAGTGGCATAGAGGATTTTATGAAAATTCTCAGCGATATCTGCGCGTGTTTCAGCAGGAATGACAAGCACGGGAACCCGGGCAGAAATGATAATTTCGGCAGTTACGCTTCCGATGATGTCGAGTTCTTTTCCCGCCTTTCCCAGGGTTCCCATTACGATGACCATGACCTGGTGCCTGTGGGCAAAGGAGAGAATGTCATCCCTGGCATCGCCGGCCTTGATGATGTATTCGGTTTCCACACCGCTCCAGGCCTCAGCGGAACAAAGCCGGATCAGTTCCTTCAGGAAGGTTTCCATATGGCCCTGCGCCGTTTTTTCGGCATTCTCCAGATGTGCCATCAGTCCAGTGTCAAAAGCATATACATCGCTGAAGGGAACGGAATAAACGATGGGATTGGGATATGCGTGAAAGAGGACCATTTTGGCATTCACTTTCCGGGCAATGTCAAAGGCGACTTTGGCTGCCTTGAGGGAATAATCTGAAAAATCAACAGGTACCAGGATTTGGCGTTCCGATTCTTTCAGGGGAGGATGCCGGGGGGATGATTTTCCCAGGAACTTTTCCAGGATGGGAAAAGCGTTTTCGAGGTCATCTTCACGGATTTGGACGCGGACTGCCATGGCTGAGGTGCCTTCAAGAAGGTTTAAGTCTTCCAGGACGCATTCGATCTTTTCTTTTTCAAGCAGGGTTTTCAGCATTTGTGCTTTTACAAAGGGCAGTGTTGCAATGGTCAGAAGTTTCTTGTTCATGGCGGTCTGTTTTAAACTGTTGCCAAAGTATTCGTGAAAACCGCGCAAGAAGTTACACTATGGCGGCTTAAATCAAAGGCAAAGTCTGAAAAAAGGGTGCGTGCAGGGTTATTTCACCTGCAGGCACCCTTAGGATACGGCAAATTCAGGTTATTATTTCAAGAGGAAAGCTTCTTTGATCTTATCTACATAATCGAGTTTTTCCCAGGTGAACAACTCCAGGGTCATTGATTTGGGGGTATGGTAGGGGGGATTGAATTTCTTTTCGGATAATTGCGGGGTACGACCCATATGGCCATATTTTGCTGTTTCCCGGTAAATGGGATTTCGCAATTTGAGTCTGTCTTCAATCAGGGCGGGGCGAAGGTCAAAAAGTTCGTTCACTTTCAGGGCGATTTCGCTGTCGCTGAGATTTACATTTTTTCTGCCGTAGGTATTCACATAGATGCCGACGGGCTGGGCCACCCCGATGGCATAAGCCAGCTGGATGAGGATTTCATCGGCGACCCCTGCGGCCACCATATTTTTCGCAATATGGCGTGCTGCATAGGCTGCTGAACGGTCTACCTTGGAGGGATCTTTCCCCGAGAAGGCGCCGCCGCCGTGAGCTCCTTTTCCCCCGTAGGTGTCTACGATGATTTTTCTTCCCGTAAGGCCGGTATCTCCGTGAGGGCCGCCGATGACAAATTTTCCCGTGGGATTGACATGATACTGGATTTCGCCGTTGAAGAGCTTTTTCAAACGTTCGGGAAGTTGTGACACCACCCTAGGAATCAGGATATTGATAACGTCATGCCTGATTCTGGCCAGCATGGGCAGGTCATCATCAAACTCATCATGCTGGGTGGAGACCACGATCGTATGGACCCGTATCGGATGATGGTCGTCGGAATATTCGATGGTCACCTGTGATTTGGAATCGGGACGGAGGTAAGGCATCGGGCTGTTTTCCTCCCTGCGAATGGCGGCAAGCTCAATCAAAATCCGGTGTGACAGTTCCAGGGCGAGGGGCATGTAGTTATCGGTATCCTTGCAGGCATACCCGAACATCATCCCCTGGTCTCCGGCACCCTGGTCCTCACGTTTTTGCCGTTCCACACCCCGGTTAATGTCACCGCTCTGCTCGTGTATGGCCACAAAAATTCCGCAGGAGTTCCCGTCAAAACGGTATTCCGCTTTGGTATATCCGATTTCTTTGATCAGATTCCGCGTAACTTCCTGAATGTCAACATAGGTATTCGACTTCACCTCGCCCGCAATGACAACCTGCCCGGTGGTTACCAGGGTCTCGATGGCTACTTTTGAGTTGGGATCATAGGCCAGAAAATGATCCAGCAAAGCGTCAGAAATCTGGTCTGCCACCTTGTCGGGATGACCTTCCGATACAGATTCACTAGTGAATAAATAGCTCATTATCCATAATTTAATATGCCAGCAACCGCCGGCACGGTTCAACAATTAATGACTACAGGAGATAATGTGAACGGCACCAAAAGCCGGATTGTTTTAGCATTTTTTAGTGGTTGCAATCAATCACAAATCTTTCCACGTAGCGGCTACAAAAATAATTTTCTTTTTTAAAAAAAGAAACAAATGGGAAAATATAAAATCGCTGAAGGGATCGGCTCATGAGCGAAGCGCTTCGGCACCCCCCGTAATTTCGAGGATCTCTTTGGTGATGGCGGCCTGCCGGGCTTTGTTATATTGTAAGGTCAGTTCCCCGAGCAGATCGGTGGCGTTATCGGTGGCCTGGTGCATGGCTGTCATGCGGGCGCCGTGTTCGGCAGCACAGGAGAGCAGCAAGGTTTTGTAAAACATAGTATTGAGCCACATAGGAAACATCACCTCTGCAATTTCTGTTGGTGAGGGTTCAAAAATAATGTCTCCTCGCAACAAATTTTCATCAGGTGCAGGAAACTGAAGCGGCAAAAAAGTCTGCGTGGATTGGATATATTGTGCAGCATTGATAAAATCATTATAAACCAGTTCAATCCTGTCGTATTCCCCCTTTAGGTAAAGATCGCGCAATTCAGCAGACACTTCGGACGCGTTTTCAAAGTTCAGCCTGTCGAGCAGGTCGTTTTTGTTCCGGGAGACTTTGATCTTGTGGCTTTTCAGGAAACGTTCGCCTTGTTTCCCGATTGTCAGAAAACTGACATTGTCGTTCGCAGCCTGTTGCCGGTATTTTTCATTCACCAGGTCAGAGGCCTTCCCGATAACCGCAGCGTTAAAGGCCCCACAAAGACCCCGGTTCGAAGAGATCAGCACGATCAGAATTCTGACGGGATCACGGGGTTTCGTTAATTCACTATCAATCAGGCCACTGAAGTTCTTAATGGCCGATTCCAGAAGTTGTTTGAAATTTGAAGAATAAGGCCTGAAATGAATCACCGCATCCTGCGCCTTTTTCAATTTGGCCGCTGAAACCATTTTCATGGCACTGGTCACCTGACGGGTGGTTTTGATGCTTCCGATGCGAGTACGTATTTCTTTCAGCCCTGACATAATTCAGAAATAATAAGAGATGACGGTTATTATGCGGAACCAAATTTCTCTGCGACTACCGCAGCGGCTTCCCGGAGCACCTTTTCAATTTCCCCGGTAAGTATGCCCGATTTCAGGCTCTTTAGTTCATCCTTGTATTTCAGGTCCATGAGTTCCAGAAATTCCGTTTCGAACTGTTTTACTTTTTCGACGGGCACCTTTCGCAGTAATTCCTGGGTTCCGCAGTATATAATTGCGATCATATGTTCTGTTTTCATGGGCTGGTACTGGCCCTGTTTCAGGATTTCCACATTCTTCCGGCCTTTGTCAAGGACCCGAAGGGTGGATGCGTCGAGGTCGGAGCCGAATTTAGCGAAGGCCTCGAGTTCACGGAACTGTGCCTGGTCTAGTTTCAGAGTTCCCGCGATTTTTTTCATGGCTTTCAGCTGGGCGGATCCTCCCACGCGGGACACGGAAATTCCGACATTGATAGCAGGGCGGACGCCTGAATTGAAGAGGTTGGTTTCCAGAAAAATCTGTCCGTCGGTAATGGAAATAACATTGGTAGGGATGTATGCCGATACGTCGCCTGCCTGGGTTTCGATGATGGGAAGAGCGGTCAGGGAACCGCCGCCTTTTACTTTATCTTTCAGGCAAGGCGGGAGGTTGTTCATCTGGGCGGCGATTTCGTCCGATTCGATAATTTTAGCTGCCCTTTCCAGCAGTCTTGAATGGAGGTAAAAGACATCGCCGGGATAGGCTTCCCTTCCGGGAGGCCGGCGCAGGAGGAGGGATACTTCCCGGTAGGAGACGGCTTGTTTTGACAGGTCGTCGAAGATGATCAGCGCATCACGGCCCGTATCCCGGAAATACTCCCCGATGGCTGCACCGGCATAGGGGGCATAGAATTGAAGGGCGGCGGGATCGGATGCCGAAGCCATCACGATGGTGGTATAATCCATGGCCCCATGTTTTTCGAGGATGGAAGCCAGGGTTGCCACGGTTGAGCCTTTCTGGCCGATACCAACATAAATGCAATAAACGGGTTCGCCTTTTTCGTAATTTTCGCGCTGGTTGATGATGGTATCAATGGCTACGGCCGTTTTGCCTGTTTGCCGGTCCCCGATGATGAGTTCCCGCTGGCCTCTACCGATGGGAATCATGGCATCGATGGCCTTGATACCGGTTTGGAGCGGTTGTTTCACCTGCTGTCTGAAAATGACGCCGGGCGCTTTCCTTTCCAGGGGCATTTCAAACAGTTCCCCCGTAATGGGCCCTTTTCCGTCGATGGGTTCTCCCAGGGTGTTGATCACCCGGCCGATCACCTTTTCGCTGACCATGATGGAGGCAATTCTTTTCAGCCTTTTTACGGTATCTCCCTCCCTGATCGATTCCGACGGTCCCAGCAATACGGCACCGACATTATCCTCTTCCAGGTTGAGTACTATTCCCTTTGTTCCGCTTTCAAACTCGATCATTTCGTTTGCTTCCACATGGGAAAGCCCGTGTATGCGGGCAATGCCGTCCCCCACTTGCAGGACGGTTCCCACTTCGTCGAGGTCGGCCTGCACCCTGAAATGCTCCAGTTGCTTTCTGATTATACTTGAGACTTCTGCCGGTCTTATTTCAGCCATAGCATCTTTATATTATCTGTTAGGTTCTTTATTTTGCCAACATGGCAGTTTTTATCTTTTTCAGCTGGGTGGAAATGCTGCCGTCAAACTGCAGGTCATCGATGCGCAGGATCATCCCTCCCAGGATTGCGGAATTTACTCTTCCCGATAATTCCACGGTTTTTCCGGTTTCCTGTTCCAAAATGCGCCTGATCTGTTCCAGGATCCCGGGACTCATTTCAACAGCAGTGGTGACTGTGGCAGGTATGATTCCCTTGTTCCTGCGCACCATTTCCGTGAAATTACGGCAAATACCCGGAAGTTCTGTTTCCCGGTTGTTTTCGGCGATCAGAAGGATGAACCTGAGAGTCATTTCATGTACGTGCGGCTTAAGGAGATCCTTCAGAATTTGCTTTTTCTGAGAGACGTTAACTACCGGATTATGCAAGAGTTGCATGAAATCTTCAGAATCGCGGCAAAGGGCGTACACTTTTTTCATATCATCGTGAAGGGCGGTCATTTCTCCGGCATCCCTGGCCAGGGAGAAGAACGCTTTCGCATACCTCACGTTGATCTTGCTCTGGTTCATCCTTTCAGTTCAGCTTAAATTCCTCAAGTTGGGCACTGATAATCTTTTCCTGGCTCGGGGTATTGTCCAGTTTTTCCCGGAGAATTGTTTCGGCGATTTTCACGGAAAGCTCAGCTACCTGTTGTTTAATTTCATCCAAGGCCATATTTTTCTCATTTTCCATCTGATCGCGGAGTTGTGCCATGAGTTTGGCGCTTTCCTGCCCTGCTTTTTCCCTGGCTTCCGAAATCATCTGGTCCCTGATGTCCCTGGCTTCCCGCAGGATTTGTTCCTTATCCCTTACCGCTTCAGCCCTGATAAGATCCTGCTCGGCCTTGAGGTCGCCGATTTGACGGCGTGCCAGTTCCGCGGAATTCAGCGCATCACGGATGGCTTCTTCCCGTTCCCTGAGCGCATTCAGAATGGGTTTCCAGGCGAATTTGCCCAGAATGAAGACCACCACCCCGAAAATGATGACCATCCAGAATATGGTTCCCGCACTTGGAGTTACTAAGCCCATAACAGTATAAATTAATAACGGAATAAAAAGGATTCCGCCTCCGGCTTCCCGAAGGCAGCCTGACAGGGAGGATCTCCTATATTAATTTTCTCCGAGGAAGATCACCAGAATGCAGGTAATCACCGCGAAAAAGGCAACTCCTTCAATAAGGGCTGCCGAAATGATCATGGTGGAACGGATGTCGCCGCTCGATTCAGGCTGACGGGCAATCGCCTCCATGGCACTCTGTCCGATGCGTCCGATACCCATTGCTGCCCCGATGGTCGCCATTCCCGCTCCGATGGCCGCTCCGAAAGAAGCCAGAGCCACTTCAGCCAATAAAACAAATAACGTTGTCATAATTCAAATGTTAAGTTGTATATCAATTATTTAATGATGTTCTACAGTAGCCATTCCGAAATAGAGCGCCGATAAAAGGGTAAAAACATAGGCCTGGATGAATGATACCAATATGTCAAGGATCATAATGAAAACGGAAAAAAGCACCGAAACAGGACTGATCAGCAGTCCGCCTGCGCTTCCGAAGAGGTTTCCGAAAATAAAGATCAGGCTCACAAACACCGTGATGATGAGGTGTCCCGCCATCATGTTGGCGAACAACCGGACCATCAGTACGAAAGGTTTTGTAAACATGCCGAAGAACTCTACAAACGGCATCAGGGGGACGGGAAATTTCATCCACCACGGCACATCGGGGTTGAAAATTTCTTTCCAGTAATGTTTGTTCCCGCTGAAGGTGGTGATAAAAAAAGTGATCAAAGCCAGGACCAGGGTAACGGAGATGTTTCCGGTAACATTGGCGCCGAGCGGAAAAACGGGAATCAGGCCGAACAGGTTATTGATCAGGATTATAAAAAACAAGGAAAGCAGGATGGGAAGGAACCGTTCATGGTTTTTCTTTCCGATGGCGGGGATGGCGATTTCATCCCGTACGAAAAGGATGACCGGTTCTATCAGGTTCTGCAGTCCGGAGGGGGCTTTCCCCCTGCTTTTGACAGCGCTTCGGGCAACGGCAAGAAGAATCAGCACCAGGATAACAGCGGAAATCAACGCTCCGGCCACGGTTTTGGTGATGGAAAGGTCAAAGGGTTTCCCAATGATTTCCCCTGCGTCGTTTACTTCGACAATTTTTCCTTCCTCTTGACCTTCCGTAGCGATGGCAAATCCCTTATACGCGGAATGGCCGTGCTGGAACCGGGAGGAAAGGAAGAGGTGGAGTCCGCTGGTTTTGCTATATAACAGGATGGGAAGCGGTATGGAGACGTGGGTTTTCCCGAAGGTGACAATATGCCATTCGTGGGCATCTGACACATGTTCAACGACATACTTGCCGGCATCGAACGATGCGGCTTCATGTCCTGTTTTGGTCCCGGTGACATTTTCGGGAGATTGCGTTGCGGCATGCAAAACCATTCCGCAGAAGATCAGGAACAGACAAAGAAATAGTAGTTTCCCGGCTTGATTCATGATCGGAACAGATAATAACTGTCTTACACCGGCAAATGTAGTCAATTTTGTTTATGGCTATTCTCCTGATCTGATAAAGTAAAGGAATTCTCCCCGGGCCGGGCCGTATTCTTTTTTGTACTGTTCCGAAGGTATCGCGACAGTTCGGAAACTTCGAATGGAGTAAAGATCAGGTAAAGGCTTGCAAGGCAAATCACAAAGGCAAGGGCGTTGCTTTTGATGGTCAGGAAACAGATTACTGCGATGGACAGGTAGACAAAGAGGCGGACCATGGTCACCATCATGCTTGCCCGGGCGAATCTGCCGGTATCTTTATGTGCGGTTTTGACAATCCAGAAAAAGCTGATAAAGGTAAAGAGTGCCACGAATAGCAGGAGCGGTAAAAAGAGGGGATGGTAATATTTGCTTAGGAAGAACCGGAAAAGGACAAATCCAGCCAGGGCGACCAGGGCTGTAAGTAAAAGCAGGCGCAGGAGGAAACGGCGGACCGGGGTTTCCATTTAAGATTTCCGGGGTTCTTCAGCGGTTTTTTCCACAGGACCCATCTGGCAGGTGCCGGTAAATATCGATCCGGGTTCCACGGCCAGCCTGGTGGCAATGATATCTCCGGCAACCACGGCGGTGGATTTCAGGGTAAGCAGTTCGGAGGCCGAAATCTTGCCCTTGAAATTCCCCGAAACTTCAATGTTGGTACAGAGGATATCTCCTTCTATACTTCCTGCGGCGCCAATCACCAGGCGGCCTTTGGATTTGATGTTTCCTTTTACGTACCCGTCGATCCGGATATCGCCCTCGGCATGGATATCACCGGAAATCCTGGTGCCGTTGCTGATCAGGTTAATGTTCTGGGAGGGGGTCTCCTGTGTGGGTTTCTGTGTCATTTTCATAACGGGATAATTATTTTACCTGGTTAGTTGATAATTCAAGGAGTGTAAAATTAAAAAAAAAGATCAGAATTTTCTGATCTTTTTACAGGGCTGTTTAAACAGCAATCTCTTTTTCTATTACCTGTTTCCCTCGGTAGTGTCCGCACTCGCCGCAAATGGTGTGCATTTTGACGGTTGCCCCGCAATTGGAACAGATGGTAAGGGTAGGCACAACGGCTTTGTCGTGCGTTCTGCGCTTGTCCCTTCTGCTCTTCGAATGTTTATGTTTTGGATGTGCCATAGCTATGTAAATTTTAATTGTTATTCAATAAATTTTTTAACTGTATCCATCTTTGGTCCCCCTTTCCTTCATGAAGGGGGGAATATTCCTTCAGTTTTTCAAGCATTTCAGGGTTGCATTCACTGCTCCCGTCCTGCCGGTCAGGATGAATATGTTTCAGCGGAATGCCGAGGACGATGTAATCGTAGATGATCTGGGCCACATTGAACTGATAATCTTCGGGGTGGAGCCAGATCACCTCATCGGAATCCTCATATCCGTAATCTCCGAATTTGATGATCAGATCAGCCTTGTTTGCTATCTCCTGATCATACTGATCGAGGCACCGGTCGCAGGTCAGCCTGGCGCTCCCCTTCAGGGCAAGATGCAATGACATAAAGGTGTTCCGTTTTTCCAGGCTGATCGTGACATCAGCCTCCGCTTCTTCTATCAGGCTATTTTCAAAAAGTTCAAAGAACGAATTTCTTATGTGATAGTCAAATAGATGATTGCCTTCTTTTAAACCCTTGAAAGCAATGTTGTATGTTGACAATTTTTCCAAAACTCAAAAAAGTGCTGCAAAAGTATGTTTTTTTTGCAATACAAACATTAAAAACCTGTCAAAATATTGAAGGTTATCCCTTTTATGCGTTTTTTTTCAGCAGGATTCGAAAAGTGGTCCCCTTATTGATTTCCGATTCTTTGATGAAAATCTTGCCTTTGTGATAGTTTTCCACAATTCTCTTTGCCAGCGAAAGTCCCAATCCCCATCCTCTCTTTTTGGTGGAGTATCCCGGCTGAAAAATGGTTTTAAACTGTGACTTGTGGAGTCCCTTGCCGGTATCGCTAAGGTCGACGATCACGTTGTTTTCTTTTTCCTTCAGGCTTATAGTGATGGTTCCTTCGCCGTTCATGGCGTCCATGGCATTTTTACACAGGTTTTCGATGACCCAGGAGAAGAGGGCCTCATTGAGGGGGACTTCCCATTTGTTTGTGCCGTCGGTATGGAATTCGTATTTTATCTTTCCCGAGGAACGGCGTTTCAGGTATTCGAGGGTTGAACGAATCACCATTTCCATATCGGTATGGAGGAGTTCCGGTTTCGATCCTATTTTCGAGAATCGTTCGGTGATTTTTTCAAGTCGCTGAATGTCATTTTCCAGTTCCCCGACAATGGCCGGGTCGTTTTTCTGCAGTCTGAGGAGTTCAACCCAGGCCATCAGAGATGAGATGGGGGTGCCAAGCTGGTGGGCGGTTTCTTTTGACATTCCCACCCAAACCTGATTTTGCTCGGCGCTCCGGGAAGCACTGAACGCCAGGTAAGCCACCCCGATAAACAGAAAGATGACCAGCAGTTGAACTATGGGGAAAAGCCTCAGGTTCCTGAGGAGGTACGATTCCCGGTAATAGAGGAATTGTTTGATATTTTCGGAGATAAAGATTTCAATAGGGGGATTCTGTGCCTTCATTTTTTTGAGTTCCCGGGTCAGGATCTCGTTTTGTCGGGCGGGAGTAAACGAAATATTGGCATGGATCATGATGGAATCATCGGCATTGGTGACGATCAGCGGGATCGAGGTATTTTGGTTGCTGATCATTTCAATCAGGGAGATGTCGGTCTCCGTAGTAATTTCATCGCTGGCGAGTCGTTTGATGGCCTCGGCCCACAGCTCCACTTTTTTCCGTTCTTCCTGTGAGAGTTTATCGGTGAGCCAGTTGGTGTATTTCAGCGAGGCTATTCCAATGATGATCGCTGCCAGGAATAGCAGGATTTTCCAGCGTCGTTTTTTCAGATAAATGTCCAAAACCAATAAGTTGCCAAGTTACAAACCAATGAACGCAATAAAGAAGGGAAAAATTATTTCCCTGCCAGAATAAGTGCAGCCCGGAAGAGAGATTCGGTATCAATACCGCATATTTTGTAAAGTTGATCAATGGTTCCATGTTCGATAAACCGGTCGGGGATTCCCAGGATGGTAAGCCGGGAAGTGCAATGGGTGGTGGCCATGAATTCCGCCACGGCACTTCCGAAACCCCCGGTGATGACGCCATCTTCGACGGTGATGATTTTATCGAATGAGGAGAAGACGCGGAGAAGGGTGGTTTCATCGAGGGGTTTGACGAACCGCATGTCGTAATGAGCTGCGGAAATTCCTTCGCGGGCCAGTTTTTTTACGGCTCTTTGGGCGAAAATTCCCGGTTTCCCGATGGTCAGGATGGCCAGGTCGGTTCCTTCGGAGAGCATTCTGGCAGTTCCGGGTTCTATTTTTTCAAACGGGGTTCGCCAATTCACACAGGTACCGCATCCACGGGGGTAACGGATCGAAAAAGGTCCCTGACCTTCCAGTTGAGCTGTGTACATCATGTTGCGGAGTTCCGGCGTATCCATGGGGGCTGCAACCACCATGTTGGGCAGGGAGCGCATGTAAGCCATGTCAAAGACCCCATGGTGGGTGGCGCCGTCCTCCCCGACCAGTCCGCCCCGGTCGATGCAGAAGACGACATGGAGGTTTTGCAAGGCCACATCATGAATCACCTGATCATAAGCCCGTTGCATAAAGGTGGAATAGATATTGCAAAAAGGGACCATCCCCTGGGTGGCAAGGCCGGCGGCGAAGGTGACCGCATGCTGTTCGGCAATCCCGACATCAAAAGCACGGTTCGGCATTTTTTCCATCATAAGATTCAGGGAACATCCCGAGGGCATGGCGGGGGTGATGCCTACGATTTTTTCATTCATCCCGGCAAGTTCCACAATGGTTTCCCCGAAGACATTCTGGAATTTGGGAGCTTTCTCCAGCTCGCAGTCACAGCTTAATATTTTCCCCGTCGTCTTGTCAAATTTTCCGGGCGCATGGAATTTGGTCTGGTTCATTTCCGCTTCAGGAAAGCCTTTTCCTTTCCGGGTAATGACATGCAGCAATTTGGGGCCTTTGATTTCCTTCAGGGCAGAAAGCACCTGTGCAAGGTAAATCACGTCATGTCCGTCGATGGGGCCAAAATATCTGAAATTCAGCCCTTCAAAGAGATTGCTATGGTGGAAGAGGAGGGATTTCAGTGCACTTTCCATCTTCTGGACTGCCTTCCGGGTCAGGGGGCCCAACCACCGGAGTTTGCCAAGGCCTTCCCAGATTTCGTCCTTTAACCGGTTATAGGTTTGTGATTTGCTGATGTTGAGCAGGTGCTGGCTCATACCTCCCACATTGGGATCTATAGCTATGTTATTGTCATTCAGGATCACCAGGATGTCTGATTTCAGGAATCCCGCATTGTTCAATCCTTCAAAGGCCATACCGCCGGTCATGGCCCCGTCGCCGATGATGGCCACAATTTTACGGTTTTCATGTTTGAGTTTGCTGGCGACAGCCATGCCCAGCGCGGCAGAGATTGACGTGGAAGAGTGGCCTACGCCGAAACTGTCATATTCACTCTCGCTCCGCTTCGGAAAACCGCTGATTCCACCCATCTTGCGGTTGGTGTCGAACCGGTCACGTCGCCCGGTAATGATTTTGTGGCCGTAAGCCTGGTGGCCCACATCCCATACCAGCTGATCATAAGGAGTGTTGAAGACATAATGGAGGGCAACGGTCAATTCCACCACGCCCAAACTGGCGCCGAAATGCCCAGGATTGGTGCTTACTGAATCAATGATGAAATCGCGAAGTTCACTGCACACCTTCGGCAAATCTTCCTTGCTGAGTTTTCGTAACTCTTCGGGATTGTTGATGGACTGAAGGAGATTGTATTTCAACGATTCCATTAATAATGATTTCGGCTGTCAAAGATACATTAATTCCGTGGATTCACTGCTCATTTCCGGCATCGGCTCCGGGTCATGCCGGCATGACTTGCGTGGCCATAAGCTGAGACCAGGCATGAATGCTTACCTGGCACAAAGAACGGAAACAGTCAGGACGCTCACCGGAATTCAGAAAGCGGATCAGATTGCCGTAATATAATGATTGACCAGATTGAGGCCTTCGAGGGTGAGCTTGGGTTCGATGTTTGTAATGGCCGGAATCAGGGGAGCCATCACCGTACTAAGACCGCCGGTGGCCACTACGGTCAGTTTGTGTTGCAACTCTTCCTCCGTGCGCCTGATCATTGATTCCACCAGCCCTGCATAGCCCAGGACAATACCCGCCTGTAAGGCATGCATGGTATTTTGACCCAGAACCGATGGCGGGGGAACCAGGTGAACCTGGGGCAGTTGGGCGGTATTTCCGGCCAAGGCGTTTACCACCGTATTCATCCCCGGAGAAATGGCAACCCCCAGAATTAATCCCTCCCTGCCGATGGTGGTAAAAGTCAGCGCCGTCCCGAAATCAATGACCATGGTGAATTCCCCGTATTTCCGGTATGCCGCCAGGGAATTGACAACCAGGTCGGAACCGATCTGATAAGGATTCAATATGCCAAGGGGCAATCGGTCATAGATCTCGGGCCCTACAATAACGGGACGTAAGTTCAGAAAGCCTGAAATCATGTCAATGAACGGCTGCACCAGGGTCGGAACCACGCTGCTCATTACAACCGACCTGATCTCTCCCGTCAATACATGACCATTGAAAATCAAAGATCTGAAAATAACCTCATATTCATCAGCGGTCTTCCTGGTATTCGTCTGGATCCTCCAGTCAGAAACCCATTTCTCACCAGAATGAATTCCGAAAACAATATTCGTGTTCCCTATATCAATGGCTAAAAGCATCTCTCTTTTTTTAATCATTGCTGTCAACCAAAACCTGCATACGTTGTTTTGCGTTGCAAGTTTATTTAAAATCCGTTATTCTGACAAAGTTTCCTTACGATAAACCTTTTTGCTGATAATAAATCATAGTGATTCCCTCTCCCTCTTTTCTGATGATTTTAATATTTTCTGAGCAGAATGATTACTTTCGGGTCGTTAATGAGAAATAACCGACGTGGGCATCATTCAGATTTTCAGAAAATACAATTCCCTGTTTTGGGTTTCCAACATTATTGAGCTGTTTGAAAGGTGGGCGTGGTACGGTTTTTACATGGCCTTCGCCCTTTACCTTGTCAATTCAAAGGATACCGGGGCACTCGGCTTGTCACAGGCAGAGAAGGGCATCATCATGGGAACCGGCTCCATGCTGCTTTACCTGTTACCGCTGTTCACAGGTGCGCTTGCCGATAAGCTGGGGTACCGTCGAATGCTGTTTGTGGCCTTTATCCTCTATCTTTCGGGTTTTTATATGATCAGAAGCTTTGACAGTTTCGGGTGGGTTTTCTTTGCTTTTGTCTGGACCTGCACCGGTGGCGCATTCTTCAAACCCATCATTTCGGCCATGATTGCCCGGACCACCGATAGCGAGACATCCTCGATCGGTTTCGGGATTTTTTACATGATGGTTAATATCGGCGGTTTTATCGGTCCTTTTACCGCGGGGATCCTGTTGAACAAGAGCTGGGATGATGTCTTTTACATGTCGATGACAGCCATCGGGGTCAATTTCCTGATCACTCTTTTCTTTTTCCGGGAACCTCATATTGCCGGCAGCGACCTGCCGGTATGGAAAAATATGGTCAGGGCCCTGCGAAATATCGGAGAAACCCTTGTCAACTGGAGGTATCTGATTTTTCTGATGATCATGATCCTTTTCTGGACCGCTTTTAACCAGCTTTATTATTCTTTCCCTGTTTTTGTGGATCAATGGGTGGATACCAGCATGCTCTACAGGGCGATTTCAGCAGTCTCGCCTTCGCTTGCCGGAACTATTGGAACCGAGGAAGGCACCCTGTCCGCGGTGACCCTCTCGAGCATGGATGCATTTTTCATCATCGTTTTTCAACTGATGGTATCGGCATTTGTGATGCGGTACAGGCCGCTTACGGCCATGATGGGCGGGATTCTCGTCGTTGCCGGCGGACTGTCACTGATGTTTTCCAACCAGAACGGGTGGCTGATCCTTCTGGGGATCTTTGTTTTCGGATTGGGAGAAATGGCGAGTTCGCCAAAATTCACCGAATACATCGGACGGATTGCTCCCGACGACAAAAAAGCCCTTTACATGGGAACCTCCTTTTTACCGGTTGCTGCCGGCCATCAGCTGGCCGGATGGCTTTCGGGAGGCGTTTTTGAACGGATCTCCGACAAACATTACCTCCTGGGATTGGAACTGTCACAACGCGGAATTTCACTCCCTGCCGTTTCGGATATTTTTTCGAAAAATGAGTTCTGGCAGGAAGCTGCCGTCAGGCTCGAAATGAGTTCTTCCGGGCTCCAGACCTTTCTGTGGAACAACTACCATCCCTCGCGGATTTGGTATCTTTACAGCGGAATTGCAGTCACAGCCGTTGTTCTCCTCTGGATTTACGACCGCTGGATTCTGAAGAGACCGTAACCTCGACCCCTTTGCCGATTATTTTAACCTCAACCTCAACTTCTTCAGGCACCGCAGCTTTAGCGGAGGTGGCAGCCTTAACCTTAGTTTGCTGCTTCCCCGGAAATGGGAACGACCGCATTTTTCATGATGCCCACATCGCCCATGATAAAAGTTTCAGGACCCAGTTTCAGGTCAGAATTGAGCATCTCTTCGAGCGTAACTTCTTTTCCGGTATACGCTGACACCCGTCCCATGACGGCCACCAGGCAGCTCATGGCTGTGGCTTCGGCTTCGTTGATGGGTTTGTCTTCCCGGATACAGGTCACCAGGTCGATATGTTCCTGATCGTAAGGATTTACGGCCACCGATCTCATAGGAGTTCCGGCTTCGTCGAGGGGGTATGGATAGCTGTATATTTCATTTCCTGCGAGGTCATAGATTCTGTTCTGGCAGTTGGTATACCCTTTTGTACCCCTGATGTATTCGCTGACATTTCCTGCGCATCCGTTGATCTGGCGGCACATGCTGTGCATATGCATGCCGTTGTCGTAGACGAAGTCGACGGAGAAATTGTCGTATTGGTCGCCGGTAAGCCGGCGCTGGCGCGAGCCAAAGCCTACGGCCCTTGTGGGATAGGTACCTGTGAACCAGTTGATGACGTCGATATTGTGGACGTGCTGCTCCACGATGTGATCGCCCGAGAGCCAGCACCAGTTGACCCAGTCACGGATCATGCATTCCATTTCACTCCATTCCGCCTGTGGGTTTCGGTGCCACAGCTTGTTCTGGTTCCAGTAGGCATTGGCGGAAATGATATCGCCGATGGCGCCGGTAGCCACCTGTTTGTACACTTCGATATAGTCGCGCTGATGACGCCGCTGGGTTCCGCATACCACCTTCAGTCCCTGCGATTCGGCCATCTTTGCGGATGCCAAGACACTCCGGACGCCTGCAGGATCGACAGCCACCGGTTTTTCCATGAAGACATGTTTACGGTTTTTGACCGCGGCTTCAAAATGGATGGGCCGGAATACCGGCGGAGTGCAAAGAAGAACCACATCAACGCCGGAGTCAATCACCTTCTGAAAGTTGTCAAAACCCACGAAACAGTTTTCTTCGGGAACTTCAATGTTGAAATCGGCTTTTATTCTTTCACGGCAGGAATCCACCCGGTCCTGGAAAACATCGCCCAAGGCCGTTACGGTCAGGTTGGGTCCAGCTGCCAGCCAGTTCAGGGCTGCCCCCGTGCCGCGTCCCCCACAACCGATCACGCCCGCTTTCAGGGGCTGACCGTCAGGAGCTTTGTCAAGCAGGGGAGGGATAAAGAGATCACTGACTTTCTTAAAGGGCTCCCCTGTGACCAGGGAACCTGACTTCTGACTTCCTCCTCCCGAACAGGAGACCAACGGATTAAAGCCTGCCACTCCGGCAGCACCAACGGCTGCTGCCCCGGCAAGAAATTTTCTTCTTGAAAAATTATTGTTTGCCATAATTAATGTTATAAATAGTGATTACTGTTGTTTACCTGTATTTTCGTCAAATTCACATACTACCCTGAAAGTCACATGGTTGCAGTCGGAGAGCCACCATTTGCTTTTGGGCATCTGGGGATCGGTTTTCAGCCAGGCATCGGTTTGGGTTTTGTCGCGTGCTGCATTGCGTACCAGTGCGGCATCGCTTTTAAAGGTTCCTCCCCTGATGACCCGTTCTTCGCCGGAGGCAGGGCCCCTGGGATCCTTCACCTTTTCGGGAAGGCGGCTGTAAGCATCAGCGGCATACCAGTCGGAACAGTATTCTGCGGCATTCCCCAGCATATTTTTCAGCCCGAACGGGTTGGCCTCCACCCTGTCGGGTTCCTGCGTCCGGCCCATACTGTTGGCCCTGTAAATCACATATTTTCCGATCAGCTCATTTTGCTTTCCGAACAATTTTCCGAAGAATCCCTTTTCGGTAAATGTTTTGGGGTTTCCTTCAAAGAAGTATGGGGTTTCGGTACCTCCCCGTGCGGCATATTCCCATTCGGCTTCCGTAGGCAACCGGTAGTTCTTGCCGGTGATCAGGGAGAGCCATTTACAGTAAGTTTCGGCGGCATAATAACTCATGGTGATAGCTGGGCGGCTGCCCATTCCCCAGTTCTGGTCAGGCTGGCCATAGGGGGGTGTGGGTCCGGTGATGGCATCCACATCGTCCAGGGTGCGTCGTCCCTCCGTATCGGTGGACCGGCCTTCGGCACCTGTAGCTGAATAAAAAGCCAGGTATTCATCCCAGGTCACCTCGGTCTCGGCCATGAAAAAGGAACTGATTTCCACGTCTGTGGCAGGACCTTCATCGGACTTCCGCAACGGTTCATCTTCGGGACTCCCCATCCGGAAAATGCCCCCCGGAATAGCCACCATCTTAAAAGAAACCGTTGTGCCGGGAACGGTCTCCGTGAAAGTTTCCAGTGCCGAAACCCTTGCCGGTACGGTGAATACATCTGCATTGGCAACGGTCGTGCTTCCGAATCCCACATTCCTGTCATGTATCCGGTTGGGATCATAATGGCCCACATCGATATGGCAGTTCAGGCACAAAAGTTCATCTTCATTCTGTGTGTAATAAAGATGGGCCTCCTGCCCTTCTTTTGTGAGCGTCAGGGGGAAAAGATTTTCATGGCACTTCAAACACGACCGCTGGGAAGTGAAATGCTGCGCCATCTCAACGGTGCGCCGGGCTTCCCAGTTGAAATCAGCACTGTCCTTCACCAAAAAACCATAAATATCTTTGGCTCCTAGCCTGATTTTTTCCTTCAGATATCCCTCCCCTTCGGGGGGAAGATGGCATTCCACGCATCGCACTAGCATTCCGCTTTTCGTGGCGTAATGAGAGGAAAGTTTCCGGGACTTAAAAACATGGGGGTGCACATGGCACCTTTCACAGAACTTATCGGTACTTGTGGCTTTGATCCCTTTGTGGGCGAAAACCGCACCGATCATGCCCAGTGCAAAACCAAACAAAAGCAGTAACAACGACCTTTTCCTGAAAACTGAACGGACTTTCTTCGGCATAACCAGATCAGGGTTTCGTTTTGGCCCGGATAAAAAGCAAAACGGGTTTCAAATTTAATAAATTATCATTGGGAAGGCTTTCTGCTTCTTTTTTTAACGCTTATTTAGAAAGAGTATAGATTTTTTCCGGGGCTTTGAAATATGGCGGTATTGGGGTAAATTGACAAATCGGGGCAGGCTGGTTCCCCGTCAGCTCCGCCTCGGTGGAAATTAGAAATACAGAAGAGGATGCGGGATTTTTTCAATGATCTCCTGGAGTTGTTTTATCCTTCGCTGTGTGTGACCTGTGGCAGAAAACTGGTCACCCAGGAGAAATACATCTGTCTCCACTGTCTTCATGATCTGCCGCGTACCGGTTTTCATAAGGATCCCGGGAACAAGGTAGCGCAGCTTTTCTGGGGAAGGGTACCTGTGGAAATGGCCACTTCCTGGTTGTATTTCCGTAAGGGAAGCCGGTACCAGCGTCTCATTCATTTTCTGAAGTATAAGGGATTGCATGAGCTTGGCGACGAGATGGGGCGTCTCTTCGGGGTTGATCTTAGGTCCTCTCCCTTTGCGGCGGTTGACGTGGTGGTGCCGGTACCCCTCCATTGGCAGAGGCTCAGGGAGCGTGGGTACAATCAGAGTGAGCGGATCGCCGCTGGGATGGCGGCGTCGCTCTCGCTGCCCCTTTCGACCGGCAACCTGGTCAGGGAGAAGTTTACCTCCACGCAAACCCGGAAGAACCGCTTTGAAAGGTGGCAGAATGTGGAGGGGATTTTTCAGGTACTGAAGCCAGAAGAATTTACCGGCAGGCACCTCCTGGTGGTTGACGATGTGGTGACCACGGGATCAACCCTCGAAGCGGCCGTCGTGGCCCTGCAGGAAGCGGGAGCCGCCAGGGTGAGCATTGCTACGCTGGCATGTGCCGAGGTGGGATAACCTTGAAAAAGCACCCCGCAGGGTACGTTGTGCCCGACGGGATGTCTGTTTCCCCGACCGGGCAGGGTTTGGGCCCGAAAATGTCTGCCGCAACAGGGTTGACAGCTAAACCGTCCTTTCCTGACGAGGCCTGCCCGGAATGATGCGGATGGTGTGGCCTTCCACTTCCAGGATTTCTCCAGCACGGATCTTCGCGCGACGACGGTATTCGGTTTCGCCGTTCCGCGTTACCAGTCCCGCGTCAACCATCATCTTGGCATGACCCCCGGTCTCACTCAGCCTGAGGTATTTCAAGAGACTGATAAGCTCGATATACTCCTGTTCCAAAATGTATTGGAACTCCCCGCTGCTCATTTTTTTCAGTTCTTCCCTTAGTTTGCGCGTCAGTCCGGCAATCACGATCTCATACGACTCGTCAATCCACAATTTTAATTGTCCGGGTGAAACGGTGTAATCTGCCTGAATCCGGTTCCAGTGTATTTTACTCAGATGGGATGCCGGGGAGATGCAGGCATGGGATTCTCGCATGTCAATCACTTTTTCGGGGGTGTTTTTCAGGGCAATCCCGGCTTCTCCTTCCAGGTCGGCAATGCAGAAAATTTTTCCCATCACCTTAAAAACCAGCGTGGTGTCATCAAAGGGAAATCCCTCGGTCACTCCGGGTTTTGACAGGCAGTATTCACGAATGTCTTCTATGTTCATTGTCATGTCGCTGTTGGGTTAAAGGCGTTGTCATAGTGTTCCAGGTCAAACCGGCCGGGCCCCAGCAGGGTGACCAGGATGAGGTCGAAGCGGGTATCTTTCTTCCAGTCATGATAAAGGACCCAGGCTTCCGCCGCGGTGATGATCTTTTTTATCTTTCCCTCTGAAAGGGCATCGGTAGGATGGGCGAAAGGAGATCCTTTCCGCGACTTTACTTCGACGATGACCAGTTCTTCGCCGTCCAGTGCCACTATGTCCAGTTCGAGATGTCCGATCCGCCAGTTGGTATCCAGAATTTTATACCCTTTCCCTTCGAGATAGCTTCGGGTGATATGCTCCGCGGTATCGCCAGTTTCCTTGGTTGTTCTTTTCATTTTACTACCTGTTCCCGAGAAGTTTCAACGAACACTCTCCGCCTTTGGCCCGGAGTTGGTAATTTCCGCCCAGTAAGAGGGCCAGGTTCCGCATTTCATGTCCGGCAGGAAAACCAAAAACAACGGGAAAATTGTATCCTTTGACGGCATCGAGAATGATTTCCCGGTAATCCTTTCCAAAGGGATTGTCATTGTCCTTCAACTGGGAAAAGTCACCCACCAGAAGAGCTGCGAGGTGGTCAAATTTTCCCGCCAGTCGGAGACTAATCATCATCCGGTCGAGTTGGTAGAGGTATTCACCGATATCTTCGATGAACAATATTTTCCCCCGGGTATCAATATCGTAAGGTGTTCCGGTCAGGCTGTATAAGATAGCCAAATTTCCCCCCGTCAGCGGGGCCGCGGTATTTCCGGCACGGTTCTGCGGAAGGGAAGGCCAGCGATATCCGGGTTTTTCCCCTCGCAGCACCTGAAGGAGCGATTCCAGGCTTTCCGAAGGGAAAACATTCTCTTTGAATCCGATCCGGCACATCATTCCGTGGACCGACTGGTAACCGGTAACCTGGAGCAGGTTGTGGAGCACCGTAATGTCGCTGTATCCAACGACCCACTTGGGATATCTCCTGAAACTGCTGAGATCAAGTTGTTCCACGATACGGATGGTTCCGTACCCTCCCCGGGAACTCAGAATAACGGCTGTTTTCCGGTCATCCAGGGCCTCCTGAAGGTCGACCAGCCGCTCTTCATCGGTTCCTGAATATTGAAAATGACACCCCAGGGAATGACTTCCGGTTTCGACTTCATACCCTTCTTCCCGGAGACGCGAAACCATGGATTCCAAAACCCCCGGGGACGAAATAGCCCCTGCCGGGGAGACAATCCGGATGAGAGATCCGGGCCTGATAAAAGGAGGTGACTGCATCATGCCAAATAAAACATAAAATTACAAAATCGGCTGAAGAATAAGGAAAAAGTCTCTGTTTTGGGATGTTTTTTTAATCAGGAAAGGATTGAAACTCCCCTCGGCAGAGCCGACAGGGAAACGAATCCCGGAAAACCGGNNACCGGGATGAGTTCGACGGGTTTCTTCAGCGGATCAGCCATACGTTGAGAACAGGCATTAATGCTTACCTGTCATAGAGAACAGATGTACTCAATGCGCTCACCGGAATGCATGTAAAACTCCTGTCGGCACAGGGAGAATGGAATGATTTTTGATAAATTCTTCATGAGATAAACCTTGGAAAAATGAAAACAATGGTTTACAGGATCGTGGTCCTGGTGGTTGTTGCTGCAGCTGTTCTCCCCGGAAAGGCTGAAGCCGGATTGTTTCGTTCGGAGTATGATTCCATCCGCTTGTATTATGACGAGACGCAGTTGCGGTTACCGGGCGAATCCTTCAGGATCGGTGTGGAATCGTGGCTGAAAAATGGCAAAGTCAAGAAGACCGTCGGGTTGGCCGGAGGGTCTCATTTTTGGTGGAAATACCGGGTAGAGGTGACCGGGGGAAGCTTTTCGTCGGGAAAGGTAACGGTGAACGAACGGCTCATGCCCAGCCGGGGGAAATACATCAGTGTGCGGGTATACCCGAGAAAAGAGTCCCGGCTGGCCAGGGAACTGCTGATCCCCCTTAATTATGAGACCGCCATTGAATACCGTCCGGTTTCCAGGTTTGACAAATCCCCCGGAAGTCAGATCAAAGGGGAGTTGGTGGCTTATTTCGACAACGGCATGATCAGGGTTTATGATGATTTGCGCAACAGCCGCGCTTCGGCATATTTCCGGTTTTGGGCAACCGGCGGATACTGGGACAATGGCAAATTCATCATAGAGCCTGATTTCATGAAAATCAGGGATCACCGGAGTGACCTTTATGTGGAATCGTTGCGGAACACCTGGGTTACCGACACTTTTTCGGTATTTTTAGATTATCGCCACCACTATAATCTTTCCTTCCGGGGTAGCAGCGGTGATTCCGGATTTTCCGGATCCGGCGGAGCTTCGGGCAGTCCGGGGCAGCATGGTCAGCACGGGTATCCCGGCCAGGACGGGGAGTGGGGCTATGACGGGCCCGACATCAGCGTTTGGGCGGACCTGTACTATGATTCCTTGCTGAACTGTGACCTGTTGTACGTATTTGCCGAGAACGACCTGACGGGCGAGGAATTTCGCTACCTTATCAATCCTGACGGAGGCACTCTTTCCGTAGTTTCCAGGGGTGGGGACGGCGGCCGCGGCGGAGACGGCGGATATGGAGGGGCGGGAGGTGATGGCCGCCAGGGAGAAAAGTGGATTGAGAAACGAATCGAAAAAAGAGTGGTAAAACAACCTGTGGTGCAAAAAGTGATCCGGAAAGAAAAGCGGAAGGTCACCGGTCCTGACGGGACGGAAGAAGAGGTGGAAGTCGATGTGGAGGTGGAGGAAACGGTATACAAAGAGGTTGAGGTTTTGGTAGAAGTAGAAATTCCGATGCAGGGGCCCGGAGAAGAGGGTGGTTCGGGAGGCTGGGGCGGTCCGGGCGGTATTGGAGGCCTTGGCGGTTACGGCGGAAATATCAGCCTTTTTTTTACCGATGATGCCTGGCCTTTCAAAGACAGGATCAAAGCCCTGAGTTCCGGGGGTAGCGGGGGAATGCACGGAAACGGTGGCAGAGGGGGGGCTCCGGGTCACGGGGGACAAGGAAATCCTCCGGGACGGAACGGCCTCCCGGGGCATGACGGCCCCTCCGCCATGGGAAGCGCCGAAGACGGCGGAAGCGGTAACATCATCTACGGCACTACCGACGAGTTTTTTTTCTATGACAATACCGCTCACCTTTCCGCCGAAGAAAAAAATCCCTGAAATGCCGGCTTTATCTCCTGCAATTTCAGGTCTCCGGGGTTAAATAATTCTTTACAATGTCATATCTCCCTTTCTTCCAAAGCCGGGGGCAAAAAATCGACTATCTTTACAGCCCGCAATAAAACAGACCATTCATGACTGATTTTAAACGTACCCTGATCACCTCGGCTTTGCCGTATGCCAATGGCCCGGTCCATATCGGTCATCTGGCCGGCGTTTATGTGCCTGCTGACATTTATGCCCGTTATCTGCGGCTGAAGGGAGAAGAGGTGCTATTCATCGGCGGATCAGATGAACATGGCGTTCCCATCACGCTGAAAGCCCGCAATGAAATGATCACCCCTCAGGATGTGGTCGACAAATACCACGCTCTGATCAAAGATTCCTTCGCCCGCCTGGGCATCTCCTTCGATGTTTATTCCCGGACCAGTGCCCCCATTCATTACGAAACGGCTTCGGCCTTTTTTATGAAACTTTACAGGGAAGGAAAATTTGTGGAAAAGACATCGGAACAATATTATGATGAGGAGACCCATCATTTTCTGGCCGACCGTTACATCGTGGGTACCTGTCCGAAATGCGGCTTTGAGAAGGCTTACGGCGACCAGTGCGAGAGCTGCGGCACGTCACTGAGCCCCACCGAACTGGTGAATCCCCGTTCGGTACTCAGCGGCAACACGCCCGTGCTTAAGGAGACCAAACACTGGTATCTTCCGCTCGATCACTATGAGCCGTGGTTGCGGGAGTGGATCCTGGAAGGTCACACGGAGTGGAAAGCCAATGTTTACGGCCAATGTAAGTCGTGGATTGACAGCGGATTGCAACCACGTGCCGTGACCCGTGACCTCGACTGGGGTGTTCCCGTACCCCTTGAAGATGCCCCCGGGAAAGTGCTTTATGTATGGTTCGACGCCCCCATCGGTTATATATCTGCCACCCGGGAACTCACCCCGGAATGGGAGAAGTGGTGGAAAGACCGGGATACCCGGATGCTTCACTTCATAGGAAAGGATAACATTGTCTTTCACTGCATCATCTTTCCGGCCATGCTCAAGGCCGAAGGGAGCTACAACCTTCCCGACAATGTTCCTGCCAATGAATTTCTGAACCTCGAAGGCGATAAAATATCCACCTCCCGCAATTGGGCGGTATGGCTGCACGAATACCTCGAGCGATTCCCCGGAAAGGAGGACGTGCTGAAATATGTGCTTACCGCCAATGCTCCGGAAACCAAGGATAACGATTTTACCTGGAAGGATTTTCAGACCCGCAACAACAGTGAGTTGGTGGCCATCCTGGGGAATTTTGTCAACCGGGCGCTGGTGCTTACCGAGAAATATTTCAGGGCGGAAGTTCCTGTTGCTGGGGAGTTGACGGTTTCCGACCGCCAGGCCCTTGAAGGGGTATCTGCCCTGCGGGGAGAGATTGAAAAGAGCCTTGACAATTTCCGGTTCCGGGAAGCCCTGAAAAACGCGATGGATATTGCGCGGCTGGGGAACAAGTACCTGGCAGACGAGGAGCCGTGGAAAGTGGTGAAAACAGATCAGGAACGGGTGAAGACCATCCTGAATGTCAGCTTGCAGATTACGGCGAACCTGACCATTGCCCTGGAACCCTTCCTGCCCTTCAGTATGGAAAAGTTGCGGGGATTCCTAAATATCAGGGGATTCGGGTGGAATGAGCTGGGCCGTACCAACTTGCTGTCTGCCGGCCACCGGCTGAATCCTTCGGCACTCCTTTTTGAAAAGATCGAAGATCATCAGATCGAAAGAGAGATCAAGAAGCTATTGGATGTCAAAAAAGCCAATGAAGCGACCATGGCGGGACTCTCACCTGCAAAAGATCCTGTAAACATTGACCAGTTCGGCGCGATGGACATTCGTACCGGTACCGTGATTGCAGCGGAGAAAGTGGCCAAAACCCAGAAACTCCTCAAGCTGACCATCGATACGGGGATTGACACCCGTACCGTGGTGTCGGGGATTGCGGAACATTACACCCCGGAGGAGATGACCGGAAAGCAGGTCTGCATATTGGTCAACCTGGAACCGCGGCCACTCAAGGGCATCGAATCCAGGGGGATGATCCTGTGTGCCCAGGATCCGTCGGGAAAACTGGTGCTGGTCTCCCCGGAGAGCCTGGTGAAAAACGGATCGGAAGTGAAATAGGCTGTAGCGTAGCTTCGGTTTGAGAAGTTGAACTTTTAACAAGGCTGAAATAATAGAAAATGCGCCGGTGGATACCTGCGCCCTTCGTAAGGGGTCATTCCGTTTTTACGGGTTGGCTTCTTACTCCACATAGCTCCACCGCTCCTGTACAAAGGGGCGGTTTTTTTAATATCACATGACAATCGGCAGAAGTTTGTTATTTTTACGGTAGTTAATGTTGTTGCCATAATTTTATGTGGGGGAGCTGGAGTTTTTTACATCCAAGTTTATGGGGCGCGATATCGCTTCTTTTTCTTATCACCTCGCTTGCGATCGCCATCATCGTGATTTCAGAAAAGCGGTCGCCCTACAAAACCGCTGCCTGGATCCTTGCGCTGGTATTGTTGCCGGTTATCGGGCTGGTATTTTATCTGGTTTTCGGACAGGAGTACCGGAAGAAGAAGATGTTTTCAAGGCGGGGTTTAAAGACGTTGGGAAAATTCCGGTCTTTGTCAAGCCGGCAGCTCCGGAAACTGCAGGCCCATGAATACCTGTTGCCTGAAGCCGCCAGGGAAAAGGAAAAGTTAGTCAAGCTGCTGATGAACAATTCCCATTCCCTTCTTACTACCGGAAACCGCCTGCGGATCCTTAACAACGGTAAAAATTGTTTTAACGCCATTTTTGGAGCCATGGAAAGGGCCAGGCACCATATTCACCTGGAGTATTACATTGTGGAAGATGACGAAATCGGTAACCGGTTGAAGGATATCCTGATGCGCAAAAGCAAGGAGGGTGTGGAGGTCAGGATGATCATCGACGACGTGGGAAGCTGGGGATTATCCAGAAAATACATCCGGAAATTGAAAAGTGCAGGCGTAGATGTAAGACCTTTCATGGAGGTTCGTTTTCCCAGGCTTACCCCCCGGGTGAATTACAGGAACCACAGAAAAATCGTCGTTGTTGACGGGGTGATTGGTTTCACGGGGGGGATCAACGTTGCTGACCGTTATCTGAAAGGATTGCCCGGCATAGGTCCCTGGCGCGACACTCATCTTCAGGTTGAAGGGGATGCGGTGGCTTATCTGCAGGTGATTTTTGCTGCCGACTGGTATTTTATCACGAAGGAAAGCTTTTACGGACAAGACTATTTCACATCCATATCCCAGTCGCCCGGACCGGCGGTTCAGATTACCGCCAGCGGACCTGATTCGGACTGGGACAATATCGGGCAGGCCTTTTTCGCAGCCATTACAGGAGCCCGAAAGAGAATCGCCATCGTTACTCCTTACCTGATGCCCCCCCCGCCTATCGTCACCGCCCTGAAAACCACTGCTCTGGGAGGTGTGGAGGTGAAACTCCTGATCCCCGAATTTTCTGACGCCATTATTTCAAAATGGTGTTCTTTTTCTTTTGTGGAAGAACTCCTGGAAGCGGGGGTGAGAGTTTTCTTTTACCAGAAAGGGTTTGTACACAGCAAGCTGATTATGGTCGACGGGGTGTTGTCGGCCATCGGCACGGCAAACCTGGACTTCCGGAGTCTCGAGACCAATTTCGAGGTCACCGCCTTTGTTTATGATGAAGCCTTTACCCGTCAGCTGGAGGCTTATTTCAGTCACGACCTCCGCAACAGCCGGGAAATTATTTACAGTGACTGGAAGAAACGTCTCCGGATTTCCCGGATGAAGGAATCGCTGGCCCACCTGATCAGCCCGATGTACTGACTCCTTCGATACAGCTATCCCTCCTAAGAATTGTTTAGTGCCCTGATATCCAATTAGTTTTTTTCGGTAAGTCTGGTGATTTTCGAAAAGAAATGGAAAACAGGTTCTCTCACGGAAATGATGAAGGATTAAGGCTTCGTTTGTTTTGCTCGGTTGTCGGAAAGGTTCTTTTCGGGAGAAATTGTTACTTTTGACCAGAGATCTTTTTGTTCTGGATTTTTTTTGGAAGATTTTATTCTATTTTTGACAATTTTCTTTGTTGTTATGAAATTAAAGTTATCAAAATGAAGGTCATAACTAAATTCGTCATTTTCCTGGCTTTTCTGCTGTTTGTTTTCAGCAGTTGCCGGGATGATTCGTATATAGACAAATATGCCAGGCCTGAATGGTTGTCGGGAAAGGTTTACACCCAGTTGAAAGGGCAACCTGATCTTGCAACATTTGCCAAATGCCTGGAATTAACCGGATATGACGATATTCTGGACGTTTCGGGAACTTATACGGTATTTGCGCCGACCGATGAAGCCTTTAACCTCTTTTTTCAGCAGAACAGCAGCTATAAAAAGGTGGAGGACATCCCGCTGGATATCCTGAATGACCTGGTGAAATACCATATCGTTCAGAATCCGTGGAGCAAGAATCAGCTGCGTTCTCTTGACGTATACGGGTGGATCGATCCCAAGGACCTGACCAACAGCGAGCCCAAAGGTTATAAAAGAGAGACGTTGCTGCTTGATAAGGATCCCCGTTACGGTATTTTCGGGGAAAAGAGGAATCTGCGTAACTACATCTCCATTGTTGATACCACGGCCACATCATGGAAAAGGAGGGAAACGGTTGATTCCCGTAAATATGCCCCTCTTTTTTACAAGGAGTATTTTGATATCTATGAATTGAGCAGTTCCGATTATGAATTTTATTTCAACCGGCCAATCGATACACCCTCCGACATATATTATGCCGGGGCAAAAGTGACGGGAGATGAGATTTTTGCTGAAAACGGTTTTGTTTACAAAATCGACCGGGTGGTGGAGCCTCTGAAAAACGGTTACCAGATCCTCAGCAATAAGGCGGGTCCCTATTCCTATACCGCCTTTCTTGATCTGATCAACACTTTTCCCGAATTTGTCTACAACAACAAAAAAACCCTGGATCAGCCCGGGGCGGACAAGGGGTTGGCGGTTGATTCGCTCTTTGACCTCACCTATCCCAAGCTGACCTTTAACATCAACCGGGAGAAGACCAAGGCACCCCCCAGCACTTACGGGCTTCCCGAGAACGTAGCCATCAGGTATCATCACGGGCTGATCGCTCCGACCGATGAGGCCTTCAATGCTTTTGTCAACGAGTATCTGGTGGGCGGCACCCGGTGGGGAAGCCTGAAAAATGCCCCCGATCATATCAAAAGGATCATCGTCAACACTTACATGTCGATCAATCCGATTTATCCCACCGATCTGGAAAAGGGGTTTTATAACGGGGAACTGGACCTGATCACGGTCGATCGGGAAGATATCATTCAGAAACAGTATGGCAGCAACTGTACCTTTATGGGGGTTAAAAATCCCATTGTTCCCAGAGCTTTTAAAAGCGTGACGGGTCCTGTATACCTCTCCCGGGGCTACTCGCGGGTGATGTACGCCATAGAGTCCTCGGGGTTGCTCTCCTCCCTGAAGCGGCATAACCAGGATTATATCTTTTTTGTAGAGTCAGACCTGAATCTGCAGGAGGACTCTTCACTGGTATATGATCCGGTGAGGGAGAGGTTTTCGGCCTTTATGATCTCTCCCGGCTCTGTTCAGGAGTTTGGCATGACCAAGAGTGACCTGCGTACTTTGTTGCTGAACCATGTGGGATTGGAGCGGCCCAAGGGGCTGGCCCGCAAGGAATTCATTCCGACCCAGGCAGGAACCTATCTGATTGTGAACAATGAAACCGGAGAGGTACGCGGAACCGACGTGACTAAAGAAGGTTACGGGGGGTCAAAGGTGGTCCAGGAATTTCCCCGGCAGATCAGCAGCAATGCCGATAACGGGGTCACCTATGAGATTAACAACTGGTTCAGTTTTTCGGCGGTAAGCCTTTATTCCGTCATCTCCTCTGATTATCCCCGGTTCCATAACCTGCTTAAAGCCGCTGGCTTTGATCTGGCCAAGGAATACCGGTACAGTTTCATTTCAGAAAGTGAAGTGTATACCGTTTTCGTACCCAGCGATTCCGCGCTGGCCGCCTATGAAACCGAGGGACTGACGACCGACCAGCTCAAAAAACTGGTGCTCCTCCATTTTGTTCCCGGGCACATCATCTTCACCGATGGCAAAAAATCGCCGGGGTATTACGAAACCACCCGCACTTCCGAAGCATCCTCACAATATGCTACCTTTTACACCCAGATCAGGATCCAGCCCGGTATCGACGTCATTGGGATCATGGGCAAGGACGGCAATCCCTACGTGGAAGTTCAGGAGTCTTCCAATACCAATATCATTTTGGGGAAAGGCCTGGGTGAAGGCACTGAAACCATAAGAAGCACCATTACCAACGGGGTGATCCATGAAATTGACAAAGTTCTGGATTTTGCTGCACTAGATACCAAGTAGTCGTGATTTAACCCGATTCACTAAACCTAAGGTTTAAGAAAGAAATGAAAAGAATAAAAAGTCTCCTTTTGCTTCTGCTGGCCATCTGTAGCTTTATGGAAGCATATCCCCAGGGAAAGGTTGTTATCAGGGGCAGGGTCTTAGACAGTTCGGATAAGACAACCGTCATTGGGGCCAATATTGTCGAGTACGACAGTGATAATCGTGTGGTAGGGGGTACGATCACCAATGTGAACGGCGACTTTGTGCTGGAAATGCGCAGTGCAAGCAATAAGGTGCTGGTGAGCGTGATCGGTTACAACTCGAAAGAGATCAAGCCTGATCCCTCGAAAACTATCATGGTGGAGATCGATCCTTCGGATGTGGAAATCGGGGAGGTGGTAGTGACCGCCCAGGCCACCACGTCGAACCGTCTGACCAACATCGACCAGCGCGACAATGCCACGGCCTCGGTGAAAATCGATCTCATGGAGATGACTGAGACCGGTTTGGTATCGGCTGCCGATGCCCTCCAGGGGAAAGTCTCGGGGTTGGATATCCTTAGTGCTTCGGGCGACCCGGGGTCAGGATCCTCCCTGGTCATCAGGGGGCTGAGTTCCATGGGAAACAGTCAGCCACTCATCGTCATTGACGGGGTGCCGCAGGACCGGGTATCGCGCGATTTTGACCTGGCCTCGGCCGACCAGGAAGATATCAGTAACCTGATCAACATTGCTCTGCAGGACATCAAGTCCATCGAAGTCCTCAAGGATGCCGCCTCCACCGCCGTATACGGCTCCCGGGGGGCCGACGGGGTTCTCCTGATTGAAACCCACAAAGGGAGAATGGGAAAAGTACAGTTCGACTACCAGTATAAGAATACGTTTAACATCCAGCCTCCGGCCATACCGATGCTGAACGGCGATGAATACATCATGCTTCAGCACGAAGAGTGGCACAATGCTTACGGGGTGTTCAACATGCCTCCGGAAATCGCCTACGACCGTGACTTCGCCGACTTTTACAACTATTCGGCCAACACCGACTGGATTGGGGCCATCACCCGTAACTCGATGAATCATGACCACTATTTCAAGATTTCGGGAGGGGGACAACGTACCCGCTATTTTACTTCGCTGAGCTACCTCGATGAGGAGGGGACCACCCTGGGTACCGCCGCCCAACGCTTTTCGACCCGTATCAACCTCGATTATCACCTTTCCAGGAAGCTTCTCTTCACGGTCAATTTCAGCTTTATTTCCAACGCCATTGACGGAAATGTCACC
Source organism: Prolixibacteraceae bacterium UBA1413 (assembly GCA_002304925.1). Lineage (GTDB taxonomy): Bacteria > Bacteroidota > Bacteroidia > Bacteroidales > Prolixibacteraceae > UBA1413. The sequence continues at coordinate 142,715 of DBPT01000032.1, forward strand.
CTTGGCGGAAACAATGTCCGTTCCATGGCCTATATCAAGGCCCCCAACATGAGTATCTGGGAACGGGACCAGTACGGAAACCTGACCGGGGAGTATTTCAATCCCATCAACAGTTACCAGGGAAGCGGCTCCTCCTATTTCAACCCCGTGGCTGTGGCCACCCTGGGCCGTAACGACAGGGTTGAGAATTCCCTTGACAATACTTTCAGGTTGCGTTACACCATTAACAGCTGGCTGATTTTCAACGAAACGGTTTCTATCCAGTATACCGGAGCCAAGTCCAAGAATTTCCTGCCCTACAATGCGCTCGGGGCTGACTGGCTTGACTGGCAGATCAATAAAGCGGAAGAGAGCAACAACATCAATTCTTCGATCCAGACTGAGACGCAGTTGCTTTTCAACTCACCGTTCAAATCTTCAAAGCATGTGATTTCAGGGGCGGCCACCTGGTTTACCAACCAGTCGCAGTACGAATGGATGAACATCCAGAGTAACCGCACCCCCAGCACTGATATCCAGGATCCCGCCATCAATGCCCAGATCAACTGGATAGGAACTGGAATGGGAGAAGGCAGGGACATCGCTGCCACCCTGAATATGAACTACAAATTTCTGGACCGTTACGGAATCACCACTAATGTGAGAGCTGATGCCAATGCTGCCTTTGGAGCTAACAACCGGTGGGGTATATTTTCAGGGGTTTCGGGATTCTGGCGTTTTTCCAGCGAACCCTGGCTGGAAACCCTGGAATGGCTGGGTGAAAGTAAGCTGAAAGCCAGCTGGGGCCTTTCCGGCCAGCAGCCTGGAGACCCCTATGCCCGGTTTGCTACCTATGTTTCTACCACCAACTATATCGATAATACGGCCGTTATTCCCAGCAATATCCAGTTGAATAACCTCAAATGGTCCAATACCACCTCAACAAATTACGGGATTGAGCTAAATTTGTTTGACGACCGGGTTTTCCTGCAGGCTGACATATACAAGAAATTGACCACCGACATGCTCTTCAATAACTACAACATTCCCGGCAGTGCCGGTTTCACTTCCCTGCGGTTCCTCAACGGCGGAGAACTAGAAAACCGGGGATGGGAGTTAATGGCCAACTGGAGAGTGTTCAGGACCAAAGATTTCTCCCTTTTCCTGGATTTCAACACCTCGCGCAATGTGAACACTTTCAACATGGTACCCGAGAATTTCAATAAGGAGAGGAACACCTCCCTCACCAATGGGGCGTTTCCCCAATTGGTCAAAGAGGGTGAACCCATTGGCTCCTTCTACGGAATGCGTTATCTGGGGGTGTGGCCCAGCGATGAGGATGTGGTGGCACGGGATGCCAACGGCAATCCCCTGCTCGACGGGGAGGGCGAACCCATTCCGCTCACTTTTCAGGGATCCTATATATTTAAGGGGGGGGATGCCCGCTACGAAGATATCAACCATGACGGGGTCATTGACCTGAACGACGTGGTGTACATCGGTGACTCCAATCCCGACTTTATCGGGGGGTTCGGAGCTTCCCTCAAGTACAGGGATTTTGACTTTTCCTTCGGATTCCATTACCGTCTGGGCTTTGACATCGTCAACCGGGTGGCCATCAATACCGAGGGGATGCTTAACCGGAACAACCAGAGCAAGGCGGTGCTCAGCCGCTGGCGTGTGCAGGGTCAGGATGATCCCGGAATGCTGCCCCGGGCTTACCTCAACCATCCTGCCAACAACCTAGGGTCTGACCGGTATGTGGAGAAGGGAGATTTTATGCGGCTCAACAATGTTAAGTTCGGATACCAACTGCCCCAGAAAACTTGCAGCCGCCTGGGTCTGCGCAGCCTGAACCTGGCTCTGAGCGCCCGTAAACTCTTTACCATTACCCAATACTCGGGGCAGGATCCCGAGGTAGGCCAGAATGCCGCCGATCCTTTCTGGATAGGGGAAGACAATGCCAATACCCCTCCACCCAAAACATTTACTGTCAGCTTATTGGTCGGATTCTAAAAACAGGTGAAAAATGAAAAGGAATATTAAATATAGCTTGATCCTCCTGGCGGTACTGGCCCAGGTATCCTGTAATAATTGGCTGGAACTGGAACCCCCGAGCGGTCTTACCCGGGAAGAGTTCTGGCAGACCAAGGAGGATGTGGAAGCCATGTTGAGCGGGGCTTACAGCATCATGGCAAAAATGGACAATCTCTTTTTCCTCTACGGGGAAATCAGGGCCGATATGGTAATCGGCGACATAAACCAGGGAGATGACCAGAAGAAAATGGCCCAGAACAATATCTATCCTGATAACGGCCTGGCAAACTGGAACAGGTTTTACCAGGTGATCAACTATTGCAACGAGATCATCAAGAATGCTCCCCTGGTGCAGGAGAGGGACAATACCTTTACCGATTATCAGTTGAAGGGGTGGATGGCAGAGGCCTATTACCTGCGTTCGCTCACCTATTTTTACCTGGTGCGTATTTTCAAGGATGTTCCCCTGATCCTGGAGCCTTCAGAAACTGACGATACCGATTTTTACATTCCCAAGTCGGAGGAAGCGGTGGTGCTGGCCCAGATCACCAGGGACCTGGAGGAGAACCGCAACTTCGCCATTGCCGACGGGTATTCTACCTTGGCTGAGAACAAGGGACGGGCTTCTAAGGCGGCCTTCGATGCCCTCCTGGCCGATATCGCTCTTTGGAATTTCGATTACAACAAGGTGTTGGAGCATGTAAGCCGCATTGAGGCCAACGAGGATATCGTGCTGATGCCCAGCGGAAAATGGTTCGAACTCTACTATCCCGGAAATGCCCTGGAGAGCATTTTTGAATTTCAGTTCGATATGGGAAAAAACCAGAGCAACCAGCTCTACGGCCTTACCAACCGGAATTCCTATAATTATGATCCCAGCCAGACGGCTCTGGAGATGTTTGCCCGTCTTTATGCCAAGGAACTGGTACGCGGAGAGGATGCTTCCATCAAACGATATGGTGACGATGATTATATCATCTGGAAATATGTGGGGAGCGCTCCCGACGGCAATACCATACGTACGGGAACTCTGCAAAACAGTGCGAACTGGATCGTCTACCGCCTTGCCGATGTGCTGCTGATGAAGGCCGAAGCCCTCTCCCAGTTGAACCGCTATGGGGAAGCCCTCGACATTATCAACCTGATCAGGGATCGCGCCAATGTGGGCTCCATTGGCCTCCCCAATTCAGCCACGGCTTATGAGGATGCCATCCTCGAAGAGCGGGCCCTGGAACTTGCCTTCGAAGGAAAAAGGTGGTTTGACCTGCTCAGAATGGGCCGCAGAAACAACTATGCCAGAAAAGAAACACTTATTGAGGTGATCGTACGCAACGTACCCTCCACACAGAAGAGAATCCAGGCCGTCAAACTCACCAATCCCTTGGGCTGGTATATGCCGGTTCACGAAGATGAACTTGAGAGAAATAAAAATCTTGTTCAGAATCCTTATTACATCAATTAGCCATGAAAAAAAGTAGTCTCCTTTTAGTCCTCATCGCTACACTTCTCTTTCAGTGGTCCTGCAAGGAAGAAGAACATCCGAGCCCGGAGTTTAAGGACATGATCAAAATGACCATCTACGATTATTTGGTGCAAAAAAAGGATACCTTTTCCAGTTTCCTGGCTATCATGGAAAAAGGCGGGCTTGACATGACCATGAGCGCATTCAACCCCAATGCCACGGATGGTAAATTTCAGTATACCCTTTTTCTCCCCACCAACGAAGCCATCGACAAGTTCATCAATGAGCATCCCCAGTACAACTCCCTCAACGAGCTTCTCAACGATGAGGTGTATGTCACGGCCCTGAGCCGTTATCACGTGCTGAACATGGGGATCATTACCAATGACTTTCCCTTTGGCGCCCTTCCCGAGCTGACCCTTTCAGGAGACCAGCTCACCGTGAGCTTCATCATAGAACCCGACACTTCCTATTATAAAATTAACAACCAGGCGGCGATCATTCTCCCCAACATAGAAGCTTCGAACGGTTATGTTCATGTGATGGAGACCATGCTAACGCCGGTGACCTTCACCACCTATGGGTGGCTGGCCCAAAACCCGGGCTATTCCATCTTCAAAGCAGCTCTCGACGCCACCGGGCTCAAGGATACCCTTAACATCAATCTGAAAACAGATACCCGTAGATTGCGGCCTCACACCCTGCTGGTCGAACATGACTCCATCTTTCACCGGCGGAATATCCGTTCCTTCCAGGACCTGGCCAACCAAATCAGCCCCGGTAACATCAATTATGCCAGCAAGTCCAACCTTCTTTACAATTTCATGGCTTACCATATTCTGGAGGGAAGCCTGTTCCTCGACGATTTTGAAGGGGTGGCCTCCAATTACAACACTTATTCCGACATTCCCCTCTCGGTGAACGGGATGGGAATTGACATTGCCATCAACAAAGGGCGGATGGTGTTTGATTCCATTTTCCATGCCAATGGTGATACCACCCTGATTGATTATGTGGGGGTGTTGTACGACGCCAGCAACATGATCACTCAGTCGGGCTCGGTCCATTTCATCAATCAGATCATGCGCCAGTTTTCCCCGGCTCCCGCCATCCGCAACTACGAATTCTGGGAGGAGTCCCTGTTCAGTGAGTTGCGCCGAGAACCAGGTAGTTACGAGATTAAAGATCCCTCCCTGCTGAGCAGGATTGAGTGGAGCGGCGCTGACCTGTTCTTTGTGAAGTCGGAAGACACCAATTATCCGGCCTGGAACCAGGATTATCTTTTCCTGAACGGCGATTTTACGATTTCGTACACAATGCCCAAAATCATCCAGGGAAAATACAAGGTCTTCCTGGGAGCACACGCTTTTAGTCAAGACAATGCCCTGGTTGAGATTTTTCTCGATAACAAAAAGATTGGAGGATTGGTAGACCTCACTACCGGGGGAAACTCCTCCTATCCTTATGGCCGCAAAGAAATCGGAACCGTCGAATTCCAAAGATACGAAGACCATACCATCAGAGTCGTCTCCCTGATTCCGGGGGCATTCATGTGGGATTATGTAAGATTTGAACCCGTAAAATAATTAAGAAAATGAAAAATATTCCCGGTTTCATCATTCTGATCATCCTCCTGATCGCCGGAGGCTGCTCTGATATTTGGGACAAGCATTACAATGAGGTGCCGGAGACCACTGACCAGGATATCTGGGATGTCCTTGAGAAGGATCAGGAGGTTTCCCTTTTTGTGAACGCGCTGAAGGAGTTCAAGTATGATACCATCTTTAAGTCGGTGAAGGTTTATACCTACTTTATTCCGACCAACCAGGCTATCAATCAATTCCTGGCGGAGCATCCCATAACCAAAGCGGTGCTGGATTATCATATTGTCACCCATTTTATCCAGGCGAACAGCATAGCAGAGAAGCGGCGGGTGCAGACCTTGGCCCTGAAACTGGCCTTGTTTGAAAGGAAAGGCGGCAATTCGACTTATGACGGCATTCCCCTGGGTTTTGAAAGTCCCCTTTACCGGAACGGCAAGTATTACAAAATGGAACAGGTGGCCATGCCCAAGCCAACTTTTTATGAGTATTATGTCGAAAACAACCCCCTGCTCAAGAATTACATCGACAGCCGCGACAGTGTCGTGCTTGACCGCGAGAAAAGCCGGCCTATCGGATTCAACGAACAAGGGATGACCATCTATGATACGGTAGCCGTTACGCTCAATAATTTTGAGATCAAGTATTTCCCTGTCAAACAGGAGTTGCGCAACATTACGGGGACCATCGTTTTTCCGAGGAAGGAAAAATATGAGGACGCCCTTACGGTGATGGCCCAGAAACTGGGAGGAAATTACCAAACCCACGAAGACATTCCCGTGGCCTGGCAGAACGAGATTCTGATCCCCTATCTTCTGGAGAAGGGGGTTTTCCTGAACATGCTCGATGAAGAGGAGTTTGTAAAGCCTGCCTGGAAGGATACCCTGAAGCTGCTCAACATTCTGGGTGACAGCGTGGCGATCGATTATACGCCGGTCGACCGGGCGATATGCAGCAACGGTATCGCATACGATTATGAGAGTTTTGTCATTTCCGACTCTCTCTTTTCGGGAAGGAGCCGCTTCGAAGGCGAATGGCTGATTCGTGAAGTGGGGGTCAACAAATTTACCTGGAGGGACAGCGTTAAACTGGTCAGCGACCAGTCCTTCGCCCCCCTGCGTCAGTATATTCCCGGTGCCTCGAAAGACTCCATTCTCAGCGTTTCTTTCAACAAGGGATATAACCAGCGGTTTATCGTGGAGTTCAAGACCCGCAACCTCTTCCCGCGCAAGTACAGGGTAGTGGTCCGCACCCAGATGGATATCGGCGGGAAATACGACATCTATACCAACAACAAGTTGGCCAGGAGCTTTGATTTTTACGATTATGTCAGATACAGGGGGGTTCTTCCCAGTGTTCAGACCCCCATCCGTTTTGCCCAGGAAGGGCGCTTTAACCGGTTTGACTTCTGGATGGAAAACCAAACCGAATATGGCCAGGCGGTCCTCAGATTCGAATACAAGGGGCCGTCGAGCGTGACCGGGAACGGGTTGGTCATCGACTATATTGAGTTTATTCCCTATTAAAACCTTGCCAGGATGAAAAACCGATTTCCACAGCCGGGCGAGAGCCACTCCGGTACCCCAAGGGAGAACCGGAATCTGTCACATGCAAAAATCATCACCGGAAACTTGAATTCTGGCGAGCGCATTTCCCGTCGGCTCTGCTGCGGGGATAGCGAGCAAAACACCAAAGAAGTCCTTGACGGAATCGAATTCCTCGCTGGCTCTGCCGCGAGGAGTTTCAATATCCATGGTCAGCCCTGCCAGGCCGGCCGTGCAACTCCTTTTCAATATCAGAACATTATGAAGAATAAACATTCTGTCAGAGTAAGCGTGGTTTTGCTGCTGTTGTTTTCCCTGTTTGTCAGGACGGGTCTGCAGGCGCAGGATTCGATCAAGGTTACCGGGGTGGTGGTCAACGGAGACAATACCCCCCTGGCCGGAGTTTCCATAGGGGTGGAAGGATCCTTTGAACTTCCCGTGGTGACTGATGAAAAGGGTCGTTTCAGCGTGGTCTCCCCCTCGGGCAGTCATTGGCTGATCGTCTCCCCCCATACCGGTTATAAAGACAAGCGGGTGTACCTGAATAACATGCGGGAGCTGAAAATTTATCTCACTCCGCTGGATATGGTTTCGGGAGACGACGGGATCAATTATCTGGTAGGATCGTTACCCCGCAGAAACATGATCGGGGCCTTTTCTACCCTTTCCACTTCTGACATCAGGCACACTCCGGCCATGTCGGTCGATCAGTTCATGCAGGGGCTCACTCCCGGGATGCACGTCACCAACCGATCCGGGGATCCAGGCAGCGGGGCCGTAACTCTGCTGCGGGGGACCAACTCCCTGAATACTACCAGCCAGCCCTTATTTATCGTCGATGGGATTCCGATGACTCCTCCCGGCACCTTCAGTTCCAAACTCGATGGGTACAGGTACAATCCCCTATTGGGTATCAATGTCATGGACATCTCCAAAACCACCATTATCAGGGACCCTGCCGTGACAGCCGCCTATGGCTCGAAAGCTTCCAACGGCCTGATCATCATCGAAACCCTTGACCCCAGTGCCACGGAAACTACTATCGATGTGGACCTGCGCACCGGCGTCTCCCTTGCCCCTGCCAACCTGATCCCCCAGATGAATGCCGCTCAGCATAAAACCCTTGTCAATGAGGTTCTTTACTCTTCGGGTTTGCTCGATGAAAGAATCAGGTATCTCTACCCCAACCTCTTCATCCAATCAGACCATGAGGATTACATCGACTACCAACATGATACGAAATGGCAGGAGATGATTTTTAACAATTCCATGTTCACCAATTTCAACGTGATGGTCAAAGGGGGCGACGAAATTGCCCGCTATGGTCTCTCCTTCGGGTACAACGACAACAAGGGAATTATTAAGGAGACCGGAAATAACGGCTATAACCTGCGTTTTGTCAGTCTTCTGAACATCTTTACCTGGCTCAGGATGAATGCCTCTGTGTCACTCAACTACAATATCGCCCGGATGAAAGAGTCGGCCATCGTGCGTCAGACTAGTCCTATTCTTACGGCCCTGGCCAAGTCCCCCATGCTCAATCCCTACCAGTATGATAATGAAGGTAAGGAACTCACCCTGCTTGCTGATGTCGAAGAACTGGGAGTCAGCAATCCTCTGGCCGTCATCAATAATTACGAAGCCAAAAATACCAACTACAATTTTATCTCTACCCTGGGTTTTGAAGCCACTCTCAGAAAGAACCTGCTGCTTTCGACCATGTTCGGTCTAACCTTTAATGTGCTTAAGGAGCAGATCTTCATGCCCAACAGGGGGATGGAGCATTATTACAACTTCGAGGCCATCAACGTGGCGAAGGCTTCCAACAACAGCATTACAGCCTTAAACAACCACACCTACCTTAAGTACAACCAGAGTTTCGGGAACGACCACCAGTTCTCCTCCGTCACCGGTATTAACATCATGAGTAATAATTATGAATTTGACTGGGGTCTGACCAAGAATGCCCATGAGAATGACCAGTACCGGATGTTGCAGGAGGGCACCGACAATCTCCGGGAGATCGGCGGCGAAAACCGGTTGTGGACCTGGGCTTCCCTGCTTGAGAGCCTGGTGTATACCTACAAGGACCGTTATATCGCCACGGCGAGCGTTTCCCTGGACGGCACCTCCAGGATCGGGAAGGATGCCGCCAAGACCTTGAAAATTGGCGGGGTTCCCTTTGGGTTCTTCTATTCGGGCGGACTGGCCTGGCGGGTATCCAGTGAGCCGTTCCTGCGCAATCTCTCCTGGCTGGAGGAATTGAAACTCAGGGCTTCTTACGGGATCAGCGGAAACGACGATGTGGGGGAAGCCAATGCCACACGCTACTACAATTCTATAAAGTTCAGAGAGACCGTCGGGCTCTTTCCTGCTACCTATCCCAATGAAACCTTGAGCTACGAACGTGTCGGCCAGCTCAACGGGGGTATCGATCTTTCCCTCTGGGGCAACCGTTGGATGGTCAGCGCTGACTATTTTAATTCGGTCACCTCCGACATGTTGATCTACACGCCCATTTCCTCCTACCTGGGATATGGTTACCGTCCTGAAAACGGGGGTAAGATGGAGAACAAGGGATGGGAGGTTGCCACGAACGCACGCATTGTCGACCGTCCTGCTTTCAAGTGGGATGTGCATTTTACGCTTTCACACGTGAAGAACTGCATCACTGAGATCAAGGGAGACAAACTGGTCTCCGATATTCCCGGTGGGCAGATCGTCAACATGAAGGGATCTTCTGCCAATGAGTTTTACGGCTATATTTTCGAAGGTGTTTTTGCCACTACCGCGGAAGCCCTGGCTTCCGGACTGGTCAATAACCGGAACATGGCCTACGTGGGAGGAGACGTCCGTTTCAGGGATATTTCAGGGCCCGAAGGCGTTCCCGACCGGGTGATCAACGAATACGACAAAACCTCTATCGGTTCTTCCCTGCCCGAGTATTTCGGGGGAATTTCCACCACCCTCACCTGGAAGCGGTGGGCGCTCACTCCGTTTGTGCAGTTTGTGTCGGGGAATGAGGTCTTTAATTATGTGCGTTATGAGAATGAAAAGATGAGCGGCCTGGAAAACCAGAGTACCCATGTGCTGAACCGTTGGCAGTATGAGGGACAACAAACCTCGGTTCCCCGGGCCCTCTGGGATGACCCCATCGGAAATTCCGCCTTTTCCACCCGCTGGATCGAAGATGGTTCTTACCTCAGGGTTAAGAATGTGGTGCTGAGCTATACCATCCCCAACGAGTTTCTCAGCTTCCGTAATGCACAGTTTTACGTCGCCGGAAGCAACCTTTTTACCTTTTCGGATTACCTCGGCTATGATCCGGAATTCGGGTACTCACGCGAACCCGCAAGCCAGGGTATCGACTACGGCCTGACCCCCCATCCCAGGCAGTTCATTGTTGGAATTAAATTAGGACTCTAACCAAAATACAGAAATAGTATGAAACGGCTGTTAAAATATGCTCTGTTTTCCACTTTGTTTCTTTTTCCGGTGATGTTCTTCACCTCCTGCAAGGAGTTTCTGAATCCTGAACAGGAGCTGTCGGTGACCGAGGAGAAGCTGTTGAACGACTGGTACGAATACCGGTCGCTGGCCATGGGGATGTATGGCCTTCAGCAGCAACTGGTGGAACAGCTGCTTATCCTGGGTGAGCTCAGGGGAGATCTGCTCACCATTACCCCCAATGCCGACCCTGATATGGTGGAAATTTACAATTTCCGGATATCGGAAAAGAACAAGTATGCGGCACCCGACAATTTTTTCAAGCTGATTGCTGCCAGCAACAATTTTATCAGACTGCTGCAGCGGGAACACCCCGAGGTCCTCAATGCCCGAAGCGAAGTGACCAACTATGACCGCTTGTATGGCGAAGCTCTCTGCATGCGTGCCTGGGCTTATTTCAACGCCTCCCGCATCTACGGGAAAGTTCCCTTTATTCACGAATCGCTGGTTACCATGGAAGAGATCGAGGCTTATGTGGAATCACCCGGGACCTATACCGACAGCGTGAATATTGTCTTCGGGCGGAACGGATACCATAACGATACCCTTTCCACTGTGAGCCTCCAATTGGAAAAGAAATACTACACCCAGGAAATGGTGGTCAACTATTTCACCAATCAACTGGAGAAGGAGGTCAAGGCGGTCGGGGTTAACCACTATATCGACAACAACGACATCACCTGGGAGGTCACCGTTTGGAACACCTATGCATGGCATGCTCTGCTGGGGCAGATGTACCTCTATCAGGGTAACCTGGCCAGAGCTGCCAGTCATTTTGAGTACATCACGAAAAACACTTCTGAAGATCTGAGGTATCATCTTGACGCCACTTTCCGGGATGCCAACTGGCGGAACATCTTCGGCAATGTCGACGTTAAGGAACATATCTTCACGCTGTGGTTTAACAAGGCCAATTTCCAGCAGAACCAGTTCCAGTATTTCTTTGAACCCATTGCTCCCCACCGCTATATGCTGAAACCCACACGTGCCGCCGTGATGTATTGGGAGTGCATCTTTGATAATTACACCATTTTAGAAAGCAACGACCCCTGGAAATCTGAAGTCCTCAATCCTGGCATACCGGGAGATTTTCACCGTGGTCACGGGGTTTCCTATGCCTACATCAAGGATGAGGTGATGCTAGATACCGAAAGTGTAAAATCGATGCTTTTGCTTAAAAGGGAAGAGGATATGCGGACGGCGGAAATAATGACAGCCGATTATGACACGGTGGTGTGGAAGTATTCCATTGGTAAGAATAAATATGCCCAGGACGCCCATTTTCATATTTACCGTGCCGGGAATATCCATCTCTATCTGGCCGAAATTTACAACTGGTGGGAGGTGATGCAGGGGGGCATACTGCGTACACAGCTGCCTACGGCTTTGAGTATCGTTAACAACGGGGCCCATTACAATCCCCTGAGTACACGGGCAGAACTGGGTGTTCGCGGCCGGGTGGGTTTCGGCGGAAACACTGATGGCATTAAGGTCTCCAATATCAACTACTTCCATCATCCCTACACCAATGAAATTGTCAGTTACAAAGATTTAACCGGCAACCTGGAAGCCAAACAGCTCTATTTTGAGGATCAGCTGGTTGATGAGCGGGCCCGGGAGCTTGCCTTTGAAGGGGAACGTTTTTATGACCTGATGCGCATCGCCAAACGGAGAGGTGAACCCTCCTTCCTGGCATCCAGGGTATCGGCGAAATATCCTCCCGGACAGCGGGAGGCCATGTATAATTACCTGATGAATCCCGAAAACTGGTACATTAAAATCTTTGATTAAAAGGCGGCCATCGCTTTCCTCTTATTTTACGAATGTGTATATAAAACAAGAGCCTGTATAACAGGCTCTTGTTTTATGGGAAAAAGTGGTTTTACTTTCTGATCACCTTGTATTGGCCGATCACGTTATCGGCGTCACTGACAGTGATGAAATACATGCCTGATGGCTGGTTCCTGAGGGAAATCATCTCCATGTTGTTGCCGGCCACCCTGTCAAACAGGAGGGCTCCGGTCAGGTTAATGACCCTGACGCGGTTTCCGGCCTGCAGCCCCGTGATTTGGACTTCTCCGTCGGTCGGGTTGGGATAGACGCTGATTTCGCTTCTGATGATTTTGGCAGCGGTGTAGTCAAGTTCAAGCGCGTAGATGTTCACGATCTTTCCGTCGGCGGAGGTCACCTTCAGCACGTCACCGCGCATCAGTTTGCCCGACGGTTTGGCTACGCCGTTCTTGTCAAAGATGGCCATCTGGGCACCGAAGGCCGGGGTGAGCTGGGCCAGGAAAGCGCTGATGTCAGATTCTGCCATTGGCTTGGTAATCAATTTGCCAAGCTGGTCGACCGTGTACGTGTCGGAGAGGACATAGGCCAGATACGCCGTGGAGAGGAATTGGGTCCTCAGCATATCGAGGTAGTAGGTCTTGGTTACCTTGCCATCCTTGGAGGTCACCACCAGCATGTCGTCCTGATAGAGGGCTCCCCTGGTCCGCTCCAGGCCGTTCTTGTCAACTACCTTGATGGTGGCGCCTCTGACCGGAAATACATTCCTGAGGAAGGAGGAGACTTCGGTTCCCCTGGGCACAAAGCTGATGAGCAATGTTGACTGGTCGACGGCGTAGAGGTCGGAAGTCACAAAGGCGTCGCTGTCTTCTGAATCGGGCACCAGCTGATAGCGTACCATGGTCTGTCCGTCTTCGGCCACTACTTCGAAATAGATGTCGTTGGTGACGATCACGTCAACGTAGGTGGTGTCAAAATTGAGTTTCTTGAAGGGCACCCAGGCGCTATTGCCATCAATCACGGTCAGGGTGGCTCCTTCGGGCACCACCACATTGGCGATGGCGTCAGCCAGTTTCGTTCCCTGCGGAATGAGATAAATACCTCCGGTGGTCACGTCCACGCTGATGAAATAGGTCGCCGAAGTGAGGATGGCGTTCGAACTCAGACCTTTCTCGGTCACATCGAGGGTATAAACCGATGTGTTGACGCTGTCGGCCGAAAGGACCTCGAGTTTGTCGCCGTTGACGAGTTTCTGGTTTCCGGTCAGGACATTGCCGGCGGCATTCTTGAGTGTCAGGGTTTGTCCCGGATCGGCTTTGAGGATCCTGGTGAGGAAGTCGTCAACAGTCGTATTGGATTTGACCCCGCGGAGGGTTTCATCGGGTCCGTACCCTTCACTTACCTTGTAGGCAATGGAGTTGATGGTTGATTTATATACCGTAACCTCATTCATGAAGTGGCTGCCCAAACCCGAGCAGATCATCAGGATGTCCACAGGCCATCCGTAACCCCTGCTTACCCAGTATGGCCTGTCGGCATAAATCCATTCGCTATCGTCGTCGTTGGTACCGAAGGAACCCTTGAATTCGGTGTTCCCGCGGAAAATATGAGGCTTGCGGGTAAAGCTCTGGATCTGGTCGATGTTTCTGCCGTTCACGACTAAGTTGGTTCCGTCACCGCTTCCGAAGACGTCGATCAGGGTGAAGTCGTTGGGATCGCTGGCCGCTTTGAGACCCAGCTTGATGGAATCGTTGTCGATGCGGAAGAGGTAGTAGTTGGTACCATGCCAGCCGGTGAGGCAGGGGTTGATCGTTTCGCCCCACGGGTTGTAACCCGTTCCGAAGTCGACATCGGTTTTATAACCTCCCCACCAGGGATGCTGGTTGGGATTTACCTGTCCGCCACCGCGTCTGTCACCAATCACGAAGACTTCGCCGGGATAGACGATCGGGTCAACGGCCGGGTCGGGTATGACCATGGCAGGCTGGGTTTCCCAAGTGGCCTGATCTACCCATTTGTAGCCGGGAATGTATTTCAGGTAACGGTTGCCCCAGTTATCGGCGCCCGTCTGCATGGTAATGGCGTCGGCCGGATTGTAGACATAAGCGTATGCGAACATGTAGTTACTCATATCCAGCAATTGGTTGCCGGGATTCACCACTTCCATGTAACTGTTGGCCCACTGGTCCCTGTACACAAATTCGGAAATGAAGGGATCGGCGAAATAGGGTTCCACGTCTTCGAGGGCTTTCTCCTTGTTCATGGTCACCTTGTAGGAGAGTTTGGTGATTCCGTCTTCTGCAGTGGTGTTAAAGATGGCGGTGCGGTCGGCCAGGGAACCTGCCAGGTTGGTGGCCCTGATGACCTCCACGGTGGTGTTCAGCATCTCGGGTTTGGCAACCAGGGCAGGCATTCCGGCGACATCGGCGGGGATGCTGATGGTGTAATCATAGTTGGCTCCGCTGAATCCGGGAATGGTGTCCCCTTTCCACCCGAAAAATCCTTTCAGGGATTCGGGAACATCAGGCCAGGTAATGGCGCTCAGACGGGCGATTCTGCTGGGCACATACCGGTTGATCTTGATGAAGTATTCCTTCACGGATCCGTTCTTGGCAGTCACCTTCAGGCGGTCACCGTTTTTGAGGTCAGCCCTCTGCACCCCGTCGACAAACTGGATTTCCCAGGAAGCCTGGGCAGGTTTCTCAAGGTATTTCAGAAGGGAGTCGACGCGGGTGTTGTAGCCGATACCTAGTATCATGTTGCCGGCCAGAATGGTGTCAACCGCATGCCCGGTGGTGACGCCGCAGTAAGCACCCATGTTGACATAGGTTCCCAGGAACTGCTGACTGTTGTAGTTCATCGGGATTTTGGGCATCACGATGTTGTCGGCATCGGTCGGCGGCAGCACGTTGATCACGAATTTGATCTCCTGGAGTGTGTTACCTACGGCATAGAAGGTGATGGTGTCATTGGTTCGTGCCGAGGCATAGGCCGAGTCTTCCTTGGCTGCCGAAAGGGTATAGTACCATGCCAGACCAGGGGATTCCACGAAGTTGTCGAGGAAGTAGAACTCATTCCTGACGCCCCAGGGCACCGTGATTTTCTTGTTGGGGATATCCACCACGGTAGCGGCGGTTTTACCCTTGAGGGATTCGGTGCTCAGGGTGAAGTTGCCATGATTGCCAATGGTCCAGAAGGGTTTTACCAGCGGATTCCATCCGCCCTGGGGGAACCTCAGGGGCAGCCATTCCGAGTCGGTAATGTCGACGCCAGCAATCCGGGTCCAGGAGTCAAGGGCATCGCCCGTTCCTTCGGTGACGGTGGCCTTACGCACCAGGATGCGGTTGCCGGTGGCACCGACGACCCCGGCGGCATCGGAAGCTCCGACTGATTTGAATGGACTGGTTTCAGAAGTATAGGCCGCATTGAAAGCATCCACAATGATGGAGTCCCTTTCCAGTTCAGTTTCCTTGAAATAATGCATGATGTAGTATGCGGCGCGGCCATTCCAGTTGTCCATCAGGTCCCTTCCATAGGGGGAAACACTGTCGTATTCGGCAGGAAAATTACCCCATTCGGTCGATTCAAAGTGAATCTGTAAATCGGCCTTGGCAAACATCTCTAAGTAGCCGGTCCGATTTCCGAGATAACGCTCGGGATCCATCGGCCAGATGTTATAAACCTCGTCATCAACGGCGCAGATCAGGTAAGACTGCCCCGGTGCCAGCATCTTGTGGGGAAGACGAAGTCTTCTGTTTTCCCCAATACGGTTATCGTACCACGGAGCAGACCAGGGGTCATAGTTGCCTACCTCAAATTCAGCCAGATCAACAGTTTTCGTCCCCATGTTGGTGATCTCAATGTAGTTAAACCGGGTGTCATCTCCTCGCATCTCGGTGAAGATCAGGTTCCGGTAGGGTTCCTGGGCATACAAAGCCCCGGAAATCACAAGTAGAAAAAGTAGAAGTTTTAATCTCATAATCATTCTTTTTAAAGTTGGTAAATAAACTATTCTTTTTAAAGTTGCTATATTATTCTTTTTAAATGAACGCCAAACAACACAATTCTATCCCGTTAAGCATGACATAAAACTTTATTTTTTAGTCTCAGGCATCAAATATGCTAAATTGAGCGGTTCGACATTTTACCTGATCCTTATTTTTAGGTTCGCTTCAAATTTAATCATTTTTTTGAAAGTTTTTCACTACATATCCTGAAGTTTGTACCCTTATAGTTTTTTGTACAGGAAGAAAGTAAAGATACTATGTTTATTATGAATTCCGATCTTTTGAATTCAGATTTTTTTGCTCAACAAAAAGGAATTGCAGGCCCACCTGATCAGCCCGGTAATCTGACCCTACATGTATTGCCTGTAAACAGCCCGTTTCCGACCGTATGATCCTAAAAGGAAAATGATTAATATTGCCGGATGAACAGAATCGCAATATATCGTCATAATTTTCCCCGGATATTGCTGACAGCAACCCTTCTTACGGTTTTAAGCATGGTTTTGGCTCCTGATATTTATGCCCAAAGCAAATGGCGGAAAGAGGCAGTCAGGGTTGATCCTGTGGTTTGTTACGCGTCAGAGGAAACCGGTCATGCGGCCGTCCCGCCGCCGCAGGAATTTATGAACCGCCTTAAATCAGCCCCGAAGAGTTCGGATATTGTCGTTAAATATATCAATTTTCCCGATTCCGCCAGGGAGGCATTTGAATATGCCGTCGGTATTTGGGAAACATTAATCAGCACTTCGGTACCTATCTATGTGGAAGCCCGATGGGAAAGACTAAACTCCGGCACGCTGGGCAATTGCAGTGCCAATGGGTTTTATGTTAATTTCGATGGGGCCCCCATGGCTGACACGTATTATCCCGTTGCCATAGTGGAGAAAATTACCGGAAAGGAGATCACCGGCTCGGCAAATCCGGACATGACAGCACGTTTTAACTCCTCGGTGGCCTGGTATTATGGAACTGACCTCAAAACTCCGGGCTCGAAATATGATTTTATTTCCACGGTACTGCATGAAATAGCCCATGGTCTTGGAATTACGGGTTTTTTTAATGTAAATGCCTCCACGCAGACCGGGTATTACGGGTATGGCAACAAATTGCCTTCCGTATTTGACCGTTGGGTGGAAGATTTCAGTGGCAGCAGGATTACCAATCAAACGCTGTTTAAAAATCCTTCGTCCGATTTGTATTACAAGCTGATCTCCAATCAGCTTTATTCCGGCAGTCCGGTCGCTTTCGGATGGAATTACGAATCCCGTCCAAGATTGTATGCCCCATCCACGTATAAAGACGGATCCAGTATATACCACCTGAATGATATCTCCTATCCTTATGGGTCGGTGAATGCCCTGATGACCTCTTCGGCGGGCAGGGGGGAAGCGGTACATACTCCCGGCCCCCTTACCTCCGGGATTTTGGCCGATCTGGGATGGAAACACCTCTATTTCAATTTCCTCCCCCTGCACGACAGGGAAGAAATCCCGGATGCACTGAAATTTGCAACTGAAATCACCAGCGATCTCGGAATCCTGGGAAACAGCTGTTTCCTGATCTATTCCATCGATAATTTTGAATCACATTCCGATTCCGTTGCACTGGAAAAGGGAGAAACAGAAAATGGTTATTCCGCAGTGCTTGATCCGGGCACCGAACCGGTCAGGATCCGTTATTATTTCACAGCCCGCGATACCATGAACCGGTCCTTCACCTGGCCTCCGGGAAGCCCGTCCGGTTCATTTTCGCTGACCCTTGGTCCCGACACGGTAAAACCCCTGATCCTCCATGACCCCGTCACGTTTGTCCTCTCTTCCTCCGGGAAGATTGATCTGGAAGCTGTGGTCACCGACAACCTGGGGGTCGATTCTGTTTTTGTCGTTTTTTATATCAACGGGCAGGAGCAGCCCGGCTTGAATTTGCTTGCCAACGGGGATAGCCTCTACAGGGGAAAATTCCCGCTGGATGGTTATAAGACCGGCGATACCCTCGGATATGTTGTGGTTGCCATCGATATTGCCGCAGGGAGAAATATTTCCAGATTACCGGCAACCGGGTATTTTACGGTAAAGGTGGAACAGGTGTTTAATCCGGTCATCACCTATTTCACTGATTTCAACATTCCCAATGACGATTTTATTTTGTCCGATTTTTCAATCAACATCGAAGGCGGCTTTGACAATGCAGCCTTGCACAGTCCGCATCCCTATCCGAGTCCCGATACGGACGACACCTATTTTAATTTCACCACCATGCTGCGTTATCCGGTTATTGTTGTCGAAAACGGGAAAATGGCCTGGGATGAGGTGGTTTTGGTGGAACCGGGCGAGGAAGGCGCCGTTTTCGGCGGGGATGAGTTTTGGGATTATGTCATCGTTGAAGCCAGCAAAGATTTTGGTATGAGTTGGCTACCGCTTCAGGACGGCTATGATTCGGGCAGCATCCCAATGTGGAAATCGGCTTATAACCAGCGGATTGTCGGAAACAACTCAATTACCATAGGCAATAAGGATTTGTTTGTAAGGCGCGAAATCCTGCTCACCGAAAACGGAAATTTCACGGCGGGGGATACCCTTCTGATCAGGTTCCGGCTCCTTTCCGATCCCTATGCGCACGGTTGGGGCTGGGCCATCGACAACCTGGAAATTCAGCAAAACCTTACTTCCCCGGGAATGACCACCCTGCCGCCTTCAAATTTTCTGGTGTGGCCCAATCCTGTTGAAAATTATGTTAATTTTTCGGTGGATATCCCTGGATATCCTTCTGATTATGTGGTGCAAATCCTGGATATGGCAGGCAGGCCGCTGGCTTCCCATTCGATTGATCAAAGCCGGGGGGAAGTGATTCGGTTTGATATTCGTCACCTGAAGGCAGGATTCTATCTTATTCACCTGACAGAAAAGGGCAAAACCCTTTTCATCCGGAAAGTGGTCAAACTGTAGTTCTTGTCAGGTGATGCACCCGCTGTTGCTGTTCAGGCATAAGGAAATATAAAGTACATTCCGCCAGTTATAAGAGATCGGCGGCACACCTGAATCCGACACTACTGCACCGGTCCAATCCCGGGGCTATTAATATCATTTTGGCTGAGAAATCAAGGGTTTGCGGCCCTCCGTCGAAATACCATCCGGAACCTTTGGCCTGGTAAAAAGAACCTCCCTTCAGGATGCAAAACCGGTTTCGTTGGTCGAGGTATTCGCTTTCCGTCATTTCCCAGACATTTCCACAGAGGTCGTAACACCCCGAAGGGGAAATCCCTTCAGGGAAGGTCCTTACTGGCGTGGTATCACCGGTCTCCCCTCCATTGGCTTTTCCCTCTGACCAATGGTTCCCCCATGGGTACCTTCTCCTGTCTGATCCCTGGCCGGCAAACTGCCATTCCCCTTCCGTGGGAAGCCTTTTCCCTGCCCAGAGGGCGAAAGCCCTGGCATCGGCAAGGTTCACATAAACAACGGGATGATCTTCCTTTCCGTGAGGGATTTCATGATGATTCCAATGCCTCAGGAAATTTTCCCGGTTGGCCGGGGCATATCCTGAAGCCTCCAAAAAAGCCCGGAACATGCGGTTGGTAACCGGTACTTCATCGATCAGAAAAGGCGGAAATTCTTCATAAATCTGCAAGGTAACGTTGTGGTGCAAAGCCGGATAAACTTCATTTATAAAACCGGGATCGGTGGAGGTGTAACAACCGGTTTCCCTGACCCTGAAAATCCTTTGTTGAGGTCCCGTGAAGGCATCTATTCTGACCATTCCGGGAGGAGTAACCGGGTAAGCCCTGGTGGGTGCGACAGGTCTCCGCGTGGCTTTGAGGGCCGGAAAATCAGCAGTGAGATTCCAGGATTGGCTGATTCTTGCCTGGCTTGCAAGAAAAAGCCGGAAATCCTTGCCTCTTTGCGTAGGCGGAAGAGCCAAAAAACACCCTATCCCCCGGGGAGGAATAACTCCGTTAAGGCTTTGTTTTCCACGAGAGGCTCCCGGTCTGATTTTCTTACCCTGGATCAGATCATAATATTGGTCCCCGTGATGATGGTCCACACACAGGAGACTCCCTGTCAACGGGCGATCTGACCTGTTTACCAGTGTCCATAACCTGACTCCCTCTTTTTGCCAAAGGTTAGCGTAAAGATGTTCCTTTTCCGGAATCAGGGCCAGCGGCGTCCAGCCTTCGCCCGAGAAAAGACCGGTATATCGTTTCTGGATCGGGGAGATGGACCGCAGAAAGGATTTGTCTCTTTGGTTCCATCCCATCCATTGGCCGAAGACATTTTCCCAAATCATGGTACCGCTTCCGTTCATCCAGGCGGTGTGCAGGTCGGATGTCCTGTCGCTATTCCACCGGCTTATGGCATGTTGCATGTGCCTTCTTTCCAGCCATTTATTTCTCAGGATTCCGGGGGTGGGAGTGTCGGTAAACCATTGTGCCCAGGACATCTGGTGATGGGGGATCTGTTCTGCAGGAAGGGCCAGTTCGCTTTCAAAGGCCACCCCCTCCTTCACGGCCTCTACTTTTTCCAGGAGTTCAGGATTTCCCTCCGATAATGTATCCAGGAAAATCCCGTCGGCATCCAGGTCACCGATCAGAGAGGAAAGGAGATCGCTGTCCGACGCCGATTCTTGTCTTGTGCCCGTATCCCAGGGGTTGTAGTTGATGAAGACTTTGACATTTCTACGGTGAAATTCATCTGTAATTTTTCTTAATTGGGGAATTCCACCCGGCATTTCCCGGTAAAAATCAAACTGGTTTCTTTCATCCAGTCCAATCCTGGGGTAAGCATGCCACAAGACCACCATGTCTATTCTGCCGAACTCCTTTTCAGTATATTCCAGAAAGCGTTCAACGGTAAATTCTCCTTTTTCAGGGTCGAGGAAAAGGCGGTCTCCCATCATCAGAAAATAACAGTTGTAAGCCGAGGAGCACCAGGCGTATTCCGGGCGGTCATACCGGGAATCGGGGGAGCTGTTTTTTTTCATTTCTTTCCGCCAGGAAAACAGCATTTCCCGGAAGCTGGGCCAGGAAGCCGGATCGTCAGGGGCGCCAATCAGGTCAGGCATGACCTGATTGGGAAGATCGGGGAGGACCGGGAGGGAATACTCACGGCTTTTCAGGCAGGCGACTGTTTGGGCCAGGCTTTTTCCGGCCAACGCCCACACCAAGGTGGAATGCGCTCCCAGGAGCAGGAATATCCTTCGGTTCATAATGGTCAGCTTTGAGGCAGGGGAATTTTGATTTCATGGCCCTTGGGGGCGCGCAATACCTTACAGCCGGTTTTCTCCGTGAACAAGTTTCTTTTAGATGTTCAAAAATTTAAAATCCATTGTTTTCGTCTTTGGATGTGTTAAGGTTTTTGAGAAAGAGGTTCATTTTTCCAAGGTTAAAAGCGTAGGTTATACGAGGTCTTTGGTTTTGACCGGCAATGGAAAACCAAAAATAATCTTTCCCGGTATCCTTGGAGATGATTCCGGGTTGGTAGCCTCCCTGCCATTCTGTTCTGCCGGGCCGGGTAAACCAGGTGGTCCAGGAGCCTGCGAAAGTCCAGGGACCCCAGGGGTGGGGAGCGTCGAACAGTTCCCTGTCGGTGAGAAAAAGATATCGACCAGTTCCTTCGTGGTACATGGCCGATCCCTGTCCCATGGTCATGAGCCCATCCACAGGGATGGCATCACTTTGATCGTCGGACCACAGTGGTTGATGATTGGCGTCATATCCTGAAAGGTACTGGTAAGCTTGATAATTGCCGATAAGCTGTTTTTCGACACGGGTGAGGTAAACGTCCAGCTGCATCCAGTGCCATTCGGTTCCAATGCCCAGGGCATAGACATATCCGTCCTGATTCAGGGCATAATTCCTGCCCATATTGATGAAGAACAAACATCTGAAGGGGGAGTGGTTATCGCGGGTCCACGGGGATTTACTCTTCTTTTTTTCTCCGTCGGCGAAAAACCCGATTTTTTCCCAGGTCAGACCATAGTCAGAAGAGCGGGCCAGGTACCCCAGACGGGCATCTCCCAGGGGAGAGTGGAAATGGCCCCATAGCGTATGGTCAAGGAAAATGAGGCTTGAGGGTTTATCATTTTGTTCTAGCGGGGGAACAGGGTCTTCCCTGTACCTCACCGAGGCTTGAAGCTGCGGACAATAGCCCGAAATCCTGGCAATGCCCATGTCCACCCATGGAGTCTCTTCATTCTCCTGAAGGGGCCCTTTGCCATCACCCCAGCTGGCATAAAGGTTGTCATCATCGGCCCAGGTTGAAAACCAAAGATCCCCGTCACTGGGAAAAGGAGTCTGCGGCAGGGCTTCGGCACCGATGGAGCCGATGACCGGACTCAATCCGGGAGCCGGAGCGAGGAAGAGGGGAATTTCAGCCGTTTTAATTTCATTTCCCGGAACAGGAAGTGGCAGGTTCACCTGGGAAGTATCAAAAACCCAAAAGTTACCCGTTAACGGCAGGGATTCGTCTTGTTGGCCCGAAACAGACCAGGCGACATATACGCTGTCTTTCGATTTGTGGTTAATAAACCGGTATAGGGCATATCCGGAGGGGGCTTCCGCTTTGCCGTCATAAGCCGTTTTCTCCAGAAACTCGCCAATGGCAGGGTAGGCGGTTAGTTTCGCGCGAAGATCCTGAGGCAGCTGGGACCGGGGCGTGCAGGAAAGCAGTACTAGGAGAAATCCTGCGGGCAGAAAAAAAAGATACTTCATGGTCAATTGTATGCTATAAAAAGTAAGAGCCTGATATACAGGCTCTTACTTTAAAAAGAATAGTGATTATTTTTTAACCACTTTAAACTTACCTATTATTTGATGATCATCTGATACGGTGATCAGGTAGATTCCGGCAGGTTGCCTGTCCAGGGAAATTACTTCCAGTGATTTTCCGGCCAGTTTATCGATTACCGTCATCCCCAGCAGGTTAACCACTTTGATTCTGTTTCCTGCGTTCATTCCCTGAATGTTGACGTTCTCATGGGTTGGATTCGGGTAGATCAACAGGTCACGGTTTCCTATCAGGTCAACCGAGGTGAAATCCAATTGGAGCGTGTAGAAGGCCACCGTTTTTCCGTCGGCGGCGGTTACCCTGACCATATCGTTCCGGTCGAGGTCGCCTGAGGTTTTCACGGTTCCCTGTTCGTTGACAACTACGGCGGTGGCGCCGAAGGAGGCATAGATGTTTTTGAGGAACTCCGTGACCAGAAGTTCGGAGGAAGGTCCGGAGATGATCATGTTAATCTGGTCCACATCGTAGAGATCAGAAAGCACATAGGCCAGATAATCGGTGGTTTCCCCCATCAATTCCTTGGTCAGCAACATGGAGAGATAGTACACCTTGTGGTGAACGCCATCGGCAGCGGTGACCACCAGTTTATCGTCCTGGTAAATGGTTCCCGATGTTCTTTCATAGCCTTTCTTATCATAGACTTTTATTGTGGCTCCCGTGGCGGGATACAAGTTAGACAGGAAAGTCGTGAGGGAAGTACCTCGCGGCACCAGGGCAATGTTGGATTTCTGCTGGTCCACCGCGTAGAGGTTGGAAGTTACGAAAGCATCGCTGGACTTTGTATCAGGTTTAAGCTGATAGAGGATTTTCGTAACGCCGTCTTCGGCAACCACCTCCATAAAGATTTGGTCATTAACCAGCACATCCACATATGTGGAATCGAAATTTCTCATTTGCAGTGGCACAAAACTGCCTTGTGCGTCTAAGATGGTAAGGGTTGCCCCCAAGGGGACCGTAAGGTTTTGAAGAACGGTTTTCAGGGTGGTGCCTTGAGGGATCAAAAAGATCTCTCCTTCAGTCCATTCCACGCTGATGTAGTAAGTTTTCGATTTCAGGATGGCATCACGGCTGAGCCCCAAATCGGTTACATTGAGGATATATTTTGTGGTATTCACGCTGTCGGCCGAAAGCACGACAAGGGCATCCCCGTCCAGCAGTTGGTTGGTCCCGGTCAATGGCTGCCCGGTGGCCTTGCTGATCAGGGTAAGGCTCTGGCCGGGATCTTCCTTGTTGATGTTTAACAAGAATTCGTCGACGGTTGTATGGCTGATTACCCCCCTGATTGTTTCGTCCATGCTATATCCCGGACTGACCTTGTACACCGAAGAAGTGATGTAGGACTTATAGAAGGTTACTGGATTCATGTTGTGGCTGCCAATTCCGCGCGAGATCCCGAGTTCGGCATCAGCCCAGCCAAAACCCTGGTTGTAATAATAGTTCGGTGTATACCAGGCCCATTCCACGCCATGGGTACCTTCCTGTAAGGTGCCGAAAGGCTCCAGTTCGGGGCCGTTCTGGGGGCCAAAAGAAGCACCTGGTACCGGATTCCCTTTCTGGACGTGGGGTTTGCGGGTGATGCTAAACCGTTGATCGCCCATGTGTCCGGCGACATACCAGTTGCCTGCCCCGGCGCCCATAACATCGATGGCGGTGAAGTCATTGGGATCGGTAGCGGGTTTCAGGCCACTGGTCACCGAATCGTTGTCGATTCTCAGAAGGTAAATCATATGGTTGATCCATTTCATGGCTGCATTATTGCCTTCGGGAACCGTCTGACCCCATGGATTTTTACTGAAGTTAACATCGATATTGGCCGCCTGCCAGTGGTGGTCCAATCCATACTCCCAGGAATTTCCCGCCACGCCGAAGACAAAGGTCTCACCCGGGGCCACAATGGGATTGACATTCAGGTCCTGGACCAGTATGGCCGGCTCTACCAGCCATTCCGATTCGCTCTGCCAGATGTATCCCGGAACATATTTGTTCCAGCGGTTGGCCCACTGATCGGTGCCGGAGTAAGCTTGCACAGCATTGGCAGCTGTTCCCGACCAGAGTTGAACGATCATATACTTGCTGAGGTCGAGGGGCTGGTTCCCGGGATTGTAAATCTCCACAAAAGTGTTATATCTCCATTGTTCCTTGAAGACGTACTGCGAAAAGAAAGGTTCTCCGAAGTAAGGCTGCAGGTGGGACGGGTCTTTCTCTTTTTCAAGGACTACCCTGTATTGTGCAAAAGTGGTATCATCCTCTGCGGTGGTATTGAAGATCATGGTTCTTTCAGCCAGGGTGCCGTCGGTGTTGACTGCCCTCTGGACGGAGACCTTGGCGTTCATATTTTCGGTTTTGGCCACAAGGGCGGGAACGCCGTTGTATTCCAAGGGAACCATAAAGTTGTATTGGTTAACCGAAGGGGTGAACCCGGGAATGGTGTCGCCTTTCCATCCATATACCGGTGCAATTTCCAGGAAGGAGGCCGGTATGTCGGGCCAGGTAATGGCGGCCAGGTTGGCATTGTGGTTCGGCAGATAATCATCGATCTTGATATAGTAATTCTTCACGGCTCCATTTTCTGCGGTTACCTTCAGGATGTCGCCATTGATCAGGTCGGGGCGGTCGGAGCCATCCTTGTAAACGATTTCCCAAGAAGCTTTGGGTGCTTTTTCAAGGTATTTCAACAGGGTGTCGACCCGGGTGGCCCATCCCACATCATAGATGGTGTCCATACCGGAAATACCGTCGGATACATTGAAATAATGGCCTCCGTAGGTTCCGTCATCCGAAAGGACGTTCAAGGGGATGACGATATTGTCGCCTGGTTGCGGTGGTTTGGTAACGATGTCAAAATTCCAGATCTGCAGTTCGTTGCCGGCGGCATAGATGGTCAGCACGTCGCCGGTCCTGACGGAAACGAAGGCTGAATCCTCATGGGTTTTGGCCCGGTGATAATTCCAGGCAAAACCGTTCCCTTTGCCGGTGGCACGATCCCTTTCGAATTCGTGCATGATCCTCCATCCCCTCCTGACACCCCATGGCACCGTAAGCACCGTGTCGGTGTAGTTGATTTCAATGGTTGAGGATGTGAAGCTTTCCGGGGTCAGGGTGTAGTTGCCATGGTTGCCGATGGTCCAGAAAAGGGGTTGTTTCACCTCCTCGGGTCCCCAGGGTTTGGCCATTGTAACGGGAATGGGCATCCATTCCGAGTCGCCCAGATCAACTCCTTTTTGTTTGTCCCAGTCCAAACTCCCGTTTTTATACTTGAATTTTCTGATCAGGATGGAATTTCCGGTGGCTCCGGTCACTCCTGCACAATCTCTGGGGCCATAACCCGGTCTTCCGGGATGATCCGGGTTGCTTTGATCAGCGTTGACGGCATCCACAACAACGGAATCGCCGTCGGCAAAATGCTGTTCGAGGTACCAGGCTCCACGGCCAGCCCAGTTGTCAAGGGCTTCCCAGCCCACGGGCGAAACGCTGTCGATAGGGAGAGGAGTTTGTCCAAACTCGATTTTATACAATCCCATATCGGCCACGGTCAGCCACTCTTCAATGGTGGAAATGCTGTATTTCCATTCTTCAGGATTGACTTTGGCCAGCTGGGGGGACAGGTCCTGGATATTGGCCATGGTAAACGATTTACCGGGGCCCAGCATCACCTTGGGCAATCTGATGCACCGATGGGGCGCCGGACTCCAGTAATCGGTCCAGGAATCGATTTCTCCGAATTCAAACTGGGAGAGATCAACGGATTTGGTGGGGTGCATGTTGGTTATTTCCACGTAATTCCACCGGATCTCATCCATACGGGCCTCCGTGATCATGAGGTAGGTGATGGTATCCTTCTCCTGAGCAAAAACCCGGGGAGCAAACAGGGATACCAAAAGTAGCAATAGTAAAATTTTTTTCATAGCCATCGTTTTATAGTTTATCTCTAACAAATATGAGAAAAAAAAACAAAAAAAAGCTCATGAAACCCAAAATTATTTAATCGTTTAAGTTTTTTATAAGTTTATTAATTTCAGCACCTTCATAAAATGCTAAGGATGAATTGAAACGATCATCTGGATTTTGTGGGAAGAGACTCTCCGGAACTCTATTTTTTTATAATTTTAAAAGTTTTCCCTCTGATTTTTAAAAAATAGATCCCTGGAGGGTGGTTTTTCAGGTCAATGAAGTTGTTTTTTCCGGAAGAGAGCAGGGTGCCTGGAAGGGAAAAGAGGTGCCAGACGTCTCCTGCAGATCCCGCAATGTGGAAAACGGCGACCGAAGGATTGGGATAAATTCTGATCTGATCGTCAGCCTGGGGATGGATAATAGCCGTTACCGGCAGGCAGGGGCTTAGGCCTGTCAGGCCTCCCGCACATACTCCGCAGCTGTCGGTAAAGGCGGTTCCTCCGGGATCTCCGTTGCAGTCGCGCCATGGCCCAGCATTGGCGGCTATCGTGCCCATCAGCCAGGCCAGTTCCGCATTCCAGTAAATGCCGGGTTCAAGGGTGGGGGCTGATTGAACGTTGAGAAACCTTTTCCATGGGTGACTGATGATGGGGATCGTGGTCTCGTCAAAAGCGTTGATATTTCCGCAGAGGTACCCGGGGGGCGCATTGAAGTTGTCGTCCCAGAAAAAGCTGTACAAATCGACCCCGTGAAGCGCATCTCCATAACCGGTGACGAAGATACGGCCGACGGGATTCCTGCCCAGGATCCAGTCGATACAGTGGGTCATTGCGTTTTTGAATTTCACCTGCCGGGTCCACTGGTATACCTGGTCATAAACATAGGCATGAGTGGCAATCAGCCCGGAAGAGCCCCAGAAAAGGTGGTTGGGAGCCGCCAGGGGAATGTTGTACGAGGTATATTCAATGCGCGCCATCGTCCATAGGGCGAGCCTGATAAATTCATTTTTAAGTTTCTGTATGATGATTTTGTCGGCCTCCGGACGGGGGGATTGAATGTAATCCATGTACCCCAGATTGATCCATTGTTGTTCGAGTCCGCTGATGATTCCGCCCCAGGCCTGGTTTTCATGATAATCGGAGAGCGGGTTGCTGAAACGGGAAACGAACCAGTTGTTATATTCCGGCTTGCCGGTGGCATTGAAGAGGTTGATGGCAGCGGTGGCCCGTATGGCCTGGTCGTGGCCGTCATCGAGGCTATACCCGTATTCTTTTCCTGTGGCCGGATCAATAGGGCTGACATTCCCGGGATGTTCCGACAGCCATGTCCATGATTTTTCGGCATGAGCCAGTAAAGTGTCAGCATATTCCGCATAACAGGGGTAACTTTTAAACAAGGGGTAGGCTTTGGCGAATAAGGCGGCCAGAACTGCTGCCGCCGATGAAGAGACATCACTGACTGTCGGGAGGGGATGCCTGCTGTGCTGAGTGACAAAAAAATGGGTCGATCCGTCAGCATTCCGGAGTTTCTCATACCAGTCAAGCTCATATTTAATCAACTCGACCAGGTCGTTTTGCCCCGATGCCGATTCGGGAAGGTTGAGCGATTTTTTCTGTACCTTGCTGCCTGACTGCCGGAGGGTTTCCAACAGCCACCAGACGGCTTCAAAAGGGGCATGGGTATCCATATGGGTATCCCCGGCATCAAACCACCCTCCTCTGACATCCCGCGTTCCCTCCTTGTAATCATACCCGGCATGATTTCCGTTTTCGAACAGGGCAGGTCGTGTATGTCCTTCGCCATAGGGTTCCGTGATGGCTTCCCCTGACCGGGAATAGTAAAAGAAGCGCAGGACATCCCTGAAAATCCGGTTGTAAACCGTATCGGAGATGGCGAATACAGGGGATTCCTGAAAAGGTTCCTCTAACCTCAGTGTATAACTCCCGGGTTCCTGAACAGAGGTGAAATCGGCATGATAGACCACATCTCCGTCCTGCCCCCACTCCTCGGTATTGTAAGGTGTTTTCTTAACAAGCTTTCCTCTGAAAACCACGGAATCAGTACCTGCAGCCACCAGGGAAAAGTCCTGCAGCTCCCCCTCAGGAGGGTATTGTTTGTCAAAACTGATGAAGGCCAGTTTTTGCTGCTGTGGCAAAAAACCGACCTGATTAACCTTCCAGGCGTCCTGATAGGGATTTTCAACCGAAGGCACGATTTCCATCCTTTCGATGAGCATTCTGTTGGTATCGGCATAAAAGCCGGTGCCCACGAACCGGAGAAGGTGAATCCTGGTCAGGTTGATCCTGGGATTGACTTTCACGAAATCGGCCAAGGGGATATACACATCCTTCCATTCGGTCACGGGGGAGAGGTAATGGCTGAGGAGCACGCCGGCCGATTGTTCCGGAAAGCCTGCTTTTACATTGTTTTCCTGTGAAAAAAGCTGTATTTCCAGGTTGGCTCCCCGGGCAATTTTCTCCCATTTGAGCCGCAGATGCAACAGGGGGTGATCTCCCATGCGGAGGCCGTTCACGGCCATTCCGTTGCCGATTCTGAAAATCACGTTCCACCAACCCGATGGCTTAACCGATTCAAGAAGGAGAGCACCCACCTCTCCTATCCTGACCACGGGAACATCGCCTGATATATTCGTGAAGCGGGCCGCCCCTCCCTGGTATACGTCCGACTTGTAGGTATCCCAACTGCGATAGGCAGTTACGGGATTAAACCAAGGAATGGAGGGGCCGCTTTGGTATCCCTGACCGGCACTTTCGGCTGACAGAAACAAGAAACCAAGCAGAATAAAAAGGCAATTTTTTCGCATCTTCATCCTTGTTATATGCGCCAGTTTTCAAAGATAACACTTCAGACCATCTCCCTTTTCCATTTTTGAGTATATTTTGCCACCTGCGTGAAGTCACCCGCAATAAATGGAACAGTTCCTTCTTTAAATCATGCTGCCTGTAAGAGCTTCCGTCAAAAGGATTTGTAAAATTATTATTTTTATCTGTTTAACAGTTAATTAAAGAGGGAAACAGATTAATTAAAGTATATAGTCCTGTTATTTTTCAGGTTATCGGCCGCTTGCCTTGTTTCATTTGTTAAATTTGGATCGGGAATTAACTTAAACCTTTAAGCAATATGAGGAGATGGATCACGACTTTGGGACTTTTATGCTCCGTCATTCTGACGGGCAGGGGTCAGAGTCCCAATGACCTTCCCTTGGTGGGGAACGGGGAATTCAAAAAAATCTTTGATCAAAGTGTCGGAGAAAAGGATCAGTGGTATATAAATGACCATTGTTTCATCCGGGGGCCTGACGGGAAATGGCATATGATCGGCATCACCGGCAGGGATGCTCCCAAAGAGGATATTCACGGTCACCTGGCCCATGCCGTTGCCGACAGCCTCATGGGGAAATGGGAGAAGAAGCCATATGCTTTGTCGGCGCGGCGTGATCTCTTTGAAACGGTCTTGTGGGCGCCCCATATCGTGAAAAAAGGGGATATTTATTATATGTTTTATTGCGGTGGGGATCCTGACAACCGGCGGTACCAAATCAACCTGGCTACCAGCAAGGATCTGTATGAATGGTCGAGGTATGTTGGAAATCCGCTCTTTACCGAGGGTTATGACGGGCGGGATCCCTTTGTCTTTCATGATGAACTGAATGATCGCTGGATCATCTATTACACAGCCACTACCAAACCTCATGGCGGTTATCACATCGTGGCCGCCCGGACCAGTGACGATCTCCTGCACTGGTCGCAGGAGCGTATCGTGGTCTTCAGGGATCATGAAAAAGGCACCTGGGGGGGGAATACCGAATCTCCGGTAGTGATCCGCAGGGGGGACTGGTATTACCTGTTCATCGGTCCGGGAGCCAGTTATGTGACCACAAAGGTTTACCGGTCAAGGGACCTCTTTTATTGGGACCGGGATGAAGACGAAGTGGCCATCCTCGAAGCCCATGCCCCGGAGTTTATTACCGATGAAAACGGGACATGGTATATCAGTCATTGCGGATTGGTGCGCGGAGGATTGTACCTGGCCCCCTTTTATTGGAACGATGAGGTTCAACAAAAGCTGAATTATAAATAGGAATGTATGCCGAAACGCCGGAATCGGCTTGTAATTTTCTTTAACCAAATAATACTTAATTTTTAATCCTATGAAAAGAGTATTTATTGCTGCCATGCTGGGTATTATCATGTTCACGAGTATGGCCCAGACGACTGATTTGTTATCGGGACTGACGACCATCAAGGAGGGGGTTCGCTCCAAAAGGGTCAGCAGTTATGACCGCACCGGGGGGAACGGGGACAATGTGTATATGATCAAGCCCGGGGAGAGCCGCACATTGTTTGATGTCAAAGGGGCGGGTATCATCACGCATATCTGGGTGACCATCGCTCCCCGGCCCGAACAGTTAAACCGTAGCGACATCATTTTGAAGATGTACTGGGACGGGCTGGAGGAACCTTCGGTACTTTCCCCGATCGGTCCGTTTTTTGGTCAGGGATGGAACGAAAGTTATGACTACACCTCTCTTCCCCTGTCGGTAGGGCCGGCCGGAGGAACAGGTATGGTCTCCTATTTCCAGATGCCCTTTGAAAACGGAGCCAAGATTATTATCGAGAACCAGGCGGATATCGCCATTGATGCCTTCTATTATTACATCGACTATGTCGAAATGGACCAGCTTCCCAAGAACAGCGGCCGGTTCCATGCCTGGTTTAACAGGAAGATCACAGCAGCCCCCGAAGCCGGGGAAAACGAATGGGGAGTTCTGGATAAAAAGGTCCCATTAAATCCTTTCGGTACCGACAACTACATCTTTGCTGAAATCGAAGGAAAAGGCCATTTTGTCGGGGTTAACTATTACGTCCAGAATCCCAGTATCATGTGGTATGGTGAAGGGGATGACATGTTTTTCATTGACGGTGAAGAAAAAGCTTCCATTCACGGAACAGGGACGGAGGATTACTTTAACACCTCCTGGTGTCCACGGACGCACTATCTCCATCCGTTTTACGGATATCCCAGAGTCTCCAATGAAACTGGTTGGCTCTACCGCACCCATGTCTTCCGGTTTCATATCACAGATCCGATCTATTTCGACAAATCCCTGAAGGCTACCATTGAGCACGGACATGCCAACGTGCTCACGCTGGATCTGGCCAGCGTGGCTTACTGGTATACCCTGGAGGCAAAAGGGGTCGCCCCGATCCCCGACAAGGAACACCGCAAATTCATGCCTTATATCGGCGCCAATGAGATCTTGCGCTGGAGACATGAATGGCGTAAAAACCACGGGAATGATCCTACCTTGTGGGGAAACGAAGAATAACACCACCCCCGGGGGGCTACTTATTTCCGGAGCCCGGAAACCTGAACCTCAAACGCCCCGATATCGGGATGCTTGCCTAAGGGAACAGGGGTTTCCTTGAAATCAACCACGGAGGTCCTGCCGGTGATCGTACCTTTGTCAACGGCGGGACTTCTTTTTTTCAGCTGATAGGTATAGGGGGCCTTCCCTTTTCCCTTGAAGCAGGGATTCACCTGATACAACTCTGTAGGATGAAGGGAGGTTCCTAGCCTGGGAAGACTCCCGTCGACCGACCAGTAGAGATTGTGGGTATGGTGATGATCATCTGTGTTGCCGCAGGTAAAAACAGTCACCGTTGAATCCACCACAATGATGTTATTCCTGATGGTCACACCGCCGTAATCACAGCAAAACACGGCCGGCACGATGGCATTTTTCACCTGTTGACGGCGCAGTATGGTATTGTTTTCAATGGTGGCGTCATGGGTAGGAGCCCACAGCATCACAAAATCCTGGTAATCATCACTTACGTTATATTCCACCCGCAGCTCGTATGTCTCGGTCTTGCTGATATCGGCATTCCAGCTGACTTCCAGGAAGCCCATGTTGGAATGGCTGTAGTTGTGATGGATATATATATTTCTTTTCGGATTCCTTCCGTCATCTAGTTCTATTGCTCCCCCGTCAGCGCCGAATTCTCCGCCGATATAATAATAATCTCTGATGATATTGTAAGAGACTTCCTGGTTGCTGTTTCCCAGATGAATGGCGATGGGCCCCCATCCGGGAAAGGAAAGGGGCCGTTTGTTGGCACTGTGGAAATGGTTGCGGGTAATCAGGGAATGCTCTCCGGTCGACTGAACTCCCTTGGGGCAGTCGGAGAATTCGCAGTGTGAAACGGTACAATAATTGGCCCCGAGCATGATCCGGACCGCACCTGTTTCCCAGATGTCGGTATAATACTGGTCGTGGTCGGGCGCAGCGGCGCAGCCGTAAAAGGACAATCCCATCACCTTCAGATAGCTGCCTGAAAGACGAATGGCATTTCCGCCGAGCACCTCACGGTCGGGATTGGTAAAAAGGGGGGCTTTCCCCTTTCCATACCGGGTAAGCACGATCGGTGATCCTTCGGTGCCGGAATCCCTGATTTCCAATCCTCCCGAAAAATGGGAGCCTGCGGCAAAGAGTAGGGTATCGCCGGGAACCAGATGAAGATGAGTGACAGGCAGGGTGGTTTTCCATGCTTGGCGTTCAGATAGCCCTGAACGGGAATCTGATCCCTTAACGGAATCGATATAATACCTGGTTCCGCCGGAGGTCGGAAGACCCGCCAGCAACAATACCAGCAGGATCATGACCTGCCGTGCAAAAGACTTTTCATTTTTCATATTGTTCCGGCTCTATTGTAGGTTCATGGAAGGTTGATAGGTTTTATTTTTTCTGGTTTCCAAAGGGGGCGGGCAATGAATTTTTCCCCGAAGTGGTCGGCAATCCGGTTATATGCTTCTGCGGCCGCTCCATTTCCCCAATCGTAGATGGTAAATTCGCCTATTCCTATTCCTTCGGGGCCGGTCACCCCTCCGTGGCCGTAATTCTCCATCATAAATCCATAATCCTCCTCACCGAAAAATGGCCATGCTTTTTCCCATTGCGCTTTCGTTTCGGGATTTTCAGGACAGTACATCATCTCGAAGGAGGCATAGAGGGCAGCCAATCCCCTTTGCAAATACTCTTTTCGGTGGAGTTCCCTTCCATACCGGAGGATCAATTCCGAGAAAAGGCTCTGCCGTGAATCGTTCCACTCTCCGTCGCAGTTCATGACCCCGAATCCCCCTATGGCCCTGATATAGATATACGGGGGTTGCCAGGATGCCTGGTACATCAGCAGCTCATCCAGGGTTTTTTCCCCGTATTGCAGGTATTTCCGTTCCCCGGTAATGAGGTAACCGTCAAGCAAGGCCTCTGCCGTCCAATACATCGAAAGGGTATTTTGTTTGAATTGGTTGTTCCGGAGGACTTTCCTGCCGACAAGGTGATCACTCCCATAGCGGCAGCAGGACCAATAGGTTTCGAAATCCTCCCACTGCCCTTCCATGATAATGCGGTCTGCCACCGCGTTCAGCGCTTTCAGGGCCGGTACAAGGTACTTCCTTTCCTGGGTCACCTGGTATAGGCGGAGCAGAAAGGTGACCGACATCGAGGTTTCCGGGGATTTGTTCAGATATTCCATGGGCTTGAGGGAATCAATCGAGAGCCATCCCGGGAAAAATCCCTCTTCGTCCTGAAGTTTCAGGAGGGCATCGGCATATTGAGTGGCATAGGTGAGCAGCCGTTCGTCTTTTTCCAGTTCGGTATACCAGATCAGCATCTGATTGGCGGTGAAGCTCATATCCAGGATATGGTATGGGGCGAGGCGGGCATCCCAGGTATAGGGATTCCTGTTGCTATTTCCGAAGAAAAAGGTATTCCACCCTTTCGAGCGGTTGTATTTTTCGCCGTTCACCTCCACGGTTTCCATTTCTGTTCCTGTTAACCCGGGAAACAGTCCGTTCCTTTGCGGAAAGGCCAAAGCCAGTTCCTTTGTTTTCAAGGCATAGTTCATTAGTTCCCGGTTATTTTCCCTTCGGGCATAACGGTACAATCCCTGCGCTGAACGAAGCGAACTGAACCAAGCCTGGTTCCAGACGGAACGGAACTCCCTTTCATTGACCTCACCGGGGTAGTTGGGACTTTGGGTGGTGTTGACGATAAAAACCGGGGCTCCCACTTGTTGACCATTCAGTTCAAATTCCTGCCAAACGCTTTTTTCCCAGGATCCGAAGGCCCAGTTATATGCATGCGCAACCTGGTTTTTCAGCCCGTCACGGCTTTTTGCCAGTTTTTTCCATTCCTGCTTGCCCCATTTTTTCCAAAGGAAGGAGTTAATTTTGCGCCAGGGGTTAAAGATTTTATCTTTTTGATCACTGGTGATGAGATAAAAACCAATCTCCACTTTTCCGGGGGAATAGCAAGCTCCGGGTGTTCTGACATACAGCACATGTTCCCTGACCGCGGAGTGGCTCATTCCTAGGGTCATCACATTATTTCGGGCGTCAAGATCCATATACCAGGGCGGACCCTGCGTTTTTGCCAGAAGGTCAAGATCGGGAATTAAGGTAAGCAACCGGCCGGAAGAAGAACATACCATGGCCGGAGAGCGGAACAGATGTTGGGCAATAATATGTTCGTCGGTGGGCGTAAGATGGGGAGCCCAGTGAAAGTCAGGGCTGAAGGCCGGCAGGATGTTTACCTGCCAGTCATCCAGGTGCAGGGTATCTTTCAGGTCAAAAGTTATCCTGACCCGGGTGACGTTTTTGCTGACCGACTTGTAGCGGATACTTTTCCGGCTGTTCCCCAATTCTCCGGTTTGGATGGCGGCCACATAGTCTTTCAGGTTGCCCGGCATCACCGGTCCGGTGACCGTCTTACCGCCGGCACCCGCCGGAAACACAAGCAGGAACATCCCAAAAATCAGGTGACTGAGTTTTTTCCGGCAACGTGTTGAGTGGCTTGTCAATTTGTCTTCCATATTTGAAGTTAAGGATTCTTTTCCAGGTAGATTCTGTGTAACATGAAACTGTTCCCGTCAGAATTTCTCTGATTTTCTTCCAGATGGATGGTGATGGTGTTGGTTCCTTCTTTGATATTCAGAATTCCGGCATACTCCTTTTCAATAAAATTTTCTTCCGGGGCATAGGCGTCAGAATGCTCTTTCACCGGTATCTGCCGCTGATAAACGGAAAAGGGGCCGCAGGCCGGGCCTTTGAAATAGGAGATATAGAGTTTGTATTCCCCGTCGGAGGGCACTTCCAGTTCAAACTTAGCAAACCCGCTTTTTTCCGATTTGATTAAGAAAATATCGCGTCTGTTATGATCTTTTTCATCCCCGGACCGGGTATGTGAAAGGGTGGTTCCCATGGCAAGGGCCTTAACGGGCAGCAGCTGAATCCAATATTCCATGGTTGCCGGAATGGCCGGTTTTTCGAGGTGCTTTTCTTCCGGTGCCAGGTTGGAGCGGGGAGGCCGGTCACAATAATAGAATGCCAGGGAGGTATAGTCGACAGGGATATTGTTATTTTCAGGACCATGCTCGATGGTCAGGTCGATCTCTTTTCCGAAGGAGATTTTGTCTGTCATCAGAAACCGGTAGCCTCCCGTTCTGGCCAGCGGAACGGAATAGGAGAGACTGCCGTGAAGGGGAAGGCTGAAAGCCTGGTCCCACCGGTCGGGCAGGGCATACCATCCGCCGTTGAAGTAATCTTCAGAACCGGTTCCGTGGAGCCTGAGCTCTCCATCCACCGTACAACGGTCATCGCCTTCAAAGAAGAGGGTCATGCCCGGATTCAATCCCTGGGCTTGCAACAGCGTACCCACATGATGGCCTTTCCCTTTCTTATTCAGGAGGGTAACAGGTTGTCCCAGGGGTGGTCCGATCGTACGTTTCCATTCGGCATAGAATTTACCTTCATCAGGTTTCCTTTTATCATCGGTATAAAACACGGTTACCGAAAAAGTCATTTCACCCTGTGCAAAACGGTCATTCTTCAGGTAGTCGAGTTCCAGCAAGGCGCTCTTGTCATAGGGCATGGGAAGATAGCTATAGTGAATTCCGCGCGATACCCCCGCAAGAAGCGATTCCATGGCCGGTTTTCCAAATGAATAACCGAAAAAGTCACCCAGGGGGGAATAAATGGCCGGAATCGCTTCCCGATTCCAGCGTGCTTTGAGAATTATATCGCTGAACCGTTCATTCAGAGGCTGCAGGGGTCGGATTTCCAGTCCGACGATCCGTCCTCCCCTGTTTCTTCTGAACAAAGGTTTGCTTTCGCCGGGTTGCAGCGATACCCTGATTTCCGCAGACCTGACTTCCCCATGCAATGCCGGCAGCTTATCGGTCAGGAGATTCCCCGCAAGCTTCCAGAATTCCACCGCGTATGCCAGGGCTTCTTTTTCCCCTTCCGACAAGGACGACGGGAAAGAGGTGACTTCTTCGCTTCCCGTTATTTCCCTGTATTGGATCTGGATGAATTGCATCCTCTCTCCCTTGTATTTGATTATACATCCTTTCGCATAAGGAATGGGAAGATATGAGTAATATCCCCCAATTTCATTCCCAACTACAGGTCTTAAAAAGGGATATCGTTTCCCTGAAAAAAGGTCGGAAAACTTCAATTCCAACCGCGGGAGTTTTTCACCGTCAAAAAAGAACTGAATGGTATCTCCGGTAGGTGTGGGCGTCCATAAACGCTGGATCACCCCTTTCCCCCGGAGGTCTGCAATGACGAAACCGTCTGCTTCTTTCCTGAGGTAGGAGAACCTCCCTGAAAATCCGTCGTCATTTCCTCCCGTGGTATCATAACTGGAGATCTGTCTTACGGCAGCTTCTTCCTGGAAACGGGGAAGAAGGTCTATCCGGGTCAGCTTCAGCAACTCCTCCCTGTAGTCAGAGAATCCGTGGAGCGGAAAACCGAACCAGAGCAGCAAAAGGAGCGGAAGTGCATGAGTTTGCTTCATTTTGGTACTTCTTTTTTTATTATGGTTTATTTTGAAAAACAGATAAATACCATGGCAGGAATCCTCCTTTGAGGTGCAGGGCAATGCGCCAGATTAAAAAGGGACTTTTAACCATGTTACATGGACGGAGAGCCCGCCTGGGGACATGGCACCGCACCCTGCGGGCTGTTTTCCGGTAAGTCGAAATAAGGAATATACCAGTTTTTCTCCTCCAGGAGGTAGTTATAGATTTGTTCCCTTTTTCCGGCGGGATACTTGGCGGCGACTTTTGAAGCCAGGAAAGCCGGGTTTTTTCGGCGTTGAGCTACCCGCATAAGGTCATAAAACCGCTCCCCCTCAAAGGCCAGTTCACGGGCTCTTTCCTCCAGGATTCTTTCTTCAAGGAGAAGCTGCTTTTCGTAAAGTTTGCCGGTAAGATCCCTGTATCCCAATATCTTACGTGTAAATGGGTCAAACTGGTAATCGTAGTTCGGGATTTTTATGGCATCCACGTCCGATCCCAACCCGAGCCGGCCTCTGACTCCTTTTTGCAACCGTGTGGCCAGCGTGCTGTAATTACTGCCGTCATTCACTATGTTGAGAGCATTCAGGGTATAAGGGCTGACCACGCCCCCATGCATATATTCCCAGTAGATGTATGCTTCGGCCAGGTCAAGATGAATACCCGCAGCCCTGAAAATGATGAAATTGGCATCCTGGTCATACCTCAGTTTCCCTATGGAATACTTCCAGACTACGGTATCCACATCCTCCATCATGGCATTGACGCTGCGGTCATCCCCGTCGGCTTTGTAAATGAGCATTTTCTCAAAGTCCTTCCGGGGCATAATTTTACCGTCCTTGATATAAACGTATGAGGTCTCATATCCTCTGCAGAAATCTCCGGGCACCCCTCTTTCCAAAACCTTGGTCCGTACAGGATTGGTGGGATACTCATCAAGCCGGGTCCCTTTCCAGACGGTTTCCCAGTTGATGATTGCCTGCCGGGTGGGTTTCAGGACATACCGGTGGGGCGGCAGGGGTTCAAAGAGCGACTGGAAATTATTTTGCTGGAAGTTGGCCTTTCGAAACCAAAGGGTAAATATATGCTCCCGGTTGTCAATATTGGTGAAAATATTATACCAGTTACTGGAAGTTCCCGTGCCATCAAGGCCGAAACTGACATCAAGCTGGTACCGCAGATTCTTGGTGTCGTTGTAAATAATCTTCTCATATTTTTTAACTGCCTGGGCCAGGTCTCCCTGGTACAGGTAGAACCTCCCCAGCAAAGCATTCATGGCCCAGGTGTTCCAGATCGAAACCTCCCAGGTATTGTCGTTGTTGTCGATGTAATGATTTACGCCAACCTCCTTCACCTTGGTTTCAAGTTCATTGATGAAAATGTCAAGAACCAGATCCATGTCAAGGTATTGTTTCTTCAGTTCAATGGGCTTGTTAAATGTGGTATCATTCACATAGCCTCCGATGGAGAAATCGATGTAAACGCTGTCAATATAGGTGCCGGGAGTGTTGATGTAATTATCGATTTCCTCAATGGTGACCAGCGATTGATGAATAAATGGCACCTTCCCGTATATTCTCGCTGCATTGAAATATGTCCAGGCCCTCATGCACAGGGCCTCACCATACAACCTGTCGTAATTCGTGATCCTGTTTATTGACGGATCGACCACTTCGGGATGATCCCTTTCCAGGATCCTTATGAAATTGTTGCAGGCCGAAATCAATTTGAAAAAGTTGACCGGCGAGACATACTTGTTGTTTTTCGAGAAGTTGAAATTATAAATGTCGACCAGGTCGACATCGGCACCCGGGGTGATGGTCAGCAGGTCGCCCCTGAGTTCGCCAAGGATAACCAGTTGTTCAACAAGTTCCTTCTGCAGGGCATAAAGGCCCATTGCCACGGACCGGTATTCATACCAGTCGTTGAAGAGTTCTTCTTCGGTGATATCCAGCTCTTGCCTGGGATTCAGAAAATCCTTGCATCCAAACAGGAATAGTCCGCATAAGAGGACACAGAGAAGGGGACGGATTTTTTTATTGAACGGTTTCATAACTGCAAGCATAGACTATAAACCAACTTTTAATCCGATGACAAATTGCCTCGCCTGGGGTGTCAGGCCGTAGTCGATACCCTGGTCCACCTGGGAATAGGAATACCCGAATTCAGGATCATAACCAAGGTATTTGGAAAAGACGAAAAGGTTGTTGGCGGAGATGTAAAACTCGGCATTCTTGAAAGCCAGGAATTTTTCAGGCACTTTGTATTTCAGGGCCAGGTTTTTGATCCGGAGGTAGGAACCATATTCGATCCACCGGGTGGAGAATGCTGAATTTCCTATCGGGTCGGCCCATAAAGCCCTGGGAACGTCAGTCTCCTGTCCTTCATACTGCCACCGGTTCAGGACATAGGTGCTCTGGTTGACCAAGCTGCTCATTCTTTCGTTTTTATAACGGACATAATTGAATAGTTCATTTCCATATACGAACTGTGCAAAAGCGCTGAGTGTCCACCTTTTATAGGTCAGGGAGGTCATCAGTCCGCCATGGAAATCGGGAGCGGAAGAGCCGATGATGGTTTTGTCGTAATCGTTGATAACTCCGTCAGGAGAATTGTCGGGACCTGAAATATCACGGAAGATGGCATCTCCGGCGCGAAAGGGGATCAGTTTGTCGTTGACCAGTCCGGCTTCCCTGGCTTGCTCTTCGGTGGAGTAAACCCCATCAAAAAGATAACCGTAAAAGCTGTTGGCGGCGTAACCTATCTGGTTGACGATTTGCGCCCCTTCAACATCGGTGACGAGCTTTTCCCCATTGATGCTTACGATTTCATTGGATGAAGAGGCGAGGCTCGCCTGAAAATCCCATTTGAAAGCACGGTTGTCAATAATCCGGTAAAATGTGTTGATCTCCCAACCCTGATTCCTGATCTTTCCGCCGTTTTCGGGCCTGAATTCATAACCCATGTAAGGTTTCAGGGGGGAATAGATCAGCAGGTTATCGGTCATGGATCGGAACAGATCAATGCTGGTTCTGATTCTGTTTCCAAGAATGGAGGCATCGATTCCCAGGTTGGATTGATTCACAAATTCATAGGTCAATTCATCATTGGAGACAATTGCGGGATAAAGGCCTACAGTCTCCCTGAACTTCACCGACCGGTAATACTTACGGGCACTGGATTCCCCGATATCATCGTTTCCCGACCTGCCGTAGGTGATTCTCAGCTTTAGTTCTTCGAGCCAGGCCGTACCGTGCAGGAAAGGTTCGGAGGAAACACGCCAAGCCATTCCCGCCCCATAAAACAATCCAAAAGGATTTTGGCCGATCTTCAGCGTGTTGGAGGCATTTTTGCCGATGTTAGAAGATCCGTCAAGAGAGAGGCTTCCGCTGATCAGATATTTGTCCTTGTAACTATAGCTGAGGTGTTCGTATAACGAAATCCAATTCCAGATCCGGTTGCTACCGCCAATCTCCCTGAGGTTGTTCTCCCCGTCGCTGATCGTGCGGTATTCATCGTTGGCATGGGCATTTTTGGCCAATGCCCAGTCATATTCGAAAACATTGTTGAGAATATTGATTCCGGTGGTGGAGGTTAGCTTGTGGTTTTTACCGAAATTCTTGTCGTAATTCAGGTAGGTGTTGTTATAAAACGCATTCAGGTTGTTGTTGGACATCTTCGAAACGTTGATGGCTTCGTTGTTGTAATAGTGTTCCATCCCCCTGTTGGGAAGATAGAGCTGTTCCTTCAGGACATTGTAAGTCAGTCCGAACAGACTGTTCAGTTTCAGGTTCCTTGCCAGGTCGGCATGCAAACCCAGAGACAGGACAAAGTTGTAATTTCTGTGGGTGCCGTTGAAATTGTTGATAATGGCCAGGGGATTGCTGACTCCCAGTTCATCGACTTCTGTGAGGGTGGTCAGTCTTTTCCCTTCAAGGTCATACTGATACGGACCCAGCAGGGGTGATTTTCCCAGACTGGTCAGGATCGGGCTGGTCTCTTTGACCTTTCCCGATTCCTTGAGGTTGGAGGTGTAATTGTTAAGTGACACTGTCGCATTCATCTTCAGCCAGGTGAATATGTTCAGGAGGCTGACGAAACGGAGGTTGAACCCGTCATAATTGGTGGTTTTAATAATTCCGTCACTGTTAATGTAATCAAGGGAAAGGCCGTAACGGGCAATTTCATCGCCCCCCATTACTTTCACGTCTATGTTTCTGAAAAAGGAATTTTCAAAGATGAGTTTCTGCCAGTCGGTGTTGTGCTGGTAATCCACATAACGGTCATCCTCGGGGGTAAGGAAGAGGTTCGGGTACTTATCTGTCATATGTTCGCCGTAGATCCCTGAGGTGAAGAGTACCTCGTTGATGAGAGTTTTATGCTGGCCGCTGTTCATCTGGGGAATCATGTTGGGCGGAGTCAGGGAGTACCCGCTTCTGATGTTGATCTCAATGGAAGTTCTGGTGGCACTGGGATCAAGGGTTTCAATGATGATCAGTCCGTTTGAGGCCTTGGAGCCATAGGCGGCGGTTATGGACGGATCCCTGATGATCGTGGTTTGGGAAATATCAAAGGGATTGATTCCGAGCAGGGGATTGTAGGAAAAGCCGTCGAGGTTGGATTCAAAGAGGGAGTGCGGGGGTAACATTACGCCGTCCACGACAAACAAAGGCTGATTGTTGGCGTTCAGGGAACGGACCCCGCGAAGAAGGGTTACCGCCCCGCTGGCGGGGTCTCCCGACCTGTTGGAGACAAATAAACCCGGAACCCTGCCTTGAAAATACTGATCGACCGTCATGGCCGTGGTCTCTGAAATATCCCCCATGGGCAGATCAAAGAATGAGGAGACGATATTTTTCCTAAGCTTTTTCTGTGCCAGTATCGTATGTTCGTCATCGAGGGAAGCCAGATCGTTATCGGTAAGGTAGATTTTCAGAAAACGGCGGTGGTTCAGCTGGAGCCTCTTATTCTTATAAAGGCTGGAAGGGGCTAAAATCAGCCAGTCATCGGGAGAGGTGGCATTCACCTGAAATTCCCCCTTTTCATTGGTGAGAAACGGGATATCATAAGAACCCTCAATCCCGACGGAGACATTGGGCACGGGCTCGTTGGTGCCTGAGAGGATCACCCCTTTGACAAGAAGGGTATCCTGGGCCTGTGAATCCAGGATTCCTGACAGGATCAGAAAGAGAAGGAGAATGACCATCCCTGTCATCCGCGAAATGAGAGAATGATCCCCGTCATTTCCCTGGGCAATGGTCCCCACTTCTTCCTTTGACAGGCGGCCCGCCATTGCTTTTATTATGAATGTTTTTTCCATTCGTCGTTCGATAAATATCATGGTTTTCAAGATGCTTACAAATCACTTTCAGGTCTGAATTCAATACAGTCGATCACCAATCCGTTGTTGGGCGCATTGCCGGGTCCCTTGTATTCCAGCCTGATCTCGGCTTTCTGGTAACTGGTAATATTGTCGACCCAACAATCTATGATGTTGAACCTTCCGACCGGGAGCACCTTGCTTCCCGTCACACTGAAATAGATGCCCCTGTTCCTGACATAGTCATAATAGTCAAAAGTCCTGACCAGCCGGCCATTTACGTAAATGTCGTATATTCCTCCGATGTCCATGTGGGTTTTGATGACCATCAGATATTTCCGGGGAAACAGACTTTTTGTTTTGAATTGAAGCTTATACCTGCCAGCATACTTTTTCGGGAAATTGACTTTCAGAATGGAATCATTGGAAGCGGTGGCCAGAAATTCCTTGACCGGTTGGAAAGATTGGTCACTCACTACCACCACACTATCCTTCCAGCTGTTCTTGTTAATTCCGGTAGGCCTTAAAAGCCATTCCCCCTCAAAGACAGAGGAAGTCATGTAGAGTGTGTCGGGAATAGTGAATTGGGCATAATCATAAGCATAGCCGTTGCTGCAGATGCTCTTTTCGACCGGGGAATAAAAAATATGGATGCTGTCACCCAGAATGTTTTTCAATTTGACTGTGTCCTTTTCATTTTTCTTCATAAAATCGGTTTCCTCAAGCATATTCTCGAAAATTCCCTGATTCAGGAGTTGCGGAATTAAAACTTCTTTCTGCCATTCATAAGGGATATCTGCATGTCCATGGTAGGGTACTCCCAATGCTTCAGCCATCACGTCCAGGGCCTGGTTATAGTTATCCAGCTTCGGAAAGACCAGGGTGGCCGTCTTGTTCCTAAATTCGTGCTTGACGGGAAAGTACTTTTCCTCAAAACGGTTGATCACCACCGAAACCGAATCATAAATGGTATTGCCGTGTTCATCAAAACCGATGGGCCGGCTCAGTTCTTTGTTCAACGCGACGGAGTCCAGGTCGTCGATGTATTTTTTCAGGATGGGATTATTTTGAGCGATGTACTCATAAATGTTGTGTTTGGGGATGGCCACATTTTTCATTCTGAAATATTTGCCATTCAGGAAAAGGGGGCTTTCAAAAGTGATTTCGATACCGTCAAACATCACGGCCTGACTGCCATATTCGAGAAGGGCGAATTTCTCTTCAAGGGTTTGGATTTTCAATTTTCCTTTGACCGCATTGGGCTGTATAAACTGTGAGGAAATATGGTAATTCAGAAATGAGGTGGTGATTTCCCCTGTATCCAGATGGGCTTGCAGGGCTTGGTTGACAGGAATGAACAACGTGTATGCGTTGTCGGTCAGGAATAGGGTGTCGTAATGGAACTCCTTCAGAAAACCCATGAAAAGGGAGACTTCCGGGTCTTTTTGCAGTGCATCCCAAACATTTTCGTTCACGGTCTCAAGAGCGACGGTGTAATGGGCATCCCAGTCTTTATGACATCCGGAAGCGGCCAGCAACATCAGCGCAAGAAACCAACCAATTTGAATCCTTTTATCTTTCATTTCATTCAAATTTGTTAAATCCGATATAATCCCAGAGAAATCTGCCGGGAATCAGTGAGGTAATTTCAACGGTATGTTCCGAGTATTTGATAAATTCAACCGTTCCCAGTTTGATCCCCTGAAACGGGTAGTCGTTGCTTCCTCCGTAAGAGAGGTCTATTAAGCCTCCCACTTTTTTGCCATCGATGGCTACCTCGACCAGGGCGTTGCTTTTATAATAGGAATGTGCCCCCAGAAAAGCGTTGTACTTTCCCTGAACGATCTTGGGAATCCGGTAGGAGATCTTGAAATTTCCGGTGATCTGCAAAAAGTCGTTTCCCCAGGCATTTTGCGAATCCTCCTCTTCCTTTATAAAAAAGAGATCTGCCCCCGTCCATTTGATTCTTGAAAGAGAGGCGGTGTCTTCAATGAAATAGCTCCCCACTTCGTTTCTGTATTTGTTAAGAAGCGGTTCTTCCCAAAAATCAAAGTATTTGTCGGCAATAGAGGGGGTTTTTACCGTCATGACATGGTTAATGAAATGAATAGCCCCGCTTTGGGTGATGACATTGCTGAT
The DNA here is from genome assembly GCA_002304925.1 of Prolixibacteraceae bacterium UBA1413. GTDB lineage: Bacteria > Bacteroidota > Bacteroidia > Bacteroidales > Prolixibacteraceae > UBA1413. The sequence continues at coordinate 187,652 of DBPT01000032.1, forward strand.
ATCATAGTAAAACCCGATGAAATCAATGAGCGTCGTATCGTTCTGGACGACAATCGTGTCAAAAACCTCTTTCCCCTTGTTGATGGCTATATCAATTCCCAATCCGTTGATGTTCAGGGGAACTTCCGAATAGGTGCTGTAGTTTGTAGCCCGGCCTTCAAAGTCGTTCATAAAAAGATTTCCCGACAGAATATGGTAACCGACAAAGTTGTACAGGGGATTGAGGGGGCTCGAATAATTGTTGTCGTTGGGACTGATTTTTAGGGTCAGGTCCTCAAAGGTGAAGATCCCGTGCTTGTTGAAAACGGAGTCGTGCTCTAACAGCAAGGTGATGGGGAGTTCTTCTTCGTTCTCCTTCTCTTTCAGGTTGAGGTTGATGGTTTCCCTGAAACCTGTTTCGTCGACCGCCTGCTTAAAAATGGCATAACCGGGATTTTGCTCAATCCACTGGTAGGTGGTGAAGGTAATCGGTTGGAGCACTTCGCTGATCAGGTGGATATAACCGTTGGAGGTTTCTATGTCGGGATAGATGACCGGGGCCTGATTGTTGATTTTATAATAGGAGGTGTCAGGTTCTATAATGAAGGTAACGGTAAGAAAATCTCCGGAAAGGGTGGGTTCCGGGAAGGCGCCGAAAGGAAAGTCATTGGAGCGGATTCCCCTGTTAACCACATGATAACGGCATAAAATGTCAACATATTCCTGGTTTTCTAGCAACTCGGCCAGTGAATTGAAACGATTGCTGTTTTTGATGAAATGGTCCATGGCCTTATTATCGGGAAGAAACAGGGTGTAATTTTCCCCGTTCGGATTATGGGCCCTCAGGGTTTTATCCAGATTCCCCTTCTTAATGATGGCCAGAAAACTGGAGAATTCTTCCGCCTGGTCATTTTGGACCACAAAGTCAAAGATGCTGTACTTGAGCATCTCCTTGAAGCCGGGGTCCAGGACATGGTCCTGAACGCAGAACTGAAAGGTAAGGACCGTTATGATAAATCCTGCAAGGGAAATTCTTTTTCTCATGACTTAGTAATTATAAAATGGATTCTGAACTAATTCCCGGTTTCTTTCTATTTCCGATTCGGCAATGGGCATGTACCAACCCAGGGGATTGGTCAATTTTGTGGCCAGGATCCTTTTCTGAGTCGAGGGGACATTTTTGATAATGATTTCGACAAGGGCGGCTTTCCTGGCATAGTTGTCCCGTCTTCCCATCCTGAGAAGGTCAAACCATCTTTTCCCCTCAAAGGCCAGTTCCAGGGCTCTTTCCTCCAGGATGGCATCTTCATAGGCGATTTTTGAATTCGCGATGCTGATGGCCGACACATCCGCCCTGTCGCGGATTTTAGTCAGCAATTCATGGGCTTCGTCGAATCTTTCCAGCTGGCTCAGAGCTTCGGCTTTCATCAGGAGGACCTCGGCGTACCGGTATACAATCCAATTGCAGCTGTTCTGTTCCGAACCCGACCTGATGGAGTAACCGTCGGGTGCCCTGCCTACATATTTCCAGATGATATAATCATCGGTTCCATATTTTTTTATGGAGGAATTTTCGCCCCGGTAGAGTTCCCTGGCAGCGTAGTCAGCGGCGAACATTTCAAGGGCTTTCGGACTGGGATCATACAGGTAGGCATACCGCTGGGTCAGGCCGTACATGCTGTTTCTCTGGTTCAAGTCGTCATCGAACTGGAATTCGAAAATTCCTTCCAGGCTGTTCCCCGGGTAGAAGATTTCAAACCATTTGGTGCTGGGCATCAGGGTGTAATCTTTATTCCCGATAATGTTGTCAGCATATTCGATGCAGGTGTTGTAATCAAATAGCCAGAGGGCGATATCGGCGATCAGGGCATCATAGGCGGCTTTGGTGGCCCGGCCTTTCAATTCGGCCAGAGTGGCGTATCCATCAGTGGTGGCGGAACTCCTGTGTGTTTTAAGTTCCTCCAGGAGGATTCTGAGGATCTCGTCCCCATCGGTCTTGGGAACATAAAAATCGGTGCCATCGCTCAGGGTGGGCCCGGTGATAAAGGGAACATCCCTGAAAATTCGTACCAGGTAAAAATAGGCCAGGCTTCGGAGGAAATAGGCTTCAGCCATCATGCTTTCCACCTGGTAAGGGGTAAAGGTGTCGTCAATTTTCTGAACCAGGGGAGCATGATGGATCACCTCGTTGGCATAGTTGATCACCTTGTAAAATTGGGACCAGTCGCACAGATAGTTGGTGGGGTATATGTTGCTTTGCATCATATTCCTTTCATCACTGCCCAGATTGGAATCGTACTGGACCAGGTCGGCCCTGATTTCCCCATATTTGAAGAGCAGTTCATCCATGGAGGCAAAAGAATCATAGGCGCCCATCAGAACTGCCTCCACATCTTCTTTGGTCTTCCAGAACTCCTCCTTGATCAGACCTCCCGGAGGCAGAAGCTCCAGCCAGTCGTTGCAGGAGATTCCTGTAAAGAGGAGTGCAAAAAGCATGAGATATCTTATTTTTTTCTGCAGGTTCATTTTTATTTTCATCTTCATGGGGTGTTACTTAGAAACCAATAGACAATGAAAGGGTGAATACTTTGGAAGGCGGGGTGTTGGCCCTGTCCTCGCCAATCCAGAAGGGATTGGAGGCATTCATGCTCACCTCGGGATCTTGTCCCGTATAGTTGGTGAAGGTCAGTAACTTCCGGGCGCTGAAAGCCAGATTGGCGCTTCGCAATCCCAGTTTCGAACAGAGGGTTTGGCTGAAGCGGTATCCCATGGTGATACTATTCAGCCTGATAAAGTCTCCTTTTTCTACAAAACGGTCCGATCCGAGGTAATTGGCCGGGTGATTCAGATAAGCCCTGGGCAGCATGCCCTCCTCATCCTGTCCCTGAACACGCCAGCGATTGAGGACGGCCTTGCTCTGGTTGTGCCTTCCGCTCATGTTTTCGGTGTCAATGGCAACCCGGTTGACAATGTCAAAACCCATCCGATAGTTGAAGTTCAAGGCAAAATTGAAGTTTTTGTATTTGAGATTCGTTCCAAACCCCCCCACGAAATTGGGATTGGAATCGCCGATGTACACAACGTCATTCAGGTCGATCTTCCCGTCATGATTGATATCCTCATAAATGGCGTCCCCACCTTTGAAATTATAGGTGCCCAGGTAAGTAAACGGGATGCGTTTTCCCTCGCTGTCGACCAGGATGTTACCGTCGGCATCGGTCGCTTTGACCATTTCGTCGCTGGGCCAAACCCCGAGGTACCTGAAACCGAAGAAAGACCCGATGGGTTCTCCTTCTACCACGCGCAAAGGATACTGACCATTCCCGATGGACGTGGACCTTTCGGTATTGAAATTCTCGGGAAGCTTAGTAAATGCGTTGATATTCTGGGAGGTGTTAAAGCTGAAAGAGAGATACCAGTTCTTTTGCCTGATGGCCCTGATTTCGGTCATCAATTCCCATCCTTTGTTTTCAAGTTCGCCGCTGTTGAGATATTTCAATTGGGGAAAGCCCGAAGAGGTGGGAATGGAATAATTCCCGAACAGGATATTGGTGGTGAGTTTGTTGTAGAGGTCGCCTTCCAGGTAAAGCCGGTCATCGAACAGATTCAGTTCCAGACCCAGGTCATAGGAGGTGATGGATTCCCATTTGATGTTGTCAAGTTGGATGCTGGTGGGAATGATAGCCGGATTCTGGATGTAATTTCCGTTGGCAGTTGTAGAATAGGTGGCAAAACGGGCATAGGTGTCACCGGGTTGTTTCCCCGAAACACCCCATGATGCCCTTAACATACAATCTCCCAGGAAGTCCCAGGAATCCAGCAGGGGTTCGTGGGAGAAACGCCACCCCAGGGACACACCCTTGAATAAACCCCACCGGTTATTGTCCCCAAAGGCGGAGTTGGCATCCGCCCTCAGGATTGTCTGAACCATATACCGGTCATGCAGCTTGTAATTGAGGTTGAAAACCCCGCTGAGATCGCGCGATGCTCCCGACCAGGACCCCTGCCAGTTGATCTGGGCGTTGACAGAAGGATCTTGTATGTTGACACTCGGGGTTTTATTGCTTTGAATATTCATTCCCTCATATTGCGACTGCTTGACAATCCAGGTGGCGGAACCCGAAAGGACATGTTGCTTTGCCTGAAAAGGAACATTGAAAAGAATCTGGCTCTCGATATTTTTGGACGAACTCAGACTGTTGGTTTCGTCGGCTTTGTTGACAGTCCATTGCAGCCAGTCGGTTCCCATGGCATTAAAAGGGAGAAAACTCTTTGACTTACTGCCTGAATATTGAAACGAGACCGTCTCGTTGAAGGTGAGCCAGTCGGAGATTTTGTATCGCAAAATAAACGTGTTTTGAAGCATGTTTTCCACATAATCGTTTTTTCCCAGTTCCGAAACCGCCACTGGATTGTAATAATCGCCGCCGTATCCCTGGTAGCTGTTGATGGGTGTAAAATACTCCCCGGTCAGTTTCCCGAATTGGTCATACTCCCAAATGCTCATGTTAGGGGCTTTGATGTAAGCCATTTGCCTGATGTTCCTGCCGCTGATGCTCATGTTGCCTTCGGTGGAATTGGAATTGTAGTTGAACTGAACGGAAAACAAAAGCTTACGGGAGAGAAAGTAGTCGAAGTTGATCCTGGTAAAGAACATCTTGGCATTGGTGTTGATGGTGGTTCCGCCTTCATCGATATAGCTGAAAGAGGTATAATACCTGGTTTTCTCGCCCCCGCCCGAAACTTTGAAAAAGTGGTCGTGGGTCTGGGCGCCGGAGGTTACCGCAGCAATCCAATCGGTATTGGCCGAATAATTGTAAAAGTCGATATAATCTCGGTCGTAAGCAATTTCAGCGGGAAGATCAAAAACCCCCTGGCTGTTGTGCCATTCTTCCAACTGAAGCATAATGTATTCATCTCCGTTGAGCATTGGAGTGGCCGGAGGCTGCACATTCAGACTGTATTTGTAGTTGTAGTCGAATTGTACTTTCCCCATCCTCCCTTTGTTGGTTTCGATGAGCAGTACGCCGTCGGCGCCCTGGGAACCGTAAGCGGCAGTAGAGGCGGCGTCTTTCAGAACTTCAATCGATTTAATATCCTGTAGGGCAATGTTGATCAGGTTACTGATGTCTTCGGTGTCGGCGGAGGTCAGGTCAAAGTCCCGCGAAATCCTCATCTGCGGAATTCCGTCAATGACCACAAGTGGCCGGCTGTTTCCCATTGAGCTCAAACCCCTGATAACAAGGGAGGAACCTGATCCAGGATCTCCTGACGAACTGATGATGTCAAGACCGCTGACTTTGCCCTGCAAGGCGTCCGCGGCCGAAACGATGCCCTCATTGTGCATCTCGATCAGGTCAATTTTAACCGTCGAAGAGGCGTTGTCGCGTTCTTCGATATTTGTCAGCCTGTTGCTGGTCTGAGCTTGCGCCGTCACCGTAATCTCCCCGATTTGAATGTCGGAGGAAGAGAGTTCTACAATAACCGCTCTGGAAGGATCCACCTTAATGGTTTGTGTGGTGTAACCAATGACACTGACACTGACGACATTCCCGGGATCAATGAGTTGCAACACAAAATCGCCGTTGACATTGGTAATCGTCCCGTTGATGACACGGTTCTCCCGGTTGTATTCTATAATATTAGCCCCGATGATGGTTGTTTTATCCGCCTTGTCAATAACCCTTCCCCTGATGATGGTTTTGTTCTGAGCAAAACTGTTCATAAGAGAAAGCATCGCCAAAACGAATATGATGGTTTTTCTGATCTCTTTCATCCCTGCAGTAAGATCTTGGTTAGTTACAATGATTCCTGGTTATTTCGTGTCAAGGTCACTGAATAACAGTACCTTGTCAATCTCATGAATGACGGCATTGGTGACGATGGAGGGAAACACCTGGCTTCCGTCTCCAAGCGTTCTGGTTGCCATAATGTTGCGGTTTCCTTTTTCGTCCATTTCGACATATTGGTTTCCTGCTTTGTCTTTCAGACTGATATGGTCATATCCGGTCTGAATGTATACCGAAGTGTTGACGGTGGAGTATTGGGTCGATTTCTCGTCAATGCGGGTTGTTTCGTAATATCCTGAAGGCAGGCTGCCATCGGTGAAAATGAGCGCCCCCTGGACAAAATGCATCATCAGGAATTTCCGCAGTTGCTCTTTGGTCAGTCCGCCCGTGTTGTATTGGCTCAGGGCGGCTTCCGTGGGAATGAAGATGGTGTAATTCTCATTGTCGGACAGAAAACTGTACCGGAATTCTTTGGGCAAAGCCAACCCGGCATTTATAAGCAACTGGTGGAACTTCGGAAAGTTTGAGGAAATCCTGGAATAGATGTCTGTACCCCCGAAACTGAACCAGTCGGAGATTTCATAGGTCGTGCCGTTGTCGGCATTGGTGCTTATCTGGTGTGGAATTACCTTAACGACGAAAGTGCCGTTATATCCCTGGGTGGTCGGAGCCGTTCCACTGACTTCGCCTGTCTCGTTATTAAAAATAAGATAATTACCTGCCAGATTTCTTATGAATTCCTTGCGGGCCAGGCCGGTCGGCTTCTGTGTGCCGACATGGTTCAGAATGAGGGTTCTTAAGTCTTTAATGCCGACATTCATTCTGGTCCCTCCGCCCGGAGAAAGCTGAAAAAGAAAAAACTCATCGCGGATGGGATTATACATCAGGGAAGAATCAGCACTCAGATCAAAATCATTCTCAACAAATAAGGTATAGTACTGATCCTCCCTTTTTAAGGCCGGCAATAACCCGGATTTCTCAATGGCGTTCATAACCAGGGAAAACCTCTGCTGCCGGTAAATCGGACCGGTCACACTGATAAACGCCCGGGGAATAACAGGGTTTTTTAGTCCAATAAAGGAACAATTGCTTCCGAACTGTTTTTGCACAATATCCGCCTCGTTGAGTTTGACCAGATCCTTTTCTCCATTGTTGAAACCGTTGGTGATGTCAGAAAGATAAATTGGCTGATCAGCCATATAACTGTTGACGATAATCCTTTTGATGTTTAACGGGGCGTTGTCCAGGTTTCCCCAATAGTTGATGCCATTGATATACTCGTCCAGGAATTTCCTGAAAGCCTCATTGGTAGGGGCCATTAAACCATAGTGATACCTGATGGAAACGTTATTGGGCAGCCCGAAGGTTCCCGATGGTGCTCTGGTCCGCTCATTGAAAATATTGAACGTCAGGGCGGGAAAACTTACGTCGAAAAGAGAATCGACCCTCATCCCTTCCTCAGCCCCCGGTTGGTTGTTGGTTTCTTCTTCATTGAAAACAAAATCGGGGAACTTGTTGATCAGGTTCAGAAAATCAGAATAGGAATGCGCGGACTGTGAATTGCTCAAAATTTCGTATCCGTTTTTCAGTGGTTCAACGACCCGGTCTACCTTATACACAAAACCGTTCTCGGCAGGGATTTCTTCCCCGAGGATCCTGGAGTTGACATAAAAGATGTCAGTAGAATTTTCAAATGAGCGGTTGAAATAAAAGGAGTAGTCCGTAATTTTCTTATTGTATATGTCAAAATATTCCTTGTAAAACACGGGGGCAAATTTGCGTGAGTCGGTCAGGATCACCCTGTTCCATCTGGATGTCAGGGTGTCGATGATCTGGTAATTTTTATCTTTATCCCTGGTGACGCCTACCTTCAGGTTTTTGTTGAGCAGGAGGGTTTCCCTCTTAAATCCTGCTGGTTTGTTGTTGGTAATATCCAGGGAATCGATCCACCCGTAAACATCCAGGGATCTTAACTGAATCTTGCTCCAGGGATTCTGAATAATATGGAATTTGACCAGACTGACCAGTTCCGGCATAGGAATTTGTTCTACCGACTGGTACTTTGTATTTTCCCGGAAGAAGAGGTTGAATGCTTCATTGGTAGGTGCAAATACGGTGTAGCTTCCCGATACGTTAATGATAGTATCGTAACCGGTCAGTTCCAGGCATCGGGCAAATGTTGAAAGATCGGCCTGTTCCCGGATCTGTGAATAGAGTTTCCCCTGCAACCAAACGGGCCTTTTAAATTTCTCAAAAAGGTCATCGCGGCAGCCGGCCAGCGACGCTAAGAGTAGGGTGATTAATGCGAAATGCCTGATTTTAGCCATTTTTTGAATAGATTAGTGCTGAAATAAAATTCAAATCCCATTCATGATACGCCATTTGGTCGGATAACCAAACTGCCGGAGATTCCTCACTGTTTCTGCCGTTTTTTACAGGAAAAAGGAGTACCGGTTTCCATTCCTGTACTTAAGGTTTTTTTATTCCAATGGAATCTTTTTCCCGGAGGGGTGATTGTTCTCATTTCCGTGTTGTCTGATGGCCAGCGCATAATATGTGATGACCATGAAAGCGAGGGTAGGCACCCAATAGGCCAGTTTGATGCTTCCCATCTGGTCGGAGACGATCCCCTGGATCTGTGTGAGCACGGCTGCACCGGCAATGGCCATGACCATTCCTGCGCCGCCCATTTTCGTATCCTCTCCCAGTCCGGCTATCCCCAGGCCATAGATGGTGGGAAACATCAGGGACATACATCCCGAGATGCCCATCAGGGCATACACTCCCAGTGCGCCCTCTCCGTATATGGTGATCAGGGAACAAATGACGGCCAGCAGGGCCAGGGAGGCCAGGAGGATCCGGGGTTTTAGAAAGCGCATCAGGGCAGTGCACACAAACCTCCCGATCACAAACAGGACCAGGGAGAGGATGTAGTAGGTTGCACCGGCTTGTTCTGCAGTCCGGGGCAGCAAAGCATCCAGCCCTATGGCCTCGCAAAAGTTATAAAATCCTGCCGCAACAGGTTCCATATGGCGGAGGCTGTTCATAATGTCGGCCGAAGAGGCTCCTTCGCCCAACCCGGCGATCACCTCATCAAATTTGAATTGCTGAATCACATAGCGGATCACAAAGGACCACACGGCAATCTGGGCACCCACATAGAAGAACTGGGCCACAACTCCCCAGACATAATTCCGGTTGGCCAGAAGCCTCTTAAAAGTCCCCTTGATGTCCAGGTTTTTATCATCCTCCCTGAGTGGGGGCATCCGGGTCCACCAAATGGTCAGCAGGAGAATTACCATGATAACCCCGATCGTCATATAGGTCAGGGTTACCGCATTCAATTCCTGTCCCTGTATCCTTTCCAGTTCAGCCGGCGGAAGAAGGGCCCTTTCCGCCGCACTCATGGTATTCAGTTGTGAAAGGATGAAAATCTGGCTGATCACCACACCTGTAATGGCTCCGAAGGGATTGAAGGATTGTGCAAAATTCAGCCGCTGGGTGGCTGTCTCCTCGGGTCCGATGGCGCAAACATAGGAGTTGGTGGAGGTTTCCAGGATGGAAAGCCCGGCAAACAAAACAACGATGGCCATCAGGAACAGAAGGAAACTGATGTCAATATTGACGTTGGCCACCTGTTTTGCCGGAAAAAAGAGAAAGGTTCCCAGGGCGAACAACCCCAGGCCGAGAAGAACCCCTGACTTGTAAGTATGTTTTTTAATGAACAATGCCGCCGGAATGGCAAAACATCCATAGCCAAACAGGTAACAGGCGACCTGGATCCAGGCCGTCTTGGTATCGGTCAGGCTCATAATGCGTTTGAATGCCGCCAGCATGGTGTCTGTCAGATTGTTGGGCACCGCCCAGGCGAAGAACAGAGAAGTGAGCAATATAAAGGGCCATACGATGCCCTTGGGAATGATGCGTTGTTTTTCCATGGTTGTCATTGGATTCAGGTGAATGGATTATTGACGGAACTTATTGACGATATCCTTCAGGCTTAACCCGAAAAGATCGGCCACAATGGTTTCCAGTTGCTTTTCTGCTCCCTGGAAGTGAACAATCCTCTGCACGTGCGTGAGGGATGCTCCCGGTTCCAGTTCCGCAGCCGGGGAGGAGGTTTCTATTTCGTAAAAGGGGCCCATGATGGAACCGTCAGCCAGGGGACCGTCATTGTATGAATTGATAACATCCCCGCTGTAAGGATCATCCTGCTCTCCCCACCGGGAGTTTACATACACTTTCCCCTGGTCAGTAACACTACACCACAACAAGGTTAGCGTCTGATTCCCCGGATCGTAACTTCCGCATAGCTCCCCGGCCCTTCCCGGAGGGATCCCGATTTTGCTCCTGAACTCCCCGTCAATTTTAAAGTAAATGACGCTGTCCTCTACCAGAAGTCGGTTGGCAGGAACCTTGCCGAAATAATCGTCATTGACGATCTTTCCTCCGGCATCCTTGTTAAAAGGGATAAAAACGGTGGTCCCGGGAGAGGGGTTGAGCATGGACAACAACCATATCGATAACAATCCTGATTCTTTGGTCCAGGGGACTTCCCCGGTGTTCATAAGCGTATTTTCAGTTTGATACGCCACAATGTTGAGTTCTTCAGGGATATCGATGCCGAAGAGTGAACCGGTAATGTCAGGAGTCAGCAGGGTAACGGTTCTTTCAATGCCGAGGTGGAAGTTAAATCCCGAAGCATTTGTAAGATTAGCCTTTCTGACGAATTTCACAAAACCAGTGCCTTGTCCGGCCACCTCAAATTCTTCGGTATCGAGCAAAGGCGGTACCACCCAGTTGTCATAGACCTGTTCCTTGCCGGGTGCAAAATAGATGCTGAAAGGTCCTCCTTCGGGACCCAGCCAGAAACGTTCTTCTCCCCCCACCGGATTGAATTGCTCCAGGACTTTACCCGAAGCCACCAGGTCATAATTGATCCAGCCGAAGCTATACCCCTTTTCTCCCGACGCCGAGGAGGTCATCACGCGCCCCTGGTACCGGGGGGCCAGAAGAACCGAGGCCCCTGAAATGCTATCCCTTAATTCAAGGGTTTCAACGTTGTTCTTCTTCAAAAATTCCAGGTCATAACCATAGGTTCCTTTGCTGAATCCATTTAATTTCTCATTCACTGCCGCTGATTTTTTACTTTCGGGGGAACTGCAGGCCGCCAATATCAACATGGCCGCCATCACAATCCAACTCCCTTGTTTTAAAATGATCAATTTCATATTATTCTGAAAATTAGGTTTCATCCTTCATGCAGTCTGACCTTTCCCGCAAGCCGGAATCGGGGTCTGTTCGAAATCCGGAAGGGCCCCCTGAAGGAAAAGGTCAGATATGTGACAGAACTATCCGCACGATTTCCGGGTGATAAGTTGATGCCTCATCTCTATGTGCACGGTTTTTTGTGATCCCCTGATCTGGTCAATTAATACTCTTACCGACTCTTTTCCCATTTCTTCGAGTGGTTGTTGGATATAGGAAAGCGGAGGCTGGAAAAAGTCGAAAACCTCATGACCGTCAAATCCGATGACGGCCAGTTCTTCGGGAACCTTAACCTCTGATTTCCTGATAGCATATAATCCCGAGATAGACAGGGCATTGGTGGCAAACAGCACGGCATCCATTCCCCTTTCGTTGAGGAGGCCGGTCATGATGGCTTCCATGTCTTCTTTGATTTGATTATACCTGACTTCCTTAACGACGATAAAATCTGATAAACCGTTATCTTTCATCCCCTCCTGATATCCTCTGATCCTTTCACGCATGTGCACCAGGGTAGATTTGTAAGCAACCAGGGTTATCCTGCGATAACCATTGGCCACGAAGCATTTAACGGCAGAATAAGTGGCGTTGTAATTGTCCAGAACGACCCGGTTGGTTGAGATATCGGGCAGATATCTGTCGACCAGGACAAAAGGGATGCCCTGGTTCATCAGATATTTGATTTGTTCGGCGCTACCTTCGGGGGGAGCAAGTATCAAACCGTCGACCTGACGGTTTACCAAGGTCTTGATGAGTATGGCTGAATTGGCGGCGTTCTCATCTGAACTTCCGAATACCACGGCATATCCGAACTGAGCGGCTTCATTTTCAACGACCCTGGCCAGCTGTCCAAAAAAGGGATTTGAAATGTCAGCAACGATCAAGCCAATGGTAGAAGTGGATCCTTTCCTCAAACTTCTCGCAATCTGATTGGGTTGGTAGTTGAGTTCCTTCACCGCCTCATGGATCTTCTTAACCACTTCGGGTCCAATGCGTTTCTCCTTTTCCAGGCCATTTAAAACATAAGACACAAGCGCTGTGGAAACCCCTACCTTGTTTGCAATATCTTTAATTGATACTCGTTTTGCCATAATGAGTCCGGTCTTTCTTTCTGATCCATACCCCAGGGGGTATTTGAGACCATAAAGTTAGAATTAAACGTTTAAGCAGTGCTTGTTGGTGTTTATGTTTTAAAACACTTTTTAATAAAACATCCGGTATGACGGTTTCGCCCTGAGTGGAAGTGCCCCCGGGGTGAGAACCTGCCGGTTTTTTGTTTTCCATGGATTCCCGGGTCGCTTTTTTCATTTTCAGGGGCCGCCAGGTAAAAATTTGTGTCAAAAAGAGTGAGAAATCATCATTTTATTATATTTGCGCCTGCTATTGTAGCTATAAAGGATGAATTGTAAGATGAAACCGTTTTTTTACCGCAGCTCTTATTATTATGTGCCGTATTCCGGGGCTGCGTAGCAATTGATTGGTTTATCTCCATGAAATAATTCAGAAGGTCCCGGAATCCGGGGCCTTTTGTTTTTGGGGAATGGAAGTTTCCTTTGGGTAACGATCAGGAGAGAGGCGCAAAAGGATGGGAGAAAGAGGGGTTGGCTAAGGTAAGGAGGGTATTCATAAAAGATAAGGTATCATAATGAAGACGGTCGTAATAGGTATTGGATTGATTGGCGGGTCGATGGCGAAAGATCTTCGCCGGTCGGGTTTTGCCACGGAAATAACGGGAGTGGAGAACTTAGGGGAGCATGCTGCGGAGGCTTTGCGCCTGGGCATTGCCGACAGGATGGCGCCCTTAGGGGAGGCGGTGTCGTCGGCTGACCTGGTGATTGTGACAACCCCTGTCGATGTTATGCTGGAGTTGTTGCCTGAAGTTCTGGACAGGATTTCCCCTCACGCCACAGTGACCGATATGGGATCTGTAAAAAGGCGGCTTACGGAAGCTGTCAGGAATCATCCGCGGCGCCGCAACTATGTGCCTGCTCATCCGATGGCGGGAACGGAGAACTCCGGACCGTCGGCTGCCATGGAGGACCTTTTCAGGGGGAAGATTGCCATCGTTTGTGACCAGGAGATGAGCGGTCCGCAGCATCTTGCGCTGGCTGAAAAGATGTTCCATGCCCTGGGTATGAACATTGCCTATATGACTTCTGATGAGCAGGACCACAGTACGGCCTTTGTTTCGCATCTTCCGCATGCGGCGGCCTACGCCCTGGCCAATGCCGTACTTGCCAAGGAAGAACGGCAGATCATCTTCGACCTGGCCAGTGGGGGGTTCAACTCAACCGTCAGACTGGCCAAAAGCTCCTGTGATATGTGGCATCCCATATTCGAACAAAATTGCGATTATGTCGTTGAATCGCTGAATGTCTATATAAAGCATCTGGAACAGTTCAGGGATGCCATACGCGACAGGGAGAGCTGCCGGCTGGCGGATCTGATCCTGAACGCCAACCGGATACGGTCGGTCCTGGAAGGTGAAAACCATCAGTTCATCAAAAATGAAGAGACTTTTGTAAAACTCTATACTAAATAAAATGGCAGAAAAATTGGATATCAGGTCCGTTAGGGAATGGCTCCCCCAGATTAACAACCCTTTGCTGGTGGCGGGCCCCTGCAGTCTGGAGACTGAGAAGCAAACCCTCGAGACCGCAAGGTTACTGGCCAAAGATCACCGGGTGTTTATCTTCCGGGGTGGAATCTGGAAACCCCGCACCCGTCCGGGCAGTTTTGAAGGCATCGGCTCCGTGGGGTTGAAATGGATGCAACTTGTGAAGCAGGAGACCGGTCTTCCGGTCGGCATTGAAGTGGCCAATGCCATCCATACCGAAGAGGCCCTCAAACACGGCATTGACGTGCTCTGGATCGGAGCCCGCTCCACAGCCAGTCCTTTCGTGGTTCAGGAGATTGCCGACGTACTGAAAGGCACCGATTCGGTGGTAATGGTGAAGAACCCCGTCAATCCCGACCTGCAACTCTGGATGGGCGCCATAGAAAGGGTTTATCGTGCAGGCATCCGAAATATCGTGGCCATACACAGGGGATTCACCCCTTTCGGAGAAACCAAATACCGAAATTATCCCAGCTGGCAAACCGTCATCGAACTGCGCCGCCTAATGCCGGAAGTACCCGTGATCTGCGATCCCAGCCATATCGCCGGCAAGCGGGAATACCTCTTGGAAATTGCCCAGAAGGCATTTGACATGGGACTCGACGGGCTGATGCTGGAATCCCATGTCGATCCCTCCTGTGCGCTAAGTGACAAGGAACAGCAACTAACCCCCGCCGATCTGGGAAAACTCCTCGACAGGCTGGTCATCCGACATCAGAGTGCGAACAACCCTTTCTTTGAAAACCAACTGGAACTGCTCCGTAACCGGATCGACTCCCTCGACAACGAACTGCTCGAGGTGCTCTCCTCCCGGATGGATATCGTCAGGGAGATCGGCAAATACAAAAAGGAACACAATGTGACGGCCCTCCAGATCAACCGCTGGGCACAGTTGATGGAAGACCGGGTGAAACTGGGGCAAAAACTTAACCTGAGCAAAACCTTTACCCAGATACTATTTCAGCTGATCCACGAAGATTCGGTCAGGATGCAGACGGAGATCATGGATAACCACCAGGAGAAGGAGATCTGATATTGGGGTTGAGGTTAAGATTAATGATGGATGCCTTTGGAGCCCGGAGGTATCCCATCCTCGTTGAAGAGGGGGGCATTTCACGAGGAACGAGTGAAATGACGGTCCAACGCTGTCTCGCAGTCCCCGGCAATGTGACTGTCTAATTTTATCCCTGCAGGACAAACCGCCATGGCATAGAAATCCATGGCTCTCCGGCATAATGGATACCCACGCGGGGATGGGTGGTGTAAGCAGTCGTTCCGGGTGAATCTTCCACCCAGAGGCGCCGGCTGTCAACCAGGGACTCCCCGTAAAAAGAGCGGTCGAGCTGAAGTGTTTTTCCCACCCTTCCGGGACCGGCAATACCCTCCACACTCCGGATCAGCACTGCTGAGGCATCCCCTTCGTAACCCGTAACGAAATTGAGCATCCAGTACATCCCGTAAATGAAGTAGACATACACCAGTCCGCCTTCCCGGAACATCACCTCATTCCGGGTGGTTTTTCCTCTGCTGGCATGACAGGCCCGGTCATCATCGCCTCGGTAAGCTTCGGTTTCGGTGATGATGAAGCGGGAGATGGAACCGTCATCATATCTTCTAACCAGGCTCTTCCCCAGAAGTGACGGGGCAACCTCCAGCACATCACGGATAAAAAATTCCCTTGTCAGCCTGAAATTCTGCAACTTTGATGGTCTGCTTTCGTAACCCACAGCGTGCTAATCCTTTTCCTGCAATCCTGTTTTATTTATTCTGTTTTTTATTCCGGAACTCCCGGACAAAAAATCCAGCTACAGCCAGCAAAAGCAGGACAGAGCCGGCCAGGGAGACCTTGTTCCCGGCATAGAAGGAGGTGGGGTGAAACCTGAACTCCACGGTATGTGCCCCTTCGGGAAGGACCATGGCTCTCAGGATATAGTTGGCCCTGAAATGAGGGGTTTCCTTTCCGTCGACATAGGCTTTCCATCCGTCGGCATAGTAAATTTCGGAGAAAACGGCGAGTTGTTCCGATGACGCCCCGGTCTGGTATTTGAGGTAGTTGGGCCGGTATTCCGTCAGCCTGATCATGGCTGTTGAGTCATGTGCAAAGTTCTTTCCTTCGACAAACGATGCAAAACGTTTGTCAATGACCACCTGTTCCTTCGTAACGATCTGGTTAAGGGCTTCTATTTCCTCATCGGCATCGGCCACGATCCGGAATTCGGGCGAAAACCATCCGTTTCCCCAGGCTGCCGAATTGACCAAGGGCCTGTTGTTCAAGTCATAGAGGATGTACCGGGTATTCAGCATGTTTAACGCGTTGAGGCGGTTAAAGACCGAATCGGGAGATTGCTGGCGGTTCAACCCGCTGATCATTTCCTCGATTTCCGGGGAGAAATGGTGGTCGATCATTTCCTGGTATCGCCGGAGTTTTGCCGCACTGTAACCGCCTACATTTTTATGGAAATAGGATGCCCGGGCGTCCTGCCACGGGTTTTGGAGGGGCAGCACCCTGAAGCTGAGGTCTTGGTCTTTCAGGATTTCCGCATCGGCGGGGGAAGGGGTGAACAAGGCGGTGGTTTGTTTTTTTGTGGTGAAATCCTTTTCTCCCAGGTATTTTTTATCGACAAGCCAGAGGTCGGTGAGGATCAGCAAGGCGAGGAGGGCGTAAAATCCGGAGGATTTGATTTTTTTCAAATGCCACAACAGAAGGATTCCGGCGGCCAGGGTGATAAAGATAAAGGAGCGGAAGGCCGTAGAGCGGAGCATTGCCTGCCGGTCACTAATGACTGCCTGGAGGAGCCAGTCGGGGTATGAGGTGTCAAAGGGGGCTGAGAAGCTGCCGGCGATTCCCGGCAGGAGGGCGAAGAGGAGGGCCAGGCCGCCGGTAATTCCGAAAGCCCATTTCAGGCCTTTCATCAGTTCTTTTTTTCCCACTTTTCCGGCGCTGATATCCCGGAGGCCCAGGAATCCCAGCAGCGGCATGGTGAAGCCGGCAATGACCAGGGTCATCTCAGGAGCCCTGAATTTGTTATAAAAGGGCAGGTAGTCGAGCAGGAAACTGGTCAGGGGCATCACATATTTCCCCCAGGAGAGGAGGATGGAGAGGAGGGTGGCTGCCAGGAGCCACCACTTATCGGCTCCTCTGACGACAAAAAGTCCCAGTACAAAGAGGAAGACCACGATGGCCCCGGCATAATAGGGGCCGCTGGTGAACGGCTTGTCGCCATGGTAAAGGATCACACTGCCCAGCGCCTGGCGCGGGTTTTCCACCCCCTTTTCACGCAGGATTTTATAACTTTCCGAATCCAGCCCGGGATTGGTGGTGTGACTCCCCCCCATAAAGCCAGGAATCAAGAGAGTCAGGGTCTCGTCAATCCCCTGGCTCCACTGCACGACATAATTCTTGTCGAGACCGGAGGTCTGGTTTTCCTGGTTGTGGGTCAGTTCCGACTTGCCTCGAATGGTTTCTTTGGAATAACGATACGTCGAATAAAGATAGGAAAAGTTCACCGCCAGGGCCAGAATGGCCGCAACTACCAAAAGCCCCGTTGTCCCGAGAAAGGCAGCAAGGCGCTTTCCCCTGACGGCATAGATCAGTTCAGTTATGCCGAAAACAAACAGGGCCAGAAGACCATAATAGGTAATCTGAGGATGGCCGGCGATTATTTCCAGCGTAAGTCCAACCGCAAAAAGCAATGCACCCTTCCACCGGTTTGACCGGTAGGCCATCAGGGCGCCCGCAACCACAAGCATCAGATAACCCAGGGCATGCGCCTTGGAAGTATGTCCCACGCCAATGATAATGATCATATAAGTGGCGAAGCCGAACGCAAAAGCTCCAGCCAGGCTCAGCCATTTGTTTACTTTGAGCACGGAAAGCAAAACATAAAACCCGATCAGATAAAGAATAATCATGGCGGCAGGATGGAAAATTTTCTGAAACCAATGTTCTGCCCGGTAGAACAAATTGCTGTCATAAACAACGGAAATCATGTATCCCGGCATTCCGCCAAACATCGCATTGGTCCATATCGCCTCTTCTCCGGTGGCATTCCGGAAATCGGCCAGTTCTTTTGAAGCACTCCTGTAGCTTTGCGTGTCATGGAGCATAAGTTCTTTTCCTTCCAGCAAGGGAAACAAATAGGCATAGGAGACAACAATGAATAAAAGAATGATTCCCGCCTCTATCCCGATTTTTCGCCATAAATTCGTCTTTTCCATGAAACCAGATTTAAGAATTGTAATTGACAAAAATAGGGATTAAATGGGATTGATGATTAATCGGCACTCTTTTGCAAATAGGAAATCATAGTTTATCCCACTCGGTAATCTTTTATTAGTTTTGAACCAGTATTATGGGAATCATTATCAGGCAATCGGTAAAAAGTGCTTTTTGGACGTACCTGGGCATTGCGGTGGGATACATCAACGTCGGGATCATTATGCCCCAGTTCTTCGATACCGCACAAATGGGCCTTGTTCAGCTTTTTGCCTCCGTTTCCCTTATATTCGCCCAATTCGGGACTCTGGGATTTACGAGTGTGATCAACAGACTATTTCCGGTTTTCAGAAATCCCCGGAAATATCATCACGGATTCCTGTTTCTTACCCTGGTTACCGGAATTGTCGGTTTTGCCCTGACTGCCGCCGGATTTATTATTCTCAAACCATGGATCGTAGAAACGAATATTGACCGTTCCCCCCTGTTGGTAGATTATCTCTGGCTGATGCTCCCCCTTGTTTTCATGAGATTGCTCTTCACGCTGCTCGACAACTATAATAAAATGTTGTATGATACGGTGACCGGCACCTTCTGGCTTGAATTCATGCATAAGGTGATCAACCTGTTCCTGATCGTCCTGTTTGCCCTGGGGTGGCTGAATTTTTCCCAATTTTTCGTGGGGTATATCCTCTCCCTGAGTTTGCCGGTCCTCCCGGTCGTGGTCGTGTTGATCCGTAGGCATCATTTTAGTTTGAAGCCCCAACTCTCTTTTATCACAAAAGAGCTTCACCGTGATATCAGGTCGACAATGTCTTTTGGCTTTGTTAACGGAATCTCCCATGTAATTTTGTGGAATGTCGATAAAGTATTTGTCAATCAATACCTTTCGTTGAGTGAAGTGGGGATCTTCGGTGTGTGTGTTATGTATGCCACATTGATACGGGTGCCGTATGTTTCCATTTCCAGGATTGCAGGAAGCATTATCGCCGAAGCATGGAAGCGTGATGACAGGGCCCATATACGGGAGATCTATCAAAAGGCCGCTCTTAACCAGGCCATCATTGGCACTCTCTTTTTTGTGGGATTGCTGGCCAATCTTGACAATATTTTTCAAATCCTTCCGCCGGGTTACCAGACAGGGAAATGGGTCCTTATCATCTATTCGGCAGGAATGTTGATCAATACGATAATCGGACTTGCGGGAAATATCACGGAAACGTCAAAGCACTATCGTTTTACAACCTTTTTTCTGGTGCTCTCCATTGGCATCCAATTTGGCCTGAGCATGCTTCTGGTTCCCCCCTTTGGAATCATCGGAGCCGCCCTTGCCACAACAATCACTGTTATCCTGAATTCGGGATTTCAGGCTGTTTTGCAGCGGATGGTCTATGGGATCCATGGGGTAACCGGAAAATTATTGTGGGTTTTTGTCGCCGGGGGCCTGGGATATGGTGTGTCGTTGTTGTTGCCGCAGCTTCCGCTCATCGCCGATATTTTGCTGCGGAGCGCACTCCTGACGGTGGTTTTTACCGTCATTATTTACCTGTTGAAGCTATCGCCCGATTTCAATACATTATTAAGTGCCAGATATCACAGCATAGCCCGGCTTTTCAGTCCCGGGGGGAAGAAATAACGCTGCCATGGTAGGTTTACACATTTTTCACCATATTGACGGATTCGACCGGCCGGAAGATCTTTCCGCAACCCTTATGCTGGAAGAGTGGCATAAGAAAAAAGAATGCTTCAATAACGGAACCTTATTCCTCTGTTGCTCTTTCTATGAGGGGTATCCCATTCAACACCGGGAAACAGAAGAGCTGATCATTGTCCTGGAGGGCATCATCTACAACAGAAGCGACGAAGATATTTTTGATTTTTGTATATCGGTCGGCAATCAGAAAAACGGTCTCGCGGAAGCCGATAAGAAGATCAGGGATTTTACAGGTTCATCGGATGGAGATTATATCATATTAATATATAATAAGATAAAGGGTGACTATCTGATTTTTAACGATGATATCGGAAGGCTTCCGTTTTATTTTTACTACGATTCAAAACAGTTCACAGGAGGCAGGTCACTCCCTTTTGTGGTTCATAATCTGCCCTTTATTGCCGTTGACAGAAATTCTTTGACCGGCTTCATGATGAATGAGTTTTTAATCGGCCGGCACACTTTTTTCAAAAACGTGGAAAGAATGTCATCGGGATCCATACTTTTTATAAGCCGGAACGATGAATGTCTGGAATTGGTGAACCGCTCTCCTGATGAAGATTTGTTTTCAACGGATCATCCTTTCGCGAATAAGGAAGAAGCCATTGAAGCGCTCTGCCGGGAATTTATCCTCACCTCGGAAAACAGGATCGACAAGCTGGAAGCGCAGGGATACTCCCTGATAAACACTCTGAGCGGAGGATTTGACAGCAGGGCCATCTTGGGAATGATCAATTCGTTATCGCGCGATTTCACACATGTTACGTTCGAATATTCGCAGGATGAAAGCGAAACGGCCCGGCAATTGTTGAAAGCCACGGGCTCCGGGGCCCCCTATGTAAAATTCTCCTTTGACAACAAGGTCGATATTCTGGATTCTTCTTTGATTTACAGGACCGGGAACGGCGTCAATATTTTCACGACATCGTTGTGCTATAATGATAATCTGTTCCTGAGAAATGAATTGTTAAAGCCTAAAGGAGCCGTATTCGGCGGCCTGGGAGGTGAATTCATCCGCCATCCGTACCATGTCCTACCCATAGGTCCCCGCAATTACCTTTGTAATTTTCATGCCTCCTTCCCCGTCGCGAAATTGTTGCCGGTCTTCAACGTCTCCTCTGAAGACTTTAAAAAATACATGTTATCTGCCCTGGATGAGTTTAAGGAAAAAACCCGCGAAGGCATTTTCAAACGTTTATACCACGAATATTACAGGAATTATATCGTCGGCGCCGGAGAGGACCGGAACAGAATGTTCTCCTGGACGGTTCATCCGTTAATGTCCTCCTCATTTTTGAAGATGATCAGAAAAAGAGTTCCACTGAAGTGGTCTGATTTCTCTTTTTTCACCGGTTTTCTCTCCAGAATTGATCCACGGTTGCTGGAAGTTCCCATTTACGGGAAAGATGTTGATTTGCACCAAAAGAAAAGCCTGAAAAAGCTGACCCCGAATAACCAGAAACCAGTAACTGCCCTGGTGTTGTTGTTTGTCAAAAAGTTCGGGTGGCGTTACCTCCGCACACTCACCCTTGTGAAAAAGTACGGATGGCGGCATTTCAGGGAATACTCCGACGACCCGTCTGAAACGGTTAATTTCAGCCACTTTGATAATTTTTATCAAAGACTGGACTCCACGAAGGATATTTTCAATTATTCATACATCAGAAAGTTATATCGCCTTTGGCCGCTTTCCGTTCAGTACAGGCTTCTGAGCATTGTTATGTATTTGTACGAGATTGAAAAAAGATATCCCAGCAAAATTGTCAGCCAGGCAGGCGATTAAATGACCGGTCATGAAAATCGTTGGCATGAAATAATTTGTCGCCGTGCAAAACGGAATAGTTTCAGGAATGACCGATAAATTCTCCGATCAGGGATAACCGGGAGGGATGAACGAAAAAACAATTTCTGACTTCTTTATTGTCAGGGTCAACCAGGGTTTTCGCCGGAACCAGCTGTTCTTTTTCATGCGTATAAAAAGAATACCCCTGCTCTTTAAAAATCTCTTCCAGCCTTTTGCCCGATTCATCAGGAAGGATTTCACAGACCACGATAGGGTGGTACTTTCTGATTGTCGAAGACATGCCTGAAATGATCATGGGCTCGGCCCCCTCTGCATCGACTTTTACAAAATCGATTGGCAGTTCTTCCAGGGCGTATTGATTTACAAAATCATCGAAAGAGAAGGCTTGAACGGTCAGGCGTTCATAGTCGGCGGGATAATTGACCATGCTGCTCGATCCTCCCAGGTTATACTTCAGGAAGGGGTATTTTTTGTTTTTCACTTCGAAAAAGTCGGTCTTCCCGGTCTGGTCCGACAGGGCGAAAGGGTAAGCCGTCACCTTGCTTGCGAGATGATTAAGACGTATGTTTTTATTCAGATAGAAGGATGCGGCACGGGTCGGGTCAAAAGCCAGTACACGGATATCTTCCGAAAGCCGGGCGGCAAGTATGGAATACAATCCTCCGTTTGCCCCTATATCTACAAAACTCCTGCATTTCACGATGATCTTCCCGAACAGGGGCACATATTCATAGGCAGCGACACCCGTCCAGAAAAGACAAAACCCGACAAAATCACTCTGGTTCGTATGGAACCTGAACTTAATCCGGTCATTCAGGCGCAACCTCATGGTTCCCGATGGCGGAAGTTTTATGTCAGGAACCATCCTCCGGAAGGCTTTGTTAATATTTCGCAGCAGGAAGTTAACCGGAGGAAAGTAAATAATCCGGTAAAACAGGTTTTTCATTTCTATGATTTTAAAATCTTAAGCAGTACCTCCGCCAGCTTTTTCTCCCTTATTCCCAGGGAAAAATTCCGTAGGGTATGATCGCGGGCCTCTTTTCCTGTCGTCATGAGGAGAGCTTTTCTGATGGCTGATTCAATTTCTTCAGGATCTCTCCGGTGCACGATGATCCCGGTATTTCCGATGGCGTCGGGGATTCCGTTTACAGCGGAACCTATGGGAACGCATTCGCACAGCATGGCTTCCCCGAGGCTTAACGGCATTCCTTCAGTAATGGAGAGCTGAACGTAGACAGTTGCCTTGTTCAGGATTTCATTCAACACTTCTACCGGGCAGAAAGAATTAATGATTTGCAGGTTGGAGATCCCCGAGACGTTGAATTTCTCTTCTGTCCAGGCCGCCAGCTCCTTCTTCAGTCCGATCATGGTGAACCGCAGATCGGGACACCGGCGGGCTGCTCCGATAAAAAGATCAAATCCTTTGTTGTAAAAATCGGCGGTTTTGTGCATGGTTCCGATGGTAGCCACCAGCAAGGGATCTTTGGGTACCGACTGATCCCTGATGATGCGCGAGGTGTCAATTCCGTTGGGAATTACCTCATATTTTCCTTTGATTTCTCCTGCGTAATGGCGGATGCCGTCGATGTGGGGATTGTCGGGGTTGTAGAAGTAATTTTCGTGGTAAATCAGGGATGGATGGTTCGGAATAATGAGGGTGCAATTCCGGAGGGCATATTTCACCAGCCATCCCCTTACCTTTTTCAGGTAAACGCCTTTTCCCAGCTCCCGGTAACAAACGGCTTCCTGCCCGCCGGCAATGATGACGGATGGCTGTTTAAACAGGCGGGCCAGGGCAACCATGACCGCCGCATGGTAATCGCCGAACCAGCACACAAAAAGATGGGCTGCCCGCCCGTGGCGTAGGAGAAACAGGGTCAACCCCAGCAGGCTGATGAGATACCTGCCCTTACCCGCGGTTTGTTTCAGCAAAAAAGGTTTTACCTCAAAGTGCTTTTCCAGGATTTTCTGGTCACTTTTTATGAACGACGAATCGGCAGGTTTTATGAAAAGGATTGTTTTTTTCATGTGGCGTCACGATTTGTCCGATGCCCCGGGAAGCGATTTCCTGATTCCCTGATCAATAGAAGTTGTTGGTTCCCAGCCGGTCATGCCAGAAAATTTCCGGATATCGGCATACACGTCCCAGATTTCATGAGGCCTTTCTTTTCCCGTTGCAAGGTACTCCTTCCTGATGCCTGCCTGCTGCATGACCGTCAGGACGATCTCTTCGACGCTGAAGGACTTTCCTGCGCCTATGTTGAAGAGATTGAAACCTTCGAGGGTGAAACTCCTGATGAGGGCGTCGGTAAAGTCGGTAATGAAGAGGTAATCGCGCCGGGGCCGGAGGTCTATAACTTCAACCTGCTCCAGGTCGGGGTTAACAACCTGGTTGATGATCGTGGGGATGAGAAAGTTAGGATGTTGCCCCGGCCCATAAATATTAATCGGTCGGAAGATGACCACCGGCACGTGATAGGTGCCGGCATAGAACCTGCAAGCTTCCTCTGCGAGGAATTTGCTGTGGTTGTAAGGGCTAGCTGGATCCACGGGGTGGGATTCATTCACCGGCAGGTACCGGGGGGCACCATAGATATATGAACTTACGTAAGTCAGTTTGCAGCCTTTTTTACGGCATAATTCCAGGATGTTCACCGTTCCCATCACATTGGTACGGTAAAACGGGTAAGGATCTTCCCAGCTCATCGGAACGTATACCAGGGAGGCCAGGTGGATGATGTGATCTATATGCGGGAACCGGAAATCCATGGTGACAATGTCACCATCGCAACGGTCAAATTCAAGGACCGAAAATCCCCTGTTCCGGAGGTCGCTGACCAGGTGATGCCCGATGAAGCCTTTGCTGCCTGTAACCAGTACCGTTTCCTGATTCATTGTTCCTATGGTAAAAATCTCTTCCTGGATCGTTCGAACTGTTCAATAGCCTCCAGATAATCATCGGGCCTGCCGATATCAAGCCAATACCCCGAATGGGTGATAACCCCGACGGGTTCCTTTCGGGCCAGCAGGTCAATCATCAGATTATCAAAGCCATACGCTTTATCCTCAGGGATATGGGCTGTAATTTCCCGCTTGGCCATGTAGACGCCCATGCTCACATTGTAGTGGTGGCGTGGTTTTTCAATGAAATTGCTCAGTTGATTCTTATGATTTGTCTCCAGGACGCCGTACTCACTGATATCGGTACGCAGGAAGGAAGATATGGTGAAAATGGTTCCGCGTTTGCAGTGTTCGTCATAGAACTGTGCAAAATCGAGATCGGTCAGGACATCTCCGTTCATGACGAGGAAATTCCCGGGGAGGTCCGGGATCAGCTTCAGGGGGCCCATGGTGCTGAGCGGTTTGTCTTCGAGGGAGTAGTCGATCAGGATGTTCCATTTTGATCCGTCCCCGAAATATGCCCGGATAATATCGGCCTGGTGATTCACGGTCAGGGTAATATGGTCAAATCCGTAATGAACAAGTTGCCTGATAATGATCTCCAAAACCGGGTATTCCCCCAGGGGCATCAGCGGCTTGGGAAGGACCACCGTATAGGGGCGGAGCCTGGATCCTTTGCCTCCTGCAAGTATGACAGCCCGTTTAGACATTGTAAATATCAGTTTTGTATTTTTGAATATTGGAATGCTTTGAAAACCAGCGTATGGTTTCTTCCAATCCCTGTTCCAGGGAGGTTGTTGGTTTCCATCCGGTGGCTTTTTCAAGCCGGGAGGAGTCCCCCAACAGCCGTTGTACTTCGCTTTTATCAGGTCTGATTCTTTCCTTTTGGGTCACAATGGTGGCCTTGGGATTAATCATGCCAATGAGCAATTGAGCCAGTTCACCCACGGAGATCTCCCTGCCGGTGGCGATGTTAACATCTTGCCCCGTAAGTCCGGTGCACCGGGCAATTTCCAGGAATCCCCGGGCGGTATCCTTGACATACACCAGGTCGCGGGTAGGCTCCAGGGATCCCAGGGTGATCTCTTCCCTGCCGCTGAGCAGCTGGGTGATGATGGTCGGAATCACGGCGCGTAACGACTGGCGTGGCCCGTAGGTGTTGAAAGGCCGTACGGTAGTGACGGGAAGAGTGAAGCTGCGGAAAAAGGATTCCGCCAGGGCATCGGCCCCGATTTTGGTGGCTGAATAGGGTGACTGCCCCTGCCGGGGATGGTTTTCATCGATAGGAACGTACCGGGCTGTGCCATACACTTCCGACGTGGAAGTCACCAGAACACGTTCAACACCTGCCTCCCGCGCTGACTGCAATATGTTCAGGGTCCCGTTGACGTTGGTGTCGATGTAGCTTCCCGGTGAACGGTAACTATAGGGAATGGCAATCAGGGCCGCCAGATGAAATACCATGCCAATCCCTTTCATGGCTTCTTGGACGCTGACCTGATCCCTGACATCGCCGGTAAAGATTTCCAGCTTTTTTTTCTTTTCTTCAGGAAAAGTATCAAGCCATCCCCAGTCGTTGAAGGAATTGTAAAGGACAAATGCCCGCACGTCAAAACCTTCGTCGACAAGCATTTCTGTCAGGTGACTGCCGATAAATCCTTCAGCCCCCGTTACCAGAATTTTCTTCCCGAAACGATTCATGTTTTCTTGCAAACCTACTAAAAAAACAACTGTGCGGAAATACCCCTGTTCTTTTAACATGTTCATCCTTCCGGAATGGCCGGGAGAAAAAATCACCGGGTATTTCAAAAAAGTAGTTATTTTGTCAATTATTTCTCACCGATGCAGAAAGTTGTCACCATCGTAGGGGCGCGGCCCCAGTTTGTCAAGGCGTCGGCGTTGAGCCGGGCACTTCAGCAGGTTGGCATTCCTGAGGTACTGGTCCACACCGGTCAGCATTTCGACGACAACATGGCCGATGTCTTTTTCCGGGAGATGGAGATCCCGGAACCTGCCTATAACCTGGGTGTCCACTCCCTTTCGCATGGGGCGATGACCGGCCGGATGACCGAGGAGATCGAAAAGGTGCTTTTAGCGGAAAAACCCTCGGCGGTGGTGGTATATGGCGATACCAACTCCACGCTGGCGGGAGCCCTGGCGGCGGTGAAGCTGCACATCCCGGTGGCCCATGTGGAAGCCGGACTGCGTAGTTTTAACCTGAAGATGCCCGAGGAGATTAACCGTATCCTTACTGACCGCATCTCCACCTGGCTCTTCTGCCCCACGGAAACCAGCGTGGCCAACCTCCGGGATGAGGGATTTGACCGTTTCCCTTCGGAAATCTTTCTTGCCGGCGATGTGATGTACGATGTAGCCCTTCATTACAGCCGCCTCTCGGCCCGAAAGTCGGGGATCATGAAGCAATTGCGGCTTCATGGACGCCCCTTCGCGCTGGTGACCCTCCACCGCCAGGAAAATACCGACGATCGGGAACGCTTCATCGGAATCATCGGGGCGCTGAATGCCCTTTCGCACGAAACCGACATCGTCCTCCCCCTCCACCCGAGAACCCAAAAGGTGCTGGCAGAGGCAGGGATCAGGCTGAACTTCCTACCCATTGACCCGGTGGGCTATTTCGACATGGTGGAGCTGCTCAAAAACTGCACCTTTGTGATGAGCGACAGCGGCGGTGTTCAGAAAGAGGCTTTCTTCTTCCGGAAACACTGCCTGGTGTTGCGCGATGAGACCGAATGGACGGAACTGACGGAACTGGGCTATAACTTCATCGTGGGCGCCGACCAGCAAAAGATCGTGGAGAGGGCGCACGAAATGGCCGGACTTCGCCGTTCCTTTGCAGAGACGCCTTACGGCGACGGAAAGGCAGCGCTAAAAATCGCTGAAATACTCCAAAACCATGCATAATCTTTATCTGAATGACTTTTTATTTGCTGCACGGGATTATAAAGAAAATAGGGCTTTGGAAAATCATCAATTTACCTGGTGTCTTTGCACCTTTGCGGTTAAACCAACTTTCTGCCCATGGAACAACCAATAAATATCCAGATGGCCGACCTCTACGGCCAATATCTTAATATCAAAGAGGAAGTTGATGCGGCCATGTCGGAGGTGATCCGCTCCACCATCTTCATCAAAGGAGGCAAGGTGACCGAATTTGAGCGCCATCTTTCGGAGTACCAGCAGTCGGAGGTGGTTGCCTGCGGCAATGGCACCGATGCCCTGCAGATCGCCTTCATGGCCTTAGGACTGGAACCCGGTGATGAGGTGATCACCACGCCCTTCACCTTTGTGGCTACCGCCGAGGTACTGGCTCTCCTGGGACTCAAGCCGGTCTTCGCCGATGTGGATCCCGGGGATTTCAACCTCTCGCCGGCTCAGGCCGCCGCAGCCATCACTGCCCGTACCCGGGCCCTCCTGCCCGTTCACCTTTTCGGGCAGAACGCTCCCATGGAGGAGCTCTTGACTCTGGCCGGAAAACATGGGCTTCATGTGGTGGAGGATGCCGCCCAATCGCTGGGTTCCGACTATTTTTACAGCAATGGGGAAACCCGCCGCTCGGGCACCCTGGGAATCATCGGCTGCACCTCCTTTTTCCCCTCTAAGACCCTCGGGGCTTTCGGCGACGGGGGAGCCCTTTTTACCCGCGACCGGGAGATGGCCGCTCAAATCCGCTCCATCGCTAACCACGGGCAAAGGGTGCGCTATCATTATGAGCGGATAGGGATGAACTCGCGCCTCGACAGCCTCCAGGCGGCCATTCTCGACGTGAAACTCCGGTACCTTGATGAGTATGTGGCAGCCCGGCAGAAAGCAGCCGATTATTATGACCACCATCTTGAAGGAATGGGCGACCTCCTCCTTCCGGAGCGGCGCCCCTGGTCCACCCACTCCTTCCACCAGTATACCCTGCGGACTGCCCGTCGTGACGACCTCCAGCAATTTCTGAAAAAACGGGGTGTCCCCTCCATGGTCTATTACCCGAAACCCCTCCACCTCCACGAGGCTTATCATTACCTGGGTTACGGCCCAGGCGACTTCCCCGTGAGCGAGAAGCTTGCCCGAACCGTTCTCTCCCTCCCCATGCACACCGAACTGGATGAGGAGCAACTGGAATACATTACCGCGACCATAAGGAATTTTTATGAATTTTAACCGCAGAAGCACAAAGAAGTCACAGAGAACACGGGGATTATAATCATTCTGTCCTCAGGGTATTACCTTTGTATCATTGTGGTTCAATAACAATCAACCAATGGAAAACTATTTTGCCCATCCTACTGCCGTGATCGATGAGGGCGCCCAAATCGGCGAAGGAACGAAGATCTGGCATTTCTGCCATGTGATGGCCACGGCGCGGATCGGTCGCCGATGCAATTTAGGACAGAACGTTTTCGTGGCAGGCGATGTCATCCTGGGCGACAACGTGAAGGTACAGAACAATGTCTCCCTCTACACGGGGGTGATTTGCGAAGATGACGTTTTTCTGGGGCCTTCGATGGTTTTCACCAACGTGATGAATCCCCGGAGCGGCGTCAACCGGAAGGAGGAGTACCGCCGTACGCTTGTCAGGAAAGGGGCTTCCATCGGGGCCAATGCCACCATTGTCTGCGGTGTAACCCTGGGGCGCTATTGTTTCATCGGCGCCGGGGCCGTGGTGATCCGCAACGTGCCCGACTATGCCCTGATGGTGGGAAATCCTGCCCGCCAAACCGGCTGGATGAGCGAAGCCGGCGAAAAACTGCTCTTCCTTGATGGCCATTATGCCCAGTGCCCCCTCACCGGCGAGAAGTACGTGCTGGAAGGCGGTGAAGTACACAAATTTTCAGGGCCTTCGCCCATGATCGTCTGAAGGTCAGGTTTGTATCCAAATTTAGTATATCTTGAACTGTTAAGGACAATTACCTGAAATTTCTGCTGACAACCAAATCTTTTCCTCAAGGCAGGGCGGGAATAATTCACAAAAAAGTATTTGAATGGCTGTTAGAAAAATAGTTAGAATGGAAAAAGAATGATCTGTGGAGAACTATTTAGCCCATTCGACGGCTGTTCCCAGCCGTATCATCTCCCCGGCCAGGTGGCGGCGGGAGAACTTTTCAATCTCCTTTGGGGGTTCGGCTGCTTCCCCTTTTTGCCACCGGCGGAATTCCTTTTTCAGGGCAGATTGTATCCCCTCCACATCGGAGAATGAGTGATAGCTGCCGGTGCCGGTTTGGGTGATGATCTCCTCGCAGTCGCTCCCCGTAGGGCCGATGGCAAGAATGGGTCGTCCAAGGGCCATGTATTCGTACATCTTTCCGGGAAGAATCTCCCTTGCGTTGGGGGAATCGTTCAGCGGCAACAGCAAGACCGCGGAGTTTCCCACCACCCGCAATCCTTCCCGGTGTTCCAGGTGGGGAAGGAGTTCAAGCTGCTTTTCTAGTCCATGATCCTTTATTTGCTGCAGGATGGTCTCGTCAGTCTGCCCGATCAACCTGATCTTCAGCTTTTCCCCGAAGGCAGGGATTTCAGAAACAAGCCGTGCCAGGGCGGCCCAGAGGGCTGAAGGATTCCGGTCGCGGTTAAAGGCCCCGAAATGGCTGATGATAAAATGGCCGGCTTCCGGAGAGGCTGTCTCTACGGTGTCTGCAGTTTTCACGGTTTCCGCTGAATCCTCAGGAACTTCAAAATCTTCAGGGTCGAAGCCGTTGTAAATCACATGGATATCCCTGTCAGCGAGGGCTTCCAGCGACCGCTTCATCCCGGGAGTCACCACGGTAACCCCATCGGCGGTGGTCAGTACCCTCTTTTCGAGCCGGTGGTGTATCCGGTCGGCAAGTCGTGTGAGCTTTAGCCGGTGGTAGAAATCGATTCCCGTCCAGGGATCCCGGAAATCGGCCAGCCAGGGCGCCTTCACATATCTTTTCAGCTTCAGGGCGATCAGATGCATGCTGTGGGGCGGTCCTGTGGAGATCATCAGGTCAACGGGGTGTTCCGCCAGGTATTTCCGGAGGAAACGCACCGAAGGCTTCACCCAGAAAACACGCGGGTCGGGAATCAGCAGGTTGCCGCGTAGAAAGACAGCCACCCGCTCTTTGAAGCTTCCCCGGGAAGCTTCGGAAATGTAACCCGACTTGAAGCGGCTCTCCTTTGATTTTCCAGTTAATCTGCGGAACAAGTCATACGGCTCCCAGATAGGCTGGCGCACCACTTCTGCCTCCGGGGGCACCTCTGCCAGCAGGCTTTCATCAATGACCGAAGGATCGGGATTTTCAGGGGTGTAAATGACGGGTTGCCAGCCATATTCAGGCAGGTATTTCGACATCTTGAGCCAGCGCATCACCCCGCCGCCTCCGGCCGGGGGCCAGTAGTAGGTTATGATCAGCACCCGTTTCATGTGTTTAAGTTATTGCGCTATAATGGTTCATTCCGTGAAACACATGCAATATCCATGTAGTTTATAATGCCGCTTGGCGCATAAATGATGCATGGATATTTCATACCCCCAAAGTTAATGATTTGAAAAACCGCATCGGCGGTAAATTGAATTCCTTCTGAAGCGTTATTTCAGTTTCATAAATAGGTTCTTCATGCTCACCTTTTCGGCCACGATCTCCCTGATCCTTTCCACCGGGATCCTTTCCTGCTCCATGGTGTCGCGGTAGCGGATGGTCACCGAATTGTCCTGTTCGGTCTGGTGATCGATGGTGATGCAGAAGGGGGTGCCGATGGCATCCTGGCGGCGGTAGCGCTTACCGATGGAGTCCTTCTCGTCGTACTGACAGTTGAAGTCGAACTTCAGGTTGTCGATAATTTCGCGGGCTTTCTCGGGCTGTCCGTCCTTTTTGACCAGCGGAAAAACCGCCAGTTTCACGGGGGCCAGTGCCGGCGGAATGCGCAGCACCGTACGGATATCCTTCTCCCCGTTGGCGCCTGTCACCTCCTCTTCATGGTAAGAGGCGGCGATCACCTGAAGAAACATGCGGTCGACCCCGATGGAGGTCTCGACCACATAAGGAACATACGATTCGTTTTTCTCGGGATCGAAATAGCGCAGCTTTTTCCCGGAGTATTGTTCGTGCTGCGACAGGTCGAAGTCGGTGCGCGAGTGGATTCCCTCCACCTCCTTGAAGCCAAAGGGGAAGCGGTATTCCACGTCGACGGCGGCATTGGCGTAGTGGGCCAGTTTCTCGTGCTCGTGGAAACGGTAGTTTTCGCTCCCGAAGCCTAGGGCCTGGTGCCATTTCATACGCTGTTCCTTCCAGATGCGGAACCATTCCAGCTCGGTGCCGGGTTCCACAAAAAACTGCATCTCCATCTGTTCGAACTCCCGCATCCGGAAGATGAACTGGCGGGCGACGATCTCATTCCGGAAGGCTTTGCCAATCTGGGCGATCCCGAAGGGGATTTTCATCCGGCCGGTTTTCTGGACGTTGAGGTAGTTGACGAAAATTCCCTGGGCGGTTTCAGGGCGCAGGTAAATCTTCATCGCCCCGTCGGAGGTCGAACCCATTTCGGTAGAGAACATCAGGTTGAACTGGCGTACTTCCGTCCAGTTTCGGGTGCCCGAAATGGGACAGACGATCTCCTGGTCAACGATGATCTGGCGGAGTTCCTCCAGGTTGCCGTCGTTGAGGGCTTTGGAAAAGCGGCTGTGCAACTCATCCCATTTCTGCTGGTTTTCCAAAACCCTCGCGTTGGTGGCCCGGAACTGCGCCTCATCGAAGGCATCGCCAAACCGTTTACGGGCTTTGTCGACCTCTTTCATGATTTTATCTTCGATTTTGGCCAACTGCTCCTCAATAAGCACGTCGGCCCGGTATCGTTTTTTGGAATCCTTGTTGTCGATGAGGGGGTCGTTGAACGCGTCGACATGGCCCGAGGCCTTCCAGATGGTGGGGTGCATGAAGATGGCCGAATCGATCCCTACCACATTCTCGTGCAGAAGGATCATACTGTCCCACCAATATTTCTTGATGTTGTTCTTCAGCTCGACGCCGTACTGTCCGTAGTCGTATACCGCTGAAAGCCCGTCGTAAATTTCACTCGACTGAAATACGTAGCCATACTCTTTGCAATGGGCTACCAGTTTTTTGAAAACATCTTCCTGAGCCATATTGAATATTTTCCCGGTATTAGCGGGACAAAAATAGCGATAAATCTGAAAACCGGCGGTGCCGGCTGATAATTGTGGATCGTTGGAATCATCAGCGGGAACGTCCGGAATCGCCCTGGAAAGATATCCCAAAAGAAAGGATGCCGGTATAAATGGCGGATTGTCAGGGAGCAGGAATACTATTCCACCTCCTCGAAATCCACATATTCCCCTTCGTTGGCTTTGGATGGGCTGTTTCTGCGGTTTTGCTCGATGGTCACCTCTCCTTCGGAGCGCTGTCCGCGCTGTTGCTGCCGCATTTGTTCCTCCATGTGCGACTGCATATTTTTCATAGTTTTGTGCATGAGCAACGGGAACAGGTATTTTGTGACCACCTTGACTCCGTACCAGATGACCAGGATAATGAGGAGTGTCCTGAGGAAGGTAACAAAGGTCAGTAAAACAAAAAGGTTCATTTCAAATCTGTTGTGCGGGGCCGCACGGTGCGGCTGCCGGGGACAAAATTAATGTTTTTATTTTTTGATGATGTTCCCGCCAGAAGATGAGTTGACATTTAACGTATCAGGGGAGCCGCTATAGAAGATGTTTCCTCCGCTGGAAGCATCGGCGGTCAGGTCGTTCTGTACCGAAATCCAGATATTCCCCCCACTGGAAGCACGGGCATCACAACGCAGGGCGTGGATATCTCCTGCTTTGACGTTGGCTCCCGAGGAAGTTTTAACATTCATTTCGCGGACCAATCCTTCAAGAAAGATATTGGCACCCGAGGAGGCACTGACTTCCATCTTCTCTCCTTCGATGTCGATCCGGATATTGCTTCCTGCCGAGCCCCTGACCTCCAGGTGGTCGGTTACCAGCTGGTTGTCGCTCCTGATGTTGCTGCCAGCGGTCCCGGTGATTTCACTGAGGTCACTGACGGTAACAATCACTTTCTTTTCACTGGCTTTCCAAATGTTCGCCAACGCCCTGATTTCCAGGATGTCATTCTCCACCCTGGTCTCAATAAGCTTGTGCAGGTTTTTGTCGGCAATTACCTTAACGCCGGGTTCGTCACCCTGAACAAGGTGTACCGTCATCCCGCTGGTAACCCTGATACCATGGAAATCGCCCACCACACGGGTCTCTTCCTTCACGTTCCCGTCCCCTTTTACCGAAGGCCCCATGAAAAGGCAGGAAGTTAGCGTAAATCCCAGGAACGCCAACAAAACTGAAAAATGAAATGACCGCATAATACCGTTTTTTATAAGTTGAAACGAAGATACGCACAAGAAGGGGGGAGAGGTAGCAGATATCGCTGAAAGGCGGCTATTTGCCGGTAGACGGTGACTTTTCGGGTGGCAGCCGATTTCATGCTTCCGTCGTTGCGGAACATCCGCATCCTTTTAAGGTAAATTAACAGCCGTTCCTGGGATGTCCCCGGGCCATAATCCGGTAAGTTTTACTAATTTTGACCCGTTTTGAATTATCAAAGGATCGGAAAACAGTATGCAAATGAAGATCAGAAAGTTTTTATACGCACTGGCACTGTTGGTAATTTCAGGGATTGTCCTGTTCGGTTTTACCAACGACCAGAAGAATTTTGAAATTGCCAAGAATCTCGATATATATTATTCTCTTTTCCGGGAGTTGAATGCCTTTTATGTGGATGACATTGAGCCGAACAAGCTGGTAAAGACGAGCATTGACAAGATGCTGGAATCTCTGGATCCTTATACGAATTATATTTCAGAGGAAGATGTGGAGGATTTCAGGTTTATGACCACCGGTGAATATGCGGGAATCGGGGCGTTAATCAGCAAGCATGGCGACCACATCATCATTGCCGAGCCGTACGAAGGATTTCCGGCGCAGAAGAGTGGTCTCAAAGCTGGTGACATCCTCCTTGAAGTGGAAGGGAAGTCAACGTCCACGATGACCACGGAAGATGTGAGCAATTTGCTGAAGGGACCGGCCATGAAGCCGGTAAAGGTTAAAATCCAACGGCCTGGGGAGAAAAAACCTTTTGAGGTGGATGTGGTACGCGAAAAAATCAGCATTGATGCAGTTCCCTATTACGGCATGGTTGATGACAATACCGCCTATATCCGGCTTTCCAATTTTACCCAGGATTGTGGTGATGAGGTAAAGAAAGCCTTTCTGGAGTTGAGGAAACAGCACAATCCCGAAGCCCTGATTCTGGATCTCCGTTCCAATCCGGGAGGTTTGCTCATCGAGTCGGTGAAAATCATGAATCTTTTTGTTCCCCGGGGATCTGAAATTGTGAGCACGCGCGGGAAGGTGAAGGAGTGGGACAATATGTACAAGGCGACCCAGAATCCGGTGGATACGACCATCCGGATTGCGGTGATCACGAACCGGGGTTCGGCATCGGCATCCGAGATCATTGCCGGCGCCATGCAGGATTTGGACCGCGGACTGGTGGTAGGGACCCGTACTTTTGGAAAGGGGTTGGTGCAGACCACCCGCGACCTGAGTTACAACACCAAGTTAAAGGTGACCACGGCAAAATATTATATTCCCAGCGGAAGATGTATCCAGGCGCTCGACTACTCGCACAGGAATGAGGACGGCAGCGTGGGTACCGTGCCCGACTCCCTGATTTCGCGATTTACCACCCGGAATGGAAGACAGGTGTTTGACGGCGGGGGCGTTGTGCCGGATATCAAAGTTGCCCAGGAAGAGTTGAGCAACCTGACCGTAGAAATGATTACCCGCTTCACCATCTTTGATTATGCCACCCATTTTGCCGCCAAAACCCCTGCCATTCCGCAACCCGAGGAGTTTGAAATCACCGATGCCATTTACCGTGATTTTACCGGTTTTGTGAAAAACAACGGGTTCAAATACGACTCCGAAACCCAGGAGGTCTATGAGAAACTCCTGAAGACCGCCAAAGAGGAGAAATACTTCGAAGTGGCTGGAGCGGAGTTCAAAGCGTTGGAGGAGCGCTTAAAACCTGACCTGGACAAGGATATGCAATTGTTCAGGAAAGAGATCAGCGATCTGCTCAAGGACGAGATCACCGGAAGGTATTACTATCAGAAAGGGGCCATCAGGGCGACCATTCATCAGGATCCCGACATCCTGAAGGCCAAGGAAATTCTGAAGGACCCCGGGGTTTATGCCGGCTACTTTAAACCGGGCACTGTCATCTCGGCCAATTAAGGCGCGGAAAAGCTATATCGCTGACTGAAATTGCCGGAGGAAGCGGACATCGTTTTCGAAATAGAGGCGGATATCCCTGACCCCGTAAAGCAACATGGCAGTTCGTTCTATTCCCATGCCGAAGGCATAACCGGTATATTTGCGGCTGTCGATATTGCATGCTTCCAGGACGTTGGGATCCACCATTCCGCATCCCAGGATTTCGAGCCAACCGGTATATTTGCACAAGGCACATCCTTTTCCCCCGCAGATGGAGCAGCTCACGTCCATTTCAGCCGAAGGTTCCGTGAAAGGGAAATAAGAAGGCCGCAGCCGGATGGAAACCTCTTCGCCGAATAGTTCCCGAGCAAAATAGAGAAGGGTTTGTTTGAGGTCGGCAAATGATACGTTTTCGTCGACATACAATCCTTCCACCTGGTGGAAGAGGCAGTGGGAGCGCGCTGAGATAGCCTCATTGCGGAAGACCCTTCCCGGGAAGATGGCCCGGATGGGAGGCTGGGTGCGTTCCATAACCCGGATCTGAACACTGGAGGTGTGAGTGCGCAGCAATACATCCGGATTTTTTTCAATGAAAAACGTATCCTGCATATCACGCGCGGGATGTTCCGCCGGAAAATTGAGCGCTGAAAAAACATGCCAGTCATCTTCGATTTCAGGTCCTTCAGCAACGGTAAATCCCTGCCGGCCAAAAATGTCGATGATTTTGTTACGGACGACCGACAGCGGATGACGGCTTCCCAGCCCTGTCGAATCACCTGGTGCAGTGAGGTCGAGACCGGCAGACCGGTCATCAGTTTCTTCCATCGATTCCTTCAGCCGGCTAATTTTATCAAGGGTGGCACTCTTCAATTCGTTGAGGGCTTTCCCGACTTCCTTTTTCAGTCCGGGTTCCATATCCTTGAAATCGGAAAACAACTGGCTGATAAGACCTTTTTTGCTGATGTACCTGATGCGGAATTCTTCCAGTTCCGCAAGGGTGACTGGTGCTGCTTCCTCGATCTCCTTCAGGAGTGCCTTGATCTTTCCCAACATGGCTCATTCATTTTTCCAGAACGGCAAAGATAATGAATTGGGAGAAAAACAGGACTCAATAAATATCTCTTCCTGGTTATTGAAGTTCCAGAAAGGTCGTCCCGATATTGCTGCCGTCAGCAAAAATATCAATGGTGTATTTTCCGGCGATCAGTGGGGATTCGCCTTTGTTGTCCCAGTATATAGCCACGGGAATGTCATTCCCTTCATAATTGATCTCCCTGAAAGCGGAGTAAGGAATATTCAGGTCTTCGAACTTGAAGAGGTCCCCGGCTGACTTATTCAGGAGGAGCTGGTCGGGGCGCATGATCCGGAGATAGAGGTTTTTGGCTCCCCTTTTGGCGGTGACATTTTGGCCAATGACAAAACCAACCCTGATCAGGGTGGTTCTGTTGGCAAACCTGGTTTCCTTGTTTCTGTCGTTGAGCCCGTGTGCAACCAACTCCCTTAATTCGAGGGTGGCCGCCCGTTTCAGGTTTTGTTCCAGTTCCTCCTTTTCCCTGGAAAGCCTGATATTTATTGATTCCACCTCCCGGGCTTGTTCCTTCACTTCGAGATTTTCGGCCATGAGCATCTGGTTCCGCCGGTTCAGGGAGTCGATCTGGACAACGTAATTCCGCATAATGTCCCGCAGGGTGGTCACTTCTTTCTGGTATCTGCTGATTTCGTTAAGGCTGACTCTACGCGTCTGCTCAACTTCTAGTAAAAGGTCCCTGACCCGGGCCTGGGCGACATAGATCTGTTCCGACAAGGTGTCGTTCTCCACCTTGAGAGAATCATACCCTGCAATGATCCGGGTCAGCTCCACCTCGATAGAGTCCTTCTGTTCTGTTAACTGGCTGACAATCATTTTGTTGTTTTTCTTTTGCGAAAAGAAAAGGAACAACATGACAGCCAGGGTAATCGTGAGGAGAATGACAAAGAAGTTATTTCTGCGGTCTTTGGGAGTAGCCCCCAAAATCTGTTTTTTATTTCCGGTTTCGTAAGCCATTGCCAGTCAAATAATATTTTCTTCAAACTTAGTGATTTTATGGCAATTCACGGTTAAAATCCAGGAAAGTCACGGAAAGCCGGCCGGCATTCCGAAATTGGAGTCTGGACTCTGCCGCTCCATTTCCGCATCACGGCGTTGCTGTTCCTGCATTTCCTTACGTTTCTTTTCCTCTTCTTCCTTGTCAATGAGGACTTTCCTGAAAGTCGGATCGGGCTTGAGGTCCCATTCATACTGGTTGTCCCAGTTGGATCTGACCTTTACGATTTCAGGGAGGTAGCCTACCCGTTCTGATTGCTGTTTTAGGCTGAAAATGCCGGGATCCCACTTCCCGTTGTTGTTTGTGTCGAAGATGATTTTGACCTTGTATTTGGCAGGAGCCAGGAAATCGAAGGTCACTTTTCCGTCGGAGAACGCTTTCAGGGTTCTGAGCACTTTTTCCTCCTTGCTGTTGTCGAGCAGTTGAACAAGGATGGTATCTTTTACTGACGTAAAATTGAGGATGATGCGACCGTAGAAATCATCGGCTTGCGTTACAAACTGTTTTTTGAATTTTTGGTTGGTGATGCCGTAAATATTTTTACAGGCAGCGGAGTCAATTTCCAGGACATATCCTGTCGATGGTTCCCAGGGGAAATCGATCAGCCAGGAGCGCCATTCTGTGGTGTCAACGGCGGGGCTGATTTTCAGGGGGGTGGCTGTTGAGTCTTCGGCGAGGGTCAGCCTGATTGCGGAGAAGTCGAATTCTCGTGCCGGTTCGGGTGTTTGCAGGCGGATGGGAGTATTCAGGTCAAATCCCGTGCTTTTGATGTTGTCGGTCAATGTAAACTGGGTGATCCGGGGTGTTTCGTCATCTTTTTTCCTGCGGCGGGTGTCGGAAACTTCTTTCCCGGTATAGGTGAGCGAGACGGTATCCCTGTGGAGATACTTTTGTTTCATGGAATCAAGCTGAAAATAGGCGAGTTCCATCTTCAGGGTATCCATGCGGGCCACCAGGGTATCTGTAATCCACAGTGTCAGGGAATCGATTGCGGGGTTGTACTCCAGGGTATACCAATCAGGGATTTCCCTGCCCTGAAGGGAAATGGCCAGGGTATCTTTGACGCTTTCTCCAAAGACGAAGGTGCATTTATAACGGTTGTCACGAACCGACTTATCCAGGAACTGGTCATAGAATTTTTCAGTGAAGGTGCGCAGATAGACCGGATCGGGCTTGAACTGGGTATGGCCGGCAATCAGAAGGGAATCGGCACCGATGGCCAAGGTATCGGGATCAGCGGTGAATTCTGCGGAAGGAATGATCAGGGAGTCACAAAAGGCAAATTCTTCAGCACCGGCATCATATTTCAGATTGTTGTTGGCATCGTTGACGGCAAACAGGTTGTAAGTCCCCGGCTTGATATTGTCAAAGAGGAACAACCCCCGGTCATCGGTTTTGGCCACATAATCGGGGATCGAAGCCGTAACGGCAGTATCGTTCAAGTTGCTGTGCAACATGACCAGAATCTTTTCCTGGGGTTCCAGGTCATGGCCTTTTTTAACCATCCCGGCAACGCGAAGGGTGTCGATCACATCGCCGGTGCTGAAAAGCATCCGCAGCCTGGGGTAGGGATTTTGCTCATTGTTGTCAACCACGGAATTCTTAAAATCAAGGGAGTAGGTTACTCCTTTTTTGAGCTCTTCGTTGAAAGTCACAATCAGGGAGCGTGATTTGGTCCGGATGCCAGGCCGTTTGGTCAGAGGCGGCGACACCACCAGCTCTTCCGAAACCCGATCGGGAATGATGAATTCATCGAATGTGAGCCGGACCTCTTTGCCCGAAAAGTTGATTCCCGACATTTCGGGAACACTCTCCAGCAATACCGGCGGAATGGAATCCCTTGGGCCCCCGGTAGGCATTCCCTGGTTGGCACACCTGCCAAAGAGAATTGCTACCCCCGCCAGGAGGGCGAGGAAAAACGGGAGTTGATGCCGTATGTTGTTTTTCAAAGAATGACTCATAAAAATATTCCCTGTTCCGATCAGGATAAAACGGGTTACAAACATACAAATTCCCTGAAAAACCTTTTGATATCCGTTTAGCTTTTATACTTTCAGCGAAAATTTCAGTTCATGGCCAAGATGAAAAAGATGAAAAAACGCATTCAACTGGCTGCATTTAACAAGAAAAACCTGAAATCGGCGATTTTGTCGGTGATGTATGATGATCCGGTGAAGCCGTTGAATTATAAGCAAATAGCCTCTGTTTTGGAGATCCGTGATGAGGAATCGCGCAAGCTGGTGGTGGTGGTTCTCGATGAGCTTCACGACAGCGGGTACCTTGAGCAGTTGGGCCGGGGAAAATTCCGGTTGCGGACTCGGGGAGGCACCGTTACCGGAGAGGTCGACATGCAGCCCACGGGATATGCCTATGTTCACAGTGAGGAAGCCGAAACACCGGTATATGTGTCGGCTCGAAATCTCCTGCATGCCATGGCCGGCGACAGGGTCCGGGTTCATCTTTTTGCCCGCCGCAAGGGGCATGACCTGGAAGGGGAAGTGGTGGAAATCCTTGAACGCTCGAAAAAATCCTTTGTGGGAACGGTGGAACTCACGCGGAATTATGCTTTTCTGATGCCGGCGGGTAAGGTAAGTTTTGATATTTTCATTCCCGAAGAACATCTCGGTGGGGTAAAAAACGGGCAAAAGGCGATCGCGGAAATCACGGAATGGCCTGCGAATGCCAAAAATCCCGTTGGGAGGATCATTGAAGTCCTGGGAGATCCTGGGGTCCATGAAACTGAAATGCATGCCATTCTTGCTGAATTTGAACTGCCCTTGCGATTTCCGGAGGAGGTGGAGGCGGCAGCCGAAAAGATACCCCTTGAAATTCCACCCCGGGAATACAGCAACAGGCGTGACTTCAGGGAAATTTCGACCTTTACCATCGATCCCGCCGATGCCAAGGACTTCGACGACGCCCTGTCGGTGCGCACCCTGGAAAACGGAAACTGGGAAGTCGGAATCCATATCGCCGATGTTACCTATTATGTAAAGCCCGGATCACTCCTCGAGGAGGAAGCCTTCGAGCGGGGTACTTCGGTCTACCTGGTCGACAGGGTAGTTCCCATGCTGCCCGAGAAGTTGTCGAACGGCGTTTGCTCCCTCCGGCCCAATGAGGATAAACTCTGTTTTTCGGCCGTCTTCGAGATGGATTCCGAAGCCAGGGTGGTCCATGAGTGGTTTGGCAAAAGTATCATCAATTCAGACCGGCGGTTCAACTACGAAGAGGCTCAGGAGATCATAGAAACGGGAAAAGGTGACTTGGCACAGGAAATCCTGTTGTTGAACTCCCTGGCGGAGAAACTCCGGGAAAAAAGATTCCGCAGCGGATCCATCGCCTTTGACCGTGTGGAGATAAAATTCAACATTGATGAAAAAGGAAAACCGCTGTCGGTATATTTCACGGAAGCCAGGGAATCCAACAAAATGATCGAGGAATTCATGTTACTGGCCAACAGGCGGGTGGCGGAACTTTGTGGGAAGACGGACGATACAAAGACCCCCCGGACGTTTGTATATCGGATTCACGACCGTCCAGATGCCGAAAAACTGGACAACTTCAAC
Source organism: Prolixibacteraceae bacterium UBA1413 (assembly GCA_002304925.1). GTDB lineage: Bacteria > Bacteroidota > Bacteroidia > Bacteroidales > Prolixibacteraceae > UBA1413. The sequence continues at coordinate 228,844 of DBPT01000032.1, forward strand.
AATTTCATTCATAAATTCGGTTATGGGATTCAGACGGTAACCCCCAAAAGTGTGGCTGAGTCGATGAACACCTTGCTGGAGGCCATCAAGGGGAAGAAGGAGCAGAATGTGGTGGAGATGCTTGCCATTAGGGCCATGGCAAAGGCGGAATATTCCACCCGGAACATCGGTCACTACGGGCTTGCCTTTGATTACTACACGCATTTTACCTCTCCCATCCGTCGTTATCCCGACATGATGGTCCACCGACTGCTGGAAAAATATCTCGAAGGGGGTCGTTCACCTCATGCCGGAGACTATGAAGAAGCGTGCAGACACGCTTCCGAAATGGAATCCCGGGCAGCCAATGCGGAAAGGGCTTCCGTGAAATATAAACAGATCGAGTTCATGCAGGACCACATGGGTGAAATCTTCAACGGCGTGATTTCAGGAGTGACCGACTGGGGACTTTATGTGGAACTGGAAAATAAAATCGAGGGAATGATCCCGGTGGGAGAACTGGATGATGACTTTTACATTTTTGAAGAAAAAGAGTACCTGATCAGGGGACGTCATTCCGGGAGGGTTTTCCAGCTGGGAGATGCCGTCAGGGTGAAAATATGGAGAACCAACCTCGAAAAGAAACAACTTGACTTTTTGCTTGCCGGCGAGAACGGGAACAACACACCCCGGGGCCGGAAAGAATAAGAAAAATGCGTTATATTTGTAATTATATATTAAACTTAACATCGTCGACTCATGGTCAATGCGGCAGAAAACGGTACGAAAAAAGATTATAACAGGGAAAACATTCTGAAAATAGCACAGGATATCTTCAGCAAATACGGGTATAAAAAGACCACCCTTGACGATATTGCCAATGCGGTCAGAAAAGGCAAAAGTTCACTTTATTATTATTTTAAGAGCAAGGAAGATCTTTTCCAGGCGGTGATCATGAAGGAGGTTGAAGTCCTGGCGCGTGAACTTGACAAGGTAGTGAACCGGAATACCGACCCGGTGGACAAACTCAGGGATTACCTGCTGACCAAAATCACCACCTTTAGAAATCTCGCCAATTTTTACAATGCACTTGAAAATGACGTGACTGCCATCGGGTTTATCGAAGAGATCAAACACCGTTATGAGCAGGACGAAATCAAATTGATCAAACGGATCCTCATCGAGGGAGTGAGGAAGAATGATTTTGAGATTTACGATTTCAACCTGGCTGCCATAGGGATCACCATGGCCATTAAAGGGTTGGAGATGCCTCTTTCGGCAGGGACCTACGGAAATATGAACCTCGAAAGAAGCGTTGATGTCATTCTGAAAATCATTTGCTATGGTATCATGAAGCGTTGACTTCCCCGGTAATCAGCCGCTATTTATAATCATAGCCGTCCCCCCTGGCTGCTTCTCTTGCCCAGTGCCTTCGCCTGGATTTTCCCGGGGAATGTTTATTTTTACGGGCGGTTGAAGTTGTCTGTCATGAAGAAAGGAGTGCTTTTATTTTTCATTTTGGGTTTTTTCTTCTTCCGGGGGTATTCACAGGAAACAAGGTTACCGGAGGAGGAAATCTTCCATTCCGTTTCGAGCCACGATCTGCTGGATTATGCTGCTGAGCTAAGTTCGGCTCCTTACGAAGGCCGGCTTTCAGGATCTCCGGGATATGAGAAGGCAGCACGCTGGGTGGCCCTTCAGCTGAAAAGCTGGGGCATCAGGCCTCTCCTGCCCGATTCGAGTTATTTTCAGTGGTTTTCCAATCCCTGGACCGAAGTGTTGGATCCCGGAAGCGTGATCTTGTTGCCATCAAAGGGTGTCGCTCGTACCACCAGGCGGGTCCTGGAATTTCCGGAGGAGTTTTTCCCGGGGTCCAACAGTGCTTCGGGCAAGGTTACGGGGGAGGTGGTTTATGCCGGATTTGGCATCAGTGCGCCGGAATTGGAGTATGATGATTACGCGGGGCTGGATGTCCGCGATAAGATTGTCATGCTGGAGTCGGGAGTTCCCTATTCGAAGAATGACAGCCTGCTGAAAAGCTGGGAAAAATACAGTTATCACCGCTATAAATTTGCCCGGGCCCGGGAATTGGGAGCGGCAGGCCTTCTTTATACCGGGTTGGTGGCTAATCCGAATACCAGCTACCTGGACGGGTTTGTATATGCTCACGTCGGTGAAGCCGTTGCCGGGGAATTGATGAAAGAGAGCGGCCATACCTATGCGTCCCTGAAAAAGGAGATTTCGCAAACGCTTAAACCCAACTCCTTCGAGACTGGCCGGAAAGTGACAATAAAGGCAAAAACCCGCCATTTTGGGGAAAACCGGTCCTGTAATGTGATCGGCATGATCGAAGGTTCCGATCCGCTGCTGAAAGAAGAGGCGTTGATTGTGGGAGCCCACCTTGATGCGGTGGGTCATCCCGGCATGTTGTTTCCCGGTGCCTTGGACAACGCCTCAGGGTGCGCCGACCTGCTCGGAGCGGCAAAGGCTCTCGCTTCTTCGGGCGTTAAACCTGCCAGGACCATCATATTCGTATTTTTTGGCGGGGAAGAGTGCGGCCTCTACGGCAGCAGGGCCAGTGTGGAAAATCCCTGGTGGCCGCGTGAAAAAGTACTCTTTATGCTCAACCTTGACATGGTGGGAAACGGAAAGGGTTTTTTCCTACAGGGTGGACTTTCATACCCTGCTTACCTGGAACATTTTCAACAGGTAAACAATGAATTCATTCACAGAAACTTACGCTCGTCAGAGAACCGCATTTCTTACGGACGACCGCGTACCGATAGCGCTGTCTTCCAAACGGCGGGATACCCGACGATGAACCTCTGGACCACCGAATCGGTAAAAACGGTCTATTATCACCATCCGCTGGACAATACCGCAGGCCTTACCCCTGAAATTATGGAAGATGCCGCTAAACTTATCGCTCTGAGCCTTCTCCGGATTGCCAACGACATCCTGTTATGATTGCCGAGGGAAACATACTGAAAATGCGGGCGGAGTATGATACGCCAGTGCAATATTTTCTGCCTGTCGGGGATGCGGAACTTTGTATGAACGATCTGATCGGGAAGGAAATCCGGTTCATCTTCGGCGGACAGGTCAACTGTATTTCGTGCGGTAAGGTGACGCGAACCTCTTACGGGCAGGGATTCTGTTACAACTGTCTGCAAACCGCTCCTGAAGCCGCCGAATCGGTCCTGCAGCCCCAGCTTTCAAAAGCCCATTTCGGCATTGCCCGCGACATGGAATATGCTGAAAAATATGACCTTATCGAACATGTAGTTTACCTGGTGCTATCGCCGGGATTGAAGGTGGGGGTTACCCGGCACCATCAGGTTCCGGTGCGTTGGATAGACCAGGGAGCTGCCGCTGCCATGCCGCTGGCAAAAACACCCAACCGCCATATCGCAGGGGTCATGGAAGGTTGGCTCAAACAGTTCTATTCCGACAAAACCAACTGGCGGGATATGCTCACCAACAAACAGGCGCCCGAGACTGACCCTGCCGGGGAAAAAAGAAAAGCCCTGGAATTGCTGCCGGCGGAACTGAAAAAACACGCCTATGAACCTGATGAAATCACCCGCATCAACTACCCGGTTCTCCGGTATCCCGAAAATGTCACCCCGCTTTCATTGGACAAAACGCCGCAAATCTCCGGGAAACTCACCGGAATCAGGGGACAATACCTGATCTTTGACGGGGGATACGTCCTTGGTATCAGAAAGCATAACGGTTACCTCCTCACGGTAGAATGGTGAAAGGAAAGGTTTTTTATTCGTGGTTGAGAATTCTTTCAAACTGATATAACTCCTGATTTGATTCGCGGGATTTTTGTTAATTTGAACCGGAATCTGAAAATCATCTTAAATAATAAACTACATGGAAAATTTGGATTGGAAAAACCTGGGATTTGGTTACAGAAAAACCGATTACAATGTTAGGTGTTACTTCCGTGACGGGAAGTGGGGAGAGCTGGAAGTGAGTTCTTCGGAATACATCATCCTTCATATAGGGGCTACCGCTCTTCATTACGGGCAGGAAGCCTTTGAAGGGCTCAAGGCTTTTATGGGCAGGGACGGAAAGGTGCGGATTTTCAGGCTTGACGAGAATGCCCTTCGTTTGCAGCGTTCCTGTGAGGGGATTCTGATGCAGCAATTTCCGGTGGAGAAATTTGAAGAGGCGGTCAAGATGGCGGTCAGGATGAACAAGGCATACATCCCGCCCTATGAGACGGGAGCTTCTCTCTATATCAGGCCTTTGCTGATCGGTACCGGGGCGGAGATCGGTGTTAAACCCGCTTCGGAATATCTGTTCATTGTTTTTGTCATGCCCGTGGGTCCCTATTTTCCGCAGGGTTTTCAACCCACCGATCTGATCATCCTGCGCCAGTATGACCGTGCGGCGCCCCAGGGCACCGGAAAATACAAAGTGGGCGGAAATTATGCCGCCAGCATGGTAGCCGGGTACAAAGCAAAAAAAGGAGGCTATTCCGCCGTGCTCTATCTCGACAGCCGGGAAAAGAAATATATCGATGAATGCGGACCGGCCAATTTCTTCGGAATCAAGGACAATACTTACGTAACGCCTGAATCGGATTCCATTCTTCCTTCCATTACCAATAAGAGCCTGATGACCCTGGCGGAAGAAATCGGCATGAAGGTGGAGCGCCGGAAAGTCCCCTATGAAGAACTGTCCACTTTTGAGGAGATAGGTGCCTGCGGAACGGCAGCCGTCATCTCACCTATTAAAAGGATTTACGATGCTGACGAAAACCGGGAATTTCTTTACGGAAAGGAACCGGGCCTCTGGAGCACCAGGTTATACAACAAGTTGCGTGCGATCCAGTACGGGGATGAATCCGACAGGTATGGCTGGACTACCGTCGTGGAGCTTTGATTTTTTATCTATTAAAAATGTACTTTTGTAGCCCGAATAATAATGGGTTAACAAATTGCATTTATGAACAGGAAGAAAGTCAGGGAAATTCTCTGCAGCGGTGAGACCGGCGCCGAAGTGCTGGTGAAAGGATGGGTAAGGACAAAACGAAGCAGTAAGAATGTCAGTTTCATTGCGCTGAACGATGGTTCGGTCATCCATAACCTGCAGGTGGTTGTCGATGTCAATGATTTTGACGAGTCACTTCTGCGGGATATCAACACAGGTGCAGCACTTGCGGTGAGGGGTGTTCTTATGCCCTCGTCGGGCAGCGGCCAGAAGGTGGAACTTGTGGCGCGCGAAATAGAACTCCTGGGACCGGCTGATCCCGAGAAATTTCCCATTCAGCCCAAGAAGCATTCCCTGGAGTTCCTGCGTGAAAACGCCCATCTCCGCTTCCGTACCAATACCTTCGGTGCCATCTTCCGGATCCGTCATGCCATGGCTTTCGCGATCCATGACTATTTTAACCGGCACGGGTTTTATTATCTACATACGCCCATTATCACCGCTTCGGATGCCGAAGGTGCCGGGCAGATGTTCCGGGTGACCACCCTGGATGCGCTGAAACCCCCGCTCACCCCGGAAGGCAACGTGGATTTTTCATCCGATTTCTTCGGACGCCCCACCAACCTCACCGTTTCGGGTCAGCTCGAAGGTGAGCTGGGAGCCACAGCCCTTGGTGAAATCTATACCTTCGGACCTACCTTCAGGGCCGAAAACTCAAATACTACCCGTCACCTGGCTGAATTCTGGATGATAGAACCTGAAATGGCCTTTTATGATCTGAAAGATACCATGGACCTTGCCGAGGACTTCCTCAAATTCCTGATCCGGTATGCCCTTGACCATTGTGCCGATGATCTGACCTTCCTGGCCGGAAGACTCAGAGAGGAGGAAAAAGGAAAACCTGCAGAACAGCAGTCTATGGACCTGATTGAAAAACTGAAATTCGTCGCTGAAAATGACTTTGAGCGACTGACCTATTCCGGGGCTGTCGAAATCCTGAAAAATTCAAACCATTACAAGAAAAAGAAATTCCAGTTTCCGGTGGAGTGGGGTGTCGACCTGCAAAGTGAACATGAACGCTATCTTGTGGAGCGCCATTTTAAAAAGCCGGTGATCCTGATCGACTACCCCAAAGAGATCAAAGCGTTTTATATGAAACAGAATGACGACGGTAAAACCGTGGCAGCCATGGATGTGTTGTTCCCACAGATCGGTGAAATCATCGGGGGATCACAACGGGAGGAGAATTTTGATAAACTGGTCGCGCGTATGGAGGAAATGCACATTCCCGTGGACGAGCTGTGGTGGTATCTCGATACCCGCCGTTTCGGCACGGTTCCCCACAGCGGGTTCGGACTGGGATTTGAGCGGTTCATTCTCTTTATCACCGGCATGGGGAATATCAGGGATGTCATCGCCTTCCCGAGAACCCCCAAAAATGCCGAATTCTGACCGCTGGGAATTTTAATCCAGATGTGCTCTTTCCGGGAAAAAATATTAAATTTGAAGTGATTCGTCTGTCCTGAAAATGAAACAGAAACTTTCTTTACAGCAGAAGATGCTGCAGAAACTTTCGCCGCAGCAGATTCAGGTGATCAAGCTGCTGGAAATACCTGCGCTTCAGCTTGAGCAACGCATCAAGAAAGAGCTGGAAGAAAATCCTGTACTTGAGGTGGAGGAAGATTCCCATTATGGGGAGGAAGAGGTAGAAACACCGGAGCTCAGGAGCGAAGAAGACAAGGACAACGAAGAATTTTCTGTTGAAGATTATATGCCGGAAGACGAAATCCCCGGATACAGGCTCCAAACCAACAACTATTCTCCCGACGACAGGCAGGTGGACATTCCCTTTTCGGTAGGCGACACCTTTCACGAATATTTACAGCAGCAGGCCGAAATGGAAAATTTCTCCGACAGGGAACTTCAGCTGGCCAAATATATCCTCGGGAATATCGACGAGGATGGTTATTTGCGGCGCGACCTGCTTTCGATAAGCGATGACCTGGCTTTTCACCTTAACATGGATGTTCAGGAGGAGGAACTGGAAAAAATCCTTCGGGTGATCCAGGGATTTGATCCCCCTGGGGTGGGAGCCCGGAATCTGCAGGAGAGCCTGCTGCTTCAGCTCGAAAGGAGGAACAGCGAACACCGCATACTGGCAACCACCATCATCAGGGACCATTTTGAGGAGTTCACCAGGAGACATTATGATAAAATTACCCGCCGGCTGAATGTGGATGACGAGGAGCTTAAACAAGCCATTGACCTGATCCTGAAACTCAATCCCAAACCCGGAAGCTCCTACAGCAATCCGCATAACAAATCCAACCAGCACATCGTTCCCGATTTTATTTTGGAAGTTATTGACGGTGAGCTTCAGCTGAGCCTTAACCAGAGGAACATGCCGGAACTCCGCATCAACGAATCCTATCTGGACATGTTACGTTCCCTGGCAGGCCCCAAAAGCAACGGTAGCAGAAACAACAGGGAGGCAGCCTCCTTTGTGAGGCAGAAGCTCGATTCCGCGAAATGGTTCATCGATGCCATCAGGCAGCGGCAGCATACCCTGCTGGCCACCATGTCGGAAATAATCGATTTTCAAAAAGAGTATTTTCAGGATGGGGACGAGACCCGGTTAAAACCCATGATCCTGAAAGATATCGCCGAGCGTACCGGACTGGATATCTCTACCGTGTCGCGGGTCTCCAATAGCAAGTATATCCAGACCCATTTCGGAATCTATCCCCTTAAATTTTTCTTCTCGGAAGCGATGCAAAAAGATACCGGCGAAGAGGTCTCCTCCCGGGAAATAAAAAAGATTCTCAGAGATGTCATTGATAATGAAGATAAACGACACCCTGTTACCGATGAAAAACTGACGGAAATCCTGAAGGAGAAATCCTACAACATTGCCCGCCGCACCGTCGCCAAGTACAGGGAACAACTCGACATACCCGTTGCACGGCTCCGGAAGGAGTTGTAAGGCATTGCGCCAAAGATCATCACTCCTTGAATTTGTACCCGATCCCCTTGAGGGTTTTGATGTGATCGTTTCCTATTTTTTCCCGGAGTTTCCTGATATGAACATCAATGGTGCGGTCACCGACCACCACGTTTTCCCCCCATACTGAAAAATAGATTTCTTCGCGAGTGAATACCTTCCCCGGTTTTGATACCAGAAGGGATAAAAGCTCAAACTCCTTCCTGGGGAGGATCATCTCTTCATTTCCTAATTTCACCAGGTATCTTTCCCGGTCTATTGTCAGGTTTCCGAAAGAAACGGTATTTTCCGACACGGCGGTTTCAGTTTCTACGGGTGTTGAGGCGTGCCGTTTAAGCAGCGCCTTGACCCGGCTTACCAACACCTTGGGCCGGATGGGTTTGGTGATGTAATCGTCGGCGCCGGCTTCAAATCCTGCAATCTGGGAATAATCCTCCCCCCGCGCCGTGAGAAACGCCACCAGGGTGTTCCCGAGAGCGGGGATCTTCCGGATCTCCTCACAGGTGACAATCCCATCCATCTCGGGCATCATCAAATCGAGGAGGATCAGGTGTGGCGGGTTTTTTTCCGCAATTCTCAGCGCCTCCCTTCCATTGGTAGCCGTGTAAACGGCGAACCCTTCCTTTTCAAGATTGTAACTGATGAACTCCAGGATATCGTCTTCGTCATCCACCAGCAGTATCTTTAATTTCTCTTCGCCCATAAACCGAGTTATTTTTTTTCAAAATTAACGGTTCCTGATTACCTTTCTGACTTTCCTTACTTAAAAAGCAGAGTACCCTGCTGTTTATTTTGCCTTTTCAAGTGAAAAGGTAAAGGTGGTGCCTTCTTCAACCTTGCTTTTGACATTGATCCGCTGGTTGTGGGCTTCAATGATATGCTTCACGATGGAAAGGCCCAATCCGGTCCCCCCTTGTTCGCGGCTTCTCGATTTATCAACCCTGAAGAACCGCTCAAATACCCGCGGAAGATCCTTCTTTTCCATCCCGATCCCGTCATCCGACACCTCTACCATCACATGATCCTCCATGTCGTAAAATCCCACCCTGACAAAACCGTTTTTCTTTCCGTATTTTATTCCGTTGTTAATCAGGTTATTAAGGACTTCGTTTATCCGTTTCCTGTCGGCCAGTACGTAAATCGGCTTATCGGGTCGTACCGAAAATTCCAGGTTCATTTTTCGCTCGGCCGCCTGCATCTGTTCCATTTCAAAAACCTCTTCCGACAGTCTCACAATGTCAAATTTCTCGATCTTCAGTTTCAGTTCTCCCGATTCCAGTTTGGTGATGGATTCCAGGTCCTCAATGATCGAAATCATCCGGTTGATGTTGTTTTCGGTTCTGTGCAGATAGAGTTTGTTAATCTTGGGATTATCGATGCCCCCTTCGAGCAGGGTGAGAATATATCCCTGAATATTAAAGATGGGTGTTTTGAGTTCGTGGGATACGTTTCCCACAAATTCCTTGCGATAGCGCTCCAGATCCTTCAGTCTTTCGATTTCCTGGGTCTGGATATTCGCCCATGTTTCAACATCGGTTTTAAGTTCCGACAGGATATTACCGTTGGTGTCCCTGTAATTGTCCTGCTTTTTTCCGGAGGCGGGCAAGTCGAGGATCGTTTTGTAAACCGGTTTGATCTTGTCGCTGATGTATATTTTCAAAAAGAAATGCATAATAAAGTATGCGCTGACTGCAAAGACCAGAATGAGGCTGAGCATCAGCCACAGACCGGCATTTGAATAATAGGCGGCAAGCATGAGAAATCCGGCCAGGACCGAAAGAATCACGGAGATATGAAAAGCCAGTTGCCTTGAAGAATAGGTCTTCATTTTAATGCCGATTAATGCCGACTGAAATGCAAAAATAGGGAATAATCTTTCATGCTGATTGATAGCTAATTGATGATTTGTTAATGTTTATTTAATAATTTTGAAGTTAAACGGGTTAATCATAATCTGTATCTGTACTTTTGCCGTTGGTTTAGAAAACGACCTATGGAAAATTTTTATCTGATCATTGTTGTGGTACTGTTTGCACTGGCAATTTCCGATCTGGTTGTAGGGGTCACCAATGATGCTGTTAATTTTCTCAATTCTGCTTTCGGGTCAAAAGCCGCTCCCAAGTGGGTGATTTTCTTGTTGGCATCTTTGGGGGTTTTCATCGGGGCGACTTTTTCGACGGGGATGATGGAGGTAGCCCGGAAAGGGGTGTTTCACCCCGACATGTTTGTTTTTTCCGAGATCATGATTCTTTTTCTGGCGGTCATGATCACCGACGTGATTCTGCTGGATTCCTTCAATGCCCTGGGTCTTCCGACCTCCACTACGGTATCGTTGGTTTTCGAGTTGCTTGGATCGGCGGTGGCGGTTTCGCTGGTCAAAATCAAAAGTCAGGGCGGTACGATTGCCGATCTTGCCCATTATGTGAATACCAGCAATGCCCTGGCAATTATTTCGGGTATTTTGGTATCCATCATCTTCGCATTTACCTTCGGAACATTGATCCAATATCTGGTCAGGATTATTTTTACCTTCAATTATGCGAAGAAGCTCCGGTATCTCGGATCGGTATTTGGCGGTATTGCCATCACCATGATCAGTTATTTCATCCTGATCAAGGGGATTGACGGCAGTTCCTTTGCGGCGATTCCCGTGGGGGGGGAAGGAATTCCCCTGAGTGTCTGGATTGGGACCCACAAGAGTTTTCTGCTTCTGCTCAGTTTTGTGGGGTGGACGCTGGTACTCCAGGTTCTCTACTGGCTTTTTAGGATTGATATATTAACGGTGGTGGTTCTGGCAGGGACTTTTGCCCTGGCGATGGCGTTTGCCGGCAATGACCTGGTGAATTTTATCGGGGTGCCCATGGCAGGATTTTCATCCTGGAAGGCATGGAGTATTTCTGGCGGTGTTGACCCGGACACTTTTAAAATGGATATGCTCATGGGGGAAGTGGATGTCCCCTTCCTGTTTCTGGTCATTGCGGGGATTGTCATGATTGTAACCCTGGTCACCAGTAAAAAGGCGCAGGGAGTGGTGGAAACGGGGATCAACCTGAGCCGGCAGTCTGAAGGAGTTGAAAAATTTGGATCTTCCGCCATTGCCCGGACGGTGGTACGCAGCTCGGTCAGGATGAACAAAAAGGTGAAAAACCGTTTGCCTGAAAGATTTAACGATTTTATCATGAGGCGTTTCAAGCAAACTGAGATCTCTGATGATCCTTCGGCTCCTGCTTTTGACAAGATCAGGGCTTCGGTGAACCTGATGGTGGCCAGCAGTCTGATCGCCCTGGGAACCTCGATGAAGCTGCCCCTTTCGACCACTTATGTGACCTTTATGGTGGCCATGGGGACATCCCTTGCCGACCGCGCGTGGGGCCGTGAAAGTGCCGTTTACCGGGTTTCAGGAGTCTTAGCCGTCATCGGAGGGTGGTTCCTGACAGCCGTTATTGCCTTTACCATCAGCGCCCTTGTGGCCTGGCTTATCTCCGCCGGAGGCATGCCCGTCATCATCGGACTCATCCTGCTGGCCATTTTCCTGGTGATCCGCACCCATATAATCTTCCGGCGCCGATTCCGAAAAATGCCCGAAGACGAGGAAATGATCAACGAAGTCGACGAAGCCGGCAAGCGAATTGAAAAATGCTCTGACCAGGTGGTGAAAACCGTCATTTCAGCCAACAAGATATTCTCTTTCGCTCTTGAAAGCTTCCTCCGCGAAGACCTCGGACATATGCGCGAAGCCATGGAGATGAATAACCTCCTTAATGCCAAAACCAAAAAACAGAAGAATAAGATCATCCAGACGATCTCCAAAATGAAACGGGTAGACGTGGATGCGGGATACTTTTACATCCAGGTGATCGATTACCAGCGGGAAATCGCCCATTCACTCCATTTTCTTGTAGGACCGCTGAAGGAACACCTCGAAAACCAGCACAAGCCATTTAACCCTGCCCAGGCTGATGAAATCAGAAACCTTGTCAGCAGTATCGATGAATTTTTTAACCTGGCCCTTCACATCGTGAAGGAAGGAAAATTCGAGGGCATCGACGATCTGGTTTCAAAACGGATGCGAATTGGCGAAACGTTGTATGAATTTGAAAAAGATCAGGTGAAACGTATTAAGGAAAAAGAAGTGAACACCCGGAATTCACTCCTTTTCTTCAAGGCATTGACGGAAACGAAAAACATGCTGATCCATTCTGTGAATCTGATCAAATCATACCGTGACTTTATCCTGGTGAATCAGAAGCCGCTTTAATCCTGTGGAATGTGCCAGACAAAGCGCCCGGAAGTCCCGTATTGTGTCAGGCAAGGCGTCTTGCCCTGCTTCGGGGGGTGAGCGCAGGTTTTTGGATGTCACAGGCTGTGATCCCTGCAATCCCCGGTTTCTTTCCCACTTCCAGGGTTCCGTACCGGTCATCCATTCCCAATGCTTTTGCCCCGTTGGTGCAAGCCCAGGTGAGCATCTCTTCCAGCGGAATTTCCGGAAAATGGTCCTGGAGGGTCATCATTTCCGCCAGGATGGAAAGGGAGGGATTGGAGGCGGGACTGTCGGTCCCGATGCAAAGCTGCATCTTTTCGGAACGGAAAAGGGAAACGGGTGGAATTCCCCCTTCGATATAGCGATTGGAATTGGGGCATATCACCAGCCAGGGTTCCGGGAAGGGTCTCGTCATTTTTAAAACCTTCAGATCAGCACAGGTCGTAAAGGTATTGTGGATTAGCAAAAGCGGTTTGTCAGGGGGGATTTTTCCGAGCAACCATACCAGGGAGCTTACCCCTTTGGGTTGCCAGTGACTGGTGTCGATCCCCAGGTTGTTCCGCAGGTGGTTCAGGATGGGGCCTTCCCCCCGGGTGAAAAAGAGGTTTTCGGCAGGACTTTCCTGGTTGTGGACCGAAAGGATGCTGCTTTCGTCACGCCCCAGGCCGCCAAGGGCCCTGAAAAGGTCATCGCTTACCGAATAGGCGGAATGGGGAACGATGGACGCAGGCAGTGAATGATCCCTGAAATCCTGCCATACAAACCGCGCCAGTTCCATAGCCCGGGCAGCTCCCGACGGATGAAATCCAAAGGTCTCCACGAAGGTAAACCAGGAGATGCCGCTTCTCTGTTTGATTTCCGCGGTCAGGGAGGTATTGGAGATATCGCCGCAGGCGACGGTTCCCTCCAGATACATCTGTCGGTCAGTTTCCAGGGCCGCTTCCAGGATTTTTTCTGCAGGGACATTTCTTTTCCGGTTGATTTCGCCGATGAAGTTCGCGATCCCCCGGCGGGGGATGATTTCTCCCCTGAGGTGTGACAGTTCAAGATGGCAGTGGGCGTTGACAAACCCCGGGGTGATAATGCCGTCGAAAAATTCCGTATCAGGCCAGTCATCTCCTGGCCCTGCAGAATTCGTGATTCCCGTGATCAGGCCATCGTCGTCGACGGTGATCCTCCCGTTGACCAGGGGCGGTCCGGCCAGGGTGATGATCAGGGGGGCAGCAAACGTTTTCATTCCGATCCCGAATTTCCGATGTCTACCGGCTTTTGACTCTTTTCTTCCAGCTCCTGTTCCATCTGGGTCAGCCTGTTGACCACCCGGGTGTAAATCTTTTCAAATTCCTTGGGTTTGGAGGAATAGTAAATCAGCGATTTTTCAAAAGTAGAATCGGCGACCCCATGGATTTTCAGAACGGAATAATAAAAATCGGCTTCTTTTAGGTTTCTCAGTTCCTCAGAGGAAAACCTTTTGGTTTGATAAATCGCCTCCACGAGGTGGATGTCGACAAGCATGGAGATCATTTTATCGCGTGAAACGAGGTCGCGCGGTTTTTCGATTACCGGCTTCTCACATGCTGTCAAAAATGCCAGCAGGACGGCGAGGGGCAGGAGCGTCTTCTTCATTCTGGAATAACTGATGTTACGGAGATTCAAAAATAGCAATTATTGCGACGGGAAATACCGGGAAATACCGGGCAATACCGGGAATTTGCGGGGAGGATTTCAGCGGAACAGTTTTTTAAAGACTTCTTCAACCCGAGTGACCCTGATGATTTCGATGCCGGAAGCGGCGTGGTCGATTCCCTTGTTGAAACGGGGGATAAAGATGCGTTGAAAGCCAAGCCGGGCTGCTTCGGCCACGCGTTGTTCGATTCGGCCGACCGCCCTGATTTCGCCTGTGAGGCCCACTTCGCCGGTGAAGCAGAAGCGATGGTTGACAGCCAGGTCGAGACTGGAAGAGAGTATGGCTGTCAACACAGCCAGGTCATTGGCAGGATCACTGATTTTCAACCCGCCGGCCACATTCAGAAATACATCCTTGGCAATCAGTTTGAAACCGGCCCTTTTTTCGAGGACCGCCAGCAACATGTTGAGCCGCCGCAGGTCAAATCCCGTAGACGAACGCTGAGGCATCCCGTAAGCTGCGGAACTCACCAGGGCTTGGATTTCGATGAGAAAAGGGCGTATCCCCTCAATGGCTGCCGTGATGGCCGTTCCGCTCACAGGATCGGTATCGCCGGAAATCAGATGATCGGAAGGATTCGGTATTTCCACCAGTCCGTTCTGGCGCATCTCGAAAATCCCCAGTTCGGAAGTGGATCCGAACCTGTTTTTTGTGGATCGCAACACCCTGAAGAGATGATGGCTGTCTCCTTCAAACTGAATCACCGTATCGACGATGTGTTCCAGGACTTTCGGTCCGGCAAGGTTGCCCTCCTTGTTGATGTGGCCGATCAAAATGGCTGCCATGTGGTTCTTTTTGGCATATTTCAGAATTTCGGAAGTGCATTCCCTGACCTGGGTCACCGAGCCGGGAGAAGATTCCACCCTTTCGGTGGAAAGGGTCTGGATAGAGTCAACGATCAGGACGCGGGGTTGTTCCTTTTCCACGATTGCCATGAGTGTTTCGAGGGAGGTTTCGGCGATGAAAAGAGATTCCCGGCTTGACAGTTTCAGGCGGGCGGCCCTGAGTTTGATTTGTTGCAGGCTCTCTTCCCCCGAGGCGTAGATGATCTTTGTGCCTTTCAGGGTCAACGCCAGTTGAAGGAGTAGTGTCGATTTTCCGATTCCCGGTTCGCCGCCGATCAGAACCAAGGACCCCGGCACCAGGCCGCCTCCCAGCACCCTGTTAAACTCTGCAATTCCGGCATTGATGCGTTCCTGGTGAGTCGCCGAAATCTCGTCCAGGCGCACTGGTCTGTTCCCGTCGGAAAGAAGGGCAGACCCGGCAGTCCTGGGCGAGGCGGAGACCACCTCTTCCACAAAGGTGTTCCACTGGTTACAGGAAGTGCACCTGCCGATCCATTTGGAGGATTCAGCACCGCAATTCTGACAGATATAAATGGTTTTCAGTTTACTCATCTTCCCGATTTTCTGATTTTTTCAATAAGCGAGGTGGTTGAATATCCGGCTGTCAGTTCAAGGGTCTCCACCTTTCCCCCGGCATCCAGGACGATCCTGCTGCCTGCAATTTCCTCAGGGGAATAATCGCTTCCCTTTACCAGCAAGTCAGGCAGGAGGGACGCGATCAGTTTTTCAGGGGTATCCTCCCCGAAAATGACCACTGCCGAAACAAATTGAAGGGCAGCCAGCAAAAATGCCCGGGAACCCTGGTTGTTAAGCGGCCGCCCCGCTCCTTTGAGCCGGGCTACCGACAGGTCGGAATTCAGTCCGACGACCAACCGGTCACCCATCGAAGCAGCCTTCGCCAGATATTCCACATGCCCCCGGTGAAGCAGGTCGAAACACCCGTTGGTGAAAACGATCAGTGCACCTTGCTCTTTCCACTTCCGGGCTTCCGGGAGAAATTGCCCGCAATCCGGAAATATTTTAGCTTCCAACTGGTGAAGATAATTCATGTTAAAGTTTTTCATAAAAATAATTAAAATGAAGCGCATTGCAGAGGGTGGATGGTTGATAATCCTGAATAAATTGATTATACGGATATTTTCGCTACTTTTGTATCGGTTAAACACTGCATAGAAATAGTAGATGAAAAACAAGAGAATTCTGTACATTTCTCAGGAGATAACCCCCTATTTACCCGAAAGCGAAATGTCTGAAATTTCCCGTTACCTTCCCCAGGGTGTCCAGGAAAGAGGCCGGGAAATCCGTACATTTATGCCCCGCTATGGATGTGTCAATGAACGCCGGAACCAGCTGCACGAAGTAATTCGGTTGTCGGGGATGAACCTGGTCATCAACGATACCGATCACCCGCTGATCATCAAGGTGGCTTCTATTCAATCGGCGCGCATGCAGGTTTATTTTATCGACAATGAGGATTATTTTCACCGGAAATGCGTTTTGTATGATCCGGAAAACAACTTTTTTGAAGACAATGACGAACGGGCCATCTTCTTTGCCCGAGGGGTTCTGGAAACCGTCATCAAATTGCGGTGGGCCCCCGACATCATCCACTGTCACGGATGGCTGACAGCCCTGGTTCCGCTTTATATCAAAAAATATTATCACGATGATCCCCTCTTCACACACTCAAAAGTAGTATACTCCGTTTATAATGACGATTTCACCGGATCGTTAAATAAGAACTTCCGCAAGAAGTTGATGCTGAAGGGGATTACGGCGAATGATGTGAAACTTTTGGAAAACCCGACGTATGTCAATGTCAGTAAAATGGCTATTCAGTTCTCCGACGCCCTCATCCAGGGTACCCGGGAAATCAATCCTGAATTGGAGGATTTCCTTGCCGGATCGGGAAAGAAATTCCTGGGTTACCAGGGCAAAGACGATTTTATTGAGGCATACAACATGTTTTATGATCAGGTGTAGACTACTTTTCAATCCCTTAATAACAGCAAAATTGAGAACAACAGCAGTTTGGGGCAGATGTAAAGCTGCCTGTTTTTTCGTGGCGATCTTTCTTTTCTCTGTTTCCTGCAACAACAGGGGTGATATCGGCATGGAGCTTCTTCCGGCCACCGATCTGATCAATGTTACGAATGTGACAGAGAAAAACAGTATCCGTGCGTATACGTTTTCCGACGATTCGCTCCGGACCGATGAGTCATCGGCGAGCTTGCTGGGATATTTCAACGATCCCGTTTTCGGGAGCACTGGCATTGACCTTGCCCTCCAGTTCCGGCTGAGATCGTTTCCTGATTTCGGCACCAATCCGGTAGCCGATTCCATATTTCTCTATTTTTATTACAGGACCGTATACGGAGATACCTCCTCGGTTCAGAATCTCCGGGTTTATGAGTTGCAGGATGCCATTAATCCCGCGATCAAGTATTATGATGCCGTTGATTTATCGCAGTATGCCTCCACTTTCAACCTGGCTGATTTCGACTTCCAGCCCAGGGTTAAGCTGGACTCTGTACACCAGGATACCACCTATCAACTGGTCGGGATCAAGCTGGATAACTCCCTGGCTCAAAAGCTCCTTCTGGCTGATTCGCTTGATATGGTGAGCAACGAGGCTTTCCTGCAATATTTTAGGGGGCTTTTCATCAAATCGGTCGGGGCCGCAGGTACGGGGGCAATTGTTTCTCTGAATCTGCTTGGGTCCTCTTCCATCAGCCCTGCAGCGGTTGTCCTGTATTACCACAACAGCAAGGACACCTCCAACATGGCCTATTATGTGTCTGAAAACAGCGCCAGGATCAACAGTTTCAACCACGATTATTCCCAAACCCCGTTTTATTCAACATTAAACAAGGAACATACGGTTGATACGCTTCTTTATATTCAGTCAACCGGCGGGCTTCAGTCGAAATTGTACCTTCCTTTTCTTGATTCCTGGAAAGATTCCGCAAGAATATCGGTTAACAAGGCCGAGCTTATTTTCACCGTCGACACCCTGGCTTCAGAACACAAAAAATATCCCCTCCCCGACCAGCTCTTTCTGACGTATATCGATGACAAGGGAAAAGAATACCTGCCCCGCGATTATTCATTCTTGCCGCTTTATTACGGGGGGTATCTCTTTGCGGATAAAACCTACCGTTTTAACATTACGCAACACCTGCAGAGCATCATTGATGGGGATACGGGAAACAACGGCTTTTATCTTACCCCTTCGAACAAAAACAGCGAAATGCGAAGGGTCGTGCTGAAAGGCAGCGGCAGTGCCATGGGGATCAGGATGGTGATCACCTATTCGAAGTTCAACCAGTAATGGATTTTCTGCAATTTTCCACTTTTTGCATGATTGCCGTCGGACTCAGTTTCGACACTTTTGCCGCATCGGTTTCCCTTGGCGTGATGCGAAAGGAAATACGGTTCCTTCCGGCTACCCGTGTGGCCTTTGTCCTGGCGTTCTTCCAGGCGTTGTTTCCCCTTGTCGGCTGGTATGTCGGCAGTTCCCTGAAAGACCTGATTGCTGGTTTTGACCACTGGGTAGCATTCGGGTTGCTGGCGTTTATTGGCGTAAGGATGATCCTGGAAGGGATACGGAAAAGTGAGGAAACCCTGCCCTTTGATCCTTTCCGGTTAAAAATGGTGATCGGGATTTCGATTGCCACCAGTATTGATGCGTTGGTGGTCGGACTGAGTTTCGGACTGGTGAATACCTTTGTAATTTTTGCGGTAGTGATCATCGGGGCGGTCACTTTTGTTGCCGCCATGCTGGGGATGCTCTTCGGGAAAAAAATTCCTGCGGGGAAGAGTTACCGGAGCATTGTCGTGGGAGGTGTCATCTTAATCCTCATCGGGCTTAAAATCCTGATCGAGCACCTTTCGGCTTAATCTCCGTCACAAACGTTTAACTTCCAAAATCACGGTTTTTTCCGAATCGAGGACTTCTTCCGGATAGACGGGATAGGGAAGTACATCAATCAGCCTGAAAAAATAATGATCCACAGTATCCACCGGCTGGCGCTGGAGGACCAGTGTCAGGTCAAAGGTTTCTTTGATTTTCACTTCAAACGTGACAGATGCTTCTCCCGCCCAGACGCAGACCACGCCGACGGGGCAGCGGGAATCATGAATTTCCCTGATCCGGATGTGGAGGTTATCCAGCATGGCCGGGTATACCTGGCCGGTTTTCAGGCTCAGTTGGTCCTTTTCGGGAAGCAGCCCTGATTCCCCGCCATCCTGACAGGCTGCCACCAATCCTGCCAGAATGAGTATTGAAACAATCATCCTCTTCACGGCTCTTTTTCCGTAATGACAACAGGCAGGTTTTAAATGTTGCGTGAAACCTCTATTTTTGGTTATATTTTTCAATGATGAAAATCGGAAATCTCGACCTTGGGGAGATGCCCTTGTTTCTGGCACCCATGGAGGATGTTACTTACAAGTCCTTCAGGTACATGTGCAAGAAATTCGGTGCCGATGTCATGTATACCGAATTTGTTTCTTCGGATGCACTGGTCAGGAATGTCTCCAAAACCAGGCAAAAAATGACTCTGTTTGATTTTGACCGGCCTGTGGCCATTCAGATCTACGGTCATGATCCTGAAGCTATGGCTGTTGCTGCCAGGGTTGCCGAAGAGGCGGGTCCCGACTTTCTTGACATCAACTTTGGCTGTCCGATGAAGAAAATTGTCAGGCGGGGAGCGGGGGCTGCCTTTTTAAAAGATCTGCCGGGCATGCAGCGTATGGCGGAAGCGGTGGTGAAGGCGGTGACCCTTCCTGTGACTGCCAAAACCCGGCTGGGGTGGGATGAAAATGACAAGCCGGTTTTGGAGGCTGCCCTCCGCTTGCAGGATGCCGGTATCGGGGCTTTGGCCATCCACGGGCGCACCCGCAGCCAGCTCTACAACGGTCCGGCCGACTGGAACCTGATCGGCGAGGTTAAAAACGATCCCCGCATTCACATTCCCATCATCGGGAACGGCGATATCAGGGGACCGCTGAAGGCTGCCGAATTGTTAGGGCAAACCGGAGTGGACGGCCTGATGATCGGCCGGCCGGCCATCGGACGCCCCTGGATCTTCCGGGAGATAAAACACTACTTCAGAACTGGCGAAGTGCTGCCGCCGCCTGCCGTGGAAGAAGTGACGGCCAACGTTAGGGAACAACTGTTGCTCAGTATTGAATGGAAGGAGAATGAACGGAGCGGAATCCTGGAAATGCGAAGGCATCTGGCGAAATATTTCCCGCACCTCCCCGGGTTCAGGGACTTGAAGATCGCCTTGCTAAGAGCGGAAACCTATGCGATGGTGAATGACCTGCTGACCCTGATCGATGAGAAATACCATGGCATGAAAGTTGATTATAGTGATATTACCTTGAATTAAATCCATGGAAAACCTTTTTGCGCGGAAATACAATGAAAAGTCACTAATGGCAAAAATCAGGAAATATTCGGACAAAGCCGGACAAAAGGTGGTTTATGCCGTTTTGCTCCTCTATTATGTGATGAAGAGTCCGGGGGTGGCTTTTAAGACCAAGCTGACAATCGCAGCCGCATTGGGTTATTTTATCGCTCCCGTCGATGCTGTTTTTGACCTGACGCCCCTGCTCGGATTTACCGATGACCTGGGAGTACTTGTCCTTGCTCTGGTGAAAATCTCTTCCTCCATCACCCCTGAGATCAGGAAGAAAGCACGGCAGAAAATGGGCGAGTGGTTTAAAAAGCGTAATGAAAAAGAGTTGTTGGCCCTGGAAGGGAAATTTTCAGCCATGGGAAAATCACCTTTCTGAAGAAAAGTTGTGAGAATCAAATTTTTAACATATCAATGCCGTCGGAACAATTGGGGTAAAATGATGCGACACCTGGCTTTTGGGATACTTTTTATTACGGGCATGATGGTACTCTGCGGGGAATTGACAGCTCAGGTCAGGGTGGACGAAAAGCCGGTGCCGCCAAAATCCCAGTTAAAAATTCCCCCGAAACCCCATGATGGGTATGTCTTGTTGCCCGGACGGTGGATATGGCACCGGCAGGCCAGAATGTATGGCTGGCTCAGTCCCGTGTGGGTCGAACCGCCAAAAGGAAAGATATGGACACCCGGATATTGGAAACAGGTGAAAAAAGGGTGGGTATGGGTTCCCGGAAAATGGGAAAATAAAAAAAGATACCTGTATAAATGGATGTAAATTTGTATCTGCCGTGACTTCTGCCCCCGGAATTCCCTCCTGTTTTGTGCGAAAGACACCCAAAATTAAGATGAGCTTATTATTTCAATGATTTTTTGCTGGATTGGATTGTTGTGAGGTCTAAAAGTCGAGTGACTTCCATCATCACCGGGTATTATTATCTCATAAATCTTATTTACCTGCTCGATTGCCTTTTCAACTGTTGTTTTCAGGTTACTGCCCCGAAGTAGTCTCTCCAGCTCCTTGTACATCAGATAAGCCATAAAGGATATGCATATGTGAGACTCTATTCTGTCCTTGCGACGGTGATATACTGGCCTTATTTGCAGGTCTGTCTTTGAGATTCGGAACGCCCTTTCAATCTGCCATAAATCCCTGTATCTGGTCACAACCAAGTCACTGGGAAGATCAGTATTTGTAATGTATCCTTTAATACCATCCCACTTGCGATCATTGTCATACTTCTGATAATCAATGCTTATGGTCAGGTCTCCATCCAGCCTGAGGTATTTGTTATAGCCTCTGTTGTTGAGGTTACTTTTGGTTAGTTTCCCTTTATTGATTTGTTTTTCAAGCTTCCT
Organism: Prolixibacteraceae bacterium UBA1413; assembly: GCA_002304925.1. Classification (GTDB taxonomy): domain Bacteria; phylum Bacteroidota; class Bacteroidia; order Bacteroidales; family Prolixibacteraceae; genus UBA1413. Next base: position 250,343 of record DBPT01000032.1, read on the forward strand.
GATGCCTCTTGTACGGTTAAATTCATCCTTCTTAGCCCGACTCTCGGTGTACTCAATGATCAGACGGCTGCCATCGGGTCTTAAATATTCAACCATATCTCCATTGGCCCACTTACGCCCCTCGATAATCTTAGCTATTTCGGAACCTTCGTTCTTAACCCTGGCTCCAAGAATAAACTTGTATGCACGCTTTGTCAACTCCTCTATATTACCCTTGCTCAGTAAGCCTGCATCTGCAACCACTATTGGATGACCTATGGAAAACTGTTTTTCAAACCGCTCCAGGATAGGGATCAGGGTGTGGCCTTCATAAATATTGCCCTCAAAAATATCATAACCAATGGGATACCCGTTACATCCAACCAATAATCCCAAAAATATCTGAGGCAGGTGATGCTTCCCTTCTTTGGAGAACCCGGGGATCCTTAGCTCATCAGGCTGGCTGCTCTCAAAGTAGATGGTGGTCATATCATAGAAAACTATACTTATCTCACCACCCAGTACCCGTTTTGTATAAGCAAATGAAAGATGCTCTATTTGTGTTTTATACCTGTCACTGATCTTGTCTAAAAAGCGGTAAATAGAGTAGACAGAGATGCTGTCACGCCCTGTAACACTAAGATATTCACTCAACTTCAGCTTGCTCCCGGGGTGTGTCAGCCGGGATATTGCCAATGATTTAAGAAGTGGCTCCCCGATAGCGTCAAAACCAATACGTGAATATAACTCACTAAAGACAAGATCGGGACCGATTACCCTAATACAATCATTGGTGACATTCTTGAGGTCTTCTACAGGGCGGGGGTCAAATAAGGTAGGACCATAGATTCGTTCCTTCTCGTAATGTGCCTGACTCACCAGCTTTTCTATCTCAACCGGATCTGTTGAACACCCAATGGTCCTGACAACTTTATTAATACGACCAACCTTTTGGACGATCTGTACACTTACACTGCCACTCCTGTTGATTTTCTGCCGTACAAACATCCAGTAAATATAGGCTGAGGCACCCATATTTACAATACAAAATAACTCTATTTTCTATATATCAGATAGTTATGGTTTTGAGGACCAAAAAACCGCACAAAATAGGACAGAAAGTATGGTTATGTCCATT
>DBPT01000025.1 GCA_002304925.1 Prolixibacteraceae bacterium UBA1413
TGAATGATTGATATATAACATTAATAATTACGTATGAAACGGAAAACATTTTTATTGGCGATAAGTTTTGTAATCCTGGCAGGGATGGGATCACAGGCACAAAACTTTCCTCCGCGGCGCCAAATGGACGACCCTACCTTACGCGATACGCTGCGAAGCATCGCTCCTTACTTCACTCGGGCCACAACATCTCAAAAAACACCGGATGCTGATGGTTTTATCCAGCGTTGGCTGCTTCTGGAACCCATTAACAAACCCAACCGCAGCAACACTGTTTTTACTGACAGTTACCTCAGGAAAGCGTTCGACACCCTCTATTTCCAGAACCAGTTTACTATACTTCCCAAAGATGGGGAAAAAGTAAAGGTAGGAGATCAGGAATTGACCTGGCACGCTTTGGAAAGCAATAATTACAACGTGAAATTATTCCGCTTCGCTTATGGATTAAATAAGCAGATTTACGGTGTTCTTTTCTGGGCAGTTACAGTCATCAACAGTCCGCGCGAGATGAAAAACGTAAGAATGGCAGTGGGATCAAATTCTGCATCCCTGTGGTGGCTCAACGGAAAGGAAGCAGTGATCCTTTCTGGAGACCGGCGCATGGTGATGGATGATGTTGTTTCCTCCCGCCTGACGCTGAACAAAGGAAAGAATATTATCAGGGGAGTAGTCATCAATGGCCCCGGAATGAGTGATTTCTGCGTTCGTTTCATAGATGAGGAGGGAGAGCCGGTCAAAGACATTACCATTAGCACTAAATGAATTATATAGTCACACTTTTAAGATCTCAAATGTTTAGAATTTGAAATTATGGAATCAAAAAATATAATATTGGGAGCAATAGCCCTTTTATCAATGTGGTTTGCAGGAACAGCGACGGCACAAATTGGAACCCCTTTTATTCATGACCCTTCAACCATCATGGAATGTGAGGGTAAGTATTACACCTTCGGCACAGGCAGGGGCGGATTGATATCAGAGGATGGCTGGACCTGGCACGGGGGTGCGGAAAGACCCGGCGGAGGAGCTGCCCCCGATGCGATAAAAATCGGTGATCGCTATCTTATCGTTTATGGCGCTACAGGCGGTGGTTTGGGGGGTGGACATAACGGGAGAATCCTTACCATGTGGAATAAAACACTTGACCCGAATTCCCCCGATTTTAAATTTTCAGACCCCATCCTTGTCGCTCAATCCGATGGGATTGAGGACAATGACGCCATAGATCCCGGACTTCTTCTGGATCCGAACGATGGCCGTTTATGGTGTTGTTACGGAACTTATTTTGGTTTTATCCGTCTTGTGGAACTTGATCCCCAAACAGGAAAACGTGTGGAAGGTAACAAAGCCATTGATATTGCCATTGACTGTGAAGCCACCGATCTGGAGTACCGCGACGGATGGTATTATCTGCTGGGTACCCATGGAACCTGCTGCGACGGTGCCAATTCAACCTACAATATTGTAGTCGGCCGTTCCAGAAATGTAACCGGTCCCTACCTCGACAACATGGGAAGAGACATGTTAAAAGGGGGTGGTAAGATGGTCCTTGCCGCGGGAGGAAGAGTAATCGGCCCGGGACACTTCGGAAGAGTAATCCTCGAAGAGGGTGTTGAAAAGATGTCGTGCCATTATGAAGCGGATCTGGACCAGGCCGGTCGCAGTGTCCTGGGCATCCGCCCGTTGCTCTGGAAAAACGGATGGCCTGTCGCTGGGGAGAATTTCAGGGAAGGTACTTACGAAATTGAATCGGAGAGAAGAGGTTATGCCCTGGAGTTGGTGGTCGATTTTGTGAGAATGGCAGGCAGGATGCGCGGATTCGCGCCCAGCAGTGAAGAACCCATAAAACCAGTCCCCTCGCAGGAATTGGCCGATGTCATCAACACCTGGCCAACCGGAAACATTGGCGTAAGAATCGGCGACTACATGACCCGTCCGCATCAGAAGTGGACCATTACTGCGGTGCCCGATGCAGGAGGATACCTAGGAGGCCCGTATTACAAAATCGTGATTGCGGGAACCGACCGGGCCCTGGCAGCTACAGCCGATGCCGAAGTAATAACGGTCCCGGAATTCACCGGGGCACCTGAACAATTGTGGCGAATCGACCAGTTGACTGACGGAACCTACAGAATAATGCCTAAAAGCGTTCCTGGTTCAAACGAAAAACTCGCCCTGGTGTCTATCGGTGACAGCACCCCGACACTCGCGAAATTTGATATGAACAGTGACAATTCCAAATGGAATTTTAGGGACCATTGATTAACCCTTTACAGGGAAATTGTTTCTAACGTAAAAATATATCACAAGGGAATCAAGTAATAAATTGAACGAACCTTCATTAATCAAGCTTTATCTTATGAGAACTGTGATCAATCATTATCTCGTCTGTGTCATTGCAGCCGCTTTTTGTTTCACTGGATGTAACCCCAAAACCGATACCAACCAGGTCCCTGTGGTGAAGACCACTTCAGGCACCATATCCGGAAGTATGGATGATGGAATCTATATTTTCAGGGGAATTCCCTATGCCAGGGCTGAAAGGTTCATGCCTCCGCAGGATCCTGAGATCTGGGAAGGGGTTCTCGAATGTAATGACTTCGGGCCGGTAGCCCGGCAAATAGTGCCCTGGTATCCCGATTCCGTGCAGGATGAAAACACGCTCTTCAGCGTGAATGTCTGGACGCAGGGAATTTCTGACGGCAAGAAGCGGCCGGTGATGCTGTGGTTGCATGGCGGCGGATTCCACGTGGGCGCCAGCAATGACCCGATGACCTATGGAAAAGCGTTGGCTAAAAAGGGAGATGTGGTCGTGGTATCAGTCAATCACCGGTTGAATATCCTCGGCTTTCTTGATTTATCGGCTTGTGGTCCTGAATATGCCCAATCGGCAAATGTGGGCATGCTCGACATCGTCAAAGCCCTGGAGTGGATCCAAAAAAACATTGGAAATTTCGGAGGCAACCCTTCTGACGTGACCATCGTTGGCGAATCGGGAGGTGGCGGCAAGGTGGGAACCTTAATGTGCATGCCGGCAGCAAAGGGCTTGTTTCATAAGGCGATCATTCAGAGCGGAACCCTGGTCAATACAATGACCAAAGAAAAATCACGGGCCCTAGGATTGGCCGTGCTTGAACACCTGAGACTGACACCCAACGATGTCGAAAAACTCGATACCATCCCTTACCTCGATCTTGTAAAAGCCGGAAATGATGCTATTGCCAAAGTTTCGGGACCGAGAAAACCCGGATCACCTACCATGTTTGGTTTTTCCCCTTCTGCCGATGGGGTTGTTTTACTTCAACAACCGTTCAGTCCCGGTTTTGCGGAAATTTCGAATGGTATCCCCCTCATGATGGGAACTACTCTGAATGAGCTCATAGGTACCGCTTATGGCGAAAAGGAGCTGACCCTGGAACAGGCAAAGGAGCGGCTGGCCAAAGTTTATGGTGATAGAACAGATCAATATATTGAGCTCTTCGCAAAGGCCTATCCTGATTATACACCCCAGGATCTTCTTTCTGTTGATACCGCTTTCAGACCTTTTACCATCAGAACCGCCGATGCGAGGGCTTCAGAGACAAATGCCCCATTGTATGTTTATTTATTAGCATGGAAAAGTCCCGTCGATGACGCATCAAAAGGCTCTTTCCACGGACTGGATATCCCGCTGGCATTCAATAATGTAGATCTGAGACCCGACTGGACAGGCAATGCAGAAGAAGCCTGGGAATTAGCCGACAAAATGAGTTCTGCATGGATTAACTTTGTAAAAACAGGTAATCCTAATGCAGAGGGTGTGCTGCCAATGTGGGATCCTTATACTGCAGAAAACGGTGAAACAATGATTTTTGATAATGAGTGCAGAATTGTGAATAACCACGATAGGGAACTGATGCAATTCATCGAACCTATTGATTAATGCGGGGTGCCGTGCATGTTGTCACTGAGGTTTCCACTGTCAAATTTCTCTTATAATATGAAGCGACTCTTTTTCTTGTCATTAACGGGAGTGTTCTCGGCCATATTCAGCTATGCTTCGGGTCAGGATCTCAAAATCAATGATCTGGGGTATTTCGAAACGCAGGGCGTCAACGTTCTCGTTTACAGCAACCTGTTTACCGGAGGTTTCAACGATGAGAAAACCTCAGGAATAGAGTTGATCCACCATGGTGTGAGAACGGGGCAGGGGGGTGCCGTAAGGCTTTCGAACACTCCGGAGCAGTGGGACCTTGTGCCTGCCATTCCTGACCGGACGGTAGACCGTGCTACGAACACCATTGAAGCGACCCTCAGGTATGCAGATTATGATTTTGATTCGCGGGTGGTCGTCACCGCCAAAGGCAAAGGGGTGGAGATATCGGTATACCTTGACAAGCCGGTCCCTGATGCCCTGGAAGGGAGCGCTGGATTCAACCTGGAGTTTCTGCCTTCACAGTACTGGGGAAAGACCTATCTGATGGACGGGCGCATCAACCGGTTTCCACGCTATGCTGTCGGCAACACCGTTACGAGGCCAAACAGCGAAAAACCAAAACAGTACAAAGGTTACAAGACTTCAGACGACAGGGGGACAGGCCGGTTTATCGATCCCCTTCCGCTCGAAAAAGGCCGGAATTTTCTGCTGGCAACGGATGACCCGGAACGTCTGGTGAAAATCACTTCCCCCGATGTTGATCTGATGCTTTTCGACGGCCGTGTGCTGGCCCAAAACGGATGGTTTGTGGTACGCAGTTTGCTTCCGGCAGGAAAAACAGGCAGGGTTTTAACCTGGACCGTCGAACCAAATGCCGTCAAAGGTTGGATCAGAGAACCCAATATTGGATTCTCTCAGGTGGGATACCTCCCGTCCCAGCCCAAGGTCGCCGTCATTGAACTCGATAAAAAAGACAAACCGCTGACAAAGGCATCGATCTGGAAAGTAGGTGATGACGGCAAAGTAACCCGGGTTTTCAGCGGCAGAATCATTCCCTGGGGTGACTATTATAAATATCACTATGTGAAATTCGATTTTTCATCGGTGAACACCCCCGGTGTTTACTATATTCAGTATGGCGATGTTAAAACAAACAACTTTATCGTCGAAAACAACGTCTACGATAAGATCACCGATGCCACCAGCGATATCTGGATCCCCATTCATATGAATCACATGGCCGTCAATGAGGCTTACAGGATGTGGCATGGTGAACCCTTTAAGGAAGGGTATCTCCAGGCTCCGCCCAACACCGATCACTTTGACCTCCACAGCCAGGGCCCTACCACCGATACCCCTTACAAAGCGCTGGAACTGATCCCCGGACTGAACATCGGCGGTTTTTTCGATGCTGGGGATTTTGATATCGAAACAGGATCGAACATTAACGTGGTACTGAATTTCGTTCAGACCTGGGAGTATTTTAAGCCGTTGCGTGATCAGACTTTCGTGGACCAGAAACAGCGTTATGTCGATCTTCACCGGCCTGATGGAGTCCCCGACGTATTGCAATTTATCGAGCATGGCACCTTGAACCTGGTGGCTCAGGCGGAGATTATCGGCCACATGAGCCAAACGCTCTCCAATGCGGTGCTCGATAATTACCATCACCTGGGTGATGCCGCCTCCATTACCGACGGACTTCCTTATAATCCTGACCTGGGGCCTTACGAGATAGCCCCTGACGGGCGGTCGAGCGGAGTGAAGGATGACATGTGGGCATTTACAAGCCGCAATCCCGGACTCGATCTCAGGGCTGCCACCATGTTTGCTGCAGCAAGCCGTGCCTTAAAAGGCTATAACGATGATCTTTCCGCAAGGGCGTTGGCACAATCAATAAGACTTCAGAAAGAGGCGTCGGAATTAATGGAAAACCAGTCCCAAAACCGCTTCGGCCAGGGCAACAGGTCAGCTGATGTGGCCACCCATCTTCAGCTTTACATCTCCACCGGAGAAAAACAATATATCGATAAATTTCAGGAACTTCTGTGGCCGGCACTCGAACGTAATGTCAACTCTGGCATTTTGACGGCTTTGGATGCGATCCCGCACATGGATGCATCCTACAAGGAACAGCTCCGTCCCTTTGTGGAAAAGTACATTGAATATATCGAAGGGTTTGAAAAGGATAATCCCTACGGAGTACCCATCGGCCTGGGCAACTGGGCAGGCGGCGGAGCCTTGTTGAATTTCGGAACCACCGTTTGTTTTGCCAGTAAGTATTTCCCTGACATTATCGACGTCAGCCATGCTTATAAAACCGCTAACTTCCTGTTTGGCTGCCATCCCTATCACAACTATTCGCTGGTGGCCGCGGTGGGTGCTGCCCGTCCCAAGGCGGTCTTTTATGGCAATAACAGGGCTGACTTCTCCTTCATCCCGGGGAATGTGGCGCCGGGAATATTATTCCGACAACCCGACCATTTTGAGAACTACGACGACTGGCCGTTCCTGTGGGGGCAAAACGAGGGCACCATTGCCGGAAATACCAATTTCCTGATCTTTGGATCGGCCTTAAAGAACCTGATAAAATAACCGGTTGTTCTTACAAACCATGCCAGGAGAATAAACAATCCGGTTTATATCGATATCAATACAAGGGATGGAAACACACGATGAGCGTTTCGCAAAGATTCCCTTCGCTAAAATCTATCCGATGTATCTCGCAAAGGTGAAGAGGAAGGAACAGACAAAAGGGGAATTGGATCAGGTCATTGAGTGGCTGACAGGCTATGAAGACAAAAAACTTATGACGCTGATTAACGAAAATGTGACTTTGGAAACGTTTTTTCGTCAAGCTACGCTTAACCCCAAGACCAATCTGATCTCCGGGGTAATCTGCGGTTATCGAGTGGAGAAAATCGTGGATCCTTTTTGACAATGATTAACATTGCAAATGATGTATAAGTATATTTTTGGACCGGTTCCCTCGCGCAGGCTCGGGATGTCTTTGGGTATTGACCTGGTTCCCAAAAAAGTATGTTCACTTGATTGTGTTTATTGTGAAGTTGGTAAAACCACTCAACTGACCCTGGAACGAAAAGAATATTTGAAGGCAGGAAAGATAAAGGAAGAATTGACCCATTATTTCAACAACAATCCAGATCCTGATTTCCTCACTTTCTCCGGTTCGGGTGAACCTACTTTGAATATTTCTATTGGCGATATTCTTCAGTTTGTTAAACAAATCAGGCCACACATTCCAGTCGCGGTACTGACCAACGGAACTCTTTTATTTGATCAGACCGTCAGAAATGCCCTGAAAGAAGCCGATGTTGTCCTGCCTTCCCTCGATGCTGCTACCGAAGATGCTTTCAGAAAAATAAACCGTCCTCCCGATTCCTTGAAAATCGACAGCTACATTCAGGGACTCATTGATTTCAGAAAAGAGTATAAAGGGAAGATCTGGCTGGAGATCTTCATCCTTCCTGGTTATAATGACAGCGTCCATGAACTGAATGAGCTAAAAAATGCTGTTTTGAAAATTGCCCCTGACGCTGTACAACTTAACACCCTTGACAGACCCGGAACAGTGCCCGGTTTAAGAGGAGCTTCAAGGTCCGAGATGCAGAAAATTGCCGATGAATGGAAATTGGACAATGTTGGGATCATTGCTGCTGCACCGGAGCGGGAAAAATTACAATCGTTCAGAAAAGATGTCGAAACGGCTATCCTGGAAACCATTGTAAGAAGACCGTGTACCCTTGATGACTTGTCTAAAATATTGGGATTACACATAAGCGAAATCAATAAATACCTTGATGTGTTGGATGGGGAAGGGAGAATAGAAGCTGTCAGTCAAGAAAGAGGTGTGTTTTATCAGGTAAAAGAGAAAAATTACCGGTGAAGAACTGGCAAACTGCAGTTTGTTGGTCTGATTGTTGCCGGTTGACCTGACTTGTTTCAAAATCACCTATCTTTACGGAAGAAACCAAAAATAACTACTATGAAAAGAAGAATCAGACGTTTTAGTGTTCTGCAGACCTCCTGGGTAGCTGCCGTTATTTTATTCTGCGTAATGCTGATAATCATGATTCCCTTGGGATTGGTTTTCTCCGCCATCGGGAAAAGTGGTTTGATGCCGGGACATTTCCCGGGGTTTGGCGTTGCTTTCTTTTTTATCATACCTTTCGTGTATGGCATCATGGGATTTATCATGACCGCCATCAGTTGCTTGGTATATAATCTTATTGCGGGCTGGACCGGAGGTATAGAACTGGAATTTGAAGAATTTTCCGCCAAATCATCTGATCCCGTTCTGTAAGAAAGCTTTTTCGATCGTTTAATCTATGAAAAAAAAGTTTTGGCCGGTATGGGTGGTGATCCTGTTAATAACGGCTTGCCACTCTGAAAAGCAGCCTTCACCCACCGGGGTGAAAACCATTTGCAATCCCGTGAATATCAGTTACCGGTTTTGCCTCGACGAACCCTCACGGCGGGAAGCCGCTGATCCTACCATCGTATGGTTTAAGGAGCGTTATTATCTTTTTGCTTCGAAATCGGGAGGCTACTGGCACTCTTCCGACCTGGGTTCCTGGACCTTTGTGGAGACCGCTCAGATCCCCACCGAAGAGTATGCGCCGACAGCCATTGCCTTAGGCGATACTCTCTATTTTCTGGCTTCTTCGACCGAAAAAAGCACCATCTATAAAAGCGGCGATCCCCTCAGCGGGGCATGGCAGGTTGCCTTGGAGGAACTGGAAATCCCGGTGTGGGATCCTGCCTTTTTCCTAGACGATGACCAGCGGCTTTTCCTCTACTGGGGGTGCTCCAACCAGAATCCCCTCTACGGGGTGGAAGTCGATGCCGGGAATGGTTTTGCCTTCAAAGGGGAACCAGTGGAACTGATCCATGCCGATCCGGCAAACCACGGCTGGGAAGTGCCGGGTGATTACAGCACCCTTACAGACCTGAATCCCTGGATCGAGGGCGCCTGGATGAACAAGCTCAACGGGAAATACTACCTCCAGTATGCTGGTCCGGGTACCGAATTCAAAAGCTACAATGACGGGGTATATGTGTCGGACCAGCCCCTGGGGCCTTTCATTCCGCAGGAACACAATCCCTTTGCCTACCGGCCTGAGGGCTTCGCCGCAGGGGCAGGCCATGGCAGCACCTTTGAAGACCGTTACGGAAATCTATGGCATATCGGCACCATCACCATTTCCCAAAAACATATGTTTGAACGGAGACTCGGCCTTTTCCCCGTCTTCCTCGATGAAAAGGGGATCCTGCACACAGAAACCGGGTATGGCGACTATCCGGTGATGATCCCTGACAAAAAAGTGAATAGCTTCGAAGAGATCTTCCCCGGCTGGATGCTCCTTTCCTACGGGAAAAAGGTGGAAGTCTCCTCGTCGGTCGATTCTTTGCCGGCCAGCCGCATGACCGATGAAGAGATCCGTACCTATTGGGCAGCCGCCACCGGCAATGCCGGGGAATACGCCCTGCTCGACCTGGGAGCAATCTGCTGTGTGCATGCTGTCCAACTCAATTTCGCTGAACACAACACCGCCTTAAAAGGGAGACAAAAGAACCTGCGACACAGGTATATTCTGGAATACTCAGCCGACGGGACCGACTGGACCATGCTGGCCGACCGGTCGCAGAGCGATATCGACCTTTCCCATGACTTAATCTCCCTGGACAACAAAATTGAGTGCCGGTATCTGAAGGTGACCAACCTGGAAGTCCCCGACGGCCATTTTGCCCTCAGCGGTTTCAGAGTCTTTGGCTTGGGAAAAGGGGAAATGCCCGGGAAAGTCGCTAAACTGGAAGCAAACAGGGATCCGCAGAACCGCCGGCAGGTCTCCCTCACCTGGGAAGGCCCGGAAAATGCCGATGGCTATGTAGTCAGTTATGGCATAGATTCCACGAAACTCTACCTTGATTACATGCTTTTCGGGACTACCTCCCTGACCATCAGCAGTCTGGATGCCCAACAGGATTACTTTTTCACCATCGAGGCCTTTAATGAAAACGGCATCACCAAAAGCGGACTGCTTATCTATGCCGGATTAGGCGATAATTGATAGCCCTAAAAGCCCTTTGATTCCGGTAATGCGTGTTAACCAGAGGGGTGATAATTAATGGTAAGGAGACCACAGGATCCTATTAATGTGTTATAGAACATGTTTTGTATGTTGCAATGTTATTTATATCTAACTTTGTGTTAGAATTAATTAACAAATGAAGCTATGAAACGAATTGTATTGTTGTTTGTCATTATCGCACTTGTCCTGGGTTCCGTTGCTTTATGGTTATTGGGAACTCCAGGCCGAATCAGTTCAGTGGACCTGGTCCAGGTGGGGGTGGTCCTGGTTGTTGTCGGCTTTGCCTTTTTCCTGGTTTTGAAGATAGCGGGGAGCTACAAGCGTGGGGAACCGGCTGAGGATGAACTATCAAAGAAAGTCCTTCAGAAAACGGCAGCAGTTTCTTATTACGTTTCTCTGTACATCTGGGTGTTTTTAATTTACCTCAATGACAGGATCACGATGGATACCGAACAACTCTTAGGAACAGGGATTCTTGCTATGGCTGTGACATTTGGGGTGCTGTGGCTGATTGTCAACCAGAGGGGAATCAGAAATGAATAACAGAATCAGAGAATTCAGGGCCCGTCACAACCTGACCCAGGAGGAACTGGCTCAAAAGGTGAATGTAAGGAGGGAAACCATCCTCTTTCTGGAAAAAAACAAGTACAATCCTTCGCTTAAACTAGCACACGATTTGGCAGAACTTTTTCATGTAGCCATAGAGGAGCTTTTTATCTTTGATGACAATCAGGGTCAGTTAAAATCCTGAAATGAATACAATTATGTGCCAAACTGGTTTAATCATGATCTGTGAAACCTGATAACCAACATGGAAATCGAAACTTTTATCACCAATCCATTCCGTATCTACCTCGATTACAATGCCACCACCCCCGTTGACGGGGAAGTTTCGCAGGCCATGCAGCCCTTTCTGAAGGAGTTGTTCGGAAATCCCTCCAGTTTCCACCGGTGGGGTGCTGAGGCCAGGAAAGCGGTTGAGAAGGGCCGCAGGCAGGTTGCTGCCCTCCTCCGTTGCCGTCCTGAGGAGGTCATTTTCACCAGCGGGGGGACTGAATCAAATAACTATGCCATCAAGGGGTATGCTTTTGCCCATGCTGACCGGGGGAATCATATCATCACCTCTTCAGTAGAGCATCCCGCTGTCATGGAAGTGTGCAGGTACCTGGAGTTGAAGGGATTTCGCGTTACCTACCTTCCGGTCGATGAATTTGGGTTGGTCCATCCCGGTACATTGGAGAAGGCCATCACCCCGCAGACCATTCTGGTCACCATCATGCATGCCAATAACGAAATCGGCACCATCCAACCCATCAGGGAATTGGCAGGGATTGCCCGCAGGCACCAGGTCGCCTTTCATACCGATGCTGCCCAGTCGGTGGGAAAAATTCCCGTGGATGTGATGGAAATGGGTGTCGACCTGTTGTCTGTCGCGGGTCATAAACTGTATGCTCCCAAAGGTGTCGGAGCCCTTTATGTCAGGGATGGAATTGTGCTCGAGAAGCTCATCCACGGAGCTGACCATGAACAAAACAGGCGTGCTGGGACTGAGAATGTCGTTGAAATTGCCGGACTGGGGAAAGCCTGTGAAATTGCTGCCCGCGACATGAATGCCATTGGGAATCACCTGCGTGGAATGAGGGATTTGCTTCACCAACGCCTGACCACACAAATCGGGGACCTCAGGTTGAACGGTCATCCCGAAGAGCGTCTTCCCAACACGCTGAGTCTGAGTTTCAGACATGTGGAGGCCAACATCCTCCTTGCCGAAATGGAGTTGAACGGAATCGCCGCATCGGCAGGGGCAGCCTGCCATGCCGGCACTGTGGATGTTTCTCCGGTGCTGACGGCCATCGGGCTCGATCAGGAGTATGCCATGGGGACCATCCGGTTTTCTGTAGGCCGTCAAACCACTGAAGAAGAGATCGGGAGGGCGGCCGGGATCATCACAGGCATTGTAAATCGGTTGCGGCCGGCTGGGACAGACCACCCGGAAACCTCCCCCCGGCCAGCGGGCAGCATCCGGCTTACCGACTACACGCAAGGAATGGGATGCGCTTGTAAGTTAGAGCCTCAAAAACTGGAAGAGATTCTGAAGGACATTCCTCATGCGGCTGATCCCGATGTTCTGGTAGACACGAGGTATTCCGACGATGCCGCTGTGTACCGGATCAATGAAACAACAGCCCTGGTACAGACGGTTGATTTCTTTACCCCTGTTGTGGACAATCCCTATGATTTCGGTGCCATTGCCGCTGCCAATGCCCTGAGTGACATCTATGCGATGGGGGCGAGACCCCTCTTTGCACTCAATATTGCCGGATTCCCGGTCAACAGGCTTCCCATGAAGGTCTTAAAGGAAATTCAGAAAGGGGCTGCCGATAAAACTTCCGAAGCGGGTATCCCGGTTCTAGGCGGGCATACAATTGACGATCTGGAACCCAAATTCGGAATGGTGGTCAGCGGAATCGTACATCCCGGGAGGATCTGGACCAATGCAGGTGCCCGTCCCGGTGACGCCATCATCCTGACAAAACCTGTCGGAACGGGGATTCTGTCAACAGCCATCAAACGGGGATTTGCCGATGATCAGGCTGTGCAGGAGGGGATCCTGTCCATGTCGGAATTAAACAGGAAGGCGGCGGAGATCATTTCCGCATTTTCCATCCATGCGTGTACCGATGTCTCCGGGTTTGGCCTGACCGGACATTTGAGCGAGGTCTCCCTGGCCAGCCGCGTGGATGTTGAACTCTTTGCCGCCAGGGTGCCACTCTTCCGGCATACGGCGGAACTGGCCGCTGCGGGAGCAATCCCCGGAGGATCCAAGAACAACCTGGACCATTTTTCAAAGTACATCACGTGGGAGGATTCCGTGTCTGCTTTAACCCGCATCATCCTTTGCGACGCCCAGACTTCCGGCGGCTTGTTGTTTACCCTTCCGCTCCGGCAAACGGAGGAAGTGCTGGGAAAACTAACTGACGCAGGGATTTCTTTAGCCACTCATATTGGCAACTGCCTGGGAACAGGGAGGGGGAGGATTTTCATCAAAGGGTGACACTGCCATACCCTCTCCCGATCACCTAAAGCCCAAATCTCTTTTCCGCAAAATCAAGGATAAATTCGGTGGTTTCACGGATACCCAACACGGAGCTGTTGATGCTAAGGTGATAAGAAGAGGCGGCTCCCCAGGTTTTGTTGCTGAAGAAACGATAGTACGCGGCTCTTTTTTTGTCACACTTTTCAATTATTTCACGGGCTTTTCCTTCAGTAACCTGCTGAAGGCCGGAAATTCTTTTGATCCGGTCCGACAGGTTGGCGCTGATGTAGATGTTCAGGCATTCAGGGAGGTCTTTCAGCACATAGTCGGCACAGCGTCCCAGGAAGAGGCACGATTGTTTTTCCGCCAGGCTCCTGATGACGTCACTCTGAATTTTAAACAGGGTTTCATTGGTCAGGAAAGCATTTGAATAATATCCTTCGGCCAGTATATTCCTCAAGTCAAAGATACCCCCGAAGAGGCTGTGGCTTTTCTTCTCATCCATTTCTTCGAAGAATTCTTTTCCCAATCCACTTTCCCTGGAAGCAATCTGTAAGAGCTCTTTGTCGTAATAGGAGATTTTCAGGCGGACGGCTATCTCCCTGCCGATTTCCCTTCCGCCGCTACCCAGCTGGCGCCCGATGGTTATGGCGAATTTCTTTGTCATGTCCTGCGGTTATATAGTTTCTGCATCTTTTAATTTGTTTAGTTTCCGGAGTTGCATTCCCAGAAGTACGGCTGCATTGATGGCTGAAAGAATGTCGGCGGCCGGCATGCTATACCAAACGCCGTTGACCCCGAACAGGGGTGGCAGGATCAGGAGGCAGGGGAGCAAAAAGATGATCTGGCGGGTAAGCCCCAGGTAAATGGCTTTCTTGGCCAATCCGATACTCTGAAAAAAATTGGAGGTCACCATCTGGAACCCGGCAATGGGAGCTGAGATCATGACGAGACGGAGTCCGGGAACCACGATATCCGACAGTTCGCGGTCACGGGTGAACAGGGAGGACACCCCGTAAGGATAGAGTTCAGCGATCAGAAATCCTGCCGACATCACGACGGTAGCCAAGGCGATGGTCATTTTGAGTACACTTGTTACCCTGCTGTACTGTCGGGCTCCGAAATTATAGCCAGCAATGGGCTGCATTCCCTGGTTCAGTCCGAAAACCACCATGACAAAAAGTGCCGCTACCCGGTTGATGATCCCGTAAGCCCCGACGGCCAGGTCTCCCCCGTAATTGACCAGGCTCCGGTTGATGATGACCACAATGACGCTGGCAGCCGCATTCATCAGAAACGGGGCCATCCCGATAGAAAGCGAATCCATCACAATTTGCTTTTTCAATCCGAATATTCCCCGTTGCAGCCTGATGGTATTGTTCTTGTCGCTGAAAAACCGGATTTGCAAGATGAGCATGGAACTCTGGGCAATTACTGTCGCCAGTGCGGCTCCCTTTATTCCCCATTTGAATCCATAGATGAAGAGCGGGGTCAGTACCATGTTGATGACCACCGAGTAGATGGTGGCCATCATGGACTTCCGGGGATTTCCCGTAGCCCGCAGCAGGGCGTTGAGACCAAAATAAAGATGTGTTACCACATTGCCCAGGGTGATTACCACCATATAATCACGGGCATAGGGAATGGTTTCGTTGCTCGCCCCGAAGAAGAAAAGGATGGGGTCGAGAAAAACCAGGATTACCAGGGTATAGCTCAATCCAAAGATCAGGTTGAGCATGAAGACATTTCCCAGGATATGGTTGGCTGAAGTGTAATCTTTCTGGCCCAGCCTCAACGACATCAGGGTAGCGGCCCCAACCCCCACCAGAGAGCCGAACGCCGCTGCCAGATTCATCAGGGGGAAGGTGATGGCAAGTCCCGATATGGCCAGGGGACCCACACCCTGCCCGATAAAGGCACTTGCCGTTATATGATAGATGGATGAGGCCGTCATGGCGATCACCGATGGAATGGCATATTGAATCAGTAACTTCCAGATATTTTCAGTTCCCAGTGCAAGAGGTACCCTGTTTCTTCCCATTTCAGACCGATTGTTAAAGGCACAAAGATAATTTCTTGCCGAATGTTATATAAGTAAAATCACCAAATTTCCTGTTTTCCCTTTTCCCGGAAAAATTCCTTTCCCGACCGGTGAAGATTCCGGTTTGTTCCTCTTTTGAAAAGGGCGATAGGGGAGCAGTCGCGGTAAGTAGCAACGGGTGTGGATGAGGAGCGGTTTAGGCCTGAACTAACGGGTATTTATTATGAACCTTTTATTATATTTGTAAGGATCCGAAAATTTTCAAAAAAAGAAAAATGACGCATTTTGAAACAGGATGGAAAACGCCTGATGGCCTTTCCATTTTTTGCCAGGGATGGGAACCCGAAGGAGTTGTTCCCAGGGCAGTGGTTTGCCTGGTACATGGAATCGGCGAGCATGGCGGCCGCTATTGCGGGGTGGCGGAAGCTTTCTGCCGTGAAGGTATGGCCTTCTGGGTACCCGATATGCGGGGACATGGCCTTTCGGAAGGGATCAAAGGACATCTGCCTTCGGCAGATACCATCCTGAGTGATATCGACCAGTATGTCAGGCAGGCTCGTCAACGCTACCCGGGAGTGCCGGCTATCTTATATGGACATAGCCTGGGAGGTATCTTTGTACTATATTACGGTTTGAAGAAAAGTGAAGGAATAAGCGGAATTATCAGCAGCAGTCCGGGGTTGCGGAATGCCCTTGAGAAACAGCCGTTGAAAGTGGCCGCAGCAACATTTTTGGGTTATCTCCTTCCTCGGGTTCAGATTTCCAGTGGATTGGATGGCAGCGCGATTTCGCGTAATCGGCAGGAGGTACACAATTACGAGGCTGATCCGCTGATCCACAATAAAATGACATTGGGTTTTGGAAAAGTCATGCTGGGTGTCAACCGGTATACCTTGGAAAATGCGGGAGAATTCAGACTCCCCTTGTTGTTGTTGCACGGAAAAAAAGATACCATTGCTTTCCCTTCGGGAAGTGAAGAGATTGCAGCGTCGGTGGGAAAAGGGTGCAGATTGGTGATGTGGGACGAAGCTTTCCATGAATTACACAACGAGCCGGAAAAGGAGGAGGTCCTGCTTACCATGACGGGATGGGTGAATTCCCTGATTCAGAAAGGCGCCTGACAGGTCCCTTTTTTCTCATTTTGCATGCACCCCGTTATCTCAATCGGGCTCCTATCTCCTTTTCAAAGGCGCCCAACAACTTCTCCATGGTTTTGTCGATCGTCTTGTCGTTTAGAGTTTTATGATCATCACGAAGAATAAAACTGACGGCGTATGATTTTTTTCCTTCAGGGATCCCTTTCCCTTCATAAATGTCAAAAAGGTTAACCGACCTGAGGATGTGCTTTTCGGTTTTCAGGGCGACATCTCTCAGCGTTTTGAATTTCACACTTTTATCAATCACCAGGGCGAGGTCGCGCCGCACCTCGGGATATTTGGGCAATTCGCTGAACTGAACCAGGTTTTTCTTATGTTCGGCAAACAGCAGGTTCCAGTCGAAATCAGCATAGAAAACAGGAGCTTCCAGACCGTATTGTTTAAGCCAGACAGGGGCTGCGATTCCCATTTCACACAGAACGGCTTTCCCGATGTGGTAACGGATGCCTGCCGAGAATAGCCCAAGGCTGCTTTCCGATATTTCCAGCCGGTCGGGATTAAATCCCAAACGTTTCAGGATTCCGTTAACATAACTCTTCAGAAGGTAAAAGGTAGCAGGTGACTCCGGTGTTGTCCAGTTGGTCTCTTCCCGGTTCCCGGACAGAAAAAGGGCGAGGTGTTCCTCTTCGTAATAGTTGTTGACCGGATTGTCTTTCAGACAGGATCCCTTATGGAAATAACAGTTGCCGAATTCAAAAAGCCTGAGATTTTCATTTTTCCTGTTGACATTGTGGACGATGCATTCAAGTCCCCCGAAAAACAGGGTTTGTCGCATGCCGTTCAGGTCGTTGCTCAGGGGGTTGAAAATCCTCACAGTTTTCGAAGCAGGATAATCGTCGGTAGCCTCGTACTGGGATGCCCTGGTAAGGGAATTGGACCAGATTTCGTTGAATCCCCGGGCGGCCAGATGGTCGGCAATGGCATTTTTTACCCTGTTGGGATCAGGATTTTCGGAGTGGTTTAATGAAGCGTTGATGTGGGTGGGTATTTCCACATTGTTGTATCCATAAATCCGCAGAATCTCCTCGATGACGTCACATTCGCGTTTTACATCCACACGGCAGGTCGGAACCGATAGCGAGAGTCCTTTTGCCGATTCTTCTACGATCTTGAACTCCATTCCGCTGAGGATGCTTTTAATGGTATCTTTTCCCAGTTCCTTGCCGATGAGCCTTGTGATGTTGTGCCAGGTGACTTCTACGGGGAAACCCGTAACCGGTGAGGGGTAGATGTCCTGGATTTCCGAAGAGATGACACCTCCCGCCACTTCCCTGATAAGGAGGGCGGCCCTTTTCAGGGCATAGATGGTTCCGTTGATGTCGGTGCCTCTCTCAAAACGGAAGGAGGCATCGGTATAAAGGCCATGGCGACGTGCGGTCTTTCTTACAAAAACAGGATCGAAACAGGCACTTTCCAGGAATATATTTTTTGTAGATAGTTTCACGCCCGAAGCGATACCTCCGAAGACCCCTGCGATACACATTCCCTTTTCCGTGTCGCAAATCATCAGGTCGCTGTTGTCGAGGGTGCGTTCGGCTCCGTCGAGGGTAGTGAATTTAGTTCCTGAAGGGAGGGTTTGGATGATTATTTTCCCTCCTTTGATTTCGTCAGCGTCGAAAGCATGCAGGGGTTGGTTGGTTTCGAAAAGAACGAAGTTGGTGACATCCACCACATTATTGATTGGCGTGAGACCAATGGAACGAAGCCGGTTCTGCAACCACCGGGGGGATTCTTTGACTTCCACGCCCGAAATGGTCACGCCTGAGTAGCGGGGGCATGCCTCTGGGGTTTTTATTTCTACGGGGATGGTCAGGTCATGATGGCTGACGGCAAAGGAATCTACCGGAGGTTTCCGGTATCCTCCATCCCCGCATTTTCTCAGGAAAGCTGCCAGATCACGGGCAACACCGAGGTGGGAAGCGCTTTCTATCCTGTTGGGTGTTATGTCAATCTCGATCGCCCAGTCGTTTTCAATCCCGAAATAGTCTCTGGCTTTCATCCCTACCGGGGCATCATTGGGCAAAACGATAATTCCGTCGGCATTGGTGCCCAGGCCGGTTTCAATTTCGGAACAGATCATCCCTTCGGATGTTTCTCCCCTGATTTTTGCTTTTTTGATGGTCAGGGATTTATTCCCCATGTACAGTGTGGTTCCGACAGTGGCAACAACGACTTTCTGGCCTGCAGCCACATTGGGGGCTCCGCAAATTACCGGCAGCAATCCGGGGCCTCCGGTATTTACTTCGGTTTTGCTCAGGTGGTCGCTGTCGGGGTGGGGGACGCATTTCACCACTTCTCCGATGACAAGTCCCTCGAGCCCTCCTTTAATGCTTTCCACCTGTTTCATGCTCCCCACCTCAAGCCCGATCCCGGTGAGAACGCCGCACAATTCGACAGGGGTCAGGTCATGGTCCAGGTAGGTTTTCAGCCAGTTATACGAAATTTCCATTTCTGTTATTTTAACGGATTTTGAGGGTGTAAAAATAAGGAAAAAAGGGTTGGTTGCACCGGAGGCAACCAACCCTTTCAGTTAAACATGTTTTTCCCCGTCTAAACATCTACTTTTTTAAATCTGGGCACTAGGAAATGCATGACGGCCCAGGCGATGAGGTACGCCAGGGCGCAGAAAGCAAAGACGATGGTATAAGCGGTGGTCATTTTGTCATGAACCAGTGGAGCCTGCAGGTCTTTCAGCTTTTCGAACAGGGAAGGATCTATCGCCTGAATCTGGCTGGCGACTTCCGAGGGGAGGCTTCCCAGTTCCACCCTGTCGAGGTCGATGATATCTTTGTGTTTGTTAAGAAGTGTCATGGATTTTATTTTATCCAGGTATTCTCCCAGGTTGGCTCCCTGAGCAGCCACCCATGACTTGGCGATTCCGGCGCTGCGGTAACCGTCAAAAATCCATCCGGCGATTTTGGTGATCACGATACCTCCTAATCCGCCGGCCATCCCGCCGATACCGGTGACGCTGGCCACCGCTTTTTTGGGAAACATATCGGAGACCGTGGTGAAGATGTTGGCTGACCAGGCCTGGTGAGCGGCGGTTCCGATGCCTATGATGAACACGGGGATCCAGTAACTGATGCCGCCCAGGTACTGTGCCAGGAGGACCACCAGGGGGATCAGGGCAATCATGAGCATGGCGCGCATCCGTCCGGCATAGGGCTCATACCCTTTGTTGATGAAGTACATGGGGAACCATCCTCCGGTAACACTGCCTATGGTTGACATGGAGTAAAGGACTGCCAGCGGAACGGCCACCGCCATGCCCGTCATACCATATTGCGCTTTCAGGTATGCGGGAAGCCAGAAAAGATAAAACCACCATACCCCGTCGGTCATGAACTTCCCAAAGCTGAAGGCCCAGGTTTGTTTGAATTGTAGGAGTTTCAGCCAGGGTACCCTTTCGATATTTTCTTCCGCAAGAACATCGGAATCATCAACATTATCGCTGTGGATATAGTCATATTCGGCCTTTCCGACTCTTTTGCTTTTGGCGGGTACCTCGTATAGCCAAAACCAGAATATCAGCCAGGACAAACCGATTGCACCGATGATCAGGAAGGCGGCCTGCCATCCCAGGTGGCCGGCGATCCAGGGGACGGTCAGTGGGGCCAGGATCGCCCCCACGTTGGCGCCTGAATTAAAGATCCCTGTGGCCAGGGCTCTTTCCCTCTTGGGAAACCATTCAGCGGTTGCCTTGATAGCTGCCGGGAAGTTGCCCGACTCCCCAAATCCGAGGACACCCCGTGCAAACATAAACCCGCCGGTGCCTTTGGCAAGGGCATGGATCATAGCTCCTAATGACCAGACGATCAGCGCCCATGCGTATCCCAGTTTCGTGCCGAGCCAGTCAATGATCCTGCCAGCAAAAATCATGGAAATGGCATATACAAACTGAAAAACCGACACGATGTTGGCGTAGTCGGAATCACTCCAGTTGAATTCCAGTTCCAGCTGATCCTTCAGGAGGCTGAGCACCTGCCGGTCGAGGTAGTTGACAGTTGTGGCAAAAAACACCAGTGCACAGATCGTCCACCTGTATTTGCCGACTTTTTCGTTGATTTCGTTCAGTTTACTCATCAGATTATGTTGTTGACAGATTTAGGATTCAGTTTCTGATTTTCCTGATTATCTCCAGAGCCTCTTGGCATTTTGCCGCAATGTAGTCAAAATCTTTTTTCTTCAATATTTCGGAAGGGAAAAGTTGTGACCCCATCCCCACGCAATGAACGCCAGCCCTGAACCATCTGGTGAGATTCTCTTCATCGGGGGAGACTCCCCCGGTGGGCATGATGCTGCTCCACGGCATGGGCCCCAGAACGGCTTTTACAAAATCAGGACCTCCTACCTGTTGTCCGGGGAAAATTTTCACCACTTCAGCTCCCAGCTCATGGGCCCGGGAGATCTCGGTCACCGATCCGCAACCCGGACTCCAGGAGACTTTCCTTTTGTTGCATACCGAAGCCATCCCTTCATTGATTAGGGGCGAAACGATAAAGTTGGCTCCCAAGGCAATATACATGGAAGTGGTTCCCGCATCGATGACCGAACCGACCCCCATGATCATCTCGGGGCATTCATCGATCGCCCACTTGTTGACTTCGGCAAAGACCAGGGAGGCAAAATCACCCCGGTTGGTAAATTCAAACACACGGATTCCCCCATTATAACAGGCTTTGACCACTTGCTTGCACAGTTGGGCATCGCCACTGTAAAACACCGGTACGATACCGGTCTCTTTCATCTTCAGGGCGACTTCTATTCTTGAAAATCTAGCCATAATTAAAGTAAAAAGTCAAAATTACCTGGAGACCCGGCCGCTGGCATCGCCTTCCATAAGTTTAAGCACCTCGTCAACGGTAACCCGGTTAAAGTCGCCGTAGATGGTATGTTTAAGGCAGGAAGCCGCCACGGCGAAATGCAGGGCTTTCCTGTCATCTCCGGGCCAGGTGAGAAAACCGTAAATAAGCCCTCCCATAAAGGAATCGCCGCCACCCACGCGGTCAACGATATGGGTGATCTGGTAAATGGGGGCTTCATAGCGTTTTTCACCATCCCAGAGTACGCCGGACCAGCTGTTGTGGTTGGCATTCACCGATCCGCGAAGTGTGGTAATCACCTTTTTGCAGCGGGGGAAACGATTCATGATCTGTCGGGATACCGATTCGTAGGCTGCCGCATCTACATGACCTGCTGTCACATCCACGCCTTCGGGATGGATCCCCAGCACCATGGCAGCATCTTCTTCATTTCCCAGGATGATATCCGTTCGGGCAACAAGTTCCGGCATCACCTCCGATGCTTTTCGTCCATATTTCCAGAGATTCTTGCGGTAATTGAGATCACATGACACGGTGATGTCCATATCATTGGCTTTTTGGATGGCTTCCAGGCATACGTCGGCAGCACTTTGGGAGATTGCCGGTGTGATTCCTGTCCAATGGAACCATCCAGCGCCATCGAATACGTCAGCCCAGTCCACCATGCCAGGCTGAATGCCGCTGGCTGAAGAGTTTGCACGGTCGTAAATCACCTTGCTGCCCCGGCTGACAGCACCTGTTTCCAGGAAATAAATGCCCAGACGTTCCCCGCCCCACACAACATGGTCCGTGCAAACGCCGAATTTCCGCAATTCCATCATACAGGCCGTTCCCAGGTCATTTTTTGGCAGGCGGGTGACAAATTCTACCGGAATGCCGAAATTTGCCAGTGATACCGCCACGTTGGCTTCTCCTCCGCCAAAGGTGGCCGTCAGGGTGTCAGACTGGCCGAAACGGAGAAATCCCGGTGTGGCCAGCCGCAGCATGATTTCACCAAATGTTACTACTCTTTTATTCATCGGAAGCTCTTCTCTTGCGTTTGTTATTTATTGTCCCTGCGAAACCATGGCAGCGATTTTTGCGGCTGAAACATCTTCAGAATCCAAAATAGTTGTAAGCGTTGTTGAAGCTGATATTTTCCACCATTTGTCCAAGAAGTTCCATATCGGCGGGGATTTCTCCTTTTTCAACGTCATTGCCCAGGATGTTGCATAGGATCCGTCTGAAGTACTCATGCCGGGTATAGGAGAGGAAGCTTCGGGAGTCGGTGAGCATTCCCACGAAGCGGCTTATCAGGCCAAGATTGGAGAGGGCCTGGATTTGTTTTTCCATACCATCTTTCTGGTCGAGGAACCACCAGCCCGAACCGAACTGGATTTTCCCCGGTACCGATCCGTCCTGAAAATTGCCGATCATGGTTCCGATGAGTTCATTATCACGGGGGTTGAGGTTGTACAGGATGGTTTTTGCCAGCCGGTTCTTTGTGTCGAGCCTGTCGAGGAGGCGGGAGAGAGGCCGGGCGATTTCAAAGTCGCCGATAGAGTCAAAACCGGTATCAGGCCCGAGGGTCCGGAAGAGACGCGTATTGTTGTTTCGCAAGGCTCCCAGGTGAAATTGCTGGGTCCATCCCCTGCGGTGGTCCATGATACCGAACTCGTAAAGCATGCAAGATTTGAATTTCAGGATTTCTTCAGCGTTCAACGTTTTACCGTTGCGGATTTTCACGAAGATCGCTTCAATTTCTTTTTCCGTAAAGTCTTCGGCATAGGCAGTTTCCAGGCCATGGTCAGAAAGGCGGCATCCGTTTTCATGGAAAAACTGGTGTCTTTTCTCCAGGGCTTCCATCAACTGCGGAAATGTGGCGATTTCGATTCCCGAAACAGCTGCCAGCTGATCGACATATTGGTTGTAAGTGACGCTGTTTTCAACCATCATGGCTTTGTCGGGGCGCCAGGCGGGTAACACCCTGACTTCAAACCCTGATGCTTTGATGGTGCGGTGGTGTTCCAGGGAATCGACCGGGTCATCGGTGGTGCAGATGGTATGCACATTGGCCATACGGATGATGTTTCGCACCGAATACTCCGGGGTGTTGAGTTTTACATTGCACGTCTCCCAGATCTCCCGTGCCGTGGCAGGACTCAGCAATTTGTCGATCCCGAAAAACCGCTTCAGCTCCAGGTGGGTCCAATGGTACAGCGGATTACGCAAGGTAAAGGGAACTGTCATGGCCCATTTTTCGAATTTCTCCCAGTCACTGGCATTTCCGGTGCAGTATTTCTCATCCACACCATTGGTGCGCATCGCACGCCATTTGTAATGGTCTCCGTATAGCCAGATCTGGGTAAGATTGGCAAAATGACGGTCAATGGCGATATCCTGGGGTGGAATGTGACAGTGGTAGTCGAAAATGGCCATCCTGGCCGCATGGCGGTGAAATAACTCCTGTGCCGTTTTGGTCTGCAGAAGAAAATTGTCGTGAATGAATGAACCCATGGGAAGGATTTTAATAAGATTAAAAAATCAGAATATCAGAGTGTCAGAATATCAAAATATCAGGATGTCGGATAACTAAAGATTAATTTCTGAGTGAATATGCCGCTGATCTTAACCTCAACCTTAGCCTCACAGGTTGAAGAGCCGTTTCAGATGTCTGTCGTAGATGTTTTCTTCGACGCATTGCCCAATAATATCCTTGTGTTGTTTCAGCAGGTTGGTAAACCTCTCCTCCATTTCAGCGGCAATTTTGTAGCCCACATGAATGAGCTGCCTGAAGTTGGGATTGTAATCGGGATGATCGGGTATATGCCGCAGTGTATTGGCGAACCGGGCGCTATCCCAGGCGGCCACCTCCTCCGGTGTGGGGAGTTTGGAATCATCGATATCGATTACGTCGGCATAAGGAGCGCAGAGTTCCTCTTTCCGCCCCAAGGCTTTTGTGTAGATTTCCTTTGCGGCGTCAAGGGCTTCCCCTCCTGCCGCGGCAAGGCCGATCACCTCTTCAAGCCAGGTGGTCCCGGCTGTCTTTATGTGAAGTCCTTTGTCATATTTCCTGATAATTTCAGCCATGACCGGGTAGATAGTGAATTTGTCGCTTCCTGAGTGAACGCTTAATTTCAGGTTTTCGGGAAGTCCAAATGTTTTGACGGCATAATCGATGACCAGGACATCCTGCTCGAATTCTTTGGAAAATTGCGCCACATCTCCCACATAGTCAACGCCTTTGTTGAACCTGCCGGTAAATTTAGGAGCGATGGTCTGCGCCGGAATCCCCAGGTCAGCAATCATTTTCAGGATGAAGAACATGTCAACCGGGGTTTGCGGAGCTTCTACCTCATCCATGGAAATTTCGGTAACGAAATTCCCGGTTCCCTTTACGGATTCAATATGCCGGTAGATTTTCCCGGCTTCCTGGATTGCCGCAAGGTATTTTGACGCCACGGTGTCCAGCAAGGCTTCCGTAATGACAATGGGTTCCCCGATCCCCGGAATGGTAACCTGTCCGCCAAAGCCGGAGCACGACTGCTTGAATGCAATAACGGACTCTGCAGGGGCAGGCCTGTTGATGTAAATAGCTACGTCGAGGGTGAAAAAGTCAGAAACCGCGATGAACCGGTCCACATTCCCCAGGTTGATGTGGTCGGCATCGACGAGGTATTCGCCTTTCCATCCCAGCGCCGCCACTGCGGCATCCGCTTCCCTCCGGGTACCAACGGGTTCAGAGTGAACGATATTATGCTCCCGGTTGCTTTTGTTCCAAACAGGAGTGACCGGAATCCCCTTGTCTGTTGCCTTTTGAATGGCTCTCAACTGTGCTTCGCCCTGATGCTCGAAGCGGTCGCCGGTTCCGAAACTGAATTTACCTATTTCCATATGTTAAAATTTCTGTGGTCAATGGACGATTTTTTCTTCCGTGTACGAACACGAAAGTATAAATAGTTTTTCTTCTAACCAAAAATAATAGAATCCTATTTCATTATTGAGTATGTTTGTAACTGAGAAAAAAATAAGTGGAGAAGCTATCTAACAAAGGAATCACTGCGTCTGATGCGGGAAACACAACCGCTTTCAGAATGTACGACTTGGTCGGGGCACTTCAGCAAATACACCACATTTCGCTCGATGAAATGGAAGGTGTCAGGCTGATGAAACGCATGGATACAAAATATATCCTGTCTGAATCAAGAATTGTGCAAATCCTGGGGATGGTGACCGACCGCTATCAGGTTCTGGAAGTTGCAGGCAGCAGAATTGCTACCTATGAAACCGTATATTACGATGATCCTGCCCTGAAGTTTTTTCTTGATCATATCAACGGCAAACTGAACAGAAACAAAGTAAGAACCAGATTGTACCAGGAGAGTGATGTGGAATTTCTGGAGGTGAAAAGGAAGATGAATACCAGCCGCACAAAAAAGTATAGGATCAGGATCGATCCGGAACAGACCGAATTCGATGATGAGGCTCTGGATTTGGTGAATGCCTACTCCTCAGTCAGTTTATCTTCACTCTCCCCGGTATTTGTCAACCGTTTCAGGCGGATCACCCTGGTTAATCGGGAGAAGACTGAACGCGTGACCATCGACCTTGATTTGCGGTATGCCGATATTCTCAATGAGCGTGAAATAATTGTCCCACGCCTGGTTATTATTGAAATTAAACAGAATCGCTTCAGCAATTCGGTAATGGGAGAGGTATTGCGTGACCTGAGGATTAAGAAGACCGGAATCAGCAAATACTGTTTGGGAATATCCTTGCTTTATCCTGACGTTAAGATGAACAAATACAAAAGAAAAATCAGAATTATTGAAAAAGTGACAAAAAATGGACTCCTTGTTTGATATACTTGATCCGGAATCGGTGGCTTCAGCGACGACCTATTCCTATGGCATTACCGGGCTGCTTTTGCGTTTCCTTGCAAATCTCCTGATAACGGGAGGCATCATCCGTTTTCTATATTATCCACGATCGAAGCGTAAGGATTACTTTTTTACGTTCATCCTGACCAGCACCACCATCTTTATGTTGTTGTACCTTCTTGATAATGTGAAGATACAGGTTGGTTTTGCGTTGGGTTTGTTTGCTATTTTCGGGATACTCCGGTACAGAACCGACACCCTTCCGATCAGGGAGATGACCTATCTTTTCACGATTATCGGAATTTCGGTGATCAATGCCCTGGCCAAGGACCTGGGGTATGTGGAACTGGGGGTTACCAACGCCATATTTATCGGAGTTACCTGGCTCCTTGAAAGCAGTAATCTCATCCGTCATGTTTCAAGCAAGCATATCATCTATGAAAAAATAGAACTGATCAAACCTGACAAGTCAACAGAGCTTTTGGCTGACCTGAAGGAACGGACAGGGTTGAACATAACCAAAATTGAGATAGGAGCCATTGATTTCCTCAAGGATACAGCTCTGCTTAATGTTTATTATGACAGTCGGGATACCAACCTTGCCGACAACTTCTTTAAGAGGAAGTTCGTTCCTGAAAATGAGGATGTCTGACATTTGATCATCCATTAATTGAATGAATTATGTTGTATAGATTAAGGATTGCAGCCCTTTTCACTGCCCTGATTTTTTTGCTACTTCGCGGGAATGCCAGGGGGCAGGAGCGTGATTTTGGCGGCTGGTTTTCTTTTGATGTTTCCAAAGATCTCTCTTCGCGATTCAGCATGGATGTGGAACAGGAAGCCCGGCTTTTTAAGAACTTCGGGGAGTGGGACCGGCATTCTACAAGTATTTCAGGTGATTATAAAATTGTCGGTTGGCTAAAGGGAGGGGTGGGGTATATGTTGATTTTTAACCACAAGGTAAAAAGCGACACCTGGGATACCCGGCACCGTTATTTTGTTTATCTACAGGGGAAGCAAAAGCTGGGCAGGTTTTCAATTTCACTCAGGGAAAGGTTTCAAAGTACATTTGTAAAAGAGGAGGCAGTGGAGGAGCTGGGCTATGAATTCATCAGCAGAAATTACCTCCGGTCACGGCTGAAGGTCGATTACGATATCAAAAACAACAAACTGGAACCTTATCTTTCGGCCGAAATGTACTACTCACTGTCAGGTAAGAAAGAAATTAATGACATGCGGTATACGGTGGGGGCGGAATTCCCGCTTGCCGGCAAGTTTGATCTGGATACCTATCTGCGCCTTGACCAGGAGATGAATGTCAAGAATCCGGTCAGCCTATTTATTGGAGGGGTGACCCTGAAGTTGAAATTATAAAAAAAAGGCTGCCGGAAACGACAGCCTTTTTTATGGGGCAAAGGATTTATTTGCCAAACCTGTATCCAAGGCTGAGGCCAAATCCCACGTTTTTAATACTCGAGTCCAGTTCTTTTCCGGCCACTTTGGGCTCGATGTCGCTGAGACCCAGGGAAGCGTTGAGTGCGAAGGAGAGGCCTCCGCTGAATTCATAACCGGCCATTATTTTGGCACCGAAATCAAAGGGTTTGACATACAAAGCAGACAGCACATCGGTAAGCTTTACATCGGATTTGAATTTCACATCCAGTTCAGCTGCATCTGACTTTACTTTTCCCATCAGTCCGTAACTCACGTAAGGTCCGAATCCCAAAAGGACATGGCTGTCACCAAGGCCGCCCTTATAGAGGAACAGCACCGGTAATTCCAGATAGTTTATACGGGCTTTGGTTTCATGCACCCCTTCATATTCACCTCCTTTTTGTGCAAAGAGCAGTTCAGGACGGATATAAAACTCAGGAACAAGGGGGATCTCAAGGAAAACACCGGCATCAAATGTCGGGATCATCTTGTTCTTAACTTTATCTCCCAGAAGGTCTTCTTCACTCAGGTTAAACATGTTAAAGGATCCTTTCACCCCTAAACCCTGGGCGAATGTGTCAACAGCTCCGAAAAGCAGAGCAAACATTAGTGATGCGAAAATTACTTTTTTCATCTCGTTAATATTAATGTTATTAAAGGTTTTTGATTGTTTATGACTGATCATAGCAATGCAATTTCACCGGAATTCTGTAAAATGAAACTGGGTTCATTTCCTGTTTTTTCCGGGTTGATTCAGCTATGCAACCGACCGTTATTCATTTGCCTGGTCGATGGCATCCTGTCTCATTTTTTCGTTGGGGAGGATCACAAACATTACCCTGCGGTTCTGAGCCCGTCCTTCGACGGTACTGTTATCAGCCACCGGCATTGTTTCTCCGAATCCCACTGCTGTTATCCGCTGACCATCCACGCCCTGCACTTTCAGAAAGTCGGCCACACTATTCGCCCGTTTTTCCGAGAGGGTTTGATTGTAGGCTTCCGGTCCGGTACTGTCGGTATGTCCCTGTATGGTAAGGTCCGTATCGGGGTATTTGTTGAGAATTACCGCAAGATCTGTTATCGTGGCCTTGGAGGTTTCGGTAAGGTCAAATTTGTCAGTTGCAAAAAGCACTTTTGATTCAAAGTTGACAACGATACCCTCTTCTCCTTCCTGATGAATCACTTCGGCATTGGGGATCTCTTTTGCAATTTCCTCAGCCTGCTTGTCCATCTGCCTTCCGATGATGGCTCCGGCCACTCCGCCGACTGTAGCTCCGATGATGGCACCTGCACCGGTATTACCGGCTGTTTTCCCGATGATTGCACCTGCCGCGGCACCTGCGCCCGCTCCGATCATTGCTCCCCGTTGGGTGCGGGTGGTTTTGCATCCGGCCATGATCAGGGTCAGCGATACCATAAGAATAAAAATCCGTTTCATTTTAACTCATTTTTGTTAAACAATCAATTAATACCTCCGGATTTAACAATCCGCTTGTTTTATTTTTACGACAAAATTAAAAAACAAATTCCTATGTTTGATACTGAAAATACTAAAAAGGGTATTTGCGTATTTATCAAATGTCATATATTGTTAAAACTTTAACTTTGCCTTTTAAATAACGTGGGAACAGGAACAAAGTTCATGCCATTTATTTTGGAGAATTTTCCTTCGCTGCAAACCATTCTGGTTGGTGTGCCTTTGTTCCTGGCCTGGACGTGGTGTTGCCTGTTGGTGGCCGGCCGGTTGAAGCGCAGGGGGATGCGGACCGGTTACACAAGGAAAATATTTCATTTTCTCATTTTCGGGACGGTTGTTTTGTTGCAGTGGTTGTGGGGTACTCCGTCAGTTCTGGTTTTTGGGGCGATGTGTTCCCTGGTGGTTTTTTATGCTGTATTCAGGGGTCCCGGGGATTTGCTTTATGAAGCGCTGGCCCGGGAGGCTGATGCTCCCCGGCGAAGCTGGTTTGTCATTCTTCCCTGGCTGACCACCCTGGTCGGCGGTTTGTTGTCTAACGTGCTGTTTGGTAACCTGGCGATTGCCGGATACCTGGTTACAGGGATGGGGGATGCCATTGGTGAACCCGTAGGCGTCCGGTTTGGACGACATCCCTATAAGGCATGGTCGCTGACGGGAGTCAGGGCCACCCGGAGTCTGGAAGGGTCCCTGGCTGTTTTTCTGTTCTCGGCACTCGCCCTGGTGATTTCAGTTTTGATTTTTCCGGTTCTGGGGGAAGTCTCATATTGGTTTCTGCGGGTAGTGGCTATTGCGCTCATCGCCGCACTTCTTGAGGCATTTACCCCCCACGGTTGGGATAACGCCACCATGCAGTTGATTCCGACAGCACTTGTGTATTGGTGGATGACATAATGTAGGTTGGGGTCAAAATCAAGGACCCCCTCTGACGCGTGCTGCTGATTGGATTCCGGCGAACGCATTTACCGTCGGCTTTGCCGCGGGATTTGCGGGCAAGATAAGAGTAGTCCCCTGCGGCGGGGAGTTTCAAATACGTCATAAATGAAATTAATAAAAGAAACAATCGAAGCGGTTTTGTTTGATCTTGATGGAACGCTGATGGAAACGGACGATGAAATGGTTAGGAAGCTGACTGTTTTCTTCTCCTGGTTTCGTCTGCGTGATCCGGAGAGGTTATCCCGGCGCATTGTTATGAAGGCGGAGACGCCGGTCAACGGGCTGATCTCCTTTTTTGACCGTCTGGGCATGGATCATGCTGTGTTGGCGCTTTTCGGGACCAACAAACCGGGGAAAAGGAGGGTGAGGTCCTCTCATCCGATGATGGAAGGGGTGGGAGAGATGCTTGGCTTACTGAAAGAAAAATTCAGGCTGGGGTTGGTCACGACGAACAGCACGGCGGATACGGTGCATTTCCTTGAGGAAAAAGGTATCAGGTTTTTTTTCGATGTGGTGGTTACCCGGACTTCGGTGAAACGGCTGAAACCCCATCCCGAGCCACTTCTGTATGCTGTTGCACAGTTGGGGGTATTGCCCGGAAGATGCATCATGGTTGGGGATACCACGCCTGATATGAAAGCTGCCGTGGCTGCCGGCGTTATTCCCGTCGGGGTCCTTTGTGGATTCGGGACCCGGGAGGAGCTGCTGAAGGCCGGCGCTCTGGAGGTGCTGGAACATACCCGTTTTGTGGCCCAACTTCTTGGAGCAAGTTAAAGTTATGGTTGTCTCCTTCGTCGACCACCTCCGTAAAACTGCGGTGCTCAATGAGGCTTTGTCGCACTTCTTTAAGTATCTTTTCCTTGATCATCTATTGGATATGAAACGTATTACGAATTATCAGCTCAATGCTTCCGACAGCAACGCTGCCTGCTGAATCCATCCAGGTGGTCAGTTTAAGGTGCAACAATAAAAGAATCGTTAATATGTGGATATAATGTTATTTTTGAGTTTTTAATCTTGGTTTTGAGAACAGATCGATATTTGAGCTTATGAAGATTTCAGTCATTGGTACCGGTTATGTGGGATTGGTCAGCGGGACCTGTTTTTCGGAGACCGGAGTACATGTGGTATGTGTTGATATCGATGAAGTGAAAATCAACAGGCTGAAAGACGGGGAAATCCCGATTTATGAACCCGGTTTGGGAGACATATTTCTTCGGAATCTGAAAAAGGGACGGCTTTCATTTACCACCAGCATACAGGAGAGTCTGAAGGGTGCCGAAGCGGTATTCATTGCTGTTGGCACTCCCCCGGGGGAGGACGGGAGCAGCGACCTGAAGTATGTCCTTGATGTTGCGCGGGAAATTGGCAGGAGTATGGACCATTATATGGTGGTGGTGATCAAGAGCACGGTGCCGGTGGGAACGTCGCACAAAGTAAAGGCGGCTATTCTTGAAGAGCTGGCGAAGCGGAAAGTGGATCTCTGTTTTGATATGGCCTCCAATCCTGAGTTTTTGAAAGAGGGCAGTGCCGTCGAAGATTTTCTGAAGCCTGACAGGATAGTGGTGGGTACCGATTCTCCCGGGGCTGAAAAAACCATGCGACGGTTGTACAAACCTTTCCTGCTGAATGGTCACCCGATATTGTTCATGGACATTGCTTCCTCGGAGATGACCAAATATGCGGCCAACGCCATGCTGGCCACGCGGATCAGCTTTATGAACGACATTGCCAACCTGTGTGAGCGGGTTGGAGCCGATGTGGGAATGGTCAGGAAAGGAATAGGATCTGATGCCCGCATAGGAGCCAAATTTCTTTATCCGGGAACAGGGTATGGGGGATCTTGTTTTCCGAAGGATGTCAGGGCTTTAATTCATTCGGCCGGTGAATACGGTTTTTCCCTCGAAATTCTGAAAGCCGTGGAGAAGATCAATGACCGGCAAAAAAGAGTGCTCACGGAAAAGATTAAAACGCATTTTGGCGCTGATCTCAAAGGACGAAAGTTTGCCCTGTGGGGTTTGTCTTTCAAACCAAAAACCGACGATATGCGGGAAGCTCCCTCGCTGACGGTGATCGATCATTTGTTGCGGGAAGGCGCCATAGTGACGGCCTATGATCCGGTGGCAATGGAAGAGGCAAAAAGGATTCTGGGGGACCGGATCAGCTTTGCCAGGGATGTCTATGATGCATGCATTGATGCTGATGCACTGGTCATCGTGACAGAGTGGGCTGAATTCCGTACCCCTAATTTCAGGGTGATTGGAAAACTGATGAATAGCAAAACCATTTTCGATGGCAGGAACATCTATGAACCTGAAGAGATGCAGGAGCTGAATTTTACCTATTATAGCATTGGCCGGAAACCGGTTGTCGCTTCAAAAAAAGAATTATGAAAAGGGTTTTGGTCACCGGCGGAGCCGGATTTGTGGGATCGCACCTTTGCGAGCGGCTGCTTGGAGAAGGGAATGAGGTGATTTGCATGGATAATTTTTTTACCGGCAAAAAGAGAAAGATTCTGCACCTCCTGGATAACCCCTATTTTGAACTGATCAGGCATGATGTAACCATGCCTTATTTCATTGAGGTAGACGAGATCTACAATCTGGCCTGTCCGGCCTCTCCGGTGCATTACCAGTACAATCCGATCAAGACTATCAAAACCTCGGTGATGGGGGCCATCAACATGCTGGGATTGGCTAAGCGGGTAAAGGCGAAGATCCTGCAGGCGTCTACCAGTGAGGTATACGGGGATCCGACAGTACATCCGCAATCCGAGGATTACTGGGGACATGTCAATCCGATCGGGATCCGTTCCTGTTATGATGAGGGGAAGCGTTGTGCGGAATCCCTTTTCATCAATTACCGGGCGCAGAACAACGTACGCATCAAAATCATCCGGATTTTCAACACCTATGGTCCACGGATGGAGCCCGACGACGGCAGGGTGGTCTCTAACTTCATCGTTCAGGCGTTACAAAACCGAGACATCACCATTTTCGGGGATGGCAGGCAGACCCGCAGCTTTCAGTATGTTACCGACCTGCTGGAAGGTATGGTCAGGATGATGGCTACGGATGATGATTTTACCGGTCCGGTGAATATTGGGAATCCCGGGGAGTTCACCATGCTGGAACTGGCAAGCACAATCATGGAATTGACGGGTTCACGTTCGAAGTTGATATTCCTGCCTTTGCCCGCCGATGATCCTATGCAGCGGCAGCCTGATATCACCCTCGCCCGGGAAAGACTGGATGGCTGGTATCCCGTAGTGCCTCTAACGGAAGGACTGACTAAGACCATAGCCTATTTTGACGATCTGCTTTCGGGAAAGTGATCTGTTTCCTGACGGCTCAACCGCCGGGAGTCTCAATTTTTTGCCTTTCCGTATGTGATAATAAAACAGAGAATATGAAATATCCATGCATCATTTATGCACCAACCAGAATAATTAAACCACACGGATATTACATCTGTTTCTCGGAATGAACTATAACAACGTAATTTTTAAAACAGATGAAACACCTGTTCATGAGAAGGATGATCCTGTTGCTGTTTCTTATAATAGAGGGAACGGGCATCTGGGGAATCAGCGCACAGCATTCCACCCTGGAAGGCGGGGTATCCGTTGCCAGTCCATATTCCGAAGTTTTCCCTTTTACCGACAGGATCCTCCTTTTTAATCTCTCTGACAGCGGCCTGTACAAACCCATTATCTGGGGGCTTGACCTGGCCTGGCTCTCGGAGGATAACATCAGGCGGGGAATTGCTTTCATGGGCGAGGAGCGTGTTGATGTGGTCAGGTCCTCTTTCATGCCTGTCCTTCCGCTGAACAACGGTGAATTGCAGGGGGAGGCGTTCAGAAACACCAACCTGCGGATCAGCATTATCAACAGGTGGCTTCCCGGCAGCACGACGGTTGCGCTGAACTGCGACCACCCCAGTGTGCATTCTTGGTATGCTGGGAATGCAGTCCACTGGGCTCAACTGATGGATGTGACGGCAAGGATGCACCAGGAGGCAGGACGGAGAGTCGTTTCCATTTCCCCGTTCAACGAGCCTGATTATGGCTGGGGACAGGGCGACATTGGCGACTTCTACAACATAGCCGCTGAATTGAGGAAGAACGCACGATTTGATTCCATCCGCATAAGCGGAGGGAACACCCTTAATTGCGACCAGGCGTTGTCGTGGTACAATATTCTGCAGAGCAGGCTTGACGAAGGGAACACACACCAGCTTGCCGGAAGTTTTGACAACTATGCAGCCTTTTTTCAGCACGTTCGGGCTATAGGGGATCATGCCACGAATGATGAACTTCACAACGTCATGGAGGCCATGGTGGGTGTCGAATATGGCCTGCAAACCGGCATCTGGTGGGGGACGGCCGAATATGCCCGCGGGGAGTTTGTCAAGGCGAGCGATGGCAGAAGGCTGGGGTATGCCGAGCACCGGCCCAACTGGACGGCGGCAGCGGTATATCGCAACCCGGAGGGGAAAGTGCAGGGATTTTGTGGCTCTTCGGAACGGCAGGCGGTCACAACCTCTTATTCCTTTCTGTCCCGTGACCGGGATGTGTTTTATGACGGTCACGGCCCGCAACGCCAGTTTGTCGTTGAAATTCCGGGGGGCACCGGATATCAGCAAGGACAGACAAATGCCGAGCGGGTGATCGGCATCACCTGGGGTGACGATATCCAGCCCGTGATCAACGGGAAGTACCTGGTGGTCAACCGCAACAGCGGGAAAGTGCTGGAAGTCGAGGGAGGCTCTTCATCGGCGGGGGCCAATGTAAGGCAGGGCATTTCCACTGCCGCCGCCCATCAGCAATGGTCGGTCACACCGGTGGACGCCCGTGTGGGAGGAGATTTCAGCTATTTCACCATTAAATCCGCAAGCAGCGGCAGGGCGTTGGATGTATACAACTGGTCGCTGAACAACGGAGGCAATATTGTCATCTGGGATGATACCAAGGGAGGCAATCAGCAATGGTTCACCGAATATGCCGGGGATGGCTGGTTTTATATCCGCAGCCGCCACAGTGCCCTGTGTCTCGACGTGCTCAACGCAAGTACGGCAAATGGTGCCAATGTCATCCAGCGGGAAAAGCAGGATGCCCACAGCCAGCATTGGCGTCTGATCCCGGTCACGGCGCCGGTTGAGTTTATTCCTCCGGAGGCTCCGGCAAACCTGCGGGCGACGGCACGTCCCGAATCCGTCCGGCTTGACTGGGATGCCAGTCCCGAAGAGGATGTCGCAGGGTATGCCGTTTTCCGTTCGGAATCCATGGAAGGCCCCTACAACACCATCGCACGTGATGTGAAAACAACCGCTTTTGTGGACAATACCTGTACCGAAACCGGGCAATTTTTCTACAAGGTCAATGCGGTGGACCATTCCCTGAACTGTTCGGCTTGTTCAAACGTGGCCGTTGCCTCCACTACGGGGGATTCCGCCCTGGTGGCGCACTTCCGGTTCAATGGGAATACCCTTGACAGCAGCATTAACTTAAATCACGGTGCTACTCCGGGGGAAATGAGTTATGTCGACGGGGCGGATGGTTCCCTGGCCCTTGCCTTGAATGGCAATGACGATTTTATGCAATTGCCTGCCACCGTTGCCAACCAGGAGGAGATCACCCTTTCGGCCTGGGTGTACTGGAATGGTGGCACCCCCTGGCAGCGGATCTTTGATTTCAGCAGCAGCGAAACGGAATATATGAACCTGACTCCCAGGATGCGGTTCTCGATCAGGAACGGCGGAAGCGAACAACGGCTGGATGCCGGCGCCATCCCGCAAAATGAATGGTCGCACGTCGCCGTTTCCCTGGGGAGAAAAGGGGCACGGATGTACCTGAACGGCACTCTGGCCAACGAATCGGCTGCCATCACCCTCCGGCCCGTCGACTTCAGGCCATTCCTGAACTTCATAGGCCGCGGGCAGGCTGCTGTGCCCTTGTTCAACGGATCTGTCGATGATTTCAAAATCCACAACTATCAGCTTTCCGACGGGGAAATCATGGAATTGTATCAGGAAGTCATTACAAATGCAGCCATTGGGAAGAGAAACCCGAAAACGGCTTTCTCGGTATACCCGGTTCCTGCCTCCGACTTTCTGCACTATGCCTTCGATCAGGAATCCTTCTGTGGTGTTGCCAAAATAGAGCTTTTTAATGCTTTTGGTGAGCTCATATGGTTCCTGGAAAAATATGACGGACATCCGGGTGTGGTAAATGTTTCGGATATTCCGGCGGGGGTCTGTTTCTTAAGGTTGACAAACGGCCGGGAGATCTATACGAAAAAGATAATAATCAGCCATTGATTTCCCTCCGGTTCGTGTGTTCCGGTAGTCGGAAAGCAAACATAAATAAAACAGGGTATGAGCGGACGAAAAAACGGACGAGGATGGTCTTTGAGCGCAGGACACAAAGGTGTTGCATGGTTTCTGAGCGCTTCAGCAAGACAAATTGCAGTGGTAATGATTGCATGTGTAACCCTTCAGGCTTTCGCGGCTGAAAAAGAGACGGTTGTGCGTCTGGTCAATGAAGATCGTGTGCTTTCAACGGCGATGGAACTGCACCTTACAGCGACTGATTCCGCCTTGGTAAACAGTATAGTAAGCCTGAACCATGAAGATGCCTGGCTGTTTTTCGACAATATCAAACCGTCGGAAGTTCTGGCAAAATATAGTTCCGGCATTCGCATCAACGGGGAACCGCTGAATGCGGGCGCCAACGGCCGGATTGCCATTTATGCGCAGGGAAGTGTGATCATGCCTTTCGGCTATTATTTCAGGCCTCTGACCGTATATACCGAAGAGGGGTGCACGGGCTCTTCGATGGAACTGCCGATCCATATCTATCATAACAACCTGGGCGAATTTGACGATGTTATTCAATCGTTCAGGCTGAAACGGGGATACATGGCGACTTTTGCCAATAGTCAGGATGGGTCAGGCTATAGCAGGGTATTTATTGCCGACAGGGAGGACCTGGTGATGGACAGGATGCCTGCAGAACTGAAGGGTACGGTATCCTTTATCCGGATTTTCAAATATGAGTGGGTATCGAAGAAGGGAAAGGCCGGATGGAACCCGCATGACATCAACGCCACCAGTTATTACGACTGGAATATCGGCGGAAATTCCTCAAGCGATGTGGAATATGTGGCCATTCGCCAGAATGGGGGATGGCCTTCGTGGAATGATATCAACAGTAAGGAGAATATATCGCACCTTCTGGGATTCAATGAGCCTGACCGGCCCGACCAGGCCAACATGACTTTTCAGCAGATGATCGATATCTGGCCTGACATGATGAAGTCGGGACTCAGAATCGGCTCTCCCGCGTGGTCAAATCCCTGGGGCGGAACCGGGGGAACCCTGTTTGACTTCATTGACAAATGCGATGAGTTGAACTACCGGGTAGATTTTGTGGCGCTTCACTGTTATTGGGGAGGGAAATCGCCGCAGAACTGGTACAACGACCTGAAATACATCCATGAGCGGACAGGGCGCCCGTTGTGGATCACGGAATGGAACAACGGGGCCAACTGGACCACCGAATGGTGGCCCGACGCCAGCAAGGCGTACACCGATGCCAATGCACGGAAACAGCTGAATGACCTGAAAGGAATCCTCCAGGTCCTGGATACAGCAAGTTTTGTGGAACGCTATTTTATTTATGACTGGGTGCAGGATTGCCGGGCCATGGTGTTAAACGGCCAACTGACCCTGGCAGGTGCCTATTATTCCGCCAATAAATCGCAAATTGCCTATAACGGAAACAGGGAGGTGGTGCCGCATTGGAATTATAAGCCGCCGGTACTTTCATCCCGCTATTTTTCGTTGTCAAATGCCATACGGGTGGGCTGGACTGACAGCAACGGAGAGCTTTCCCGGAAATATACCCTGGAGAAAAAGGTAAACAGAGGGAGTTTTGAGACAGTTTACGCCAGCGAAGATGTTTCAAAGCTCTTTTATCTCGATCCGCTGGATACGGACGAAGGAGGAACCCTCACCTACCGGCTGACCCTTGTACCCGCCAGGGGGATTCCCCTCCATTCGAACCGGGTTACCTGTTTCAAGACGGCAGGAACAGACGTCATCCAGTCGGCGGATTTCATCGTGGACAATCTCGAGGCGAATACGGTCTATTTTTCCAGGAAGTATTCAACCGTACCGCTTCTGTTTTTGGGAGTACCTTCTTTCGAAAATGCGGTTCCGCTAACGCAGCGTGTAACCGGCGTCACGACGACCTCTTTCAGATTTGCCCTCGATCCCTGGCTTTATGTTAAGAATGCGCGGCTTTTGATTCCTGAGCAACTCTCAGTGCTCGCAATTCCGGCCGGTTCCTACGATTTTAAAGGAATAAAGGCTGAAGTCGGGGCCATTTCCGGTGTCACCCGCGACTGGTCCGCGGTTACTTTTAACAAGCACTTCGGGGAACTGCCGGTGGTTTTCTGCACCCTGGCTTCCGGCGGCAATACTGTTCCGCTCACCGTCGGAATCCGCAATGTTACCGTATCGGGATTCGAATGTTGTCTGAAGAGCGAGGAAGCCCTCACCGCTTCAATAAATGGGGAGACCGTTCATTTTTTTGCGATTGAACAGGGGAAGGGGGCCATCGGAGGCAAGCGGATTACTGTGGGCAGGAATTCCGAAGGAAGCGGCCTCTTCTCATCGCCGGTTGATATTCTGCTGGATTCAAGTTACAGGGAACCGGCGGTTTTTGCGGGTCTATTGTCCGCTGAAGACAACTTCGCCTCTACGCTGAGGTATTCCCTCCCGGGAGAGTCGGTGCTCCGGCTTGTCAAGCAACGCGAAACGTCGGCAGGCGATTCGGAAATCCATGTTGACCAATTCGGATGGATGGTGATGGATCTTGCTGCCGGTCAACCCGATACCGTT
Source organism: Prolixibacteraceae bacterium UBA1413 (assembly GCA_002304925.1). Taxonomy (GTDB): domain Bacteria; phylum Bacteroidota; class Bacteroidia; order Bacteroidales; family Prolixibacteraceae; genus UBA1413. The sequence continues at coordinate 38,698 of DBPT01000025.1, forward strand.
ACCATCGTGCCGGAACAGCACAAGAGGAGCAGGGTGGATTTTTACCCGAACCCAGCAAACCACACGGTGAATTTCAGTTTCGACGCGCCAATCCGTGTGGAGGTCGTCGATCTTACCGGACATACCCTGATCGATGCAGTCATTTCCAGGGAATTGAAGGTCAATTCGCTTCCTCGCGGGGTATATATTCTGAAGGCAGAGGGTTTCCTGCCTGCCCTTCTCGTCAAAACAGAATGACGGCCAGATAAAATACGGGGCACCTTTTTATGTTTTAAGAAAAAAGAATTATCTTTCAGGTGATGAATTCAGGACTTAAGAAGGGTGAATATTTGCTGCCTGGCAAACATGATCAAGCCGGATTGAATCACAAAACAGACTTATAAAACACTTAAAATTAAATGTTATGAGAAAAATTTTACTTTACGGAATTGCAATCATTTTTGTATTTGGAGGCATCCTGTATCCTTCCGGGGTTCGGGGGCAAGCGACCCTGAAACACTCCTATACCTTTGAAGAAGGAACCTACGATGAGACTACCGTATTCGACCAGAAAGGATCGGTTAACGGAGTACTGGGAGGGACTAAAATCAGCATCGCCGACGGGAAAGCGACCGTTTCAGGCGCAACGTCCAACAGTGACGGGTGGATATCCTTTGATGGCGTTGCCCTGGCATTGAATACCTATTCGGCTGTCACCTTGGAAGCCTTTGTGGAAACAGGTAATGCTTTAAACACAGGTTATACCATGTTAGCTTACTTTGGAACATCCAGCCCGGGTGTTGGTTGTTTCTGGATTCAGCCGACACGGGCCGCCAACGAGACCCGGATTGAGGCAAATAATACCAGCACTACCGTTTCCGCAATAATGCCCGGGTATGAAGTGGATGACGGGAAAATGCACCATATCGTTGCTGTCCTGAACAATGAGGCTCTCACCTATTACCTTGACGGAGTGATTATTGCCCAGACACCAACGGGTGCCGATTTTATCAGTACCCTGGGCACTGACGTAGCCAATCTTTTCAGGGGCGTTGACGGCTGGAATGATCCCAACTATAATGCCTCTCTTCTGGAATTCAACATATACGATGGCACCCTTGAACAGTACACTATCGCACAGACAGCGGGTGAATTTTTAGGTCTCGACCTGACCAATGCGACGCTGGAAAATCTGACTGTCAACGTAGGTGCCATGCTCCCGGATTTTGACCCTGAAACAGATATTTATGAGGTAACCGTACCTTACGGGACTACCCGGATGACGATAACGGCCAAACCGGTAGTCGGCGGGGTTGCGATAACCATGTTTGACGGTTTGGGAACTGAACTGAAGGACGGTGTTGTAACCTTTGACAAAGACGAAGGAATTGATGTTGAAATTGAGGTCAAAGCACTCGATGGCTATACAACGAAATCGTATTATGTTTCGGTTTTCCCCGATGACGGAAAAAGCTCCGCCACCCTGGGTGCTATCAATTTATCGGCAGGAAAGCTGATTGAAACTTTTATGATGGATTCAACCCGTTACACTGTCATTGTCCCTCCCGGAACGGCTGCCGTAACGGTAACTGGTGTTCCGAACTGGGATAAGGCAACAGTGACGGGGAATGGCACGGTTACTTTGGTTGACGGCGAAGGAACAGCCATACTTTCCGTTACTTCTGAAGATGGTACTGCCACGAAAGAATATGTAGTCAATATATATACTTCAGTTGTGACCACTGGCACTGATTTTTACCTCGTACATGAGTTAAATGGTTTTGTGGCAGCCGAAAGCGGTGCGGCTTTTAACCAGGTTATTCTGGCTGATGCCGTTTACCAGGATAATATGCAAATCTGGCAATTTGAAGACAGTAAAGTTAAAGATCAGTATTTTATCCGGAATAAGGCTGGCAATTATATGTGTCTTTCGCGGACCTCAGCCAATGCCTGGGATCTGGAAGTTTACCCCGATCTTCCTTCGGTAAGCCTCGACAGTGCCCGTTTTATCCTCAATGAATTTGAACCCGGCAGGTTCAGGATCATTTCCGTGAGAAAACAACAAGCCAGCGCAACCAACAATATGCTGGGGCCCAACAACGGCAATCTTGGGTCTCCATTGTTTAACGACAAATGGCGCAGCACAGCGAACGATCCGCTGACTGTATTCAACATTAAGAAGCCCGAAGAGGTGGTATCACCGTATGATATCCATCTCTCCGCTCTTACGATTTCCGGTGTTATTTTGAAACCGGCGTTTAATCCTGCCTACAGAAATTATTATGCAACCATTCCTGTGGGTATGACTTCTGTTCAGGTTGATGCCACCCCCCGGGATGCTGCGGCTGTTGTGACCGGTACAGGAAATGTCGGAATAACTCCCGGGAAAGGAACCATAACGGTCAGGGTTACCGCATCGGATCCCCAGTATACCCGTGATTATGTCGTTCATTACATTACCGATACCGAACTAACTTTGATGCACTCCTATACCTTTGATGACGGAACGGCCAACGATCAGGTTGGTGATGCTGACGGGACCGTGCATGGAGGATCATTTGCCGACGGGACATTTATTGCTGCTGCAGAGGGTGATTATATCGTTCTGCCTGCAGCGAAAATTGCATTGAATACCTATCCGACATTTACGATGGAAGCGCATGTGATAACTGGTGTAAATCCGGCGTGGACCATGTATACATATTTTGGCAATACCACCGGAGGGGATCATACGTTCTTTATTTCCCTGGCAGGAGATAATAACCTGGCCCGGGGAGTATTGAATCTTGGGGATGGTGAAGTTCAGGCTGCCTCTCCTGAACCGGGTGCCGGAGAAACTCACCATTATGTCTGTGTGATTACGAACGATACCCTTTACTGGTATGTGGATGGCAGTCTGGCCCAAAAAACTCCAAATAAACCCACTTATCTCATAAAAGATATCAGCAATGCGAATGCCTGGTTCGGTTACGGAGCGTATACTGACCCGACCTGGCTGGGAACCACCAATGAATTTAACATTTACAGCGGGCAAATGGATGCAGCAACGGTTGCGGCACGTGCCAAACATTTCCTGGGAGATATGTCCACCGATGCAACATTATCTTCATTATCCGTTGATGCAGGTGAATTGATCCCTGAATTCGACCCGGCTGTGACATCCTATTCGGTGCTGATTCCCCCGGGTGTTACAACCATTAACGTTTCTGCTGTTCCGAATGATGATAAGTCAATCGTGGAAGGCGTCGGTGCCGTTGACGTCTCTTTGGGAAGCGGACAGGCAACGGTGCTGGTCACGGCTGAAAATGGTTCCAAAAAGAGCTATACCATTGCTTTTAATGCACCGAGCGAATATACTCTGATGCATTCCTGGACTTTCGATGACGGAACTGCCGCCGATGTTGTCGGTGATGCCGATGGCACTCCGGTTGGCAACGGAACCATCGCTAATGGAGCATATACTGCCATAGCCAACGGAGATTTTATCGAACTGCCTGCCGACGTTATCGCGATCAATACCTACCCGGCCATTACCCTGGAAGGGTACATCTTTGCCGATGTCGACAACACCGGACCCAACATGCTGGCCTATTTTGGCGGAAGTGAGAATGGATACGGATCGAACGGGTACTTCGTGACGCCGGACAGAAATTCAGCCAGTGAAAGCCGGACTGCCATTTCCTGCGGTAACCTGACTGCACCATGGAGCGTTGAACAGGGTGTTACCGGCCCTGGTGTCAGTGTAGGTGCCAAACACCATATCGTCAGCGTTCTGACAAACTCTTCGATTACATTGTACATCGATGGTATATTGATCGGTACAACTCCGGTGTCGGGCGACAATTCAATTGCCGGCATAAGCAATGCATATGCATGGCTGTGCAAGGGCGGATATACCGGTGATCCCACCTGGATGGGGACCATCGATAAATTTAATATTTACAGTGGCGTACTCGATGCGGCTACCGTTGCAAAACATGCGCAGCAATATCTGGCGGAATTCACTTTGATGCATTCCTATACTTTTGAAGATGGAACAGCCAAGGATGTGGTCGGAGATGCTGATGGCACCCTGGTGGGTGGAACCATCGCCAATGGCGCCTATACTGCCGCGGCAAACGGAGAGTTCATCGAACTGCCTGCCGAAAAAATCGCGATCAATACGTACGATGCCATAACTTTAGAAGGGTACATTTTTGCTGATGTCGATAACACCGGTGCTACAATGATGGCTTATTTCGGCGGAAATGAGAACGGTGTTGGCGGGAATGGCTATTTCTTCACGCCCGACCGCTGGGGAGAGAGCCGGTCAGCCATTTCCTGCGGTAACGTCACCGAACCCTGGAATGCCGAACAGGGGGTAACCGGCCCGCCGGTCAGCGTAGGAGCCAAACATCATGTGGTCAGTGTGTTGACTGACTCTTTACTCAGATGGTACATCGACGGTGTCAAAATCGGAGAAACTGCAATCTCAGGTAACAACTCCATCGCCAATATCAGTACGGCGAATGCCTGGTTATGCAAAGGCGGATATACCGCTGACCCGACGTGGATGGGTACCATTGATGAATTCAATATTTACAGTGGCGCCCTTGATTCGGCTACCATTGCACAGCATGCCGGGAAATACCTGACAACCTTTACCCTGATGCATTCCTATACTTTTGAAGATGGAACCGCCAACGATGTGGTGGGCACCGCCCATGGCACCCTGGAAGGAGATGCTTCAGTAGCAAACGGTGTGCTGTCCCTCACAGGAAACGGATTCGTTTCGCTGCCCGGTGAGGTAATTAACATCCCTTCTTACAGCACCATCACTATTGAAGGCGTATTTAACCAGGCCGAAGGGATGACCGATAAGTTTACGGCACTCGCATCATTCGGCGATATCAATCCTGCTGCTGACTGGATGGGAATCAACTATATTATTCTGCAACCCACCAGACAGGATAACGAGAACAGCCGGACATCCATTTCCTGTTTGAACACCACCAATCCCTGGGCAACAGAAAGTGCTGTTGACGGACCCGAGATTGCTGATACCAAAACCCATCACTTTGTGACTGTGATTACTGAGTCTGTGATTAAATTATTTATTGATGGCGTGCTGATCGGGACCTCTCCGCTGACAGGCGACAACGCATTGGCCAATGTCGGCAAATCGGTCGCTTTGATTGGCAAGGATGTTTATCCCGGTGATCCGCTATGGCAGGGTACGGTTCAGGAACTGAATATCTATCAGGGAGAAATGGATGTGGATGTCATTGCTAAGAGAGCTCATGATTTCATAACCGGGATCTCCGATCTGGTTAACAAAGAAGCAGCGATCATGGTGTACCCGACCTATTCCGCCGGTGACTTCAACGTTGAAACAAGCGGAAACCGTGGTGTGATTTCCGTTTATAACCTTACCGGGAAGCTGGTTCTTCAGAGAAAAATTGAAAGCAGCCTCGAAAAGGTATCTCTCCAAAAGGAAGGATTGTATTTGATGAGGATTGAAAGTGAAGGAGTGTCAAAAACCTTCAAGGTGATTAAAACCAAATAAAAAATAACCTAATAGTTTAGCGGTTTACATCTTAATAAGGGCTGCCTGAATTAAATTCAGGCAGCCCTTTGATTTTTATTCCTATTTTTAGGACGGACAAAAACCGCATTTTCGGAGTGGAGTTAGAAATATGATTTTAAGAAAATATTTTTTACTGCCGGGTATATTCCTGTTTTTCTTTTTCTCCTGTTTTAAGGTTCCGGGACAGCGCTGGCCGGCCGGCATTCACGATCCTTCCAAAATTGTGAAATGCGATGACACCTACTGGGTCTTCGGAACCGGCGACGGCATCTACTCCATCTATTCCAAGGATCTGATAACGTGGCATAATGGTCCCACGCCCTTCACAAAAGCCCTCTTTCCGGCATGGATTAAAAATTATGTCGGGGCATTTGAAGGAAATTTCTGGGCTCCCGACATTATCTATATGAACGGCCATTACTACCTTTATTACTCCTGTTCCGAATGGGGAACCATGACTTCGACCATCGGTTGCGTCATCAACAAAACTCTCAATCCTTCCGACCCGGAATACCAATGGAAGGATGCGGGATTCCTGGGCATTTGGTCGTACCAGCCCGGCCTGGCCCTGAATGCCATTGATCCGTCCCTGGTGAGGGGGCCCGACGGCCGGATCTGGATGGTATACGGTTCCTTCAACCAGCAAGGGATTGTCGTCACTGAAATCGACTCTGTTTCGGGAAAGCCAAAAACCTATGCAGGAAATCTCCCGGGTATCAGCATCGCCAATTCGTGGACAGGTCCGCAAAGCAGCAACTATGGGGAGGGTGAAGGCGCCTCCCTAATTTACCGGGATGGTTATTATTATCTCTTTTACAACAAGGGGGGATGCTGCGCCGGGATCGCCAGTACCTATTATATGGTCATGGGAAGATCATCAAGCCCCCAAGGCCCGTTTTATGACAAGGATGGAGTGCCCCTGCGGCGCATCCAGCAGCGCAGCGGGGGAACGGTGGTGATGAAACACGACGACGTACGAGGAACCGATGACCGCTATTACGGGCCCGGCCATTTCGGATTGTACAGCGAAGGAGGTGCAGATTATGTTACTTTCCATTATTACGATCCCAACGGCTATTACCCTAATCCTGCGGTGAACAACCGGGGAGGGCCGACGCTTGGACTGGCAAGGCTCGTATGGGGTGACGACGGGTGGCCCTCCGTTTCCCTTGATTTTGTGGAGGAAGGCGTTTATACCCTTCAGAATTTCTATAGCGGGAAAGTAGCTGACCTTTACGTACACAATCCGGCCGACGGTTCGCCATTGTACCAGTACGAGGCCGACAGCGCTTTTTTTTCGCAGAAATGGATTTTCAGGTCACTGGGCCGGGGGGAATACGCCCTGCGCAATTATGCCGACCCGGAACTGGTCGTGGCGGCAGGCGGAACAAATAATGCATCCACCTTGTCGGTCACCAGGAATTATACCGGGGCGATCCATCAGCGGTTCAGAACGCTGACTTCCCCCAACGGGAAAACCATCATCTATCCGTCCACAAAAGATGCCATCTGGTCACTTTCTCCGTCTTCGACTGGCAATGTCAGCGTTTCGTTACTGGCGAATGCCAACAGGGACCACCAAAAATGGAAGACCGTCGGGTTCGATGAATGGCTCTCGGTTTCCGATACCAAACTCACCCTTGAACACACCGCGGGAACCGATAAGACCATTTTGGTGCAAAGCAACGGATTGTGGAGGAGTTCGGTACTGTATGATACGTGGTTGGCAGCCGAGGCTTCGGGAGCAGGGAATGATACCTTAACCGTAACATTTTCAGAAAATCCGGAGGTGCGTGAGAGAAAAAGCCGGATCTATCTGACGACAAATGGCGGGAAATCCTTGCTCATTTCGGTGACGCAAACCGGGAAGCCAAGCACCTCTGGTTCTGTGGAAAACGGGGATCATCTTTCCATATATCCCAATCCTGCCGGTAAGGAGTTGAATATTGAAAGCCCGGCCGGTGCCGTTTTATCGGTTTACAATCTTTTTGGACAAAAAGTTACGGAGGCTGATCTTGAAACAGGACTTAATACCATTGATATCATAAACTTTGAAAAGGGCGTTTATGTATTCAGAATTGATTCTGATGGTAAAATCCTGATCCAAAAGGTCATTAAGAATTAGGCTGTTTGCTTGCTGAAGGGATACCGCTTTTTGTTATTCTGTTTACAATCATTGTTTTATATACCAGTTATTCTCATCCATCAGTTTTGAACGGATCGCTTGTTGGTTACCCGTATGTTTTGCCGCTACCTTATCTGCCAGGTAGGCAGGGGAGTTTCTGCGTTTTGCGATTCGCATCAGGTCCTGAAAACGGTTGCCTTCGAAAGCCGTTTCAAGGGCCAGCTCTTCAATGATCTTCTCTTCAACCCAAAGAATGGAATCCTCCTTTGAACCCAATGCAGGAATAAGATAGTCGGCAGCCAGCTCCATATTTCCGCAACCACGGGAATGTACCCCTATGTTCTGGTCAAACACGATATTTTCAAAATTGACATAATCAATAAAAGTTCCTGTAGAATCAGTGTAGACCGTATACTTTTCGTGACGCGGGACAATGGTGTCTACTGCCAATGCATCTGAGTTCATTCCGTGTTTCAACACAGCAAAGGCGAGGTTTGGTTTGCCGGCACGGTTCACAGCCTCGGCATAGCGCAGATAAAGCGTTGCAACCCTGTACACCATAACAGCTTTCGACACTTCGGCCTCGTTCCACATAAGATAGTATTTGATGATCGCATTTATATTGCCGGCGTCGGATCCCAGGCTGAGATATGATCCCGAGGGTCCCCGCAAATCTCCGGGATTCGTTGCTCTTTCGTTATAGTAGTAGGTTTGCCCCTCCCAGTTGTTCACTGCAATCCGGGAAGGAGACACTTCATAGTTTTCAAAGGTCAGTTTATACAATTCATCTACCTCTCCCAGTTTCGTCGATCCCGCAATCAGTGTGATTTGTTCGCTGGTTGTAAGTTCAAAGATATCCTGGTAATTCTGCTCAAACGGATCCCTTTCAACAAAGACACCGTTATCCACCGTCCAGATCGAATTGTAGGTGTCGTCGATCACATAATTTTTATCTTCGATTAAAGCATAATATTCGCGGGCCGCATTTTCGTATTGCCCGTTCCACAGGTAGAGATCGCCCAATAAAAGAGGAATGGGGAAGAACAGCTTTTCGCTGGTCATATCTTCTCCAAGTGAGATTGCGCCGGGTGTTTTTGCATTTTTTACAGGTTCAAGATCCTGAATTAAAACAGGGACCAGTTCCTGTACCGTATACACAGGAAATTCGGCCTGACCGGCTTGTACCGTTAATAAAGGCTCTGTGAAATATCTGGTTTTGCCATAATTTAGGGCAATCTGCATGTAGGTCCAGGCACGAATCGCCTTGGCGGCAGCATATTCTTTATAAAGCGATTTTTCCCCGCGGGAAATAAAAGCCGTGTCAATATTGTTGATGAGGTAGTTACAATGGTTGATCACCGAGTAGTAATCTTCGACAGAATTGTACGGATTATCCGCTGTGATTTCGAAGTCGTTGATCTCGCGTAGTTCGATCCCGGCATTTCCGGTTATGTCCATCAGGTCTCCTCTTAGTTCTCCCAGCAATACATACCGGTCGGCCAGTTTTTGAAGTTGCGTAAAAATACCGACCATTGAATAGATCGAGTCGTTGGGGGAATCGATCTTATGCTTTTCCGGAAACATGACCTGCTCGGAATCTGCATCAAGGATCTTGTCGCAGCTGGTGACAATCACTGTCAGAATAATTAGTCCGGATATGATCAGATTTAATTTCTTCATCTTTCTTTTCTTTTTAAGGTCCCAGAACCTTCGTTTTCGTTAAATTTCCGTTAGATGATCAGAGGTTCATTGTTATTCCTATAAGATAATTTCTGCTGACGGGTAGCAATCCGGCATCGATTCCCTGGTACAGAACATTGTTTTTCACCGATACTTCCGGATCGCGCCCCAAATAATTCGTCAGGACAAACAGATTGTTGGCCGATACCCACACTTTGAGACCTTCAATTACAGAATTTTTTATGGGAATATTGTAACCTACCGTCAAGGTTTTAAAGCGCAGATAGGATCCGTCTTCAATCCAGCGGTCTGAGAAACGGGAATTACCCATCGGATCGGTATAGGTTACCCGGGGTTGATTGGTTTCCTGGCCTTCGTAAAACCAGCGGTTCAGCATTGCCGTTGTCTGGTTTACCGGTGCACTGCCCGCTTCCAGGTTCGCGCGCAGGGCGTTGTAAACATCATTTCCGTATGAATAGGTGAAAAGCATTTCCAGGGTAAAATTCCTGATATCGATTTTACTGTTGAAAGAGCCATAAAAATCGGGATTGGGATCACCGATTATCTGGCGATCCTCTTCATTAATAATTCCATCGGTTTTCGAATCATCAAAATGTATGTCGCCTGCTTTGAAAAAGTGGGAGATGCCGTCTTTGTCAATCATTTTCAGGTTTGCTGCAGAGGCTGCCTCTTCATTGGTAAAAACGCCGAGGGTTTTGTAGCCGTAAAAGACTCCTGCCGGATTTCCGGCTGATGTGAGTATGTCAGCGCCGTACAACGAAGTGATCGTTTTAACGTTGTCAGGTAAGGATTCGATTTTGTTCCGGTAATGACCGATTATTGCTCCAGCTTCCCATTTGAAAATGTTTTTATTAACCAGCTTTAGGGTGGTTGAAAACTCGATCCCCTTATTTGACAGTTCGCCGCCGTTACCGTTGTAATATCCGTTACCCAAAACTGAGGGCAACGGTTTCAGGAACAACAGGTCTTTGGTTTTATTGCTGTATAAATCAACCGTAAAAGCCAGACGGTCATTGAAAAGAATGGCATCCATCCCGAGGCTTGCTTTGGCTGTAGTTTCCCACTGAATTTCAGCATTGCCTATGTTCGCCAGAATTAATCCATTGGCCCGGTCCATATACCGTTGTGATTTGAAATAAGCCGACCATGCATAGGGATGGATATCGTCGTTTCCTGACAAACCATACCCGACACGCAGTTTCAACCAGTCGATGGCATTCATGTTAGCCATAAAGGGCTCTGAAGAGATCAGCCATGCGGCATTGGCTGACGGGAAAACAGCCCAGCTATGATCGAACAACCGGAAACCTCCGAGGGTTTCATTCCCGAAACGTGAGGACGCGTCCACTGCAACCGCGGCTGAAAAGAAATAGCGGTTATCAAAATTATAATCACCTGACAGATAGTTGGATATTGATTTTATTCGATTATTTTCCCCAGAGGTTTTCCGAATAAGCTGGTCTGCCAGGTTTCTTTTCTGATCGGATCCTGAATTGTGGCCTTCGCCGTAATCTGATTCAAAATAGTTGGACATGTACCGGATGCCTGCAACTGCATTTATGCTGTGTTTTTCTTTAATCTGTCTTCCGAACTTCAACTGTGTTTCATCAAATATTGCTATATTCCGCATGATCTGGCTTTTAAAGACATTTTCCGAAATACCTATGTCACCGGAAAGAACACGATCGGGCACACCGATCATCGGGCTGTAATAGGTTTCCTTGAATTTGTCAACGGCATAGTCAAACTGAGTATTCAGTGTCAGTGAAGGGGAGAGTTTAAACTCAGGTTTAAATCCGAGCGACAGACGGTAGTGCTTGTTGGTATTCAAAGCATTTGCAATGATTGCCGCTGGATTTCCAACATCGAACTCGTCAGCGTCCTCCAAATCTGTGGTCAGCGTTCCCGTTGGTGTATAAGAATAGGGATTCAGGAACGGAGCTTTGACCATGGCCAGGAAAGTCGGTGAGGTGTAATAGTTGATGCCGTCATCCAGGAGGTTGCGGTCAAGGCTTGTATAGCCGATATATATTCCCAGTTTGACACCTTTTGTGAGAAAGAAGTCGGCATTGGTGCGGGTATTCAGTCGTTGCAGGTCATTGGTTTTTACAAACCCTTTGTCCCCGGTATAACCTAGTGAAAAGTAGTAAAGGGCTTTATCATCTCCACCGCTGACTCCGATGTTATAACTATGGGTGAAGCCTTGCTGATATACTTCGTTGTCCCAGTTGGTGGTATTGTGATACTTGTTATAGGTTACCGAATTAGGATCATCCTTCAAAAAGGGCAATCCGTCGATTTCCTCCATGGTCAGGTTGGTCGTTCCCAAAAGATCAGTGGTGTAAATGCGAAGTTGATCCCCATTCATCATGGGCAGGGAAGAAGGTTTTTCGGTTATGCCGCTGAAAGCATTGAAAACGATTTTCGTGGCCTGGTCAATCCCGCGTTTGGTTTTGATTACAATGATTCCGTTACCACCCCTGGAACCGTAAACCGATGTTCCGTCTTTGATGATGGTTATGCTCTCAATATCGCTCATGTCGATATCGTTGAGCGGATTATTGTAAAAACCGTCGTGCACCGACTGCACGTCGAAAAAGTTGTTCCAGATCACCCCATCGACCACAAAAAGTGGTTGTGCATTCATATTCACCGAATTCAATCCGCGGATGAACAAAGAAGCACCCATCCCGCTGCTGCCTGAACGGCTCATAGCCCGTACATCCCCATTCATTCTTGACTGGATGGCATCGTCGATGGAAAGAAATGCAGGAAGACCGATATCTTGCGTACCCGTGACAGAATTAACGGAATAGGCTGTACGCAGGGGACCAGCGATACCTTCAATCTCGTTGTATGTATCCCGGTAAACATCGGAATAAAGATCGATTTCGAGTGTTTTTCTGCCCCGGACCGATACTTCGCGCAGGTTGTAATCGAAGGCGTTAACAATAAGTATCTCCCCGGGAGAACTTACTTCAATCTCGAAATTACCCTTTTCATCCGTGGTGGCAGCTGACTTGTGATTCCGTGAACGGATCTGTGCGGCAATAACCGGTTGCCGGGTTTTTGCATCTCGGACGAATCCTTTCACCATGTAAACCGATGGATCAGCTATCAGCGCCTGATCGGGAACCAACGGATTGAATTCCAGCTTTGTATCAGTTTGGCAAAACACTCCGGCAGGGATTGCCAAAATCCCGGCCATAAAACATAAACGCAGGAATTTTCGTAAGAAATGATCCCTCATTGTACTTGTTAGTTTGATATCTCTGTTCATTTTCATCTGTACTATTTTCTGAATCTATTCCAGAACAGGTTCTAAAATGATACAATCGATGCGCATGGTCCGGCTGAAATTACCCGACTGTTCTTCCTCTATTGTCACAGCACTGCTTACTTCAAGTTTTACAGCTATCCTGGTAAAATCTTCATCAACTATGTTAGCATATTCAAAATTGAACTGATCGACAAACATTTTGGTGAGCGCATGCGGGTCTGTAACGTTGTTTACGGGCGTAACCCGTTTAATGAATGTACTGCCGTTTGCCCTTCTGATGTAGGTGAGCTGAAACTTTGCCTTTGTTGGCGTGAGATCGTTGGGATCCACTATTTTGGCAGGTACGAACACACAGTATATGTTGTATTTTGCTGAAAGAGTATTTGGGATCGAAAACTCTACGGCCGGTGCGGTAGATGTGGGATCTACCAGGATATAGTAATTTTTTGAAGCAGAAAATTCCGTTCCGTAACTGGATCTGATGAAAATATTGCTGCCGGTATTTGTTCTGCCGGACGTTTGTTCTGCTTCAACCTTTATTTCCTTAAAAAAGGAATCACTGTTGGTGAATGGCATTTGACTGGTGATATAAGCCACTCCGTTACTTAAAGATTCGTTTTTTAGCCCTGCAAATAATCCGGCGGGATTATAAAATACGTTTCCGTAAGTTGATTTGAGCGAGTCAATATTTTCAGGTTCATAGATCCGGCCGCGGTAAAGCATATCCTGGACAACGGTAAAACGGGTCAAATCCCTTTGACGAGCAGAACTTCCGGCATCGGCTGGTAAATTGAAATAGCTTTTTATTCTTGAATACGCCTCATTCCAGGCATTGTTGTCAGGCATTAATGCAGTGTAGATACTGTCCTCCACATCGATGGATCCCAGTCTTTCCAAAACAGAATTCGAGATGACAAACACACTGTCGTAAATTACCTGCCCATCTTCATTGGCCCCAATCTCAGTGCTGTTCTCAGCATCAAAAACCTTCTGCGACTGGCTGTAAATATATTCCCGCAAAGAATCCAAACCGTCAGTTTTCCCGAGATATTCCCAAAGATTGTTAACATAAGGTGCATAGCCATCAATTATGTGGATCAAACCGTTTTTGGCAGGGCGGTTTGCTTCTGTGACAGGTTTTTCCCCGAAAGTGAATCCCGACTGGTGTTTGGCAAAACTTACATATTTGTTGTTGAGCATCCGGATATAGCTATTATCAATTCCGGAAGTGGAGATCCTGCTGCGGGTGATGTGGTTTCGCAATGTTTTGGTTAAAAGTTCTTTATCGGAAATATCCAATCCGCTCAATGCATTGTTATTTGGCGCCCAAACCGTGTACGACTGTGAAGCATTCAGAACATCATCGTAACCTGTTATGTCCAGAATATTTGCAAAGGTGCTCAGCTCCGGTTGCGATTTTATAAATTCGGTCACAGTTTTATCGGGAAGATCATATGCACTTTCATCGTAGTGTTCATTCCATTCTTTCGTACAGGCAGCTGCCAGCACCACAATGATCATAGCCGACAGGGGTACAAAGAGCTTTAAATATGTAAATTTCATTTTCAAATGCTTTTCAGTTCTCAATAAATGTCCTCGTATTCCAACACTTCAAGCGGAACAAATTCCAGGTAATCGAACATAAATTCACCCGATTTCACAGCTTTCACTGAAAAAGTATGTGTACTCCATTCATTAAAGGTGTATATCCCCAGAATCCGCCGGAGAACATCCTCGCTCATCCGTGCGCTGGCTCCGGTGTACCACCACTCTGCAATAACCGTATAACTGGCAGGACCTTTCATATAACCACGGTTGCGCATGGCTTTGTCGTTTTCAAAACCTTCCGGATCCCGGGTATCGGTGCCCGGATACTGATATCCGATGTCCGGGTCGTTGGCTAACGTTCTCAAGTCGAGCGGAATTCCCGTTGGAATGCCATCCCAGTATAACTGGGCCACACCACGAAGCCCTGTAGGCTGATATCCAAACCGTACTTCATATGTGCCCGGAGGGATAGGGATTGTTGTAATATCGAAATCGTACAATCCTGAAAGAAACAATTCGTCTCCCTGGTAATCCATAAACCGGTCATCCGCATTGAAGTAATGGACCTCGGTGGATGCAGAGGCTTTAATCCGGTCCACAAAGCCATTGGGGAGATAGTACCGTTCTGAGTATAAACCACCACCTACGCGGGAATTTCCAATACGGATATTGTTGTTGACAAACTCAGGAAAGAAACTGGCAACGTCCATCCTCAGCCGCTTGGTGGAAAGCATCCGTTCCACTTCAGCGGTATAAACCAGAATATTGTCAATTTCGTGATAAACCCCGTTCAAAGCATCATTATCGAAATTTGCAGTCAGGCGGATAGCCTTTCCCGATTCAGGAATCATATTGAAGATGTTGTATTCATTCGTTGTACGAAGTGTACGAACTTCAATCAAGGTATTCGGGCACAGGGTTTCAAGGTACTCGAACATATCCACCACTTTTACCGAGTGGGTTTCGCCTGTAGATTCGTAATTCATCCCCGTGTTGTCATATTTCTCAATAAACAGCCTCATGGGAAGCTTTTTGTTGATCAGGTGATACGCCACAAAACGGTTCAGACTGTTATTCCTGTTTGTTATGTCGGATATTGAAGCATCCTGGGGATACAGTTTATCATATGCCTGTTTCGCAT
Organism: Prolixibacteraceae bacterium UBA1413; assembly: GCA_002304925.1. Classification (GTDB taxonomy): domain Bacteria; phylum Bacteroidota; class Bacteroidia; order Bacteroidales; family Prolixibacteraceae; genus UBA1413. The sequence goes on from DBPT01000025.1 coordinate 54,038, forward strand.
AGGCTTTCAAGTCATCTAAATTGTTGATCCCATTTTTCTTAAAGGTTTCATTGCTCTCCATTAAAGCTGTGAAACCATATTTCCTTTCGCGGGGCACACGGACTCTCGCATAGTTATAAACTACGCCTGTGTTTTCCCTTGTCACATAATCCGGATCAGGAACATAATCCTCGTCTTTGATCAGACTGATATTCTTATCAAGGCCGGTCGCCTGCAATGCTTCAAAAAAGAGTGAAAAATCCTGATCGGCGGAAATCACCTCTACCAAAGTATTTTCTGTTGGCGACAATACTTCACTGATCACATGGATGATACCATTATGAGCCTCAATATCCTTTTCCGTAATTTTCGAAGTAGTGTTAACTGTATATACAAGACCGGTTTCATCCGATGAAATCCCGATATCCACATAACGACCACTCATGGTTTGTTTGGTCAAAAAACCTTCAATAAAGTCCTCTGTAGCTATAGTGAAGTCCTTGATAATATGATCATAGGCGATTTTTTTAAGAACATCGAGCGAAAAATCTTTGATCGAGGTTTTCCCTTTGCTCTTGTAAAACCGGATTACAGCCTCGTTATCAGGGAGGAAACAAGTATAATCCCCATATGCATTCATTAATCCCATTACTCCTGTAGTATCAAGAATATGGGCAAATTCGGAGTATGTTTCAGGCCGGTTTTTAATGTACTGACCGACTGTTTCCCCTGTGAACGTATAGAAATTGTCGCCGACATCATCGCTGTTACAGGCAGGCAACAGGAACAGGACCGCTAAAACGATGGCTGACCAGGTTAATCCTTTTCCTTGAAGGCGCACTGTTATGAACCTGTTGCAGAGGTCTGATAAATTCATTTTATAGATTTTCATAATCGTACTTTTTCTTGTCATACTATTCCTCACCGGTAACCTTATAAAATTCATTCTGCACCAGCGCCGAGTTCGCCTTTAATTCATTGGTATGTACCGGCAGATACAAGGCTTCCATGATCGACATTTTTGTGGATTGAAGGGAGCCCCCTCCGGAGAATTTCTTTGACACATAGCTTAACAACGGTGCCGGTGAATTAACACGTCGTGACAAACGCATCAGGTCGAACCAACGTTTCCCTTCAAACATCAGTTCGCGCTGGCGTTCTCTCATTAACAATTCATCGAGTTTGAGTTTTGAAGTATAATTTTCGGCCATCAGACCTTGCTCATCCTCTTCAATATTGGATCTCATGTAAACCGTGTTGATCAGCTCAACGGTTTCTCTTGGGTTGATCTCCAGCTGGATCATTGCTTCGGCTTTCATGAGGTATATTTCTGAAAGACGGTAAACGATCCAGTTGGCCGTTACATTACGGTAATAGTAGGTACTCACCTTGGTGGTGGCATCCTCCCTCCGGCTGGCACCGGCATATTTGAACACATAGTAACGGTCGCCACCGGTTTCCTGACGAAGGAAATCTTTTTCACGCAAGTCTTCACTGCTTTCTTTTCCGTTGCCTGCAATGTAGTTGAACGGGCTGAATTTCCCGGTGACCAGCACGCCCGGGAAACTCCACTGGCCGGCTTGATTGCCAACGTCGCCGTAATAGTCGCGTACCACCCAGTTGAACATCTGGTCGTCGTCGAACTGTAATTCAAAAATGCTTTCTTTCGAATTACCCATATAGAATACACGGGAAAGCACATTTTCTCCGGTTTCGAGTTTCAGATCAGATTTGGAGTCATTTAAGATCAGATCGCATATTTCAATGCATTTGTTGTACTCCTCCCTCCACAGGTATATATCAGCCAACAGTGCCCTGACTGCATTGGTGGTTATCCTTCCTTTGGAATATGTATTGTTTTCGTAAGAGTCGCGTGAATACTTCAAAGCGGTTTTCAAATCGCTGACCAGGTTGTCGAGGATTTCATCTTCGGATGATTGGGGAATGTGGTAATCCTGGGAATCATCGATACTTGGGCTGTTTACCCAGGGCACTTTCCCGAATGTGCGTACAAGGTAAAAATACATGAGCGCACGCAGGGTAAGCACCTCGGCTTCCATTGAGTGAAGCTTCGATTCAGTGAAGTTGGCGTCGAGCTCGACGACTCCCGGCGCATAGTGCAAAAAGTTATTGCAATTGTTAATGACCGTATAAAATGATCCCCAGTGACAATATCCGTTGTCGGCTGAAATATCGACATTGAGCATTTTGTTCATGTCAGTGGGCATGTTTCTCCCATAGGTTACATTGTCTGACCTCAGCTCTCCCCAAACCAGCATCCTGCTCATCACATCGCCCTCAGTGATCGAACGGTAACAAGCCGATAACACCTGGTTCACCTGGCTTTCGTTCTGCCAGAAATCATCCAGTACGATTTCACTTTCAGGCTTTACGTCGAGCCATCCCGAGCAACCTGACGCCAGGATTATGAAGCCTGTGATGGATAATATTGAAAATGCTTTTTTCATCGTTATACATTTAAAAGGTCAGTGAAACTCCTAAAGTCGCATCTTTCGAACGTGGGGTGGGGGAGTTGTCGACGCTGACGCCGAAAGAGCCGTAGCCTACCTCCGGATCCACACCCGTATACTTTGTTAATACCCACAAATTGTTAATCGTAAGGTAAAAGCTCACTTGCTGCATTTTTAATTTTAACAGTTTTTCCTTCGGGATGGAATAATTAAAAGTAAGGTATTTCATCCGCAAGAACGAGCCCTCTTCCACATAACGGTCGCTCCCCAGCCAGTTGTAACCATGATTGTACAGTGCCCGTGGCATATCGGTCACATCCCCGTCTTTTCTCCATCGCCAGTTCACCGAAATACTCTGGTTGTTCAGATAATACATGTTTTCGGCATTCATCCGGGCCATGTTGACGATTTTGTTCCCGTACCGGAAATTGAAAAAGGCCGTCACAGAGAATCTTTTATAGCGTACGGTGGATCCAAAACCACCGTTAACTTTGGGATTCGAGTTGCCCAGGTACACGATGTCCAATTCATCGATCGAACCATCCTTGTTGATATCTTCATAAATGGCGTCACCGCCCCTGAACCGGTACTCGTTGCTTTTGCCATAGGCAAAATACATGGGTAGCGGATTACCTTCCTCATCGGTAAATACGTATCCGTTTTCATCCCGGGCAACAGGGGCACTTTCCTGTTTTTCAGGAATGTAATCGTTGTACTGGTAAACACCTTTGTACCTGAAACCGTAAATCGAACCATAGGAGTTGCCTTCCTGGATACGTGATAAATAGGTTCCGTTTGTATAGTCGTAGTCGGCATTGTAGTTTGCCAATATGTCATCCCTCAGTTCGATGATCTTGTTCACATAATTCGATAGGTTGAAGTTGAAATCAACTGCAAAATCCTTTCCCCCGATTGCCTTGTTGGTGGTAAAATTCAGTTCCCATCCGTTGTTTTGCATGATTCCCACATTCTGATAGGGTACGGAGGAGAATCCTGAGGAACTTGGAACACCTAAGTTAGCAAACAATAAATCTTCCGTGAGTTTATTGTAGAAGTTGAGATCAAACACCAAACGGTCATTAAAAAAGCCGAGGTCAAAACCAAGGTTGTAAGATGTTGATTTTTCCCATCTTAAATCAGACAGACGAAGGGTTGTAGGACGGGTTGCCGGCATATCCATATAGCTTCCGTAAGGCGAATAGCGGCTGAAATGCAGGTATTCTGCCCCTGGCTGGTTACCGGTGATCCCCCAGCTGGGACGAATGGCCAGCATGCTTAACCATTTTTTTGTGGATTGCATAAATTCCTCATCGGTAATGATCCATTTCGCGGAAATTCCCGGGAAGTTACCATACTTGTATTTTTCACCGAATTTTGTGCTTCCGTCCCTGCGGAAGGTTAATCCCAAAATATAGCGGTCTTTAAAGGTATAGTGCCCTCTGAAGGTGAATGCATTGGACCGGTATTCAAACCTGCTGGTGGAAATTCCGGTTGAATATCCGTAGGATGATGCATCAACAATATCGCCCGATGGAAGATTCGTAACTCCTATGCCCTGGGAAGCACTGTTCCCGGTAATGATCTGAAAAGATCCCTGAAGCAGCAGAGAATGATCGGTATTTTGAAATCTGGGCTGCCAGTTAATGCCATTGTCTACCAGGACCGTTACACTTTCGGAATCGAAACTTTCGGCAAAGTTCTTGGCTCCGTCGTTCCAGGGAGCATTGGAAACTTCCGCGGGAAGAAACTTACTGACTTTGTCGTTGTTAACATCGAAGGAAACGTCCAAATTATACTTGAGGGTTTGTATCTCCGGATCAAGCAGATCATATTGTAACCTGAATGTCGGCCTGATGCGGTAATTTTTCAGGTTGTTGGTGGCCAGATTTGCCAGTGCCACCGGATTCCGCAGATCACGCTGAGATCCGTGGAGACTGGATGATCGTGAAATGTTGTAATATACATTCGTATTTTCTCCATTTAAATTCTGCTGATAAACACTTACATTAGGCATTTTCCGGTAAGAAATCCCCAAAATATTGTCATAATTTCTGTTGTTATCCGTAAAAAAGAATGATAATTCAGAGATAAACTTGATCCGGTCAGATACGGAATAATCCAGAGATGCTGTTGTGGTTATTCTGTTCAACATCTGACCGATAACGGTGCCTGTCTGAGTCAGAAAACCCCCGGAAACCCTGTATCTGGCTCTTTGGCCACCCCCTGAAATATTGAGGTAGTGGTCGTGTTTAAAACCGGTTTTGGTCACTTCGTCCACCCAGTCGGTATTGTTGTTGAAGTTCTCATATTCCGAGAATGTCGGGTCATACAAAAATTCACGGACATTCGCTGCATTTTCGTCCTGCTGTGGATTGAAATAGGCTTGTTTGATCATCATGGAGTAGTCGTCGCCATTCAGCATATTCATGCCTTTTGGCTGTCTTGCCCCGGTAAAACGGTATGAATACTGAACCCTGGTCGGTCCTGTGGCCCCTTTTTTGGTTTTGATAACCAATATGCCGTTGGCTCCTTTTGATCCCCATACTGCGGTGGAAGATGCATCTTTCAATACGGTAATCTCTTCAATATCATCCGGATTGATGCTCAACATGTTGGCATACTGTTCCTGGTTAGCCGCTGCAAAATCAAACGACGGATCTATCTGAATCTCATAGGGAATACCGTTAACAACAATCAAGGGCTGTGTATTGGCATTAATCGAGGAGGTTCCCCTGATCGTCATGGTTGCCCCGGAGCCCAGGTCTCCCGAGTTAGCTACAATGTCCAGACCGGCAATTCGTCCCTGCATGGCCTCATCGATCGAAGTTACCTGAATGCCTTCGAATTCTTTAGCGCTGATGGTTTGAACAGCCGTGGAAACCTCACGTAACGGAATTTCAAAGGCCCCGTCAGAAACCTTCTTTTCGGCAGTCACCACAATACCTTCTATTACCTGCGTTTCTTCTTTCAGCGTTACATTGATCAGGGTCTGGTCTCCGATCTTCTGGCCTTGGGTAATGTATCCCACAAAGCTGAAAGCAATGTTGTTGGCAGGATTTTTTATTCTAAGAACATACTGTCCATTTATATCGGTAATGGTTGCAGTGATGATCCTTTTATTATCGTCAGCCTCAATAACAGTGGTTCCCGGCAACGTCTGGCCATCGGTGGCCGAAGTAACCGTTCCCCTGACCACCCGCTCTGTTCTCGTGCTTTGGCCCACTGACATAAAGGGTATAAGCAGATAAAAAAGCAGAATTGCCGCAACAAGTTTCAATTTCATATCTGTGATCATTTTATTCAAACCTCAAAACATTATCAATCTGGTGGATAACCGCAGTGGAAGAAGTAATAATGGTTGAATTCGAGAATTCCGTACCGGCCCCGGTACCGTCGATCTCACGATAAGCCTGCGGGTTACCGCTGAAAATGTAATCCCGTGTCAGAATGTTGTACAGGCCGTTGTCTCTGATCAGATTGGCAGTACCCCAGTTTTCGGTATCCAGTTTAATGTTTTTGCCATCGCTTGTAATCCCCAGTCTGTAATATTTGTCTTTATATGTCCTGAATTGGGTAACATCATCATCTTGTTTGATAGTGGCCGTTTGGTAAAGCTTGTAAAAGATGTCACTGTCAACAAAAACTGCATTGTCCTGGAAGTGGTATCGCAGAAAACGCTCAAGCTTTTCCATTTCAGCAGTTTTTTGCTGCGTGTCTGGAATTCTGTTTATATTGTCCCAGTTTAGGATTAAACCATCGCTGATCGCTTTTTGAATTGCTTCATTCGTTGGAACATATACGGTGTAGTTAAAGGTATTGAAGAACTTGATGTTGAAATCCATCCCGTAATAGTTGGTCTTCTTCACAAATATTTCCTTGGAGGCCGGAAATCCGTTAAGCAAAGCAAAAAATTCTTTAAACTCAGGCGTTGAGCTTAGTATTTTATAAACTGATTGGAGGGGTGCCTGGAGAGGTTTATCGATAAAGAAGGTAGTGCCGTTTTGCTGCCTGTAGACACCATTGGGCACAACATTTACCACAGTGCCCGAATTAAGGTCGTGTCCCGCCTGGACTTTCAGGTCAGCTCCGGCTCCTTCAACCAGCAATATGTTGCCGTTTTTGGTGAAATAGTATTTGGCGCCTGATTCGACATCGCCGATCACAATATGCGAATCCAGCAGGTCAAGCAAACGGTTTCTGAGAAAGGACTCACTGGTAATCGTATTTACTGAGTCGCCTGCCTGGCCGGTCAGTGGATCAAAGGTATAAACCGTTGCGTTCACGGTGTTTGTTTTGGTGTTGTACCAGTACTTCATTACACCTTTAACATCTTTTGAATAGGCGACCGGATCGATATAGTGATCAAAAAATTTATCGGTAGGCACAAAGAAAGTATAAGTGCTTTTAAGGGCGTTCAGGTAAAGGTCGAACTCGTTCTGGGAAACCGCCCAGTTAAAAACGCTGGTTTCTTCACTTAACAGGACCGGAGCATACACCGAAATATAGTCATCAGGCGGATATATTTTGTTGGTGTTGTACACAACGCCGTTCAATCCGATGTATGAACCGGTGATATCGTCAGGCTCAATCGGGATCGGAGAATTATTGCTATCCACCAGTTTAGCGAAACGGCCAGGTACTGTTTCGAGAAATGATTCCCGGAGATGCCTTTTCAGCAGTTTCATGATGATATAATCCGGTGTGTTATCCCAGCTTCCAAAGCGGTTCTTCAGTATTACGCCGGCTCCGGTTTCAAAATAGTTGGTCATTGCCTCGTTTGTGGGCGCAAGAACTGCCGCCATATCCGACTGCATGGAACTGCCGGCAGCAGAAGAAACATAATTGTTTCTGCCCGGATTGAAGGGTAACAGAAGTTCCGTCCTGATCTGACTTCCATCGGGATAACGCATTTGCCCTCCATAGGCCGAAAAATATATTTTTTCGAAAATTGAATCGACGGGACTTTCCGGATTGATCTGGTTGTAGGCACTTGTCTGTGATGAACTGTAATAAGGTGCACAAAAACGATCGAGCAACTTGGAAAAAATAGTTGTATTGGGATTGGTTTTCAGGTATTCCGCCACATTTACCGGAGGGATGAGGACTTTCTCCAGAACGTGGACATATCCGTTTTTACAGGTGATGTCCCTTTCCTTGACCCTCACACTGAAAATGTGGGCGTCATTGTCTTCGCGGTCAACTCCGGTGATCAGCCTGAAATCGGAATTGCTGATCCCCGCCTTTTTGAGGGATCCTGGGAGAAAGTGGACCAGCGTCCACGCCGTGGCATCTTTCAGGAGGTGGATCCCCTTGTGATGGTATTGCTTCCAGTAAGTCCCCTGCGGCAGCTGATCGCCTTTCTCGAAGGGAATGCTGTCGAGCACCGAAACCGCTGTTGTACGCCGCAGTGCCGTCCCTTCCTGAAGCGAACCGTTGAAATAATTGGACAGCGTCTCTATCAGATAAGCATTGTTGATCATCGTGAAATTGATGATCAGCTTCTTCTGGGTCAGACTCATGTCCTCATACCGGGAAACATTCCAGGGATTGTTTTTGAAGAATTCCTCAAATGCTGCGTCGTCGGCAACAAACAAGGTCTTGCTTCCGGTTTTGGCCAGTACCTCCCTGAATCCGACATCATCAATGATCCGGGTGTAGTAGGTGAAATTCTCCTGCTCCTTCAGGTAGTCGTAAATGCTGGCTCCCAGCCATTCCGGTTCCTCATTGTCGTAGATGTATTCATCCCGGCAGGAAGTAGACCAGAAAATCCCGGCCAGCAGAAACACTCCCGTCAGAATATGCCTCATGATATGATACCGCATTTCTTTTTTCATAGTTTGTGCCGATTTTATGCTTTGCCACAAAAAAACCTTCATGAAGGAGATTCGGACCGACCAGCTTCCCCCTTCATAGATGAGTTTAGATTTTGCTTTAAAGTTAAATTTTTCTGGAAATAAAAGTCAAAAATACTTGTTAATTTTTGGGAATAGTCAAAAATCATATTCCGCCCGGCTATTGTCCTAACTTTGCAAACGCTTTGATAAAAACTAATTAATGGTAAACCGGCTGATGTTCAGCCTGAATACTCCCCGATCAATGAATGTATCAAAGTTTTGCCGAGCTTTTTTATATCAGTTTGACGGAGATTTAAACTTTGGTATGATCTGTAACATTTCAGCTCAGAAAAACTCTTTCAGGTAGCTCTCTTTCCAGACTTCAAAAACCGACCGGTGGATAATCCGGTAATGAGGATGATACTGTGCTGAGAAGTTTGCACTATGATGCATTGTCACCTCGCCTTTATCAAGCATTTGTTCAATTTTTAGACTATCTTCGTCAAATCCCGGAAGATCGGGTTTGATTTTCCTTATCGCAGAAGCTGTTTTCCGCCACTCTTTTATCCAGGATATTAAGTCTGGTTTTCGGGCAAGGGGGGAGCTGATAACCATGGCTTGAAGCATCACACTACGCGGAATGATGCCTTTTCTTACAAGATTAAGATTAATCCGGATAAAATCATGGTGAATGCCCAACTCCTGAAAACGCACGGTATCCTGATAATCAATCTGTGAAAGTTCCCAGTCGAGGTAAGCGGCCGCTGACAAGGTATCCGGAATCAGATGTCCGGGCCCGAAAGCATCCTGAAAATAATTCTTATACAGATCGGTGAGTCTGCTCTCAGGATAATTGGTTAACTCTTTCGCGACATACTGTTTAATCAGGAGTTTTTCATTTGAGCAGGAAGCTAACGAAACCAGCAAGGCCAGTACTGTATATTTCCGTATCATAGTTAAATCGTTTCTTTGATAAACATTACTATTTGCTATTCCGGATTTTCCGCTGCTCTGCGGCGGAGCGTTCCAACGTAACTGTACCAGTTTTTCAACTGGTGAGTTTAAAGATAACTCCGGAGGTTGAAAATCCAAACAAAAAGTTGCAGCAATGTTTCAGCAGCGCCATGAAAAAACCTCTATAATCTTCTGATAATTTGTTGATTATAGAGGTCTTTCAGTGCCCAGAACAAGACTCGAACTTGCACACCCTTGCGAGCACCAGCCCCTCAAGCTGGCGTGTCTACCAATTTCACCATCTGGGCTTTTCAGCGGGGCAAAAATAATAAATTTTCCGAATGGAAAAACCAGTCGCCCCGAAATTTCAGGATTAAGCCTGCCGGAGCGTAACGACGGCCATCCGTTGTTGTTAGTTCAGGACAAATTCCTCCCCCTGTTCCGGAATTTCAATATTTACAAAGCCGGCTTCTTCAAGTTTTCCCTTGTAAAATTCCAGGGCTTCCCCGTCTCCGTGTACCAGGAATATCTTTTTCAGACGGTTTTTGTCCTGGCAACTGATATAGTCGATCATTTCATTGAAGTCGCCATGGCCTGAGAAAGCTTCAATCCTTTCGACATCGGCATTCACTTCATGCTGTTCCCCGAAAATGGAGACCACCCTGTCGCCCCGCAGAATTCTGGCGCCCAGGGTGATGGGGGAACAATAACCCACGGCCAGAACGGTATTCCGGGGATCGGAAATGTTGTTGGCAAGGTGATGTTTGATCCGGCCGGCTTCCATCATCCCCGAGGCCGAAATGATAATACACGGCTTCTTGATCTTGTTCAGCTTTTTGGAATCCTGGACCTTTGTGATGTATTTGAGCGACTTGAATCCGAAAGGATCGGGATCGTATTCCATGACCCGCTGGACATCTCCGTTCAGGTTGTCGGTATGCATCCTGAATATTTCCGTAGCATTTACGGCAAGCGGGCTATCGACGAATACGCTTACTTTGGGAAGTTCTCCCGAATTGAAAAATTTGTTCAGGGAATAAACGACTTCCTGGGTTCTGCCTATGGCAAAGGAAGGAATGATCAGTTTTCCCTGTTTTTCGACACAGGTCCATTTTACGACCTTCAGAAGTTCTCCCTCTGCCTCCTGCATTTGCGGGTGAAGCCTGTTCCCGTAAGTCGATTCGGCAATCAGGTAATCACATTGCTGAAAGGGTTCCGGGGACTTCAGGATTCTGTTCGAAGGGCGGCCGATGTCCCCGGTGAACCCTATTTTGTACTGTCTGCCGTTCTCGTTGATCTCCAGGGAGACCACGCTGCTTCCGAGCATATGCCCCGAATTGGTGAACTTTACCCGGATGTTGTTGTCGATATTGAATTTCCTGTTATATGCGACGCCGATGAAAAGCTCCATTGAAGCGCGGGCCTCCTTTTCCGTATAGATCGGATCAAGGGGTGGTTCTCCCCGGGCTACCCTCCGTTTGTTGAAAATTTTCATGTCACTTTCGTGGATGTGGCCGCTGTCGGCCAGCATGATGGAACAAAGGTCCCGGGTAGCGTTGGTGCATACCACGGAGCCCCGGAATCCCAGTTTGTAGAGATAGGGTATCAATCCCGAGTGGTCAATATGGGCATGCGACAGGATGATATGGTCGATTTCAGCGGGTTCAAATCCCAGATTGCGGTTCATTCCCTCTGTTTCCAGGCCTTTCCCCTGAAACATACCGCAATCGAGCAGAATCTTCTTCCCGTTTTCGATGGTAATTAAATGCTTGCTCCCGGTAACTTCCCGGGCGGCACCCAAAAACTTAATTTTCATTGAAAACAGCTTTGTAAATAATACGATTTTACCAAGTCGTCAAATGTAATTAAAAACCCGGCTCAAAAAAAGGAGATTGCTCCCGGTAAGAAAATCAGGGCTATTTTCTAAACCAAAAACATTATTTTTGACAAAATATGGGTTCCGGAATTACAATGAAGAGAAGGTTTCTGATTTTCCTTTTATTTTCCCTGGTCTTTCAACTGGAAGCCCAGGAAATGTACCCGTCATTTTCTGAGACAGGTGACAGCCTGCAGATGACCGGGACAGCGCGTACCGGAAATGATGCCCTTTCTCCGATGAATACCGGCGAGCGCATTCCCCGTCCGCCCGGCGATGGGTTAAGCGATCATGACACTATGGAAGTCCTCTACGGAATCGGATTCCTCGCCGGTTCTGCTGCCAGGGGTTTCAATGATTTCATTGCCCCTTTCAGGTGGGATGATCTGTCGGCAATCCGCCTGTCATCCTTTGATTTCACTGCTTTCAGTGATTTGCGCCGGGGAAGTGATTTTTTTTCGTTTGACGGGTTTCCAGGCCGAAATGAGAGACTTTTCATGCCTTACGGCGTTTTTTCATCTTTCCCTTTCGCGGGGTATGGCGAAGTGTTCCATCAGGCGAGTTACAGGCTTTCTGACAAAATCAGGATCGGGGGCAACAGTTTCGGGGTGAATTCCCTGCTTACGGCTCCTTTTACCCGCCGGGGTGCCAACCAGTGGGAGTGGCGGGGAGCATCCCTGTTCATGCAATACAAGGTTTCGGACAAATTCAGGATTGAAACGCATGTGTCGGTCACGGGGAATCAATTTCAGCCATAATTATCTCCTTTTATGCTCACCATCTACAAAGCTTCGGCAGGATCGGGAAAGACATTCCGCCTGGTGGCGGAATACCTGAAGTTGATACTCTCCAATCCCAATGCTTATCGTCATATTCTGGCAGTGACCTTCACCAACAAAGCCACTGCTGAGATGAAGGAGCGGATCCTGTTGCATCTGGGGAAGATTGCCCGGGGGGATGAATCGCCCTATATAGAACTCTTCGCAACGGAAGTTGGCTATCCTGAACCGGAGATCAGAGAAAGGGCTGGCAGAGCCCTGGAAAAACTGCTTTTTGATTTCAACAGGTTTTCCATAAGCACCATTGATAAGTTTACGCAGCGAATTTTGAAGGCTTTCAACCGTGAAATCGGCGTCAATCCCCGTTACCGTATTGAAACTGACAGTGATCTGCTGGTTTCGGAGGCCGTTGACCGGATGATCGCAACCATGGAAAGCAGACCGGGGCTTCAGGCGTGGCTGGAATCCTTTATCGGGGAAAAGATCCGCAACAACAGGAGTTTTGACGTGGAGAAAGACCTGAAGGTGCTTGGCGGCGAACTTTTTAAGGAGAGGTTCCAGGGCATGATCCATCTGCTCTCCCCCTTTTTCGGGGAAAAGGAAAATAGCCGCGCATACCTTCAAATGCTGAACGGTGTGATTTACGGCTTTGAAAACTCCTTTCAGAACAAGGCCAAGGCGCTGGTGGATTGTTATGTTCAGAAGGGTTATCGAGCCGAAGATTTCAACGGCAAGCGACTGGGGGTGGCGGGTTTCCTGGAAAAGTCGGCTCTGGGGGACCTTCCTTCCGCCATAGGTGTCAAGATACGGCAGGCGGCTGAGGATGCGGGCGCGTGGGCGGCTAAAAGCAGCAAGAGGCAGCAAGAAATCGTCACTTTTGCAGCAGCCTGCCTTCAGCCCGGACTAGCGCTTCTCCTCGCTTTTTATGATGAAAATATCAGCAGCTATTTAACAGCCAAAGTCATTGTCAACGAGTGGTACACCGCTTCGGTTCTGGTCGATTTGAATGAAGAGGTGCTGGCTCTCGGTAGGGAGAAAGAGATCCTTCCCCTGGCAGGGTCCAACTTGTTGCTGAAGACGGTCATCGACGGGAACGATACCCCTTTTATTTATGAGAAATGCGGAACCCAGTATCGTTATTTCATGCTGGACGAGTTTCAGGATACCTCCGAAATGCAATGGGAGAACTTCAGACCTTTGATTGCCAATTCAATGGCTGACGGTTTTAACAACCTTGTGGTCGGGGATGTGAAGCAGAGCATTTACCGGTGGCGGAACAGCAACTGGAATATCCTGGATCGTCAGGTAATGAATGATTTTTCCGGATTTCCCGTCAGGATGAAGACCCTAGGGACCAATTACCGCAGCGCCCGGGAGATCATTGACTTTAACAACGCTTTCTTCGGACGACTTGTTAAGAATATGGCTTCCTTTCCAAAGCTCGCATCGGCACCCGAAGACTATGTCGCCCGGTTCGAAGAAATATACAGTGACGTTCAACAGAAGTATCATGGTGAAAAGAATGATCTTCGCGGCTTTGTATCGGTAACGCAGTTGGATAAGGGGGAGGAGGGATTCATGGCAGCTTCCCTGCCGCTATTGGTGGAGCAGGTCAAAGAACTTTCAGACCATGGTTTTTCAGCCAGGGATATTGCCATTCTTGTCAGAAGAAAGGATCAGGGAGTTGCCGTTGTTAATCATTTCCTCGAAATTGCGGCCCGTCCCGAAAACAGGAATTACAACCTGAAGGTGATCTCAGGGGAGTCCCTGTTGTTGAAATCCTCGGTAGCCGTCAATTTCATCATCACCCTCTTCAGACATCTGACCGACAGGGAGGATCAGCTCATCAGGGCAACGCTCCTGCATCTCTGGAAGAATTATATTGATCCATGTAAAAACGGAGATTTTCCGGAAGGGGATATCCGGGAGACCTCCCCGGCGGAATGGATCTACCGCGAAGAATCGGCTCCGGATTTTGACAGGGAGCTGGCTCCCCTGGTTGCCAGGGTGGAAAGGCTGCTTTCAACCAGCGGAACCGACGAAATGATCACCCGGATGGCCGATATTTTCGGATTGTTTGAGATGAGGAGAGAATTGCCGTTTCTTCAGTCGCTGACCGATAAGGCTGCCGAAGTCGGGAAAACTGTTTCAGGGGACACCCAGGTTTTTCTGGATTGGTGGGATGAAAAAGGGCAGGACGTGGCCGTTCATGTCAACGAAGAGGTGGATGCCATCCGCCTGCTGACGATACACAAAGCCAAAGGGTTGGAATTTAGGGCGGTACTCATTCCTTTTTTTGACTGGAAGCTCATCGATTACAGCAAGAAAAACATTCTCTGGTGTGTTCCCCGGGAGTCTCCCTTTGATCAGGCCCCCCTGGTGCCCGTCAATTTCTCCGACAGGTTGGCCGGCACGATTTTTAGTGCTGATTATTACCGGGAACTCTTCAGTTTGCTTGTCGATAACCTGAACCTGGTGTATGTTGCTTTTACCCGGGCAGTTTCGGTGTTGTGCGTCAATGTGCCTGCGATAAATGACAAGAACAGGATCGGATTTTTTCTGGGGCAAGCCCTTACTGAACTTGCAGCCTTGGATGATTTCGGAAAATCGTGGGATGAAGGGGGTGGGGTTTTTACCTTTGGGGAGATGCCGTTGTTTCCGGTAACACACGATCAGGCAATCCCGGAATCTCCTGGAAGATGGTATTTTTCCGATTTCTCCGACCGTCTGCGGCTCCGGACTGGCAGTGACGACTTTTTCGCGATGGCTGAATCGGGAGTATCGCACAAAAACCTTGGAAAAATTGTCCATTCCATCCTGGCTGAAATCATCACTTCCGCCGATCTGGAGCCTGTATGCCGTAAAGCGTTGGCGGAAGGTCTGCTCCAGCAGGATGAACTGGATAAGGTGGTGCACCACCTGAACCGGATGATGCGACATCCTGTTGCCGGGGATTGGTTCTCAGGGAAGTACCGGGTCCTTACAGAGGCGGACCTGCTCACCTCGGAACTGACTTTACGTCCTGACCGGATTATGATTTTGGGTGACAGGGCGGTTGTGGTGGACTATAAATCGGGAGAAACAAGGCCTGACTCACACCGGCGCCAGGTGGAACAATACGCCGAAATCCTCCGGAATGCCGGATTTCGGGAAGTCACCGGTTATCTCTGGTATATCAGGGAGAATGAACTGGTTAATACCTCATTGCCCGGAAGCGGTTAAAACAGAACGGCTCCTGCGTTTATCCTTCGAACCGGTTGACGGCCAAGTCTGAAAAAAGCTATTTTTGCATAAAAAAATCATGATACAACGTATTCAGACAGTTTACCTGTTGATCTCCATTTTTCTGACAGGTTTGTTGCTGTGGCTGCCCCTTGCCGACATTACGAGCGGGGGGATCGTCTATCTTTTTGACATAAGCGGGATCCATAAGGGGGAGGAACTGGTATACAACGGATTGCCCCTGGTTATTTTTCTGATCATCATCATCGCCCTGCACGTGGCAGTAGTTTTCCTTTACCGGAAGCGGATCGCCCAGATCAGGATTCTGGTGTTCACCATCATCCTCCTGCTGGGACTTTTCGGTATTTTTTTCTATTTTGCCTACATGGGTTTCGAAGGGGCAAAGGCCAGTTTTAAGATCCCGGCGGCATTTCCGCTGGTGGTCATCATTCTGGATTACCTGGCTATCAGAAGCATTGGCAAAGACGAAGCGCTCATCAGGAGCCTCAACAGGATCAGATAAGATCACCGTCCCATTTGAATTTTTTATCCTTTACCGGAAACCGGATGAAAGCCATGATTTTTGCCGCCGGGCTTGGAACAAGACTCCGGCCGATTACCGACCGTATTCCGAAAGCCTTGGTGCACGCAGGGGATAAAACTCTGCTTCAATGGGTGACAGAGAAAATGATCCGCTCAGGGATCCGGGATGTGGTGATCAATATACACCATTTTCCGGATCAAATCAGGGCATTTCTTGAAAGGAATAACAATTTCGGCATCAACATACAGTTTTCCGATGAATCAGATGCGATTCTCGATACGGGAGGAGCTCTTCTCAAGGCGGCTCCGCTGCTTTCGGGTGACGAACCAATCCTGGTGCACAATGTGGATGTTCTGAGCAGTATCAGTTTCCGGGAACTTCTGGAAGTTCATCAGGCCTCGGGAGCCCTGGCCACATTGGCCGTCAGAAAACGCAATACGTCGCGTTATCTGTTGTTCAATCCCGGCATGCGGCTGACGGGGTGGGAAAACCGGGCCACCGGTGAGATCAGGGAAGCTTTGCCTGAGGAGATTTCAGGATCGAGGCCCCTGGCATTCAGCGGAATTCAGATGATAAGCCCCGAATTCCTGACATTGCTGAAGGGAGAAGGGAAATTCTCTCTGATTGATGCCTATTTGCAGCTGACACGGGACCATCCTGTGCTGGGATTTGAGGATCACTCCCCTTTCTGGTATGACTTGGGGAAACCGGAAAATCTGGAGCGTTTCACCAAGGTATAATTCCTGAACTCAAAAGGTCTGATCCCCGTCATTTTCTCAAACCAGTGGAGGACCCGGTACCTCAGGGTCATGTTTTTCCTTGACAGGTCAGGGGTGACGTTCCAGTTCAACTTTTGGATTCTTTCCTTCATTACCGCTG
This sequence comes from Prolixibacteraceae bacterium UBA1413, assembly GCA_002304925.1. GTDB lineage: Bacteria > Bacteroidota > Bacteroidia > Bacteroidales > Prolixibacteraceae > UBA1413. The sequence continues at coordinate 70,576 of DBPT01000025.1, forward strand.
GATGGCTTCCGGTGAACCGGGTCAGGGCATCATAATTTTTGCTGTAGTCAAATTGAAACTCTCCGCCGCAGAGCAGCGGGGAATCCGCTCGCCGGAAGTCAAGCTGCATGGTCCGGTTGGCCGCTTCATTGGAAGTCAGTCCCCCGTAATATTGCTGTACGGCATCTATTTTTCGTTGCATATGCAAGGGATGGCGTACCCATCCGTAGTGAAAAATCTCTGCGTTGACAGCTACCGCCTTGATTTTCCGTCCTGCTTTTCTGAAACCCTGCGCATCGCGGTACGACCTTATCGATTTGTCATTGCGGATGATTCTGACCTCTTTCCGGTACCAGTGCCTCGAATCTCCCACATAATCGTAGGTTCCGTAGAAATGACGATATGAAAAAAGCAGTCCTTCCACTTCAGGATGGCTCCACCACTGAAGCATGGCCGATCTGACCTCTTCGAGGTATTTTTCGTGCAGCACTTCATCCCCCTGAATATAAAAACACCATTCATATTCATCGGGGATGGCATCGAATGCCTTGTCGGTTTCACGGGCATAGACCGAACCTCCTTCAGTCAGACTGTCATCCCAGACTGTCTCGATGGTTACGATTTTACGGGTAGGGATGGACTTTACCAATTGTAACGTATCGTCAGCGGAGTTCCCCACAGCCACAAAAAAAGCATCGCACAACGGAAGAACGGAGGTGATGGCTTCCACTACCGGGAAGTCGAATTGCCTGGCATTCCTGATAAAGGTGAACCCTGCCACTTTCATGCGGCGGCTGTTTTTCTGTTTTTGAAAAGGTGGAGAAGAATCTCAATCCCGGCGATGAAAAAGAGAGAATATCCCAGGAGTTCGGTTCCTTCTTCTGCGGCATTCTTTGCCCAGCGATTGTAATCTTCGCCGAGCAGGGTGACCCAGAAGTCAGTTTTTCCAAATAACCGGCTGAAAATGAAGGTCACCAGAAATCCGGTCACCAGGTAGGCGGAGACGTGCATCTTCAATAATTTTTCCAATGCAGGAAAGATTTTTTGCCGGTCACGAATGACTAACCATGCAAAAATCAGGATCAACGGCAATACCAGGTAAAACCAGAATTCGAGCTGGTTGTTGAATTCGCGGACAAAGGCCATGAAAAAGAAAACGGAAAGGAGGTTGGTGACGGGGGTCAGTTCGCGGTCAAGGCGACCCGATGCCAGGAAGATGATGCCGAGAATAAAAATGAGGCTCTCCTGGAGAATTTCTGTCAGGGAATTTTCCCCGAATTTCCCGGTGGAGGTGATTTCCCTGGCATCGTGCATGAATGCCAGGTTGATCAGGAGCATGATTGCTGCATAGATGATCATCCGCAGGATGAAAAAGAGCGTATAAGCCGTTGATTTGTTCATTTTCCTACGATTACGAATATATCTGCAAAGATGAAGAATTTTCCGGTCGGCACCATGCCGGGGGCTAACTTCCCCTGTTCAGTGAACGATTTTTGCCACGGCATGAGCAAAAGCGTCTTCTTCATTGGTGGGAAGAAGGGTGAAATTCTGCTTTAAAGTTTCAGGGGCGTTGTTAGTCAAAAAGCTGTGTTCCGTAAATTCCAACAGGTCAATGTCATTGTAATCGTTTCCGATTCCCAGGGTATTGGCAGGATCAATATCCAGCATTCTGCAAAGGTGCAGTACGCCGTTTCCCTTTGATACGCTCCTGTGAAATATTTCCAGCCAGATATAGCCAGACCCCAGAGGCGAACTTGATCTGATCACCCTGACTTCGCCGCTCAGGTTTTCGATTTGTTTCTTCATTTCACTGAAGCGGGCTTCATCGTGCGGGATTACCACCAGAAACTGGCACAAATCGGATTCCAGCTTACAGGAATCAGGCAGAGGGAAGGCAAAAGAGCGGTGAAAGTCAAAATAACGTTCGAATTCGGGACATTGTTCTTTCCCCCTGTGATACCATAGGTGGTGGTTTTCGGGTGCAGCCCGGAAGGCATGGAAGTTCAGATCATTGTTGACGAAATAGCGGATCAGCTGGTTGACCGTCTCTTCCGGGATATTCCGCACATAAATGTGGTTTTTACGGTTTTTGTCGAAAATGCCGGCCCCTGATGAATAGACATAGTAATCGAAAGGGACTTCTTCGGGGATGACCTCATTGATTTTTATCAGGTTTCTTCCTGTTGCCGCAACCCTTACAATATTATTTTGTCCCAGGGTGCGGAGGGCTTCCAGGTTGGGTTTGCTGATGCTCTTGTTATTCATCAGAAATGTCCCGTCAAGGTCGGTCGCTACCAGCTTAATTCTCTTCATCATGAAAAATGTTGCGGCAAAAATAACACAGAAAGGGTTATTCATCGTCAAAATCTGTCAACTTACCTAAAAAAGGGTGTAAGTGGCGGCTAAACGTCCGGCCGTTTGAATGAATCAACTATCTTTGCGGGATGTAAAAGATTGACGAATGAACATTGGTCTGATCGGATACGGCAGAATGGGGAAGGAACTCGAGAACATAGCTCGGGAGCGGGGTCATGAGATTTCCCTGGTCATTGATATCAACAATGTTGCTGATTTAACGGTGGAAAACCTCCGGAAATGTGATGTGATCATTGAATTCACGGTTCCATCGTCGGCTGTGAGCAATTACCTGGCCTGTTTTGAAGCCGGTGTTCCGGTTGTCAGCGGCACCACAGGATGGCTGAAAAGCAGGGATCTGGTCCATGAGGCATGCACCCGGTCAGGGGGTACGTTTTTCTACTCCAGCAACTTTTCAGTAGGTGTAAATCTCTTTTTTGAGTTAAACAAAAAACTGGCCGGCATGATGGTTTCGCAGCCGGGATATCATCCGGGAATAAAAGAGGTACATCACACCCGGAAGCTGGATTCCCCCAGCGGGACGGCCATTGCCCTGGCAGAGGATTTGGTGGGGCTTTCGCCGGTTTTGAAGCGGTGGACGAGCGGAAAGGGCGAAACTCCCGACGAACTGGCGATCATTTCGGACCGCACAGGCGATGTGCCGGGGATCCATACGGTGACTTGGGAATCGGAAGACGACAGCATCGAAATCACCCACAGTGCCCGATCGCGCAGGGGCTTTGCCTTCGGAGCCGTCCTGGCGGCCGAATATTGTCTTGACCACAAAGGCATTTTGAACATGCGTGACATGTTGAAGTTTTAATATATCCTGTTATGAAGGGAATTCTGACGAATAAATGGTTCAAGTTTGGGGTGGTAGCCCTGCTATACCTGCTGTGGGTTATCTGGTTGAAAAACTACTGGTGGCTGATAGGTCTCGTGGTGATTTTCGATATTTATATCACAAAAAGGGTGCACTGGGCATTCTGGAAAAAGAAAAATCCGCCCGATGGGAAACAGACCAAACTGGTCGAATGGATCGATGCCATCATTTTTGCAGTGATCGCAGCATCCTTCATCCGGATGTTTTTCATCGAAGCCTATACCATTCCCACTTCTTCGATGGAGAAATCCATGTTGGTAGGAGATTACCTTTTTGTCAGCAAGACCGCCTTCGGCCCCAAAACTCCCAATACTCCGCTCAGTTTCCCCTTTGTACACAACACCCTGCCGCTCTCCTCGAAAAAGTCGTATGTGGAATGGATAAAAAAACCTTATAAGCGGCTTGCCGGATTCGGAAAGGTCAAAAACAACGATATCGTGGTTTTCCATTTTCCCGAAGGTGATACTGTCGCCTTTAAAGTGCAGAACCAGAGTTATTACCAGTTGATACGTTCCTATGGCCGTGACCGTTTGTGGAGTGATCAGGTGAATTTTGGGAAAATCATTGCCCGGCCTGTGGACAAGCGGGAAAATTATATTAAAAGGTGTGTCGCCATTCCCGGCGATGAATTTCAGATCAGGGAAGGGATTTTGTTTGTCAACGGCAAGGAGCAGGAAAATTTCGCGGGTATGCAATACAACTACCTGGTGACCACCACCAGTACCATCAATCCCAAAGCCCTTGACCGGCTTGGAATTGCCCGCGACGACCGGCAGGAATACAACAGTATGCAGTACATTTTTCCGCTCACGGAAAAGATGGCCGGCGAACTGAAATCATTCACCAATGTGACGGATGTGGAAAAACTACTGGATGATCCGCAGCGGTGGGATCCCAATATTTTCCCTGCCGATAGCCGGTTCCCCTGGAACGTGGATAACTTCGGCCCTCTGAAAGTGCCGGCAAAGGGGGCAACCATCCGGCTGTCGAAGGAAAATCTCCCCCTGTACCGACGGATCATAGACCTGTACGAAAACAATGACCTGGAACTGAAAGACAGCCTGATCCTGATCAACGGGGAGCCTGCTGACAGCTATACTTTCAAGATGGATTATTACTGGATGATGGGGGATAACAGGCACAATTCAGCCGACTCAAGATATTGGGGTTTTGTGCCCGAAGATCATGTGGTGGGCAAAGCGTCGTTTATATGGCTTTCGCTCGACAAGGACAAAAAATTCCTTTCAAAAATAAGGTTCAAACGTTTGTTTAAAAGTATCCACTGATACGGGTTTTATACGACAGCCGGCAGTCCGGAGCCGGGTTGGTTCCGGGTTTTAGGGAAGTTCGGGTGCCGGTCTTGTAACGATTGAAAAAAATAAAGCAGGATGACACAGGAGGACAGCCGGGATTCAGGAAGAAACGGCATCAGCATTCAACTGGTGTTGGTGCTGGTGTTGGCCGTTCTGCTGGTCATCTTTACCCTTCAGAACCAGGAAAAGGTATCGCTGAAGCTCTTTTTCTGGACCATCCGCGAGATTCCTGTGGTGTTGCTGATTATTGTCTGCCTTTTGCTGGGGTACCTGATTCCCTATTTTTCGCTGATCTCACGGATATGGAAACTGAAGAGTGAATTGCGGCAGACAAAACTCGAAAAGGAGGAATTGGAGGAATCGGTCATGGTGGAAACGGATGTGACCAAAAGACCTGATCCCGAGGGAATTCCTTTTGATGATGACGACTACTCTTCCCGAAGCGGAAGCAACATCTCGGGCCGTTTTTTCAGGGAGTAGCCATGGATGAGGGGGTGTTGCTGTCGACGGCCTATTGTGGTCCCGTACATTATTTTGAGATGGTGGCGAACCATTCGCGGGTTTTTATTGAGCAGCACGAGAACTTCATCAGACAAACCTACCGGAACCGGTGCGTGATACTGGGATCCAACGGACCGCTCTCCCTGGTGATTCCCGTGGAGAAGGGCCGCAAACCGGGATTGAAAATCAGGGATGTTCGGATTGCCTGGTACGAAAAGTGGCAGCAGAATCACTGGCGGTCCATCTATTCAGCCTACAACAACTCCCCTTATTTTGATTATTTCGCTGATGACATCAGGCGGTTCTATACTGACAGATGGAGATTCCTGTTCGATTTCAACATGGAATTTCTGGAAAAAATCCTGGAGCTGCTTTTGCCGGAGGTCAAAATCATGCTGACGCAGGGTTTTGAGGAGGTCCCCGGCAGGTTCGTTAACTGCCGTGAGACCCTTACTCCGAAAATCACCACTCCCTGCAACGGGTACGGCATTCGGGCGGTTCCATACACCCAGGTCTTTGAAGAGAAATTCCCTTTTGTTTCCGGGTTAAGTATTTTGGACCTGCTTTTCAATACAGGTCCGGAAGCCGGGGATATCCTCAGGCACAGCGGTTAGAAATGAGGGAACCCATTCTGGTTTACGTTCCGGTGGGATTCCCATTTTCCATAAAACTCAAACGACTGTCCCGAATACCCTTCTGAGCAGTTCCGTTACACGGGCGACCGGATCGGTACGTATTTTCTTTTCCTCCGCTCCGATTTTCAGGAAGAGTCCATCCAGCCCTTTTTCTGTTAAATAATTGTCCAGTTTTATATTAACCGGTTTAAACCCAGCAAGCTGTCCGACCATGGAATTGGCGATCTTGTTCCATTCCGAAGTGAGTTTATCCCAGCTTTCCGCGGTGGAGATGTTGCCTATCAGCTTTTTATCGATGGATGCCTTGATTTTGGGTTGATAGAGTCCGAAGAGCTGGTCATAGGTGGTGGATCGCAGATAGTCGGTGGCTGCTGTATCATGTCCTTTCAGGATGCTGAGACCGTCGGAGATGGTTATGCCGGTGACGCTCGAAACGAAGATAGGAAGGGCCTCTTTTGCGGCATCTTCAGCAGCGCGGTTGATCCGTAAAACGACATCTTCCACCAGTTTTTCCCCTCCGGGGATCCTGGAGAGGTTGTCGATAATGCTTTTGGCTTCGGGAGGAAGCAGGATTTTGATCAGTTCATCGCGGTAATACCCGTCCGTTTTAGATACACGGGAAACCGTAGAATCGGCCCCGATGGTGAGGGCCTGTTTTAACCCGGCAATGATTTCCGCCGTGGTAAGCGGCTGATTGGCCATTGCGGAACTGAGGATCTGCTGCAACTCAGCACATCCGGTCATGAGCACCGGGATGAGAATGAGCAGGATGAATTTTGACATTTTCTTCATAATGAACCTGATTAAATTCAAATTAATTTCCTAATCTTAGCTTCAACCTCAACCTTCATTTTAACCTCAACAAAAATCTCAACCTTAACCTCAATCTCAATCTTAACCTCAGCGTCTGCTTCTCTTTTCCCGGAAAAGCTTATTGATCAGGTCATCCCTGCCGAGATTTTTCAGTTCCGCGGTGATGGCGATGCGGAATTCCTTCTTGTACCAGAAGAAGAATTGCCGTTGTTTTTGCCGTTGTTCCAAAGTCCGTGCCGAATATACTTTTTCGAGGGTATAGGGATGATATCCTGAATAATAGATTTCCGTAGCCAGGGTCATCGGGGTGGGCGTGAAATCCTGAACCTGTTCCAGCCGGAATTCCAGTTGTTTTGTTATTACGGCCAGGTCAGCCATTTCTTCAGGCCGGCATCCGGGATGTGAGGAGATAAAATAGGGGATCAGTTGCTGGTTAAGGTTTTCATCCCTGTTAATCTGAAGGAACTGCCTGTTAAGTTCCAAGAAGAGGTCAAAGGAAGGTTTTCTCATTAGTCTGAGCACTTCTGCGGAAGTATGTTCGGGTGCTACCTTCAGTCGTCCCGACACATGGTGGCGTATCAGTTCCCTGAGATATTCCCTGTTGGCTTTGTCAGTCTTTTCCTTCCCGGTGATGTGCAGGAACAGGTCATACCGGATGCCGCTTCCGATGAATGCTTTTTTGACGCCGGGGTAGTTTCTCACCTGACGGTATAGGTCTGTCAGGGGCTGGTGGTTTGTGTCGAGGTTTTTGCATATTGCCGGCCAGATGCAGGAAGGGCGGGTACATTTGGCGCAGAGGTCGGGGTTGAAGCCCTGCATCCGGTACATGTTGGCCGACGGTCCGCCGATGTCAGAGATGTAACCTTTGAAATCCTCCATGCGGGTGACGGTTTCCACTTCGCGCAACACCGATGCAGGGGAGCGGCTGGAGACGAACTTTCCCTGGTGGGCCGAAATGGTGCAGAAGGCACAGCCCCCGAAACAGCCCCTGTGGATGTTGACGGAGTGGCGGATCATCTCATAGGCGGGAATGGGCCCCTTGCCGTGGTACCGGGGATGAGGCATCCGGGTAAAGGGAAGGTCATAAATACGGTCCATCTCCTTTTCTGTCAGAGGAGGCCAGGGAGGGTTGATGACCACCTGATGGTCGCCGGTGTGCTGGATTAGTCTTCGGGCTGCCAGTTTGTTGGATTCTTCTTCGATATGTTTGAAATTGAGGGCATAAGTTTTTTTGTCGCCGAGGCATTCTTCGTGGGATGCCAGGACCAGCTCTTCCCACCTGGGATTGGTGGCATAAGGCTGCTCTTTTTTCCGCAGGAAGGCGGTTTGGGGAATGGTGGTCAGTTTGTGAATTTCTACACCCCGTTGCATGAGCCTGACAAATTCGACGAGTGATTTTTCACCCATTCCATAGAAGAGAATGTCAGCTCCCGAATCCGTCAGAATGGAAGGCATCAGCGTGTCGGACCAGTAGTCGTAATGGGTGACCCTTCGCAGGGAAGCTTCGATGCCGCCGATGATCAGCGGGACTTCCGGGTAAAGTTTTTTCAGGATGCGGGAGTAGACGGTGGTGGCATAATCGGGTCTGAAACCGGCTTTTCCGCCTGCCGTATAGGCATCATCGGAGCGGCGGCGTTTTGCCGCCGTATAATGATTGACCATGGAATCCATGCATCCTCCCGTAACGGCAAAAAAGAGGCGAGGAACACCCAGTTTTTTGAAATCGCGCAGGTCATCCTGCCAGTTGGGCTGGGGAAGGACCACCACATGCACTCCTTCGGCTTCCAGAATCCTTCCGATGACGGCCGTGCCAAAGGAAGGATGGTCCACGTAGGCATCTCCCGACACGAGGATCACATCGGGGGCATCCCAGCCACGCATTTCCATTTCCTTTCTGCCGACAGGAAGCCATTTCTCCAGGTCTGATTCTTCGCTCATTTTTCCACCGGAAAGTTACAAATAAATACTATTTTTGAACAGCACTATCATTTTCACTTGCCGACCCGTTGAGAAGAGGCATGGAATATGCTCATTGATACTTAATTTGCTGTTTTTTAGCTAAAATAATACCGCTGATGGATCTGGTTAAGCCAAAAGACCTGTTGAAAGCCAAACCTGGACTGACCTATTTCGGAGGAGAGTATTTTGCCCGTTTTCTGATGCATGTTCTCAGGTTCCGGAAACTCAACAAGTTGTACGGGCGGATTGAGAAATCGCAGGGGCTTCAGTTTATTGATGAAGTTATCGCGGTGCTCGAACTTAAGGTTGACCTTGATGATCAGGAATTGCGCAGGATTCCTTCGACGGGGGCCGCCATTGTGGTGGCCAACCATCCGCTGGGCGGCCTTGACGGATTGTTGATGATCCATTATGTATCCCAAATCAGGAGTGACATTAAAATTCTGGCTAACCACCTGCTGAAGAAGATAGAACCGGTTTCCGGATTTTTCGTTGATACCAATCCTTTTGAACTGGATGCCGATACCGAAGAGAGTGCCTTTGCCGGCCTGAAAGAATCAATGGCGCACCTGAAGAACGGGGGAATTCTCTGCATATTCCCTGCCGGTGAGACCAGCACGTATGACGCTTCCAACCTTGTTACCGACAGGATATGGAGATTCCCGGTCATCAAATTCATCAAAAAAATGAATGTTCCTGTCGTCCCGGTATTGTTCCAGAGCGGTAACAGCCGTCTTTTCAGGATTATGGGCAGGATCCATCCCGCCTTGCAGGAAGCCAGGCTGCCCTCGGAACTTTTCCACAAACGGTATAAAAATGTCAGGATCAGGGTGGGGAATCCCATTAAGCCGGTTGACCAAGAGGCTTTTACGGATATCTATCAGTACGGCAGGTATTTAAGAGCGAAGACCTATGGCATGTCAACCCCCATTGAGGTCAAACGATTTTTCAATTATTCCCTGATTCCTCCGGCCAGGGTGAGCCCGGTTGTTGACCCGGTACCCAGAGAACTCCTTCTAAAGGAGCTTCAGGATATCAGGCACCGGTATCTTCTTTTCAAACACAGGGAATACAATGTTTTTGCGGCTCCCAGCCGGGAAATTCCGCAGATATTGACTGAAATCGGGAGGCTCCGGGAAGTGACATTCCGGGAGGTGGGTGAAGGGACCAACCAAAGCATTGATATTGATGAGTTTGACCTTTATTATCACCAGCTTTTCATCTGGGATGAACTGGAGGAAAAGATTGTCGGGGCGTACCGGGTCGGGATGGGCAGGGAAATTATGGAACAATACGGCAAAAGGGGCTTTTACCTCAATACGCTGTTCAGGATAGACGATAATATCTCTTCGCTGTTGAGTCAAAGTTTGGAACTGGGACGTTCCTTTGTAGTCAAGGAATATCAGCGGAAACCGATGCCCCTCTTTCTCTTGTGGAAAGGAATTTTGTGTTTTCTCATGATGAGTCCTGAAAATCGCTACCTGATTGGTCCGGTAAGCATCAGTAACAATTATTCCCGTATATCGAAAGACCTGATCATCAGGTTTATTATGGAGAACCATTACGACTGGCATCTGGCACAATACATCAAACCCCGCAACAGTTATAAATTCCGAAGCGGAAATACCGATATCAATGTGTTGATGGAGAGCACCAAGCGCGATATCAACAAGCTGGATAAAACCATCGGCGATGTGGATGCCATGAATTCGGGACTGCCGGTCCTGCTAAAGAAATATATCAAACTGAATGCAAAGATTGTCAGCTTCAACGTAGATCCGAAATTCAACAATTGCCTTGACGGGCTTATCGTACTCGATGTTTTCGATGTGCCCAGGGAGACCATCAGTTCCCTGTTAAAGGAAGTCAATGACGGGTCAATCCTGGAGCGTTTCTATTCTAACAGGGAATAACTTTAAGAAGGATAATGCCGGTATTATGATCAGCTTTAGCCGCGCGAATAGACAGATCTACTCTTACCTGGCTTTGAGGAGAACCGTCGGCTGGATAGGGATTTTGCTGCCCTTTGTGCTGATGGGCGGAAGCCATTTTCTCTTTGGGGAGGAGGTCCCCCTTTTCGACATCAGCATGTATTATTATTCGGGGATGCGCGATGTATTTGTCGGGGCCATGTGTGCGGTCGGACTTTTCCTTCTTTTCTACCGGGGATATGACCGATGGGACAATCTGGCGGCTGATGTGGCAGGAATATGTGCTTTTGTGATCGCATGGTTCCCCGCTACCAAGACAGGTCCTCAGGACTGGGCCGGACAGATCCATTTCGGGGCAGCCGGAGTCTTCTTCGCCGTACTGGCCCTTTTCTCCCTTTTTCTGTTTACCCGGGGGGAAAAAGATCCCACGCCCCGGAAGATCCAACGCAATGTGATTTACATAGTCTGCGGGACCATCCTTCTTCTGGCAGCCCTGGGGATGTTTGTCTATTTCCTGTTTTTGCAGAAACAGTTCCCTCATACCCGCTTTGTCTTCTGGGCCGAAACCCTGGCCCTGGTATCCTTTGGCGTTTCGTGGCTGACCAAGGGGGGCAGCCTTTTGCCTGATAAAACAGCATTTGTAACCCTCCAGGGTGATACCGGGATCGTATAAAAAGCAATCTGTTTTCTTATGCTCTTCCATGCTGGGGTGATCAGTAACCATTCTTCCATCTTTTGCCCGGGCAATCACTGGTTCATTCCAGGATCAGGGTGACTTCCGCAGGTTCGAGCCAGGGGGAGGTGAAGCGGATCGTGGCGGTCCCCTTGTCCCCCGTGGCCTGGATATAAGCCATCATTTTCCCCTGGAAGACCCGTTGCCGGTTGTCGTTGTAATTGCCCATGTCGGCGGGATCGGAGGCTTCGAGGCCGAGAAGTTTGACAGCTCCCCGGGTGGTGCAGGTGATCTCATTGTCGGAGAGGAAGACAGGTATCCCGTTTTGGTCAACGATGGAGATGTTGACAAGGGCGGTTCCTTTGTCGGTACTAATGGAATTTTGTATGGGGACCGCCTTGATGGCATGGGGAGGGCCGCTGGTTTCCAGGGTGTGGCGTGCAGTTTCAATGCCACCGTCATAGCCCACCGTTTCCAGCTTCCCGGGGGAAAAGGCGACATTCCATGAGATGATTCCACTATTGTCATCACGGGATTTCTCATTTCCCACTTCCTTGCCGTTCAGAAAAAGTCGGGCTTTCTCACAGTTGGTATAACTTATGACTGTCACTGAATCTCCTTCATGGTAATTCCACAGGGGAGGGGCGTCGAAGGTGGAGTAGCGTTGTGATCTTGTCTTCCGGAATGTGCCGCTGTAAATCATCGGTTGTTCCGACCATAGGCTTTCCCTGAAGTAAGCCCTGGGTTTTTTGTATCCAGCCAGGTCGAGGAGCCCTGAGGTGAATCCCCGTGAAGGCCATTGGTGAGCCTCCCCCAGATAGTCGATGCCGGTCCAGAGGAACTGGCCGAAGATATAGTCGTTGTCGCGGACGGCCTTCCATGCCTCCATGGAGTGGCCGTTTTCGCTGCCGTAGAGCACCCGGGAGGGGTAGCGTTCATGGTCACTGGCATACCGGTTTTCGGTATAGTTATATCCCACAACGTCGAGGGCGTCGGGATAATCGGTCTCATTCGACATGATCGGACCAGCGAGACCTGCGGTGACCGGTCTTGACGGATCATGGTCCCTGACAACGGCCGCCAGTTTTTTGGCGATTCCTCCCAGCCGGTCGGCATGGGGCTGGCTGGGAAGGAATCCCGCAGTGTGTTGCTGCTGGATGCCTTCCTGGTTCAGGATGGGGTGGGAGTAAGGATCGTTGGGGTAGTCGACTTCGTTGCCGATACTCCACATGAAGACGGAGGGGTGATTACGGTCGCGGAGGATCATGTCGCGCAGGTCACGTTCCCCCCATTCTTCAAAAAATGCCGCGGCTCCCTGGAATCCGGGGGTTCCCACATTCCAGCCTTCAATCCACTTCTTCTTTGGGAATTCCCATTCGTCGAAGGCTTCGTTAAGGACCAGGAATCCCTTTTCATCGCACAGGTCGTAAAGGAGGGGGGCCTGGGGATTGTGACTGGTACGGATGGCATTGCATCCCAGTAAGCGGAGGGTTTCCAGCCGTTGGGCCCATACTTCGCGGGGCACTGCTGACCCCAGCATGCCGGCATCGTGATGAAGGCACACGCCCTTTACCTTGAGGTTTTTCCCGTTCAGGAAGAAGCCTTTGTTAGGATCAAAGCGGAGGGTGCGGATTCCTGCTTTGAGAGCTGACTGGTCCGTCACTTCATCTCCCTGGTATACCGTGGTCTTCAGGGTGTAGAGATAGGGATTTTCCACCGACCAGAGGTGCGGCCGTGTGGTTTTCATTTCCTGGGTCACTGTTTTGTTGCCGCTTCCGGGGAGCGTAATTTTCGTGGAGTGTTTCGAAACTATGGTCCCATCCTTGTCCTCCAGTTCCTGGACGACTGTCACCGTCACCGCAAGGGGAGTGGAGTTGTTCAGGGCAGTCTGTATGGTCACCGCAGTCTGCCGGGGGTTCAGTTCACGGGTGGTATAATACACCCCCCATGGAGCGATATGGATGGGACTGGCAGTGACGAGCCATACGTCGCGGTAGATTCCCGAGCCGGTATACCAGCGGGAGTCGGCCGATTCGGAATGGTCGACGCGCACGGCGAAGGTATTGGTCTTTCCTGCCCGTACCAGGGCAGTGATGTCATGAAATGCGGAGATATAACCATTGGGACGCATTCCCAGGGAAGTGCCGTTGACAAAAACCTCGCCGTTGCGGTAAATGCCTTCGAAGTACAGGAAGAATTTCATCTCCTTATTTCGGGCCGGAATTTCGATTTTTTTGCGGTACCAGGCAATTCCGCCCGGCAGGTATCCGGTGGCGCTGGCCAGGGAGGGGCTGTAAGGCCCTTCGACGCTCCAGTCGTGCGGAAGGTCCAGTGTCTGCCAGCGGGAGTCGTCATAATCGGGGGATGACGCCTCTTTGGGGTCTCCCTTGATGAATTTCCAGCCGTCGTTGATTTTTAGGGGCTCTCCGCAGGCGAGTTGTCCAGACGCCAGGGATAGGGAGAGGGAGGAGACAATAAGGATGACAATCAGTTTCTTCATGGTTGTTATTTTAAGAATCAAGTTATTCGTTATGATTATCAGGTTTTGGATTCATCAGAAAGCAGATTACCTCTCATATCATATAAAGATGCGGTAGTTTATCAGAATTTCAGGAAGAGGTTGGCGTCGCCGTAGCTGAGGAACCGGAAGCCCTGCTGGAGGGCGTAATCGTAGACCTTTTTCCAGTCGTGCCCCAAGAAGGCGGCGATCAGGAGGAGGAGGGTGCTGCGGGGCTGGTGAAAGTTGGTGAACATGCCGTTGACCAGCCTGAAAGGATAGCCCGGAAGGATGATAATGGCCGTGGTAAAGGAGAGTTGACCGAGGCCTTTCTCTTGCATCAGGGTCAGCAGGCGGGCAGTCGCTTCTTCAGGGATGAGAGCAGAACCTGTGAGGTATGGTTGCCATTGGCCCACGTGAAAGGAGGGTAAATGGCGCGAACCTGCTTTATCATCCAGTGCGGGATTTTGCACCATTGCTGTCAGGATGCCGGAGTCGGGGTTTGCCAGAGCAGCCCCCAGCCAGTAGAGGCTTTCCAGGGAGCGTACCGATGTGGTGCCCACGGCAATGACTCTTCCTGCATGGTGGTGCAGTTTTTCCAGGAAATCGCGGGTCACGTAGACCGTTTCGGTATGCATGTCGTGGTCGGCCACGCGTTCCGACTTCACAGGCTGGAAAGTTCCTGCACCGATATGGAGGGTGAGTTCTGCAAAGGAAGTACCCTTATTTTTCAGATTTTCCATCACCCGTGGGGTGAAATGGAGTCCCGCTGTGGGTGCGGCCACCGAACCGTCGATGCGGGCATAGGTGGTCTGGTAACGGTCGTCATCGATGGTTTCTGCATCGCGGTTCAGGTAGGGAGGGATGGGCATACTTCCCGCGGCTTCGATGAGAGTGGCAAAGGTGACCGGGGGCTCCCATGAAAAGCGTACGAGGAAGGCGTTGCCCACCCTTCCAGTCATTTCCGCCCGGAAGGTTACCGTGACTTCTCCGACGGCAACGGGAAGGACCAGGGATCCCCGTTTCCACTTCCGTGCATTGCCCACCAGGCATTTCCATTCCACACTTTCGGTGGACTGAAAAGAAAGCTGGTAGCCGGCAGGTTGACGGGGTTCCAGGCAAAAGATCTCAATCCTGGCCCCCGAAGGGGTGCGGAAGATCAGCCGGGCATGGATCACACGGGTATTGTTGAAAACCAGAAGGCTGTTCGCGGGAATCACCCTGTCGACATGGGAAAAGAGAGTTTCTGAAATTTGTCCCTCCTTCCACAACAGGAGCCTGGACTGCTCTCTTTCGGAAAGGGGGTAAACCGCGATCCGCTCTTCGGGAAGATCGTAAGTATAATCGCTGATATGGATATCCGGAATCACCAAATTCAATGGATTGAATCTTCAAAAATAGCGATTTTGTCCATAGTTTCTGTTTTCCCCGGATTCACCGTTCATACAAACCTGCTGACGGAAGAGCTGTTATTTTCATGTGCGGTAATTCATTCCTCCCGGCTTTCCGATGGCATGATAAATTGTCGTAATTTTGTCTGAAAATTAAGATCATGCTGAAAGTCGGCGACAGGGTGAAGTTTCTGAATGCGGTGGGGGGTGGTAAAATCACCGGATTTGTCACCCCAAAGGTGGTAAACGTGGAAGATGAAGAAGGGTTTGAAGTTCCTTGTCTGATCACGGAACTGATAAAGGATGAACGGTTTGGCGAAATTCCGGAAAGACCTATGGTGAAGGCGAAAAAAAAGGTGAAAGAGGAGCTTCCGAAGCCCAAAAGGGAATCCCAGCCGTTGTTTGCCTCATCGGCAGGTCATCCCGCAACTGCGGAACCATCCTTTTTTCTGGCTTTCGTTCCGGAAGTTCCCACATTGCCTCTTTCGGGTGAGATAAAGGCATGGCTGGTTAACGACTCTATATACACTCTGCTGTATCATTTCTCGCTTCTGGCGGAGGGTACTTATCAGTCGGTAAAATCGGGAAGGCTGGCCCCATATTCCCGGATTCCGTTGAAAGGATTCGGACACGAGGATTTCAGCAACTTCCCCGATTTCGGGATTCAGCTGCTCCCGTATGAAAACAGTGGAACTGCGTTGATGCCGGCTCTGATAAAATCCATCCGGATCAATCCTGTCAGGTTTTACAAGGAAACCTCCTTTGCCGGAAATGCATATTTTGAAAAGCGTGCGATGCTGGTCGGAATAAAGGAAAAAGATCTTTCCGGGGAACTGGAAAAACTCCGCCAGCATGATTTCAGCGCTCCGGAGGTTCTGAAGGAAAGCGGCGATATTTCGCGACCTGAGCCAAAAAGGAAAGAGCCCCGTGAATTGAAGGAAGTGGACCTGCACATTCTGGAGTTGGTGGAATCAGCAACGGGATTGTCGAACAAGGAGATGCTCGATCTTCAGATGGAACGGTTCAGATCGGAAATGGAAACCGCTATCAGCAACGGTACGCGTCGCATTGTTTTTATTCACGGGGTAGGGCAGGGAACCCTTAAAAATGAACTCCGGCGAGAACTGGAGAGCCGGTACAGAAAATACGACATGCAGGATGCTTCATTCCGGGAATATGGCTATGGCGCCACCATGGTGATCCTCCGCAAAGGCTGATATAGCAAGGGTGTTTGGCCCTCCTGTTGAAGAGTTTTTCATTTCCCGACATGGTAAAAGCGGTCTGCAGGAGCGCATCACGCTGATATAGGGAAATCCGGGAAAATTGACCTATCTTTGCAGCGGCTGACCGCTCTGTCGTGCCGCTCTGCCATCCGGCGGACGGTAAGGAAAGTCCGGGCAACAAAGGGCGCCATGCTTCCTAACGGGAAGTCGGGTGAAAGCCTGAAGCCACGTAACAGAAAATGACCGCCCTGGAGGTTCGCCGCCGGGGTAAGGGTGAAAAGGTGTGGTAAGAGCGCACCGGTCGCGGGAGCAATTCCGGGAGCCGTACGTCTCATGGGTTGCAAGGCCAAATATATCCCGGTCGCAAGGCAAGACGGCCCGTCTTGTTTCCTGATGCCCGCAGGCGGAAGGATGCCGGGAGGGGTAGGCTGCATGACCGTGCCAGTAATGGTACGGCGAGATAAATGACAGAGATCCGGTGCCGGCAACGGTTCCGGGTACAGAACCCGGCTTACAGGTCAGCCAATTTTTTGTTTAAAGTTTTCCCCGCAACGGGAAAACTTTAAACTTTATATTTCACTCCCGTCTGGAGATACCACTCCACGAATTTTCTAACTCCTTCGGTCACCGGTGTTGAGGGGTGATAATTTATTTTTTCCTCCAGGTCAGTGACGTCGGCAAATGTTTTGTAAACATCACCGGGTTGCATGGGCAGGTATTCCCTGATGGCTTTTTTCCCGAGGGCGTTTTCAATGGCCACGATATATTCGGTCAGTTTCACGGGGTTGGAATTTCCAATGTTGTAGATGGCTGCCGGGGGATTTTGTTCCGCAGGCGCGCGGTCGATGACCCTGACAACTCCTTCGATGATGTCATCGATATAGGTAAAATCGCGGTACATATCCCCGTTATTAAAAACTTTAACGGGTTTGCCATCGAGGATGGCCCTGGTGAAGAGGAAGGCGGCCATATCAGGACGTCCCCAGGGGCCATACACGGTGAAGAACCGGAGCCCTGTGGCGGGGATTTGAAACAGATGGCTATAGGCATGGGCCATTAGTTCGTTACTTTTCTTGGATGCGGCATAAAGGCTTACCGGATGGTCGGTCCTGTCGGATATGGAAAGCGGCATTTTGGTGTTGCTGCCATAAACACTGGATGAACTGGCATAGACGAGGTGCCTGACGGGATAGCGGCGGCAGGCTTCCAGGATGTTGATGAATCCGGTGATGTTGCTGTCCACATAAGCCTGGGGGTTGATCAGGCTGTAGCGCACCCCCGCCTGTGCCGCCAGGTGGCAAACGGCATCAAAGTTTTCGCCTGCAAAGAGCCTGCCGATGGTGGGAGCGTCTTCCAGGGAAGCTTTCAGAAACCGGTACCCGGAAAGGGTGGCGCTTTGGGTTAGCCGGCCTGAATCGGCGTCTGCACGGGAAATACCACTCTCCTGTAACCGTCCGTACTTCAGTTCCGTA
Source organism: Prolixibacteraceae bacterium UBA1413 (assembly GCA_002304925.1). Classification (GTDB taxonomy): domain Bacteria; phylum Bacteroidota; class Bacteroidia; order Bacteroidales; family Prolixibacteraceae; genus UBA1413. The sequence goes on from DBPT01000025.1 coordinate 88,201, forward strand.
TTATAATAGTCATTGATGTTATCAAGGCCGACCACTTCGTCACCACGGGTCGTAAGCCTTTTGACCAGGTGAAAGCCGATAAAGCCGGCAGTGCCGGTGACCAGGATTTTCATGAATGCCTTCTTTTGATGGGGTTAAAAATAGAAAAAAAACAGCTCCGGAGGAAAACCCCGGAAGAGGTTGCAGATGGCAGAGAAAAACAACAGGTAACCTGGTTTCTTTTCCCCTGGTTAAATTTTGTGCTTTTGGCTGACAAAGATTTGTGAGAAATGAAAAAAAAGCTACTTTTGCACCCGCCTTTGAGAAACAAAGGAATCATAAGGATGACTCAGTAGCTCAGCAGGTAGAGCACATCCCTTTTAAGGATGGGGTCCTGGGTTCGAATCCCAGCTGGGTCACAAAATCCACTGGAAATAATTGATTTCAGTGGATTTTTAATTTATGCTCACCCTTTTATACACCTTTTGAAGACTCTCTCTAAACAGAACAGATAGGACGGGTTGACTTTTCAGCATTATTCTTGATTCGATTCCATCCTCTCCTGATGCCGAATTTGCAACCTTGCAGAGTATGCAATTCTGCCAAATACACTGACAAGTGGTAGTGATAACGTTTGAAAACTTTTTATGTTCATGTGATTGAAGCCGTATACCCGTCACCCACATTGGCCCATCTCTTCTCAAACATGCAAATCAGGATCACATTTTAAATTTATCGCATTAAATATTCTTTTCTACATTTATGTTATTCTAAGGAGAGATGACTACTGGATGTTTGTCCGTTTTAATTCGTGTAGGCTGACCTCTTCCGTTATTTTATAAAGAACTAATTAAGAATCAATCATATAACAACTCACATGGATTACACACAATTCGCTGGTCTGAAGGTCAGGATAACCACAAAAGACAACGAGGTTTATGAAGGCATTGTCTGGGGTTTCCAGTTTGAAAATGAAATTGTCGGGAATGTCCTTGAGGTATGGATAGAAGACTTCGTCATCGATGTGGCAGATATTTCCAGCATTGAGGAATCCAAGGAATCATCCTCCATTCCTGGTTTGGGCTTTGGAGATTTGAGCCAAAATTGACAACATTTCCAGAATGGCAGCCCCATCCATATTCCTGGGAGAACAAGATTTACCTGAATAGGGTGATTTTGGATATTCATAGGGCCATGATGGGGAATTCCTTTACCAACCGGGCAAAGGTTATCCCATGCCATAATGCCTTTGTTCAGAAGATCCTGCCAAGTAATTGCCATATAATTGCCACTATCCTGAGTAAACAGGATTATGTGTTTTCTGAAAAGAACGGAAAGATTCTCCCTGAAATGATTGGGTTGAAGGGATTAACCCGTGAAGGCCTGGATTATGAATTCACCATTGTCCTGGAGCTTGATTTAAAACACCAGGCAACAGCCACAATGAAAATGACACTTAGAATGGTTAACCAACCAGCCAGTGTTCCCGACATCAGGGAACAGGTGAAAGTGCTGGAAGCAGAGGTGATTAAAACTACTCCTCTCCAGCCCAAGGTAGAGAAACAAAAACGTTTCAATGAAGCCAACACAGAAAGTGTTTCACTACTTCACTTGAAGAACGATTGCATCATCCCTGTGTTCCGCGATAATGAAAAGGCAGTCTCGGAGGGGGGAAACCTGAATCCTGCCCCATCTCATCACACAAATAATAATGCTGTATATGACCGAAAAACCGACAATACCTTCTTGAACTCTTCAAGATTGTCAGTCCAACGAGCATACTGGTAGTGGATCAGACTGGCAAGGTGAAAAGGCTGCATTGCCTATTCAGGGTGGTAGCCCTGGTAAGCATATTTCCCTGACACTATTGAAGGGGAATTTTATATGGTGGACTTCGTAAAGATGACTTTGGTGGAACTGAAAGTGGTTTTCATCATTGGGGGGAAGGGGTATTTGATCTGCTATTTTGGGATTGTATGAAAAAGTGCCCATCCATTCAGCATCCTTGTAGAACTGGGGAAGGGCACTTTACCCGCTGAGCGGGGTATAAAAGGTCAAATAGTCAAATAGTCAAATAACCAAATAGCCTACTCATTCCGCAGACAACGGACACTATAACCGTCGCCCTTTTGCCAACGGTACCGGTTTACTCCCAGTATGTCGGTAGTGACGGCACGGGCCCACGCATAGCCATCATTGTACTCCGTCGATGTCCACCAGATGCCGAGTTCGCGAATTTGGACGCTTAAACTCAAAGCACCTATGCGTTTGCCACCAGGCTGACCTGAGAAGCCGAGCAGATCTTTGCCGTTGTAATCTTGCATCCAGCCGCTTCTGCTCTTCAGGTTCGTCCCAGCATCACTTCCACGCCAACCGATATTATCCCAGGTAGTGTTTCCAATTCCATACTGGCTGTCTACCGCCCCTTCCAGCACCTTCCATTCCTCATCCGTGGGGATATGCCAGCCCGGTGGACAGATGCCCCGGGTTCCTTGTTGTGTCGTATACTGCATCATCTCGTCCCACCGGTACAAACCACCGTACTTGCTACAACTGTCCGGTTCGTTGTTATAACACCACTTTTCAATGATTCCATTGTCCGTGGGATTTCCGTAGGCTTCGTGAACCATCGTTCCAACATTCAGGTTTTCGGCCATCCACCACTGGTTACCGATTTTTCCTATTCTATAACTTTTATTATCCGGGTCTATACATTCATGAAATTCGACTGAATAAATCTTAGAGACTGTTGGAAAATCAGTTATGATTGTGTTATTTTTATTCGAAAAAATTGAATACAGTATATTGTCCCCTTCAGCATAACCTAATGTTATATCGGCGGTGGCCCTTTTGATTGATTTTAAGATATCACCACCTGAATACTCAATATTGCAGTTGTGAACCTCAGAATCCATAGAAGCAACCTTGAAACTCAGGAGGCCATCATCTTTAAAAACAGAAAAGATAAAAAGACCGGTTCCCGGGAACGTAATATGGAACTTATGTTGACCCAGTGTCAAATATTTCCTTTCTAAGCTTAACAGTTGTCCGGAAATGTTATATACCCCCAGTACTACCTCCTGGTTCAAGGATGTGGAAAAACTTACCTGTGCTTCCCCATGACAGGGATTCGGGTATAAATAACCCTTCTCAGAGGTAAAAGATAAATCAGTAATTCCTGTAACTTTTGTCAAGGTGAGAGTTTCATGCCCAAGGAGTTTTACCTTTTCATTTGTTCTCTGATTGGTTACCCAGATACTGTCAATTGTGTTTACGGCTTCTTTGGGCTGAAAGGAGATGGTGATATCCTGAGCTGTAAGTTTTAACACCACGACACATAAAAGAACGAATGGGGACAGCTTTTTCATTGGTCTGGAATTTAATAATTAAGTATCAAATTTACATAGAAAATAAAAAAAAGCAAAAAAATCATCCGGGAATGACTATCCTTACTTCTTCGTAATAGTTTTTTGCTACATGTTTATCAGTTTTTGGAGAAGGCATTTCCTGGGAGGAGAGGAGAAAATGCCAACATTCTTCAGTCTCCTCTTGAGTGGAAATAGGAGCAGGTGCCTCACTCCACTATGCCCTGTATAAAACCACTGAACCCCTTGTAATCATTGACATTGGGCGTAAGGGCGCAGGAATAGTGGAAACTCTTTTCTGTTGGAAACATGATTGCTTTTATCATCTTCAACGACAGGAAAGTTTTATCATTTCCCAAATCCATATGCCCAAAGCCTTTATTGACGGGCATTCTGCTGGGTTTTACCTGGGCGTGGTTGGTTTGTGTCTTTTGAAGATAAAAGAGAATTGATGTTCACTATAAACTGTGATCTCAGCTGTGTCACCGGAATTTTTGTCACAAAGAATTGAAGAGCGCTTGAACCGTTGGTTCAGGCGCTCTTCTCTTTATGGTTTTATTTCTGAAAATCAGTACAATGACGGAATTCTGGTTATTTTTCAGCTGGGGATTGTTTTATTACAGGTGACAGATATTTGTAAACCAATCCGGCCAGAAGTGCTCCGACAATGGGGGCGACCCAGAAGAGCCACAGTTGTCCCAGGGCCCAATCCCCGACAAACAGCGCCTGGCTTGTGCTCCGGGCGGGATTTACCGATGTGTTGGTGACCGGAATGGATATCAGGTGAATCAGGGTCAATGCTAGTCCGATAGCGACTCCGGCGAATTTTTGAGGGGCTTTGGGGTGGGTAGCGCCGAGGATGACGATCAGGAAGAAGAAAGTCATGACGATTTCGGTGATCAAGGCAGCCACGAGGCCAAATCCTCCCGGCGAATGCGCTCCATAGCCATTGGCGGCAAAACCGCCCAGTTCGAAATCCGGTTTGCCGCTGGCAATTAGATAAAGGATGGTTGCACCGGCGATCCCACCCAGGATCTGGGCGATAATGTAAGGGAGTAACTCTTTTTTGTCAAAGCGGCCTCCCATCCATAATCCGACAGAAACGGCTGGATTGAGGTGGCACCCCGAAATGTGCCCTATTGCGTATGCCATGGTCACAACTGTCAATCCGAAAGCCAGGGCTACTCCGGCAAATCCAATGCCCAGTTCCGGGAAGGCTGCTGCCAGCACAGCACTGCCGCAACCTCCCAGCACCAGCCAGGCGGTTCCGATGAATTCAGCAACTAATTTCTTCATAGGTTCAAAATTTAATGGTTAAATGATAAACAAAGAATATTAGATTGGAATAATGACTCCAAATATAACGATTTTCAGAATGAGATAGATTTCATTCAATTTCCTTTCGTTCATAATACAGAAACTGAACCGTTTTTACCAGTTTCCCGGCTTTCTCCTGTTTCTTTTTCCCAAAAGATTTTATATTTGCCTGATTTTGCGTCAAATATTCACTAAAACTCGAAGTATATGTTCAAAGATCATCCCAAAGGTTTGTTTGTAGCGTTTTTCTCCAACATGGGAGAGCGCTTTGGCTTCTACACCATGATGGCTATCCTGGTACTTTTCCTGCAGGCCCGTTACGGACTTTCCGAAGCGCAGGCAGGGGAGACGTACAGCTGGTTTTATTTCGGGATTTATGCCCTGGCGCTGATTGGCGGCATTCTGGCAGACTCCACACGTAAATATAAACTGGTGATTCTGGCTGGTATCATTGTCATGTTCGCCGGGTATCTCATTATGGCTATTCCTGGGAATCCCCTGGCGCTGACGCTCATCGGGCTCTTCACCATCGCATTCGGAAACGGCCTCTTCAAGGGGAACCTCCAGGCTGTGGTGGGACAGCTTTATGACGATCCGAAATATTCCAAAGTCCGTGATTCGGCCTTCATGATTTTCTATATGGGGATCAACATCGGTGCTTTTTTTGCTCCCTTCGTGGCTAACGGGATCCGCAACTGGTTCCTCCATTCCCAGGGCTTTGAACACGACGGCAGTCTGCCTGCCATGTGCCACGCTTTTAAAAATGGTACCCTTGAGAATATGTCCAAATTCCAGGAGCTGGCCGACAAGGTGTCGGGAACTGCAGTGACTGACCTGGGTGCCTTTGCCAACCAGTACCTCGAAGTGTTCTCCAAAGGTTACAACTATGCCTTCGGCATCGCTGCCCTCGCCATGGTCGTTTCCCTCTCCGTGTATGTGATCTTTAACAGACTGTTGCCTACCGTCCAGAAGGTCAAGGTTGCCGATTCCGAAAAACCCAAAGCCACCACCAACCTGGTCAGCTTGCTGCTTGCCGGCGGACTGATGATCACCACTTCTGTGATTTTCTACCTGGCCATGGGTGACCTGGCTCTGGGTGCCGCTGTGGGTCTCTTCATCGGTTTCGTGGCCATGATGTTCATGATATCCACCAAAGAAGAACGCCCCAGGGTAACCTCCCTGCTGCTGGTGTTTTTCGTGGTCATCTTCTTCTGGATGTCGTTCCACCAAAACGGTTTGACGTTGACATTCTTCGCGCGTGACTATACGGTCAAGGAGGTGGGGCCTTTCACCAATATCTTTTTCAACCTGGGGTCCATGCTGGCTTTCATCGGCACTGTTGCGGGGGTGGTCATGCTCTTCAACAAGAAGCGGGTTATCAAACTGATCGGCCTGGGCATGTTCCTGGTGCTGGGAGCCGTGACCTGGTGGCTGGTTTCAGGCTGGGGTCCCAAGAATCCCATTGCCCCGGAAGTGTTCCAGTCCTTCAACCCGCTCTTTATCGTTTCGTTGACTTTCCCCGTGATGGGAATTTTCACCTGGCTGCGTAACCGGAACCAGGAACCTTCCACACCCAAAAAAATCGGCATCGGGATGATCATCGCCTCCTTTGGTTTCCTGATTATCCTGGTCGCTTCGATCGGTTTGGTGTCGCCTCACGAGCTTCAATATGTCGACTCATTCGGTGCTACCAAGTACAATCCTGTACCCGATAGCTCGAGGGTGGTTCCCTATTGGCTTATCAGCGGATATCTGGTCCTTACCATCGCCGAGTTATTCCTCAGTCCCATGGGCCTCTCCTTTGTTTCCAAGGTAGCTCCGGCCCGTTTCCAGGGATTGATGCAGGGGGGATGGCTCCTTGCGACTGCCGTGGGTAACAAATTCCTCTTCATCGGAAGTGATTTCTGGGGCAAACTGGATCTGTGGCAGCTCTGGCTCATCTTTATCGTTTGCTGTCTCCTTTCTGCTCTCTTTATTTTCAGCATTCTAAAAAGATTAGAGAACGCCACAAAATAAAGGTGGGTTAGGTTTTTCGCTTTTTCTTCTTGGCGGAGGGAAATAAGACGTTGTTGAGGATCAGCCGGTATCCCGGGGAATTCGGGTAAAGGCTGAGGTCGGTAGCCGGGTCGCCTACCAGGTGCCGGTAGTCTTCCGGATCATGTCCTCCGTAGAAGGTCCAGAATCCCTGTCCCAGTTCGCCGTGAATGTACCGGGCTTCTCCGGCTGCCATATTCTCTCCCATGACCAGCACTTCAGGTTTCACGAGTTCCTTGCGGAAGGCGGTGGTCTGACCCATAAAACCCTTGATCAGGTTGTTATGGTTCTGGCAAAGCATGGTGGGAATGGGATCCCATTTTGCGGAAAATTCAAAGAGGGTGAAATAGTCGTTTTCGCGGATCACCCTCCGGGTATCGGTCACGTCAATGTCGGAGAATTCATATTCATAAGGATCGGTGACGAGCTTGAAGTTGCGGAATGCGAAGGTGTTGTCGTAATCCAGTTTTTCGTTCATGTTCTTATCAGCGGGGTCTCCGTCGAACATGGATTCGCAGATATCGATACCCATGGCCGACAGGGCGATGTCATACGTGTCGGTGGCTGCGCACATGGCAAAGAGAAAGCCGCCGTTAAGGACATAATTCCTGATTTCACGGGCTACCACCGATTTCATCTCTGAAACTTTAAGGAACCCCAGTTTTTTGCTCATCTCCTGGTTGATGCGGACATCTTCCTGGTACCAGGGCGTGTGCTGGAAGGTTCGCCAGAATTTTCCGAACTGTCCTGTGAAATCCTCATGGTGGAGGTGAAGCCAGTCGTAATCCCTCAGTTTCCCGTTGATGACTTCTTCGTCGTATATCACATCATACTCTATTTCGGCAAAGGTGAGCACCAGGGTGACGGCATCGTCCCACGGGAGTTTGTTGGGAGGAGAGTAGACGGCAATCCGGGGTGCTTTATGCATGCTCACCGCATCCTGGTTCACATCGGGCGAAGCGATTTCATTTAGCATGGCCGACCCGCGGGAATCGGTAAGCGTCTCGAAAGTCACCCCGCGGATGACACATTCAGACTGGATCTCCGGAAAATGTTCCATCAAAAAACTTCCGCCCCGGTAATTCAGGAGCCATTTGACTTCCACATCCTTTGTCAGGGTCCAGAATGCGATTCCGTACGCCTTCAGGTGATTCTTCTGCGATTCATCCATGGGGATCAGCAGCCAGGCAGAGTGTGCATGCCACGAAAACAGGAGGAACAGGATGATGATGAGGCATCTTTGGGGGAATGTCACTGTTGTCGAGGTTTTGTATGTTGTCAGGATTTTCACTGTTGTCGTTTTTTTGAGAGTATTGAGTGATGTCATAGTTCAAAAGGGGGTATCGGGACCTTCGGCCCGGTAGCTTCTCTCTTCTTTAAAGTCTTCATCATCGTTCATTTTGGACGCGTAAGTTTGTCCCGTCATTCCGAAGGTGCTGGAGATATGGGTTTCCATGTCGGTGAATTTTGCCAGGTCCTTGCGGAAGGAGAGATGGATCTCCCCTGTGGCCCCGTTCCGGTGTTTGGCGATGATGATTTCAGCGACTCCCTTGGTGGAATTCTGATGGTCGTCTTCCGTAATGCCATAATATTCGGGGCGGTGGATAAAAATGACGATGTCGGCATCCTGTTCTATGGCTCCTGATTCGCGGAGGTCGGAGAGCTGGGGTCTTTTGCCTTCGCGGGATTCCACGGAACGGTTGAGCTGCGACAAGGCGATGACGGGGATGTCGAGTTCCTTGGCGATGGCCTTCAGGGAGCGGGATATGGTACTTACCTCCTGTTCCCGGCTGCTCCGGTTGTCCATTCCTGTGGTCATCAGCTGGAGATAGTCGACGACAACCCCCTGAATGTCGTGTTGCATTTTCAGGCGGCGGCATTTGGCCCTCAGTTCGAAGATGGAGAGAGCCGGGGTGTCGTCGATAAAAAGGGGTGAATTGGATAATTTCGCGATTTTGGTATGGAGCATGGCCCATTCCCAGGCTTCCAGCCGGCCGCTTTTAATTTTCTGGGAGCCGAGTTCTGTTTCGGCGGCGATCAACCTGTTAACAAGCTGAAGTCCAGACATTTCAAGGGAGAAGATCGCCACAGGGCGGTTATGGTCTACGGCCATATTACGAGCCATGGAGAGGACGAACGCTGTTTTACCCATGGAAGGGCGGGCTGCGATGATCACCAGGTCGGTTTTCTGCCATCCCAGGGTGATCCGGTCCAGTGCGGTGAATCCGGAAGGTACCCCATGGAGGCCGTCCTCACGCAGCCGGGCTTGTTCGATCAGGTCAAGGGCAGCCTTAATTACCGGACGGATGGGCAGCGTCTCTTTTTTAATATTGCTTTCTGCAACTTTGAAAAGGGAGGATTCCGAGAAGTCAATCAAATCGTCTATATCAAGAGTATCATCGTAAGCTTTTGCCTGGATTTCCGAGGAGACCCTGATCAGTTCGCGCTGGATAAATTTTTGGGCGATGATGCGGGCATGGAACTCGATATGGGCTGAGGAAGCCACCCGGCGCGTCAGCTGAGCGATAAAGGCGGGCCCCCCCACCTCGTCAAGGTGGTTTCGGTCTTTCAACTCCTGGGTGACCATCAGCAGGTCAACAGGTTTTTCACTCCGGGAAAGCGCCTTGATGGCCTCAAAGATTTTCTGGTGTTCATCCTTGTAAAAACTGCCGGTATCGATAATGTCGGCTACGGTAACGTAAGCATCCCTTTCGAGCATCAGTGCTCCCAGGACGGCCTCTTCCACTTCAAGTGCCTGAGGAGGTACCTTGCCATATTGGGCGTTGAGCTCGTCGATCGTCATGCCAACCCGTGGCATATTTTCTCTTTTTGCCATGAAAAGCGTGTTTTGTTGTGAGAAAAACTGAAAACTTGAAAATTGCGGATTTCAAAAATAGCGAAAACCGCTCAGGAAGCAGCGGGGTTCATCCTGAAGTTATCAGTTCGTTTTTAACTTTTCGCCGATCACGAGTGTTAAAATCTCGGTCAGGGTTTGTCCCATCGCGTTGATTTGCTGAGGGATAAAGCTGGTCTCGGTCATGCCGGGGGTGGTGTTCACTTCCAGGAAGTAAAAGGTTTCTCCCCGAAGGATGTAATCCATCCTGACGATTCCCGAGCAGCTGCAGAGGTCATAAATCAGGGCACTCAGCTTCTGGCAATGGCGGAAGAGATGTTCGGGGAGCCTTGCCGGGGTGATCTCCTCGGTCACACCAGGCGTGTATTTGGCTTCAAAATCAAAAAACTCATTCTTGGGAAGGACTTCGGTAACCGGAAAGATGAGGTGACGCTCTCCGATCCTAACCAGTCCGCAGGTGAACTCCTTTCCGGCGAGGTATTCGTCGACCAGGGCTTCCCGGCTCTCCGTCCATGCCTTGTGAACGGCGATATCCAGTTCTTCGGCCTTCTTGACCTTGGTGACGCCGAAACTGGACCCCCCGGCATTGGGTTTCACAAAGAGGGGAAGGCCGAGTTGTTCAATTATCTTTATAGGGTCAAATGCCTCTCCCTTGTTCAGCTTGATGGTTCGGGCCATCGGGATGTCAAAATTCCGGAGGAAATTATTGCAGTGCCATTTGTTGAAAGTGAGGGCCGAGGTCTGAACATCACAGGTGGAATAGGGAATATTCAGCATGTCGAAATAGCCCTGCAGGATGCCGTCTTCTCCCGGTGTTCCGTGGATGGTGATGTAGGCATAATCAATCCTGACAACCTTATCTTCAATGATGAAGCTGAAATCTGATTTGTTGACGGGAGCGACGGGCCTTCCGTTTTGCATTACCGTCCAGGTTCTTTCTTTCATGTGGATCAGCCAAGGATTAAACTTCTCCCTGTCGAGTGCCTGGTAAACATTCAGTCCGCTTTTTAACGAAATGATGAATTCGGAGGAGTTTCCCCCTGCAATGACGGCGATATCGGGTTTGGGTTTGCTGTTGGTCATTCGTCGTTATTAATTTCACGGTTTGAAATATAGTTTCTCCATTTTTCAATCACCCGGGCCATGTCGTCAGGGAGTTCAGATTCAAAGATCATCATTTTCCCGGTTTGAGGATGCAGGAATCCGATACTTTTGGCATGAAGGGCCTGGCGGGGCATTATTTCGAAACAGTTGTGGATGAACTGCCGGTATTTCGTGAAGGTGGTGCCCCTTAAAATCTGGTCTCCTCCATAGGAGGCATCGTTGAAGACGGGGTGTCCGATATGTTTCATATGGACCCTGATCTGATGGGTTCTTCCGGTTTCAAGCTGGCATTCGACCAGGTTGACATACGCCAGCCTTTCTATTACCCTGTAATGGGTGACTGCGGTTTTGCCATGGTCGCCGGCCGGGTAAACGGTAAAGAGTTGCCGGTTTCTGACGCTTCGCCCGATGTTGCCCGTAATGGTCCCTTTGTCCTCTTTGAGGTCGCCCCACACCAGCGCCACATACTTTCTGTGGGTTGTTTTTTCAAAGAACTGGAGGGATAGGTTGAGTTTCGCCTGTTCTGTTTTGGCAATCACGAGCAACCCCGACGTATCCTTGTCAATCCGGTGAACCAGGCCGGGGCGCGGATCCTCTTCGTTGAACATGGGGAGGTGCCGGAAGTGGTACAGCAGGGCGTTCACCAAAGTTCCCGAATAGTTTCCGTGTCCCGGATGTACTACCATGCCCGGACTTTTGTTAATGATGACCAGTTGATCATCTTCGTACAGGATGCTGAGAGGTATGTTTTCAGGAGTGATTTTCAGGTCCCTTTTGGGATAATCCAGGACCACGGTGACCACATCTCCCGGTTTTACCTTATAATTGGCTTTCACCGGTTGTCCGTTTACATGGATACTGCCGGCTTCCGTGGCTGCCTGAATGCGGCTCCTGGAAGCGTGAGGCAACAGATTGACCAGAAATTTGTCCACCCTGAGCAATGCCTGTCCCTTGTCGGCCGTCAACCGGTAATGTTCAAACAGTCCGTCTTCATCCGGGATTTCAGCATCTTCCATGTAATGATCCATACGTTTCAGAAGTCTAATTCCTCTTCGGCTTCTTTATTCCCGGCTTTCCCAGCATCGGTGGTCAGCCAGATATCAACCTGGGACCCGATAAGGGTCTGGAATGAAAACTCAGGGTTCGGATGTTGCCGGTAGATGACAGCCACCAGCGAGTCATCACTGGTGATGACCGTTTCGTCATAAAAGATGGTCCCCAGAGTCAGCGAAGCACCCGACAGCGCACTTCTGGCTTCGAAAAGAGACATTCCGCGCACGTCGGGAAGGGAAGTGGTGCCGCTGCCTTCTCCGGAACCCAGGACCAGATCGATGACGCTGCCTTTGGTCAGTCTTTCGCCTTCGAAAATCTCTTCCCCCTTGTATTTTGCTTTTAAAACCAGGTTCTGGAATTCCGATGGCTCATAGGTCACATTCCCGGCTACCAGTCCGACCGATTCAAGTTGCACGATGGCCTGCCGGTGGCTGATATCGGTTACCCTGGGCAGAATGACCTCCTCAGGGCCGCGGGCATTGAGCGTCAGGTAGACCATGCGGTTCTTCTTGACTTTGTGGCCTGCATCCGGAATTTGATCAATCACGCCGCCCGGTTTGACATTTTCGTTGTAGGTGGAGTCCACGACGGTAAATTTCAGGTCGGCTTTGTCTAAAACCGCTGAATATTCGTCCTCACTGAGTCCGTAAACATTTGGAACAGGAAAGGCCTGTCCGTGCCTTGTATAAAAACGTAACGCAAGCAGAACCAGGATGACCAGGGCCAGGGTCAATCCTAAGGAAAAGAGAAAATTTTTCAAAAAGAGCTTGCTGGTGATGAATTCTTTAAAGTTCATAATCTTTCCGGAAATATAACCACAAAAGTATCAAAAAAATGCAGGGTGTACCCTGTCAGGGCAGGATTCCTGTCGGCAGAATCATTTACCAGGTACGGAGGATTTTGTACAGGGTATCCCTTTCCGCGGGGATGTAGCCGGCGCGGCGGATCATCTCTGTCAGTTCGGCAGTTGAGGCAGAGGGATTCTGCTCTTCGGCCCCGGCCATCGCGTATATCCTGGTGGAATCGTCAATGGTGCCGTCCAGGTCGTCGACCCCGAAATGGAGGGAGAGCTGGGCTGCCTGTTTACCGATCATCGGCCAGTAGGCTTTCAGGTGCGGAATATTATCCAGGAATATGCGGCTGACGGCAAAATTCTTCAGGTCTTCGACGACCGAAGTTTCCTGCCGTGACGCGTAGAGATTGTTGGCTTTTCTGAATTTCAGCGGGATAAAGGCGTTGAACCCTCCCGTTTTATCCTGAAGGTCACGTAGCCGGCTCAGGTGGTCCACCCGGTGCAGGTAGTTCTCTTTCAGCCCGTACAGCATGGTCGCATTTGTGGGAATTCCCATCCGGTGAGCGGTTTCATGAATGCTCAGCCATTCTGTGGAAGTTGTTTTGTCAGGACATATCCCGGCACGCAGGGTCTCATCGAATATTTCAGCTCCTCCTCCCGGCATCGCCACCAGTCCGGCATCTTTTAATACTTGTAGCCCTTCTTCAACAGACATTCCCGCCATTTTGCACATCTGGTCCACTTCTACCGCCGTGAAGGCCTTGATTTGAAGCAGGGGAGCCTCTTCCCGGATGGCTTTCAGCAAATCGGCGTAAAACCAGACGTCCCGGTCAGGATGAACTCCTCCTACAATGTGAACTTCGGAACATGACTTCCCGGAATATGACCTGACAATTTCCACCATCTCCTCGATGGTGCACTCCCAGGAACCCTTTTGGCCCTTGTTTCTTCTGAAAGAACAGAATTTGCAATGATTTATGCAAACATTGGTCGGTTCTATATGGAAATTGTTGTTGAAATATACGTAATCGCCGTTCAACCGCTTTTTGACCTCTACGGCAAGCAGTCCTGACAAGGAAAGGAAGTTGCTGTTATAAAGCTGAAGGGCATCTTCGGCGGTGATCCGCTCGCCAGCCCCTACTTTGCCGGCAACTTCCGCAAGTGCGGGGGGTATACTGAGACAGGATGTAAATGACATGGCGTCAGGAAGAATTTCTTAGGAGAATATGGCTCATGCATAAACACGGAAAGGTAAGGATTCATTCATCCCTACCTTCCCCGGAAATAAAAACATCAATGAAATTATCTTTTGTGCCGTGGCTCATCCGACACTGACAGCTTTTTTCTTCCTTTGGCACGGCGGGCTTTCAACACTTTCCGGCCGTTGGCGGTCGACATTCTTTCCCTGAAACCGTGTTTGTTTTTCCTTTTCCTGTTCGATGGCTGAAATGTCCTTTTCATTGCTATTGCTCCTCGTAATCGTTATTTCCTCATTTTCGGACTGCAAAAGTAGTTTTTTTTTATTACTTACAACATCGTGAAGGTTGTTTTGTGACGGAAAATCAAAAAAGGATGTTAGATGATCGGAGTTTCAATTCCGGGGAGGGCCTTCCCGACTGCGTTGTGGCGTTGAGTTTCGATTCGGTCAGGATTTAACGTTGAACCTGAAACCGATTCCGTGAAGGTTGGTAATCCGGATGGCGGGGTCATGGCTGAAGTATTTCCGGAGCCGTGAAATGAAAACATCGAGACTTCTTCCGAGGAAGTAATCGTTTGAACCCCATACTTTTTCAAGGATTTCATCACGGTTAAGCACCCTGTTGGTATTGGTGGCGAAGAATTTCACGAGTTCCGCTTCCTTGAGGGTGAGCCTTCGCTGGAAATCACCACATGTGAGGAGCAGATCCTCCTCAACAAAGAGGTAGTTCCCGATGTGAATCCCTTTTTTATCCGGTCTGCCGGCCTCAGGGGAGATGACAACGCTCCGGCGAAGGAAAATCTTGATTTTCAGGAGCAATTCTTCCATGCTGAAAGGTTTTGTGATATAATCGTCACCTCCCAGCGTCAGTCCGGCAATTTTATCTTCGTTCATGGACCGGGCTGTAAGAAAAATCACGGGCACCTGTTCATTCACCTTTCTGATCTCCCGGGCCACAGCAAAACCATCTTTTTTAGGAAGCATAACATCCAGGATAATCAATGCATAGGTGTTGTCATGGAATAGCTTAAGTGCGGCATCACCGTCTTCCGCTAAGTCGACGTTATACTGGTGCAGTTCCAGGTTGTCCCTGACAATGAAACTCAGGGCCGAATCATCTTCAACCAGTAAAATCCTGTTACGTTGTTCATTCATCGTCTTTTGGGTATGATAAGTGTAAAAGTACTGCCTCCCAAATCATTTCCTTCCACCTTGATTTTCCACCGGTGTGCCTTTACGATCCGGTGCACGTAGTCAAGACCCAATCCGAAACCTTTGACGTCATGGATGTTTCCGGTGGGTACCCTGTAAAATTTCCGGAAAATCTTTTTCCGGGCATCGAGGGGAATTCCAATTCCGTTGTCTTTGATCTTCAGGTGAATATGTTTTCTCTTTTCGAGAAGCGTAATTTCAATGACGGGAGAATTCCTGCAATATTTAATAGCATTTTCCAAGATATTCTGAAGTATGTTGCCCAGGTGAAAGGGATCGGCCCAAATACGGGAATCTCTGGCATGGTTCACCATGGTTATTTGTGCCTGCATGCCTAGTTTGGATTGCTGAAACCGGGCAATAGTCTTCTCGGTGAAGGGATGCAGATCGATGCTTTCGTTCACCAGGTGAAGCTTGTTCTTTTCCAGGGCGGTAAGGTTGAGTACCTTCTCCACATTCATGGCCAGGCGGTTGCTCTGCTCGTTGATGATCCTGACATACTCAAAAAGCCTGGCCGGATTCTGGATGATTTTTTCATCGCTCAGTACCTGTGCTGATAGACTTATTGAGGAAATGGGAGTTTTCAGCTCATGGGTCAAATTATTGATAAAAATTTTCTGGATGTCGGTGAGCTGCCGTTGTCTGATGATCACCCAGAGGGCATATCCGAAAAATAACAGCACGATGAACAACAGCCCGGTGATAAAATACCACCCCTGAAGCCGTAAATTGATGTAAGGGGAAGTATTGGGAAAATTCACCCCGAAATACTGGGAATATTTGGTACTCAAAGGAAAGCCGGTGAACGGGGTGTATTCGCACGAATCACCATGGGCGCATACATACTCCCCGTATACCATCTCATTTTTCGAGGGATCGAATATGGCGTACTCAAAATCCAGCTTGATCAGATGCCTTTTAAATTGCTCGCTCAGCTGCGTTTTCAGGATTTCAGGATCTATAGCATCGTTTACGTTGACCAAAAACAGGTGATTGTTCACTTTTTCCACCGGGTCTATGTTGTCAAATTTGGAGGTTTGTCCCGAAGCTTCCAGGATTTGCCATGCTACTTCTCGCAGGGCGATGTTGGCGCTCTCCTGAAACTCATTTTCGGTGATTTCAATGCTGTTTTTCAGGAAGGCGAACTGAATCAGGAAAATTCCCGCGACCGATAAAATCGACAGGACGATAAAATATTTCAGGGCATTACGGCTCATGTGTCATGACTAAACAAATGGAAATCCTGGTTTGTTAATCGCGAAAATGGTTGTTTAACAATTCATTAACAATAAGTGCATCTTGTTTAACACTTCACTTCATTCAATCGCGTAAATTTGTCAGAAAAAAGAAACGAAAAATAACAAATAAAATTCTAAAACAGATAGAATATCCATGCATCCTTAATGCACCAACAGAGATGATTAACCATTTAGGTATTATTTTTGTTTCTCGAATTTAACAATAACAACGTAATATTTTAAACAGATGAAAAGATTTACGACATTATTTTTTGTGCTTCTGTTAGGTGCTGCTTCGAACCTTGTGATAGGGCAGCCCAAACTGGTTTTTGACAAGACAGATCACAATTTTGGTTCTTTCAAGGAATCAGCCGGGCCTCAGACGGCGACCTTTGAATTCACCAACAAGGGAACCACCCCGCTGATCCTCAACAGTGTCAATGCTTCCTGCGGATGCACCACCCCGGAATGGACTCGCCAGCCTGTTGCCCCCGGAGCAAGGGGGATGATTAAGGTAAGTTACAATCCTGCCAACCGACCGGGTGCTTTCTCAAAATCGGTAACGGTGAACAGCAATGCCGAAAATCCGACTGTCATGCTTGTTATCAGCGGCAAAGTGGAAGAACGGGAAAAGACCATCGCCGAACTTTATCCGCGCGAAATAGGATCACTGCGTGCTAAGCAAAACCACATTTCCTTTCCGACGATCAAAAACAATGAAGTAAAAACGGAAACGCTGGAATTGGTGAACGATACTGACAAACCGGTCGTTGTAGGGTTTAAAACAATTCCCAAACACATCACCGTCACTGTGGAACCGGAAAACATTCCTGCCAAAGGGAAGGGATTGCTCACCATGGTTTATGATGCCAAAGCTGCAAATACCTATGGTTTTACTTCACACCGGATATACCTTACCCTTGACGGAAGCAATGATTATAAGAATTCCATCGGGGTAAGCGCCACCATCGAAGAGGATTTCTCTTCGCTGAGTGCGGCTGAATTGGCCAATGCCCCCGTTGCTCTCTTCAACACCCTTTCCTATGATTTTGGTGACATCAAGCAGGGCGATAAGAAGGAGTACACTTTCGAACTGAAGAACGGTGGTAAAAGGGAACTGTTGATCCGCAATGTAAGGTCTTCCTGCGGATGTACGGCGGTTTCCCCTTCCAAAAATGTGATTGCCCCCGGTGAAACCGCTCCCATCAAGGTTGTTTTTGATTCTACCGGGAAAAAGGGCCGCCAGAGCAAAACCGTTACGGTCATCACAAACGACCCCAAAAATTCATCCGCCACACTCCGGATTTCGACGAATATTCTATAGAAAGGCTTTCCCTTACTGCCAGATGGTATTCGGGTGAAACAGGTTGATTTTCCACCTGTACCTGAAAAATTCACGGAGGACACGATCATACATGGTGTCCTCCGTGATTTTTCATTGTGCTGTTGGGGTTGATTTTCATCACATCGGTTGATACAATCCAAAATTGTATTTTACCTTTATATTCGGAAAACAGATCA
The DNA here is from genome assembly GCA_002304925.1 of Prolixibacteraceae bacterium UBA1413. Taxonomy (GTDB): domain Bacteria; phylum Bacteroidota; class Bacteroidia; order Bacteroidales; family Prolixibacteraceae; genus UBA1413. Next base: position 105,869 of record DBPT01000025.1, read on the forward strand.
TGAAATACGATTCACACCATATTGAAAATCATCCTGATTTCAAAGGATTAAAGGTAAATGAAGGGATTGACCAGCCTCCTGCGGTGAATGAGGAGTCTGTCAGGCGGTTCCTACAGAAGCGGAAAAAACTGATGTCGGCCGAAGAATTCACCGACGCCATTCTGAATGGTGATATTCCCGTGCTGAGTAAGGCGGTCACTTTGGTGGAGAGTTCGAGGCCGGAACATCAGGAGATTGCCAGGGAGATCATCCGCAGGTGCCTTCCATACAGCGGGAATTCCGTCAGGGTCGGGATTACCGGTGTTCCGGGAGCTGGCAAGAGCACGTTTATCGAAGCCCTGGGAAAGATGATTACCGGCGAAGGGCGTAAACTTGCCGTTCTGGCGGTTGATCCCAGCAGTGAGCGTTCTAAGGGCAGCATACTGGGCGACAAAACCAGGATGGAGGAACTGGCAGGAGATCCGAATGCCTACATCAGGCCAAGTCCTTCGGCGGGTTCCCTGGGAGGAGTCGCCCGCAAAACCCGGGAAACGGTTATTTTATGCGAAGCTGCGGGATTTGACACCATTTTCATTGAGACCGTCGGGGTGGGGCAGAGTGAAACGGCTGTTCATTCCATGACCGATTTTTTCCTCCTGCTGATGATTGCGGGGGCAGGTGACGAGTTGCAGGGTATCAAGCGGGGGATCATGGAAATGGCCGATTTGGTGGCCATTAACAAAGCCGATGGCAACAACCTGGAAAAAGCGAACCTGGCAAAGATACAGTACAAGAATGCGCTTCACCTTTTTCCACCCAGGGAATCGGGGTGGGAGCCCCTGGTCATGATTTGTTCCGCAATGGAAAAGAGCGGTATCCGGGAAATCTGGCAATCGGTCCTGAATCACCGTCAGAAGATTCAAGCCAACGGCTGGTTTCAGCAAAACCGCAATATCCAGGCCCGCTATTGGATGTTTGAAACCATCAATGAGCAACTGAAAGCCGGATTTTATAACAATCCTCGGATGAAAGACAGGATCATGGAGATGGAAAACAAGGTTCTCAACATGGAGATCACTTCTTTTGAGGCCGCGCGCCTCTTACTCGACATCGCTTCGGGAAAGGCTTAAAGGCAGTATCCCTCCCGGAAACGGGTTCCTCGTCTGCTCTGTGGCGACGCATTTCCAAAAGTGACACAGGTTGATTTTACAGATTTTTCAGCGCTGTCAATTGCAGGATTCAAAATAGCCCTTATATTTGCAACTCCAAAAATGGATTGGGGAGCTTAGCTCAGTTGGTTCAGAGCACCTGCCTTACAAGCAGGGGGTCACTGGTTCAAATCCAGTAGTTCCCACAGCTTTAAAGAACAAGATATCAAGGAGTTACTACTAAAAGCGTGGTAACTCCTTTTTTTGTCCGCTGGTTTCTTGCAAGGTATTGGTCAGGATAGATGCATTTGTGCGACCATTTGTTTGAAACTAACTCCCATAACACCCTGTTAAGGCTGCTTTTGTTTCAGAAGTTTGTTGGCCCAGGGGATAAAGTGTTTAAAATTCGGAGCATCGGTATGGCCGCCGTCGTGTTGCCGCCAGGCCAGTTCGCCATCGAGCATTCCGGTATTCACGGGGGGCATTTTTTCAGTCATATAATTGTTTGAAATGCCCAGATCCCTGGCTCCCAGGAGTTTGTACACGGTTCCGGCGGCCACGGCGGCCATCCAGCTGCCCTTCTGGTCAAGCCATTTGGCATCTCCTTTTTCCGGAATGCCATAGCTGACGAATGCCAGCCGCGGGGCACAGAGCGCCAGCAGTTGGTGGGAATCTACGGGCAGGTCGCATCCGGTTTTTCTCCCGAAAGTGGCTTTTTCAGCGCCGTATTTCATATAGTTGCCGGCCATCCAGTAATATTCGCCGCCGGTAAGGCTTTCAACTGCCTCTCCGAAATTACGCCGGTGAAGGGTGAGGCCTCCCTTTCCCGAGGAACCGATCAATCCCATGGCAAAGCGGGGTTCAAAAGCCAGCGTTACCAGGGCTGCCTTGCCGTACCGGGAAACGCCTTCTATTCCCACCCTGGTGGCGTCGACCAGGGTATCAGTCTCCAGATAATCCAGTCCGCGCGCTGCTCCCCAGGCCCAGGCACGAAGGGCTCCCCAGTCATCGGGTTTGCGGGGTTGCCCCTTGTTAACCAGCCCGATGATTCCCCGGGTTATCCCGGTGCCATTGTCAGCTTGGATGGAATTGGGGTCTATGGTGGCATATCCCCATCCTGCAGCCAGCAATTGCTCAGTGGGGGAGGGCTCCCCCTGACCCCGGGGCGCGAACGGATTCGCCATGGATGCCCGGGTGATGGGCGTATAAGCTGGATAACGGTCTAAGATCTCCTTTATGGCCGGATCATGGGCGATCATCATCGCCCTGAAAGCGTCATTCAGCTTCTCCAAATCTTCGGAAGAAGGCTGGGCTGGTGCCGGAAAGGAGGGCCTTCCAAACATCATCAGCACAGGGACCGGTCCTTTGGCATTGGCAGGAACCACCAGCATCATGCTGATCTCCACGTCGATCAGCGGATATGCACTGTTGTCGACACGCCCCACCAACTGTTTGGCAATCACAGGAGTCCACCCGACAAACTCGCGGTCGGTGATTTTTACCGTCCAGGTTACTTCGGGTATCCTGTCAGGAAGCCGTCCGTAAACTTCCCTTTCAAAATCTTCCAGAATCTCGGGCCTCCGCTCTTTCCACCAAATCTCCGGCGTTGTAACCTTCTTCCCTTTCTTTGTTTTGAGCAGATCGGGAAGCTCCGGACAGGGATTTGCCACTGTTTCGTCGTAATTGGCATGGTCGGGGTCCGATTCATTGCCGCTGGGTCCCGGCCGCAGTTCGGTGATGCCTAATTGTTTCATCATATCCTCATGATCCTGCGCTGCTGTGAAGGTGACCAGCGGGGGAATGTCACCGGCTCCTGATTTCTTTTCCTGTGCTTTTCCCCCTAAAACAAGGAGAGCTGTCAAAATTACGAGCAATATCCGTTTCATATGTTTACTATGTTAGGTAATCATTCATCAATCCGGTTTGTGCGGTGATTAACAAAATTAATGCTTTTCTTGTGAAACCTTATGTTTCTCAAACAAATGATGTATTTCCCCGCACCGGTCACAGCACTTCCGCCACCACGAAGTTGCTTCCGCCGACAAAAATAAGGTCGTCGCTGCCGGCAGCTTCCCTGGCAGCCCTGAAAGCATCCGCGACTTTCGGATAGACGTCTCCCTCCAGCCCGAAGGAGGATGCCTTCTCTTTCAGAATTGCAGCATCGAGGGCCCGGGGAATGTCAGCCCGGGTAAAATAATAGCAGGCATCTCCGGGGAGAAGGTCCAGAATGGAGGAGGCATCCTTGTCGGAAACAATGCCTAGAACAACATGGAGCTGCCGGCAGGGTGTCTGCCGCAACTGTTGAATTACCTGCCTGATCCCCTCCTCGTTGTGGGCAGTATCGAAAATTACCATGGGATGATGCCCGGCCACCTGCCACCGGCCTTGTAGTCCGGTGAGTTGCATGACATTTTCCAATCCCCGGTAAACATCACGGTCAGCGATTTTCCATCCCTTTTCACGCAGAAGATCAACGGTTTTCAAAACAGCCGGAATGTTAAAACGCTGGTAAATCCCGGCGAGATCGGTGCGTAAACCGGGATAACGCATATTCCCCCGGTGGCGGAAATTGAAAACCTGTTTTCCGGAAGTATCCATCATGCTATATTCCGCGGTAAACTCCTCTCCTGCGAAAGAGAGGTCCGCGTTGCATTCTTTTGCCCGTTTCAGAAAAACGGATTCCGTTTCCGGTTGACGCTGGCTGATCACCACCGGAATTCCGGGTTTGATGATTCCTGCCTTTTCGGCAGCAATTTCTTCAAGGGAATTCCCGAGCAGCGTGGTGTGGTCAAAGCTGATGTTGGTGATAATGCTAACCCCGGGGGTAATGATGTTGGTGGAATCCAGCCTTCCGCCCAGCCCCACCTCCACGACGGCAACATCGACCTTTCTCCTGAAGAAATAGTCAAAGGCCAGGGCTGCCGTCAATTCGAAAAAGGAGGGTGCTATGCCGGCAGTTTCATTCCTTTTCTGAAAGAGCTTCACCTGCCTGATCACTTCTGATCTGGAGATCATCTTCCCGTTGATCCGGATCCTTTCCCTGAAATCGACCAGATGAGGAGATGTGTAAAGGCCGGTCCTGTACCCTGCCGACTGCAGTACGGCGGCAAGCATGTGCGATACCGATCCCTTGCCGTTGGTGCCGCCCACATGAAGGGTGGAGAAATTTTTGTGGGGATGACCGTACATCTCATCCAGAAGAAGCGTATTCCCGAGCGAATGTTTATAAGCCGCCGGTCCGGTACGCTGAAACATGGGCAACCGGTTGTACAAATAGTCCAGGGTGGCCTGATATTGCTCCATTCTGAAAACTTATTAACCGGTGCAAGTTTATTAAATAATGAGAAACAGGGAAAAATATGCGGCTTAAATATTTATTTTTACCAAAATCAAAATTCAGGGAGATGCCGCGTAAGAAGATTGTTAGTAAAATTTTTGTTCTGGATACCAATGTGATTCTCCATGATCATACGTGTATCTATCAGTTTGAGGAGAATGACATTGTTCTTCCCATTGTTGTGTTGGAAGAACTTGACAAATTCAAAAGGGGGAATGACCTGATCAATTATCAGGCCCGTGAATTTGCGAGGTTGCTGGATGAGATTGTAGGGGATGAACTTTTCAACGGCGGGAAACCATTGGGTCCCAATTTGGGAAAACTCCGGATTGAGACGGGAAAACCCTATTCTGAAGAACTCAAAAATTCCTTTCGTGAGGATATTCCCGATCACCAGATCCTGGCCATTGCGGAATATACTGCCAAACAACATCCTGGCCGGAAAACGATTCTGGTGAGCAAAGACATCAACCTGCGGATGAAAGCAAAATCGCTCGGCATTCAGGCGGAGGATTACAAGTCGGGCCAGGTGCGCGATATCAATGTTCTGGAGAAGAATGTGGTTGTATTTGATAATTTCAGCAATGAGCTTATCGATAAATTGTACCACGACGGTTATTTCAACGCTTCGGAAGCCGAATGGAAATATAAGGCCGAAGCCAACGAATGTTTCATCCTGAAGGGGGGGAATTCGAGTGTGCTGGCGCGGTATGATGCTTCTGACAAGATGATCAGGCGGCTGGAAAAAAAGACGGTTTACGGGATCAAACCCCGGAATGCGGAACAGACTTTCAGCATTGATGTTCTGATGGATCCCGAGATTAAGCTGGTTGCGCTCACCGGCAAGGCGGGAACGGGGAAAACCCTGCTTGCCCTGGCGGCGGCCCTGGAGCAGCACAAACAGTTTGAACAGGTTTTGCTTGCACGCCCAATCGTCGCTTTGAGCAACCGTGACCTGGGATTTCTCCCCGGAGACGCCATGGAAAAGATCAACCCTTACATGCAGCCGCTGTATGATAACCTGGGAGTCATCAAACATGTTTTCAACCCCAGAAGCACGGAATACCAGAAAATAGAAGAGTTGCAGAAAGAGGACCGGTTGGTGATCACCCCCCTGGCTTACATCAGGGGACGAAGCCTATCAAACGTCTATTTCATCATCGACGAGGCGCAGAACCTCACCCCTCATGAAGTCAAAACCATCATTACCCGTGCCGGAGAAGGAACCAAAATGGTGTTCACCGGTGACCTTCAGCAAATCGATTCCCCGTACCTTGACATCAGGTCGAACGGACTCTCCTACCTCACTGAAAGGATGAAGGGACAAGAGATTTTCGCACATATCAACCTGCTGAAAGGGGAGCGCAGCTTTCTGGCCGAACTGGCCAGCAACCTTCTCTGACAGGATGAACCGGGATGGATTACACAGGTAAAAAGGCTGCATTTCAAACGCTGGGCTGCAAACTCAATTTTTCTGAAACTTCATCCATTGCGGCTTCTCTGACGGAGGCCGGTTTTACGCGTGTGGGCTTTGAAGAGAAGGCCGACTTGTATGTGATCAACACCTGTTCGGTTACCAATGCCGGTGAAAAAAGCAGCCGAAATGCCATCCGCCGGGCTTTACGCCTGAATCCTGAAGCCTTCGTCGTGGTCATCGGATGCTATGCCCAACTCTCTGCATCGGAAATCAGTCACATCGAAGGTGTCGACCTGATCCTGGGTTCGCAGGAGAAATTCCGGATTCATTCCTGGCTGGGAAGGATGGAAAAGAAAGCCATCCCTGAAATCCATACCACCCGGCTTCCTGGAATCAGAGAGTATTATCCCGCCTTCAGCCGGGGGGACCGTACCCGCAGTTTTCTGAAAATCCAGGATGGCTGCGACTATTTCTGCACGTTCTGCACCATCCCGTATGCCCGCGGGCGCAGCCGTAATGGCACTGTACGGTCGGTAACGGAAGAAGCCCTCAAAGCGGTAGATTGCGGGTTTAAGGAGATCGTCCTCACCGGAGTCAATATCGGAGATTTCGGCAGATCCACCGGAGAAAATTTCACGGACTTGCTGGGTGCCCTGGAAAAAGTACCGGGTTTGCACCGGCTCAGGATGGGATCGGTAGAGCCCAACCTCCTTACCGACGAAATCATCGCCATGACCGCTGCCTCCCGGGTCATCATGCCTCATTTCCACATGCCCCTTCAGGCAGGATCCGATTCCGTACTCAAACTCATGCGCCGGAAATATAACACGGAACTGTTCGCATCGCGCGTGGCCAAAATCAGGGAGATGCTCCCCGCGGCATTTGTCGGGGTAGATGTTATCGCAGGCACTAACGGCGAATCACCCGAATTCTTCAGGGAATCCTATGATTTTCTGAACCGGCTGGAAATATCGCAGTTACATGCATTTCCCTATTCCGAAAGAAGCGGTACAAAAGCCCTGGAAATTCCGGGGAAAGTGCCCGTTTCAGAAAGAAAAACCAGAACTCAGCAATATATCAACCTGTCGGAGAAGAAATTACATTCTTTTTATGAAAAGAACCTGGGATCCACAGAATATGTGCTGTTTGAAGAAAAAAACAACAGGGGTTACCTGTCAGGCTTTACCGGAAATTACATCCGGACGGAGGTGCCCTTCCGGCCCGGCATGATCAATGAACTGGAAGAAGTGAGGCTGACGGGTTTTTCCCCTGACGGAAACATGCTGGGGGAGTGGACGCACTAAATTGAGGTTAAGGTTAAGATTAAGATTAAGATTAAGATTAACAAATTATACTATGGATTATCAGGAAATTTGCAATCGGATGATTGAAGTTGCCCGGGAAGCGGGAAATTTCATACGAAACGAGCGTAAAACGCTAACCTTAAGTGACGTGGAAACCAAGAGTCCCGCGAGTTTTGTGACCTATGTAGACAAAACTTCGGAGCGGATGATCGTGGAGGCGCTGCACCGCCTCATCCCCTCGGCGGGTTTTGTCACGGAAGAGGGAACCGCCGGTGAGCACGGCGAAAACCTGATGTGGATAATCGATCCCCTCGACGGTACCACCAATTATATCCATGGCATCTATCCCTGTTCGGTAAGCATCGGAATGTCGGAAGGGGGGACGATGGTGGCAGGGGTGGTTTATGAACTGGGGCAGGATGAGATGTTCTACGCCACTTCAGGGGGCGGGGCTTTCCTGAACGGGAAAGCCATCCGGGTTGCCCAATCACGCCATTCCGTAGATACCCTGATTGGGACCGGTTTCCCTTATTATGATTTTGAGCGTATTGATCACTATATAGGAGCGTTGAAGGAGTTGATGAGGACTACCAGAGGGTTACGACGGATGGGGTCGGCGGCCGTTGATCTGTGCTACGTGGCTTCCGGCAGGTTTGACGCCTTTTTTGAGCACGCCTTGCATGCCTGGGATGTGGCTGCCGGAGCCCTGATCCTCCGGGAAGCGGGGGGAAAAGTCACCGACTTCAACGGCGGAAGCAATTGGCTCTTCGGGGGAGAAATCATCGGCGCCAGTGAAAACTACTTTCCGGAGTTTTACGGGATTGTTAACCGCTATTTAGGGAAGAGGCTCCCCTGAAAAATAATTCCGGAAGAGTTCCTTCCGGTTCCCGGGAGGAAGAAATCCCGGAATTGAGCTTCCTGAGGTTATTCTTCCTTTTTATGGCACACCCTGGAGGCACTTCATGGGACTTTCCGGGGAACATCCGGTACTTGATGAAGAAAAGGCGTTATGTTCCGAAATTAAATACCTTTGTTAAAACCTTTTCAGAATAGGGATGTTTATTGAAAAAATCAAAACAACGGAAATATGAATTATGATGTATTGGTGATTGGGAGCGGGCCGGGCGGATACGTGGCTGCGATCAGGGCTGCCCAACTGGGATTCAGCGTGGGTGTTGTGGAAAAGGAAAATTTAGGGGGTGTCTGCCTCAACTGGGGATGTATCCCGACAAAGTCGCTGTTGAAAAGTGCTCAGGCTTACCATTATGCACTTCATGCCGCCGAATACGGGGTCTCCATTGCAGGAGAGGTGAAACCTGACTTTGATGCCATGGTGAAACGGAGCCGCGGCGTCGCTGACGCTATGAGCAAAGGGATACAATTTCTCTTTAAGAAGAACAAGATCGAGACGATCGCCGGATTTGGCAAACTGGCCGGACAAGGAAAGGTGGAGGTGACCGATGATGCCGGAAACAAAACCCTCCTTTCCTCCAAACATATCATTCTGGCCCCAGGTGCACGCACGCGGCAGCTCCCTAACCTTCCCCTCGACTATGTGAAGGTGTTCGGTTACCGGAAAGCCATGACCCTTCCCAAACAACCCAAATCGATGGTGGTGGTGGGTTCGGGCGCCATTGGCAGTGAATTCGCTTACTTTTACCAGTCCATCGGCACACAGGTCACCCTGGTGGAGTTTCTTCCCAACATTGTCCCCCTCGAAGATGAGGAAGTATCCAAACAGCTTGAACGTTCTTTCAAGAAGATGGGGATGAAAGTGTTGACCAACTCCACGGTCGAAAAAGCCGACACCTCGGGTGACCTCTGCAAGGTGACCATCAAAACCAAAAAGGGCGAAGTAATGGTTGATGCGGAAGTGGTTTTGTCAGCCGTAGGGATTACACCCAATACTGAAGGGATCGGTCTGGAAGAAACGGGTGTTGTTGTGGAGAACGGCCGTATTAAAGTCGATGAATTCTACCAGACCAATGTGGAAGGGATTTATGCCATCGGCGACATCATCGCCACACCGGCGCTTGCGCATGTCGCTTCTGCCGAAGGGATTGCCTGTGTTGAAAATATCGCCGGACTGAATCCGGCCCCCATCGACTATAAAAATATTCCCGGATGTACGTATACCCATCCCGAAATTTCATCGGTCGGAATGACGGAAGCCAAAGCCCAAGAGGCGGGGTATGAGGTGAAGGTCGGGAAATTCCCGTTTTCGGCCAGCGGAAAGGCAAGCGCAGCCGGACAAAAGGAGGGGTTTGTGAAGCTGGTCTTCGATGCAAAATATGGCGAATTGCTGGGAGCCCACATGATTGGTGGCAATGTTACTGAAATGATCGCCGAACTGGTGGTAGCCAAAAAACTGGAAATCACCGGACATGAACTGATCAAAGCGATCCACCCGCATCCTACCATGAGTGAAGCCATCATGGAAGCAGCGGCAGCGGCATATGGGGAAGTGATACATATATAGAGGATCAGAATGACAGAGGAATAGGATGCTGAAGCCGGCCTCAAACAGGGAATCGCGGCACCCTGGTTCAACGGTCTTCCCGATGTTGCCGTTTTCTATTCCGGTACAGTGGTATGGTCAAATTCATTTTTTCCAATTACCGCAATCACATTACGGGCGATATCCATCTGTAACGGAGTTTCAGCCTCTGATTGATGGGTGATTTTTGAATTTTTACAGAATTTGTTTGAAAATTTTATAATCTATTGAAAATCAACGGAGATGTTTTGAAGTGTCATATTTAATTTTACTTTTGTACCGTTTTTAAAATTAAAAAAAGTCAACTATGAAGAAAACTTTTCTTGTGATAATGATGGTTGTCGCTTTTGTGCTGACAACATTTGCAGGAGGCATCCTGACCAACACAAACCAGAGCGCCCAGTTCGTGCGCATGCTGAGCCGGAATGCATCGACCCAGATCGATGCGGTCTATTTCAACCCCGCCGGGGTAATGAAACTTGAAAATGGATTTCATATCGCACTTCACAATCAAACCATTTCGCAGACCAGGACCATTCTTACCGGAGCTCCGCTGAATAACAAAGAGTTTATCGGCGATGTAAAGGCGCCTCTTTTCCCTTCGGCATTTGCAGTTTATAAGGTCGACAACCTGGCATTTTCGCTTGGCTTCGGTCCCAATGGCGGAGGAGGTTCCGCTGATTATAAAACCGGTTTGCCATCTTTTGAAGGGATGGTGGCAAATAAGCTGTCAGCCTTGAAGCCAGAGGGATATGATGTGGATATTGCCTTTAAAGGACAGTCGGTTTTCTGGGGATTGCAGGCGGGCGTCAGCGCCAAGTTAGGTGATGTGTTCTCTGGTTACTTGGGTGTTCGTTACCTCCCTTCTAAAAATACCTATACGGGGCATATCAAGGACATCAGTGTTGTGGTGGGCGGACAGAAAATACTTGCCTTCGATTACCTTACTGCCTTGTCGTCAGCTGCATCAGGTGCCGCTGCCAGTGTTCAGCCGTTGATCACCATGGGGGGTGGAGCCTTAACGATTCCCCAGGCGCATAGTTTGGGCTATATCAAAACGGGTGATAAGGATTTGTTACTCGGAGGACTTATTGCGCTGGGTGTGCCCGCTGCCCAGGCGAATGCAATGAATATCAACCAGGTACAGGCTGCCTTTAGCGACGGTGCGGCTTTCCTGGATCAAAGCGCTCAGGGAACCAAAGACGTGATGGTGGATGTGACAGCCACGGGTGCCGGGTGGACACCGATTGTCGGTATCAACATCAATCCGTCCGAAGAATTGAATATCGGTCTGAAATACGAACACAAAACGGCATTGGTGCTTACCAACGAAACCAGGGAAGGTGACGGTTACAGCGATGCCGGAATGGCTTTCCTGAAAAACAACCAGAAAGTAAGCAGCGACCTGCCCGGAATTGTTACTGCCGGCCTCGATTACAAAGTCACCGACAGATTCCTGACCTCCCTCTCCTTTAATACCTACCTCGACAAGGGAGTCGACTGGGGGAGTAATATCTATGGCGAAAAACGCGATATCGATAAAAACTCCTGGGAACTGGCTTTGGGTCTGCAGTATCATTTGTTCGACAACTTTGCCCTCAGCATCGGCGGAATGCAGTCGACAACGGGTGTCAGCCAGCAGTACCAGAGCGATTTCAGTTACAGCAACACCTCCAATACCGGTTCTTTCGGATTCCAGTGGAATATTAGCGAAAGTCTTACTTTTGACGCAGGTGTCCTGTACACGGTTTACAAAGATTACGACAAGGCATTTAAAGGATACAAAGAAACCTATGACAAGGAAAATTTTGTCTTTGGCTTTGGGTTGGCCTATTCTATTTTCAAATAACCATACCGCAGACGGGTATTTGTTCCAGGGGCAGGAAATGGATCATTCTTGTTGACCCGGGGACGAATCCATCAGGTGAAAAAGCCGTTCCGGAAGGGGCGGTTTTTTCACTTTGTCCCACCTATCGCAGGGGAGATTCCTTCCCTTCAAGGCCGGCAGAGAGCCTGCGGGAAAGCTGAACTGCGCATCGTCAGGTCTTTTAGGAAATTTGCGTCTTTCTGGCTTCTCGGTGATTTGTTCCTGGGTTCCTTCGCAGTGAATCGTTCCTGGGTTCCTTCGAGGTAAAAGGAATTATTCCAGGCAATAGACCTCGCTGGCGTCGTGGCGGCTGGTCAGCAGGACACGGGTCCTGTGGTGAAGCGGTTCAAAGGCCTCAAAGGCTTTGGCCGGGGTGTTGTTCTCCTGCGACAGGTGGCTCAGAAATATGCATTCCAGATGGGGATTCCACTCCCCGAGTATCAGTTCCACCGACTGACGGTTGGAGAGGTGACCTACCGAAGAGGCCACCCGCTGTTTCAATGGCCAGGGATAAGAGCCTTCCCACAACATCTTTTCGTCGTAATTGCTCTCAATAAATACGGCATGACAGGTTTTTAAGGCACTCCTGACCCTGTCGCAGGGTTCCCCGATATCTGTGAATACCCCGGTGGTTCTGCCTTCACATGAAACCAGAAAAGAACAGGGCTGCACGGCATCGTGATTCTTCAGAAAGGTGTGGACTTCCAGGGAGCCGACGGTCACCGATTCCCCGGCGGTAAAAAACCTGACGTAAGGGGGCTTGAAATAGGGGGGAAGGGAATACCAGGTCTCCTTCGGCATCCAGATGTTGACGCCCAGCCTTTTGCTGAGTACCTGAATCCCCCTCGAATGATCGGTATGTTCATGGGAAAGGAAGACCGCCCTGATTTTTGACGGATCCAGCCCGCGACTTTTCATACGCAGCAACAGCTGCTTCGTTGTAATGCCGGCATCGATCAGCACGGCATCATGCCGGTTTCCGATGTAGTAACTGTTCCCGTTACTTCCCGAAGCCAGGGCGCAAATCTCCGTCATGGTGGGTTTCTTATTTTACCAGTTTTGAGATTTCCCGGAATTCAGGAGCGGCAGAACTGCGGGTTAGCTCGAACAGGATGGACTCGGCGGAAGTCATCATGATCCCTTCGTGACGGAAACGTTCCCTGGCAAGTCCGGCGCTGTTCTCTGTCCGTGATGTCACCGCATCCATCACCACGATGGGGTGCATTCCGGCACCTTTCAGGTCAACGGCTGTCTGAAGCACACAAACGTGGGATTCAATCCCGCAGAGGATGACGTTTTCAATCCCGGAAGCGTACAAATGCTGCATCACCGAGGGTTCATCGCAACAGCTGAATTTCCGTTTCTCGGTATAATGAAAATCGGGGATACAAATCCTGATTTCCGGGATGGTATCCCCCAATCCCTTGGTATATTGCTGGGTCACCAGAACAGGAATCTCCAGGATGATCATCCCCCTGATCAGGGTAGTGCAGTTTTTCAGAAACTCCTCTTTGCCGGCCATCACCCGAAAGATTTTCTCCTGGATATCGATCACCAGGCAGGCGGTATGTTCTTTGTCGATTCTCATGGTTATTGATATTATGAAATATCAGCGACCTCATCCTAACCTCAGCCTTTTCTCTGTGCCTGTGCCCTGGACTTATCTCCCAGATATCCTCCGTGATGCCTTTTGGCGTAATCCTCGCTGGTAAAGCCTATTTTTTGCATCATCAGGGCCATCAGGATGTCCCCGATCACCGTCATGGTGGTGGTGGAGGTACTGGGTGTCAATCCCAGGGGGCATACTTCCGGGGGAGCCCCGGTGAACAGCACCGCATCGGCGATTCGCGCAAGATCGCTCTCCCGGTTCCCGGTAATGACAATCAGGGGAAGACCTGTATAAAGCCGGGCGGCCAGGTCTACCAGTTCCAGAATCTCCCTGGTTTTTCCGGAATTGGAAACCAGCAGCAGGACGTCATTCTCCTGGATGACGCCAAGGTCCCCGTGCTGGGAATCACTGGGATGCAGAAATACCGCGGGGGTCCCGGTGGAACTCAGGGTGGTCGCTATGTTGAGCGCTATCTGGCCCGCTTTCCCCATCCCGCTGGAAACCAGTTTCCCCTTTTTGAGGTGAACACGTTCAAAAATGATGTCCGCACATCTTCTGTAATCGTCAGTAACTGGGATATTTCTGATGGCATCGGCTTCCGATGAAATGATCTTCCGGATATACTCTTCCATGGTTGGATCGCTGTTATGCCTGCAAAAATAGTTTTTTTTGTTCATGGTTCATGCATGCCTGTCGATGTGCTGGCAAGGCAGAAAATCGTTACATCAGCATTTGCCCGGGCAGATCGCCCGTTGTTCAGGATACACATTGAATTATGAGCCATGATTATCGATTGTTTTTACATATGAACCCTTAATTTCGATTATTTTTACATATGTACGCTGAATATCGATTATTATCGAATATTTTTTAATTTTAGCCGGTCGGTACCAGGTTCCATGGCCTTGAAAACAACGTGGAATCTGGTAATTTTATCTGAATCAATCATTAACAAAAATATACTTTATGAAAATTCACGAATACCAGGCGAGGGATTTGTTCAGGAAATATGGGATCCCGGTGCCTGATGCCATTTTATGTCATTCTGTTGAAGAAGTGGAAGCCAAAGTTCCCGATGACAACCTTTTGCGGGTTGTCAAGGCACAGGTCCATGCCGGAGGAAGGGGAAAAGCCGGCGGGGTGAAACTGGCCCGTTCCAAGGCGGAAGCAGTCGAAAATGCGGGTAAAATCCTGGGAATGGATATTAAAGGGTACACCGTTGAAAAAGTGCTGATCGGGGATGCAGTTGACATCGACAAGGAGTATTATGTGGGATTGATCAACGACCGCAATACCAGGAATGTCGTTCTGATGGTAAGTGCCGAGGGGGGTGTGGAGATTGAAGAGGTTGCTAAGGTGACGCCCGAAAAAATCATTAAGGTGCCCATCGATCCGTTGGTCGGATTGATGGACTGGCAGGCAAGGGAATTGGCTTTACAATTGTTCTCCGATATTCGTCATGCCCGTATGGCTGCTTCCATTTTCCAGAAGCTGTATAAACTGTACATTGATACTGACTCGTCTCTGGCGGAAATCAATCCGTTGGTGCTGACCCTTCAGGATGAAATTGTCGCCATTGACGGAAAAATGAATTTTGATGACAATGCCCTATACCGGCAGCCTGGTATCCTGGAGATGCGTGAGGTGACCGCGGATGAACAGAAAGAGATTGACGCCACTGAAAAGGGGCTTTCCTACATCAAACTCGACGGGACGATAGGGTGTATGGTTAATGGTGCGGGCCTGGCCATGGCGACCATGGATATGATCAAGCTGTATGGAGGAGAGCCGGCCAACTTCCTGGATATCGGTGGCTCGTCCAATCCCCAGAAGGTGATTGACGCCATGGACATCCTGTTAAGCGACAAGAATGTAAAAGCCGTGATGATCAATATTTTCGGGGGAATCACTCGTTGTGATGACGTTGCCCGGGGTTTGATCACAGCCCTTGACCAGATCAAGACCTCCATCCCGATCGTGGTTCGTTTGTCAGGGACCAATGCCAGGGAGGGGCTGGAACTTCTGAAATCCAAGGGACTGCTGACTGTGGGCTCCATGGGAGAAGCTGCCAGGAAGGCCATTGAACTGAGCAAACTTTAATCTAACCTATTAACCATTCGTATCATGAGCATATTGGTCAACGCAAATACCAGACTTGTAGTACAGGGAATAACGGGGCGCGACGGAGCTTTCCACGCCCAAAAAATGAAGGCATATGGTACCAACGTAGTTGCCGGGGTTTCACCGGGAAAGGGAGGCCAGGTTATCGGGGGAATTCCCATTTTCAATACAGTGGGCGAGGCCCGCAGCGCTACGGGCGCCAATGCTTCGGTGATCTTCGTGCCTGCTCCTTTTGCCGGGGATGCCATTCTGGAAGCCAGTTACGCCGGTATTGAACTGGTTGTCGCCATCACCGAAGGGATACCCGTCAGGGATATGATCAGGGTGATACCGGCTTTCAAGTGCAATGGCACACAACTCATCGGTCCCAACTGTCCGGGATTGATAACCCCCGGGGAATGCCTCATCGGCATCCTTCCCGGGAATATCTTCAAAAAGGGAAATGTAGGTCTGATGTCACGGAGCGGTACCCTTACCTATGAAGTGGTGAATCAGCTTACCGAAAGCGGTTTGGGGCAGACCACCTGCATCGGAATCGGGGGCGATCCCGTTGCAGGTCTTTATTACCAGGATCTCTTGCAAATGTTTGAGGATGATCCGGAAACCAGCGGTGTGGTCCTGATCGGTGAAATAGGGGGAGATGCCGAAGAACAGGCGGCCCGCTTCATTAAGAACCACATGACCAAGCCTGTGGTGGCCTTTATTGCCGGACAAACGGCGCCTCCCGGGAAACGGATGGGTCATGCGGGAGCCATTATTTCCAGCGGATCGGGAACCGCAGAGGAAAAAATCAGAGCTTTCAACGAAGCAGGTGTTCCCGTAGCCAAAGAACCCTCACAGATTCCGGAACTGCTCAAACAACTTATTAGATAATCCTGTGACTCCGGAACCATCGGGTTCCTTTTCCGTCGGCATGAAAACCCCCACTGTCACATGTGGGCAGGATTGCCCGGCGTCGTGGCTGAGGCGGAAAAATTCGGGACTTTCTTAACTCTTGGGTCTGATCTTTAACCGCTGACCGGCCTTAAGCCCTTTCACATCGCTGATGTTGTTGAGCTTCATGATGTCGGTATTGGAAATGCCCGGGTATTTCTGTGCGATGGTCCAGAGGTTATCCCCCTGTTTTACCGTGTAATACTCATAATCGGGATCTTCGGAAGCAGCTTCGCTGCGCTGCGGCCTTTCATTTTTTTCACTCACCTGACCGGAAGTCACCGGTTTTCCTACCAATGCCTGCTTGGCGCTGAAAGACAGGTTGTTGATCCTTTTGTAATGATCCACTTTCTCTTCGGGAACATAAATGACCAGTTTCTGTCCGGTCCTGATCATGTTCCGGCGGATATTGTTCCAGTTTCTCAGGTCGTTCAGGCTTATGTTAAACCAGTTTGCGATATAACCCGGGTTGTCACCGCTTTTTACGGTATACATGATCCGGGTTTTTCCCTCTGTAGAAAATTCCGTTTCCCCGGCGATTACGGAATTCTGGGGTGCTACCAGGGTGTTGTCAGGGAAATGGGCATCCCTTTCATGGTTGTAGATGGTCTCCGACCTGAGGATGAAATCGCTGACCTGGTCGGCTGGGACTCTTACGGGATAGCTTTTCTCGGGGGATCCGGGAACGATATCTCTCCTGTACATGGGGTTCAGTTCCCTGAGCGCTTCCAGATCAATGGTTAGGTTATCAGAGATTTGCTTTAGGTTGATCATCTGGCCCACCATGATTGTGTCGGTGTTCAGGGCCATGGCAGGGAAGCGGGGTGTCAACTGGTGTTCCCGGTAATAGTTCATGATGTAAGTGGCGGCAATATAAGCCGGAACATATCCTCTGGTTTCCCTGGGCAGGGCATAATACATCTGCCAGTAATCGGTTTTTCCGCCCGACCGGGTAATCGCCTTGTTCACATTTCCTGGGCCGCAGTTATAGGCGGCGATTACAAGGTGCCAGTCCTGGTACACGTTGTACAACTGCTTCAGGTAGCGTGCGGCAGCATCGGTTGCTTTGAGCACATCGCGCCTTTCATCCACAAATGTCGTCACTTCCAGGTTCAGTCCCTTGGCCGTCCCCAGCATGAACTGCCATAATCCCGTGGCTCCAGCCCTGGATACCGCCCTCGGGTTGAGTGCCGATTCAATGATGGCCATGTACTTGAGTTCGTGGGGCAGTTCATACCGGTCGAAGATTTCCTCGAAAAAAGGAAAATAATAGGCCGAAAGCCCCAGCATGATCTCAACCTGGGCAGGCCTCCGCGTGGCATACATTTCTATCCAGTCCCTGACAATGTTGTTGTAGGATAACTTAACAGCCGCTTCGACTTTCTTAAGCCTCCCGATCAGGACGGAATCGGAAACGCTAATGTGACGGTAAAGCGTGAAGTCAGTGTCGACATCCTTGGCCAGGAAAATGTTGTTGATATACCAGCTGCTGACAAGATCATCGAGTTTTTCACTGAAGACAGCCGTCCCAATCTCATCAGGTTCAAGATAGATCGATTGCACGTCATTGGTGTCGAGTGAAACTACCACATACTGGCCGATCATCTTCATTTTTTCAGCCGGGTTGGCCGAAACACTGGTGATGCCGAAGAAGAGGGCCAGAACTGATATTATCGTTTTGCGGAAATGGAGCATTTCAGTTTTTTTCTCAGGAATTCAGAAATTATTCATTTAAAACCGGAAGGAGCAATTTAAACAAAAAATATGCTGTGATTGTGTCTGTCTCAATTCCGGCTGCCAGTTAAAAGTCAGGTCATCGCTGATGTCAAAATTGAAAAAATGGGCATCCACGCTGGCATCAATGATATTCAGTCCGTAGAAAGCTACGGTGACGATGATCAGCAGGTCGCGGTTGCGTCTGAAATAGTTCTGGCTTGAAATGAGGCCCTGTTTCAGACTGGCCACATCCGAAGCCTTGTTCAGGTCATAATAGATGATTTGTTTCAGTTTCATGAAGGAATCGGTTCCGGGGATGGTGTCGGTCAGGTCGCTGTAAGCTCTTTTGGCGGTCAGGAAGTTTTTGTTATTCCATCCGATGAAGTATCCGAAGGCGGCAAAACCGCCATAGATAATCGGTATTTTCCAATATTTTTTATTGTATGCCTGTCCGAGCCCTGGCAAGATGGCTGAATAGACGGACGCTTTCCGGGGGGAATGTGCTTCTTCTCCGGGAAGCGGTACAGGTTTCGTTTTTTGTGCCGGGGAAAGAAGGGTGTCGGATTTCAGGGTATCGCCCGGCATTTGGGTTTCCCTGGTTTCGGGAACGGCAATGGTTTGTCGTACGGTGTCATTCCTCAGGGTATCGGCGGCGGCAATGATCGTGTCTTTTCTGAGGGGTTCACCGGGCATTCCCCTGGCCGGCAAACGGCCTGTCATCGCCAACAGCAGACTGAACCCTATGATCAACTTTTTCCCCGGCAGAATTTTCGTCACTACACCTTCTTTTGCGGCAAAATTAAAAGAATGCTGCAAGTATCTACCTGCAATTAAGATGGGTTTGTTTGATTTTCAAGAATTTTAACAATTTTATGGAGCTCATTTTCAGATTTGAAGGTGATTATGAGTTTCCCTTTTCCTTCTTCGTTGGCTGAAAACCGGAAGGGCAGGGGAATGGTTTTTTCCAGCAGTTCCTTGACGGCCAGGAGCCGGTCGGGTAATTTCCCCTTTATTTTTTTCTCTTTCTCTAAAACCGGTTCCTTCTCATTCATATCCCTGACGATTTCCTCGATTTTCCGCACCGAGTAGTCATGCTGCAGGATCTGGCTGTAGAGCATCAGCTGGATCTCTTCCTCTTCGATATTGATGAGTGCTTTGGCGTGCCCCACGCTGATTTGTTTTTCTTTCAGCCCTTTCTGGATCATGGCCGGAAGTTTGAGCAGGCGAAGGTAATTGGTTACCGTGGATCGTTTTTTTCCGATTCTTGCGCTCAGGGTTTCCTGGGTGAGGTTACACTCTTCGATGAGGCGCTGGTAGCTGAGAGAAATCTCGATAGGATTCAGGTCTTCGCGCTGGATATTTTCAACCAGGGCCATTTCAAGCATGGAATCGTTGTCAGCCTCACGGATAAAGGCCGGGATTTTGTGGAGTCCTGCCATCTGGGCGGCCCTGAAACGGCGCTCACCGGTGATGATCTGGTACCGGTCGTCGTTGGTCTTGCGGAGGGTAATAGGTTGAATAAGTCCGATTTCCCGAATCGACGCCGAGAGTTCTTCCAGTTTTTCCTGGTCAAAAGTGCTCCTGGGCTGAAAAGGATTTGCATCTATTCTGCTGAGTTCGATTTCCGCGATTCCCGAAATTTGTTCCTTGATGATGTCGGCATCATCCATCAGGGCTCCGAGGCCTCTCCCCAGCACGCTTCGTTTTGCCATTTTGTGAATTAATGATTAATGAGTTTATCTTCCTGCCGCAGACTGGTCATGTCGTTCCGCTGAAGGATCTCCCTGGCCAGATTCATGTGATTGATGGCCCCCCGGGCACTGGCGTCGTATAACACAACGGGTTTCCCGTAACTGGGGGCTTCGCTGATTTTTACATTCCGCTGAATCACAGTGTCGAAAACCATATCCTGGAAATGGCGCTTCACCTCTTCGTAGACCTGGTTCGAAAGGTTCACCCGTGAATCATACATGGTGAGCAGAAATCCTTCAATTTCGAGTTCCGGATTCAGACGGTTCTGGATGATTTTTATGGTGTTCAGCAGTTTCCCCAAACCTTCGAGAGCAAAATATTCACACTGCACCGGGATGATGACCGAATCGGCAGCCGTAAGCGCATTGACGGTGATCAGCCCCAGGGAAGGGGAACAGTCGATCAGGATGAAATCATAATGATTTTTCAGCCTGTCAATGGTATGTTTCAGTACCTTTTCACGGTTGGGGAGGTTCAGCATTTCAATTTCAGCACCGACCAGGTCAATATGGGAAGGAATCAAATCCAGATTGTCGATTTCGGTATTCAGGACAATTTTGTTAATATCGATCTCATCCACGATGCATTCATAGATGCTTGTTTTAATGGTTTTATGATCGAACCCCAGGCCTGATGTGGCGTTGGCCTGCGGATCAGCATCGATCACAAGCACTTTTTTTTCAAGAATCGCCAGGCTCGCCGCCAGATTGATTGTTGTCGTGGTTTTACCAACCCCTCCTTTTTGGTTGGCCAAGGCAATTATTTTCCCCATAAAAAGCTGTTTTTGCAATCGTCAAAGTTAATATTTTCTTGGAAATCGCTGACAGATCACTGACGTTGGCGTTGCCCGGAGGAAGGATGACCCGGGTTCAGAAGGAAGCTTTTTCCATTTCCTTTTTAAAACGTTCCCTGTTGATGGGCACCACCCCGACCTGTTCGCATACAAGTCCGCCAGCCATATTGGAAAGCAGGGCCATCATGTGCGGCGGCATATTGGTGGCCAGGCAGAGGCTTGCTACTGAAAGAACGGTGTCACCGGCTCCGGAAACATCCGCAATATAACGGATTTCAGCGGGGTAATAGGTTTGGCTTACCCCATTGCTGATAAAAACCCCCAGTTCGGAGAGGGTGATGAAGATAAGCTTATAGGATTTCTCTTTCTTATACTCTTCGGCAGCCTTTTTCAAATGATCAAGATCCCCTTTCCTGATGATCTGTCCGGTCCCTTCAACAAATTCCTTGAAATTGGGTTTGAAAAGGTCTACATCGTGATAAACCGGGAAATTTCGTTTTTTGGGATCTACAGCCACAAAAATATTTTTTTCTTTTGCCAGGGCAAGGACCTTGCTGAACAGGGAAGGGGTGATCATCCCCTTGTCGTAATCGACAAATATGATGACATCGATTTTCCTGTTTTCTATGGTTCGCTGGATGGCGGCAAAGATGATTGTTTCGAGGGTGGATTCAATGAAGTCGGTCGATTCTTCGTCGATCCTGGCAATATGCTGGCCGTTGCATATGATTCTGCTTTTTACGGTGGTTATCCTGTGTGGATCTACAAATATGCCCTCGGCCGCCAGGTTGTTTTTTTCCATCAGTTTGCGGAACCGGCGTCCCTTTTCATCATCTCCTATCACTGAAAACAAAAGGGGAGTGGCTCCCAGTGCCTGCAGGTTCAGCGAAACATTCGCCGCCCCTCCCAGGCGGTTTTCTTTATTGGTTACCGAAACAATGGGAATCGGGGCTTCGGGAGATACCCTTTCGACTTTTCCCCACAGGTAGCTGTCAACCATGGCATCTCCGATGACCATGGCCGTTATCTTCTCAAATTGGCTGAAAAGTGTCTCTACATCCTGCGAATTCACACCGTAAATTTTTTAAATTGCAAATGTAAAAAAAATAAACCCTCAAATAGTGATTTTATGCAAGGATTGGCATGACCAGGGATAATTTTACATGGGATCCACATCTATCTGGATGAGTGTGCCGCCATTCCCCGGCGATTCTCTGGTTTTTTCCGTGGCCGAGAGAATGATGTTTCTGACCTGTCCTGCATGATGATCACGTGCCACCTTGATCCATATTTCCCTGATATGCCATGATCTTAACCGTCCGATCAGAGGTGCCTGGGGCCCCATGACCCGGAAAAGGGTGGTTTTGCGCAATTCCCTGGCCAGCTCCCCGGCCGCCTGGTCCGCGATTTCCTGTTTCAAATGTTTAACGGCGATTTTGATGAGCCGGAACCAGGGCGGGTAGCCGAAGAGTTTTCTTTCAGGCATCAGGTTGTTGTACAATCCTTGAAAGTCATCTCCTTTGACAAAGCCGATAACGGGATGGTCGGGCCGCGAAGTCTGAATGACCACGCTTCCCTGTTTGTCCTTCCGCCCTGAACGTCCCCCCACCTGCATGAGCAACTGGAATGCCCTTTCATGGGCCCTGAAGTCAGGATAGCCGATCAGGTTATCGGCATTGAGAATCCCGACAACGCTGATGGTTTCAAAATCCAGCCCTTTGGTTACCATTTGTGTCCCGATAAGAATGTCAGTCCGCCCTTTCTCCAACTGCCGGATGATTTTTTCGAGGGCATGAGCCGACCGGGTGGTGTCCAGGTCCATGCGTGCAATCCTTGCCCCTGGAAATATGCCTTTGATTTCATCCTCCACCTTCTCAGTGCCGAAACCGCGGGTTTTGATTCCGGGAGATCCGCATTTATTGCATACCGGGGGAATGGAGATGCTAAGGCCGCAATAATGGCAGATCAGCCGGTTTGCGCTTTTGTGAAAGGTGAGGCTGACATCGCAACGGTCACAAACCGGGATCCACCCGCATTCGTGGCATTCGACAAAAGGGGAATAGCCCCGCCGGTTTTGGAAAAGAATTACCTGTTCACCATTCTCCAGGGCTTCCGAAATTTTCATGTACAACTCAGGGGTGAGCATCGCGCGCATCTCGCGCCGTTTTCGGGCCCTCTGGATATCAGCAATGATAATTTCGGGCATCTCAGCCGTCCCGAATCTTTGTGAGAGGGTTACAAGACCATATTTTCCAAGCTTTGCATTCCGGTAAGACTCGAATGACGGGGTCGCCGATCCGAGCAGTACCGGAGCTTTGCTGAGATTGCCGGCCACAACGGCCATGTCACGCGCATGGTAACGGGGGGATGGGTCACTCTGTTTATATGAATTCTCGTGTTCTTCGTCCACAATGATCAGTCCCAGCTTGGAAAAAGGCAGGAAGAGGGCCGACCGGGCTCCCAGAATCACCTGGCCCGAAGGTTCACCCTCACTGTCTGAAGCAGCTACCCGGTTCCATATTTCGACCCTCTCTGCATCGCCCATCCTTGAATGGTATATCATGGTCTTACTCCCAAAAACCCGGCTTAACCTGTCAATGATCTGCGGGGTCAGGGATATCTCCGGAACCAGGTAAAGAATCTGCTTTCCTTCTTTAAGCGCTTTCTCGATCAAATGGATATAAATTTCAGTTTTCCCGCTGGCCGTAATTCCGTGCAGCAGAACAACCGGTTTGTGAATGAATTGTTCCCTGATTTCTGTAAGGGCTTGTAACTGGCTTTTCGACAGGAGGTTCAGGCTGGTCTGTTCGGCAGCCTGATGCTTGATCCGGGAGGTTTCGACCCGGGTCAGGGCAAGGATCTTTCGGGCAACCAGTTGGGTGAAAGCCGACTCACTGAAAGGGCCTTGCGTCCATAATCTTTTTTTGTCAACTGAACCCTCCCCTTTCGTGGTGAAAGGCGACACCATCCGCAGGAAATGATCCAGAATTTCTTTCTGACGGGGAGCTCTCTTCAGATCTTTCATCAGGGCTTCCATCTGTGCGGAAGAGGTGACGGAAGGATGAAGCGATACCATGGTTTTGTATACCGGTTTAAACCTGGCGGTTACTTTTTCTTCCGTAAGGATAAGCTGATTGTCGATCAGTTTCCGGAGGATTCGGAAGGAGAAAGAATCTCCCATTCGTGTTTGGAGTTCCCTGATAGTGAATGTTTTGTGTCCGATGGCATTGATAAGGTCGGTTTCGTCATCGGTAAGTTCTGTTTCCCGGGGCAACGGATTGACCAAAATCATGGCTGTACTTTCAAGCCTGAGGCCTGCAGGCAAGGCGGCCTTCATGACATCACCCAGTGGGCAGAGGTAATAGTGAGCCATCCATTTCCAGAACTTCAGGTTAATCGTGTTGACCACCTGCCGGTCATCAACCACCGAATCGATCTCCTTCACCTTGATCCCTGCCGGATGAATGTTATGAATGGAATCGACGAGTGCTGAGTAGCTCTTTTTCTTTCCGAACCTGACAATCACCCTTTTGCCGGGGGAAACCAGGGATTCCAGCCCCGGGGGTATGCGGTAGGTGAAAGTGTCCCCCAGGGGAAGCGGTAAAATAACTTCAGCAAAAAGTGCGGCCATGGTGTCATCTGCCTGTCAGGTAAAGGTAACAATTCCGGGGATATTATGGTTTTGAGAAATCCCGGCTGATGCTGTCGGCCACTTTTTCCATCAGCCAGAAGGGGGTTGAGGTGGCACCGCAGATGCCCACGCTGTCAACATCTGAGAACCATTCGGCACGGAGTTCCGCAGCTCCTTCCACGGGGTAAGTCCGGGGATTGACCGATTTGCAGACCTGGTAAAGGACAATCCCGTTGGAACTTTTTTTCCCGGCCACAAAAATGACCACATCGAACTGCGACGCGAAAATTTTCAGGTGGGGCCCCCTGTTGGTCACCTGCCGGCAGATGGTATCCCTGATGGTTACTTTGTCCTTGTCGGCAGCCCGTTCCAGTATCTGGCCGGTGAGGTCATTGAATTGTTTTAAGGGCATGGTGGTTTGTGAAAATACTTCCACAGGCTTGCTGAAATCGATTTTTTCGAGATCCTCAGTTTTCTGGACGATGATGGCATTGTTCCCGATCTGTCCGTTAATTCCGACGGTTTCCGCATGTCCCGGTTTGCCGAAAAAAACAAGCTGTCCGTTTTCGGTCATAAGGTTTTTCCATGCGGTTTTTACCCTTTTCTGCAATTGAAGGACCACCGGGCAGGTTGCATCAATCAGGGTGATGTTGTGCTTTGCGGCATATTCATACGTTTCCGGGGGCTCTCCGTGTGCCCTGATGAGGACTTCGCAATTGCTCAGCTTGAAAAAGGTGTCGCGGGTAATGGTCTCCATGCCCAAACTTTGCAGATGGGCAACTTCAGCTTCATTATGTACGATATCCCCCAGACAGTAGAGATGACCGACCCTTGCAAGCACCTCTTCCGCTTTGCCGATGGCATTGATGACGCCGAAGCAGAAACCTGATTTTTTGTCAATTACGATTTTCATCGGTGCACGTGATTTCACTCCTATATTTGCGGTTTAATGTATTGTTTTTCAATTATTTATCACAGTCATGCCAGATCCGCTCTTCACGCTCTTGGAACTCGCATGGAGCAAATTTACATGCCCTTTTGTGTAAACTGTTACATGCTCGTTTCATTCGCTTTTTCGAGCGCCCACAAGAGTTGTTCCTCAGGGGTGAGGAAGCTGTTGTCCAGGATGATGGCGTCTTCAGCCTTCCGCAAGGGGCTTTCCTCTCTGTTCTGGTCCATGAAGTCGCGAGCCCTGATATTTTCCCGTATCTCTTCCATAGATACGGAGATGCCTTTCAGGGTGAGTTCCCTGAACCTGCGCAACGCCCTGATCTCAGGATCGGCAGTCATGAAAATCTTGAGTTCGGCACCGGGAAAAACGACCGTTCCGATGTCTCGGCCATCCATGACAACCCCTTTGTCTTTTCCCATTTCCTGCTGCAGCCGTACCATCGCCAGGCGCACTTCTTTAATGGCGCTCACCTGACTGACATATTCCGACACGTGAAGTTGTCTGATTTCCTCCTCAATGTTTTCACCGTTCATATAGGTGGTATTCCTTTCGGTGGCAGGGTCAAAGGAAAAGGAGACGGAGATCAGGCTGAGCCCGTCAAGGATGGCTTTCGTATCGAGCTGTCCGTTCCTGATCCATTGGTTTCTCAGGGCATACAAGGTCACCGCCCTGTACATGGCTCCGCTGTCAATATAGATATAGCCAAGCGCCCTGGCGAGTGACTTTGCCAGGGTGCTTTTGCCGCACGATGAAAATCCGTCTATGGCAACAATGATTTTTTTCCGTTCCATCATCCGTATTTATTGGAATTCTAAGATACAAAAATCGGAGGGAAACAAACGGTTTTTAAAAATATCTGTTCAGGTTGACAGCCAGGGATATGTGGTTGGAGGAACCTGCCAGATGATAACGGGTGGTGGAATAATCAAGGCGGAAGCGTTTGATTCTTATCCCGAATCCCAAGGAGAAACCGACGGTCGAAAGTTTCTGTTCCAGTTTGAGTTCCTGGCGGAGATGGTAGTTGTATCCGGCCCTGATGGTGAAATTCGGAGAGGGCATGATCTCTGTTCCCAGCAGGAGATGACGCATGAGTTGTTTGGAGAAACGCTCCTGTGGTTCGATGACGAAATCATCTTCAATTTCATCCTCTTCGGGATCAGCAAGATTCCAGTTGTTCAGGTGATGGGCGGTAATGGAAAAGATCACGGGAGCGTGGGCCAGTTTTTGCGACATTCCTGCCATCACATTAAAAGGCAGCTTCTCTTTTTCCCCGTTTTCATAATAGGTAGTGAACTGGGTCCCGAAGTTGCGTGCCGCCACTCCAAGCGTCGTCCTTCTGTTCAATGAAATCCAGGCAATGCCGGCGTCGGCGGCTATTCCGTAAGAACGGTAAACCTCGAAAACAGAGAGTACCGGCTTCAGGTTGATGCCATATCGCCAGTTGAGATAGTGATTGGACCACATCAGGTTAAAAGCGTATTCCCCGGCGTTGAAATGATTTCCTGAAATGATTCCTTCCTCATCTGCAGCAACGAACTGTCCATAATTGATATAATGAACCCCGACGGCAGCGGTTCCTGTATTTCCCGTGTTAAAGGCATAAGAAACATATCCGAAATTGATGCCGTCCATATAATTGACATAGTTCACCACCACCTGCCTGATCATCGATTCATGGAGCAAGGCAGGATTGTGAAACGGGAGGTTCAGGTCGGTTGTATCGGCCAGGGCTACCTGGTTCCCTCCCAGGGCTGCCATTCTTGCTGAATTGGTCAGTGAAAGAAACTGATAAGTGGTTTCGCCGCCAATCTGGGCGTGTACCGGCAGGTACGCCATCAGCAGAAGCAAGAGCGCTATTTTTTTTGGAACCATGTCCGTGTTCATTTTTTCAATAACGCCAAAGATATTGATTTATTACAAGTCTTAAACAACCTCTTCATCCCCCGGATTCCCCGTAACGCCGCTTTTTGACCTGGGCAAGAAACAAACCCCCGATCACGATGGCAATTCCCGTAATTTTCTGCAGGGTAAGTTCCTCGCCAAGGATAAACCAGGCGAAAATGGCTACAAAAACAGGGATCAGGTTGATATAGCTGTTCGACCGGTTGATCCCCATGCTTCTGACGCTGTAAGTAAAGAGGATGAAGGCAAGGGATGATGCAAAGACGGCCAGTAAAAGGATGGCCCGGAACGCTCCGGGGTGAAAGGGAGTGTTGATGAATCCTTTCATTTCGAAAATAAACCAGAAGGGGAGAAACAGAAAAATGCCGATCAGGTTTTGAAAGGCTATGATGGTGAAGGTGTTGTACCGGAAAGCCAATTTTCGCAACACCGTAGAATAGGCAATGGCGGAAAATACGGCCAGGAATTCCAGCGCCACCCCTTTGGGAGATGCCGAGAAAGTGAAATCGGGATTGATAACCACCATGGTTACCCCTGCGAAAGAGGCCGCCAGTCCGGCTAAATTCATCTTGCTTAACCTTTCGCGGTAAAAGTGCCAGGCGAAAAGGGGGGCAAACAGGGGGATGGTGGCCACTATCACTGCTGCAACCGTCGATGAAACATATTTTAACCCGTAACTCTCTCCCATGAAGTACAGGAAAGGTTCAAAAAACGCCAGCAGGAGTAAGATGGCGGCATCTTTCCTGGTGGGGATCTGCAGTCTTCTGATGAAGAAGGCAAAAGGAAGAAGGATGAGTACTGAAATCAAAAGCCGGAGAAGGACTACCGTCAGGGGTTCATAGGCTTCATAAGCTACCTTTACCCAGACAAAGGAGAAACTCCAAAAAAGCATCGCTCCCAGGGCTGCAAGGATGGGTTTGGTATTCCGTTGTACTTTCATAAAAAATTTGAGGGGCTAAAATTATAAAAAATGAGCCCGGTTTTCTATTTTTGAAAGGCTTTTCAGTAAACTGTTATTTTGTTGAACCATAAACCAGATTTAAAAATGAAAAAGAGAGATTTGAGAATTTCCTGGCTGGTGCCTTTTGTGTTCGTAATGGCGTTGGTCACCATGGTATCGTGTGAAAAATCTGCTCCCCACAAGAACGTGGGGCTTCAGTTGTATTCCCTTCGTGATTCCATTGGCGCCGATGTTGCCGGGACCGTGGAGAAAGTGGGCAAGATGGGCTACACCTTTGTAGAAGCAGCCGGTTACCGCGATGGAAAGTTTTACGGAATGGATCCCGGAGATTTTAAAAAACTCTGTGAAAGCAACGGGATGGCTTTTCTGGGATCGCATACCGGGCGGGATGTTCCCGACAGTACCGGTTACGAGGAAACGATGGCCTGGTGGGATCAGTGCATCGATGCTCACGCAGCTGCTGGTGTGAAATGGATTGTCCAGCCCTGGATGGGAAGGACAGGCTACGAAAGCCTGGAAGGACTCCGGAAGTATTGTGACTACTTCAACGAAGTGGGGGAAAAATGCAAGGCAAAGGGGATTTTATTCGGCTATCATAACCATGATAAGGAGTTTTCCACAGTTCTGGACAGTGTTACCGTTTACGATTTCATGCTTCAGAATACCGATCCTGAAAAAGTGATGTTCCAGATAGACCTTTACTGGTGTGTGGTCGGAGGCAAGAATCCGGTTGATTATTTCACCAATTATCCGGGCAGGTTTTACCTCTGGCATGTGAAGGATGAGGCGGAAGTGGGAACCAGCGGAAAGGTCGATTTTGCCGCCATCTGGCCTTCACTCGAATTGTCAGGGATGAAATATGGTATTGTAGAGGTAGAGCGGTACAATTTTGAGCCTTTTGAAAGCTGCAAGATGAGCCTTGACTACCTCAACAATTCCGATTTTGCGGTATTCCCTGAGTGATGATGAGAAGGACCGCGATGTGTGGCGGCAAAGTTCCCCAGGGAGCTTTGCCGCCGCTCTTTCCGGGGATATCACTATTCCACGAAAAGCACCAGGCCTTTGAGATATTCCCCTTCGGGATGGAATCGCAACAGGGCTTGCTCCTTGCCGGGTTTCAGGGTCAGGGTTTCATAGGGGAAGGTCACGGGCTGACTTGTTGAAATTTGTCGTTGATTATCAGGGATGCCCATGCGTCGGTAGCGGCATACACCATCTGCTGGGGGGTCAGTTCTTCCGCTTCCCAGTTGGAAAGTTGCTGCGATTTTGAAATGCGGAAACCCAGCAGAATGGCGCACAGCTTTTTCAGGCTGAAATCTCTGATCCCCATTTTTTTTGCTTTTTCCTGGAGTTCCACGAAGCCTCCGGGCTTAAATGCCCTGATCTTCTGAAGAGCTTTCAGGTCATCGTGAATTGCCACTCCTGCTTTCATGATCCTGGGATCGGAAAGCAGATTCCGGAGTGCATCGGGGATGCCGGTTTTTGCCACCCTGAAGAGAAAAGCTTGGTCATGGGTGGCAAGCTGAAGGAGGGCTACTTTGTGGTTATTCCCCTTCCGGAACGAGGGTTTTGTTTCCGTGTCAAAACCGAGCACCCGTGCCCTTTTCAGACATGACACCGCCTCCCGTACATCGGCTGGGGCTTCCACAAGGATGATCTCCCCCTCAAACTGCCTGAGGGGCAACAGGGACATCTCCTGTGCTGAAATGGTCTCCTTGAAGGCAGAGAGAAATTCATTCATTGTCAGGTCCGAAAAAGTGATGTACCCATCCGGAGGAATTCTCCTCCGGAGCATTTGGTTTCACCGGTCTCATTTCCCCTTCGCGGGTAAATCCCGAAAAAGTGAGCTGGTGCAGGGCCCTCAGCACGTTGACAAGGCGTTGTCCCCAGAATTCAACGAAGTGCGAACGGCATTCGGCCAGGGAATCGTTCATGACTTCCTCATTTCCAAGGCTGTAAGCCATGACAAAATCTTTCAGGTCCTGGTAGATATCCAGGATGTTTTCTGAGACGGACGCCGTAACCGTTTCACTCCCGAATTGGATGTCAGGGTCAAACACTTCGTAAAACGTATCATGTTCTCCCAGTATTTCCGTCCATTTCTGAAGCAACACCATGTAATCGAGTTCGGTGACATATTTTTCCAGGGGATCATCAGCGACAGGGTTGACTTCAGGGAGCAAAGAAGCCTTAAAGTACAAAAGGGGCAGCAGTTTACGGGTCAGATCGACCAGTGCCGGTGCATAATACTGCGCTGACGATTCCACCACCCTGCAGAATTCACTGGCCACGGCCACGAATTCGACGACATTTCTGGAATAAACGATTTTGTTTAAAGTGTCACTCTCCATCCTGGTGCTATGAAGCTGCAAAATTAACAAAATCGGATTACTTACGGGTATT
The DNA here is from genome assembly GCA_002304925.1 of Prolixibacteraceae bacterium UBA1413. Lineage (GTDB taxonomy): Bacteria > Bacteroidota > Bacteroidia > Bacteroidales > Prolixibacteraceae > UBA1413. Next base: position 136,191 of record DBPT01000025.1, read on the forward strand.
CCATTCCAGCTTGTTGTCAATCCTTCTGACTACCTTTTCATTATCGAGGAGCCACCGGAGCACGAGCCTGTATTTGTCATTGTCGGGTCCGAACCTGAAAAGAAGTTCTTCGGGAAGAAGGGGTTCCGAAAGTCCCAGCCTGATGACTTCCAGGATCTGGTCGAATTCCAGTTTGCTCAGGCCCAGCTGGTTCCGTTCGAGGCATACGTCACAAATGCCGCACCGTTCCGCATTCTTCTCTCCGAAGTAGTCGAGGAGCATCTGGCTCCGGCATTTGGTGGAGGAGGAGGCATAATGGATCACGGCCTCGATTCTGTCCCGGAAATCCTGTTTGCGAAGGTCGTAATTCTCCTTTGAGAAGAAGAGTTTTTCCTGTTCTGACCTCTCCCTGGTAAAATAGATGTAGGGTGTCTTTTTTCGGGGTATGTAATCTATGATGCGATTGCTGCTGAGGTGTTTCAGGAAATTGCAGATTACCTGGGTGGTCGTGCTTGCCCTGGCGGCCAGCAGATCTTCTTCGATGACCACATATCCGGTGAACAATCCGGTATAGGAGCGCAGCAGGAGTTTGATAAATCCGTCATACGCTTCATTGGCGATCTGGAACTTGTAGAGATCGTCACGGTTGACGAGAAAGTAAACCCGGGAAGGAGAATCCATCTCTTCGGTAAATTCAAAATACCCCTGCCGTTGGATGATCTTCAGGCTGTGGTATACCTGGGCTACCTGAAATTTGTACTTTTCAGCGAATGATTCCAGCGGAAAGTCAAAAACCTGGTTTTTTCCGAAACCGACGGCTACCTGCAGGAAATTGCACACTGCCTCGTAAATTCTTTTGACATATTCGATATCGGGAAAGATAACGGAGAGGTGTTTTTTGAGTTTTTGTTTATCGGCGTTGTTAAACAGCATGACAGCCACCGATTTTTTGCCGTCGCGGCCTGCCCTTCCGGCTTCCTGGAAATATGCTTCGAGGGAATCGGGGAGGTCAACATGGATCACGAACCGCACATCAGGCTTATCTATTCCCATTCCGAAAGCATTGGTTGCAACAATAACCCTGGTTTTACCGCTGATCCATTCGTCCTGGCGGCGGTGGCGCAACTCGCTGTTTAGCCCGGCGTGGTAGAAATCGGCAGGGATCTCATTTTTTCTGAGCAGGTCTGCCACTTCGCGGGTTCCCCGTCGGTTGCGCATATAAACAATGCCGCTGCCTTTTGCCCGTTGAAGGGTTTTGACAAGGTACCCCAGTTTGTCCTCTTTCCCTCTCACCATATAGGCCAGGTTGGTGCGTGCGAAAGACATTGATTTGACATTTTTTTCAATGAAGAGTAACTTGTCCTGAATGTCCCCGACCACCCGGGGTGTGGCGGTGGCTGTAAGTGCCAGCACCGGCACCCCGGGAAGCAGAGGCCGGAGGGCTGCAATTTTCAGATAACTGGGCCTGAAGTCGTATCCCCACTGGGAGATACAGTGGGCTTCGTCGACCGTGATCAGGTTGATGTTCATGGATTTCAGCCGTTCCAGGAAAATCTCCGACTCCAGCCGTTCCGGGGAGACATAGAGGAATTTGTAATCCCCCCAGACGGCATTGTCAAAAGTAGTTTTGATCTCGAGGGAGGACATACCGCTATGGAGGCTCAGGGCCCTGATGCCGCGGTTCCGTAGATTTTCGACCTGATCCTTCATTAAGGCGATCAACGGGGTGACAACGAGGCACATTCCTTCAGCCGATAGCGAAAAAACCTGGAATGTAATGGACTTGCCGCCGCCAGTAGGCAACAATCCCAGGGTATCCTTTCCCGCAGCTACCGATTCAATGATCTCGAGCTGCAGAGGCCGGAAGGCAGGATAACCCCAGTATTTCTGTAATATTTTCCGGAAATCGTTCACCGTCGTACAAATTAACGAAACCCCTTTTTCTTTAACAATTTTTATGGTCAAAATCCTGCAGGCCGTAAAATTATAGGAGTGTAATACGTTAAAATTTGTAGTTTTGCGAATTAATAAAATCTAAAAAATACGCCGATGTCTTTTCTTTCAGACAAAGTAATTTCAGAAGGTCTGACTTTTGATGACGTTTTGCTGATCCCTGCTTACTCGGAAATATTGCCACGGGATGTTGACCTGAAATCATTATTCACACGCAACATTGTCATCAATACCCCTGTGGTTTCGGCGGCGATGGATACCGTTACCGAATACAAGCTGGCCATTGCCATAGCCAGGGAAGGGGGTATCGGCGTCATCCACAAGAACATGGACATTGATGAACAGGCGAGACAGGTCATCAGTGTGAAGCGGGCCGAGAACGGGATGATCTTTGATCCGGTCACCATTGAAAGGGGGAGGAAAGTCGGGGATGCCTTGGAATTGATGACCAGTTACAAGATCGGGGGCATTCCGGTCATTGACAGGGGAGGTTTTCTGGTAGGCATCGTAACCAACCGGGATCTTCGTTTTGAGAAAAACATGGAAAGGCCCATCGAAGAGGTGATGACGAGTGAGAACCTCATCACCACTACGGAATCGACTAACCTGGAGAAGGCATCGGAAATATTACAGAGTCACAAGATTGAGAAGTTGCCTGTTGTGGATCGTAATGGTAAACTGATCGGATTGGTGACCTACAAGGATATTACGAAAGCGAAGGACAAGCCTTTGGCTTGCAAGGATGAAAAGGGGAGGTTGCGTGTGTCGGCTGCGGTAGGGGTGTCGGGTGACAGCATGGAACGTGTGGAAGCCCTTGTTCAGGCCCAGGTCGATGCCATTGTCATTGATACGGCTCATGGGCACTCGAAAGGAGTCATGGAGATGCTCCGCCTGACCAGGAAAGCCTATCCCGGGTTGGAGATTGTTGCCGGGAACATAGCGACCGGGGAAGCAGCCCGTGACCTTGTGAAAGCCGGCGCCGATGCGGTGAAGGTGGGAATAGGTCCCGGCTCCATCTGTACGACGCGCGTCATTGCCGGTGTGGGAATGCCCCAGCTTTCAGCCATCTACAATGTAGCCAAAACCATCAGGGGCTCGGGGGTGCCCGTCATCGCCGACGGAGGGATCCGGTACTCGGGAGATATCGTCAAAGCTTTGGCGGCGGGAGCCCATGCTGTCATGGCAGGAGGCCTCCTCGCCGGAGTGGAGGAGTCTCCCGGGGAGACCATCCTCTATCAGGGCCGGAAATTCAAGGCTTACCGTGGAATGGGATCCATAGAAGCCATGCAGAAAGGGTCTAAAGACAGATATTTCCAGGATATGGAAGAAGATATCAAAAAACTGGTGCCCGAGGGAATAGCAGCCAGGGTACCCTTCAAAGGCACCCTCGATGAAGTGCTTTACCAGATGATGGGCGGGCTGCGCGCCGGAATGGGCTATTGCGGTGCTAAAAACATCACCATGCTACAGGAGGCTAAGTTTACCCGGATTTCCAATGCCGGAATCCAGGAAAGCCATCCCCACGATGTGGCCATCACCCGGGAAGCACCCAATTATAGCAGCAGGCAGCAGTAGCTGAGGTTAAATTGAGGTTAAGATTAAGATTAAGATTTAGGTTGAGGTTAAGGTTAAGGGGCCTTAGAAATGACAGTTCCCATTTTTAGTAATAAGTTCATATGAAGAGAGTTATTTTAGCAGGGTTTTTGGTATTTGCCCTTAGTTTGGCTTCCGCAGCCCAGAAAAAAAAGGATGTGCTGGTCACCATTGGCAAAACTCCCGTTACGATGGATGAGTTCCTGCGCATTTACGAGCGGAACAATTCCAACATTCAGGATCCGGAGAACAAAAAAACAGCTGCCGAATATCTTGAACTGTTCGTTAATTTTAAACTTAAGGTCCTCGAAGCCCAATCGTTGGGGATGGACACTCTTTCAGCGTTCCGTACGGAACTTGACGGTTACCGGGATGAGCTGGCCACTCCTTACCTGACCAACGTCAGTTATAATGACAAGATCGTTGAGGAGACCTACCAGCGGATGAAAAAAGAGGTCTATGCGAGCCATCTCATGATCAGCGTTCCGGAAAATGCTGTTCCGGAGGATACCCTTGCGGCATACCAAAGGGTTCTGGAAATCAGAAAAGAGATATTGGGAGGTCTCGATTTCAATGAGGCCGCATCGTTATACTCCCAGGATCCTTCAGCGCAGACCAACAAGGGAGAGCTGGGGTGGTTCACGGTATTCCAGATGGTCTATCCTTTTGAAGAGGCGGCCTATTCCACTCCTGTGGGGGAGGTCTCCTCACCCGTGAGGACCCGTTTCGGCTATCATCTGCTGAAAGTTCACCAAACCCGGGATGCCGGGGGAGAGATTCATGTTGCCCATATCATGAAGGTCTATCCACAGGATGCCACACCGGAGCAGAAATTGAGTGCCCGTCAGGCTGCTGACAGCATTTATGCGCTTATCGAAAAAGGCGCCGATTTTGGCACCCTTGCCAGTCAGGTGTCCGATGATCAGCGGAGTGCGGCAAACAAAGGGGAAATGCCCTGGTTCTCCAGGAGCAGGATGATCCCTGAATTTGCCGATCCGGCCTTTGAACTCCTGAACGATGGTGATATTTCCAAACCTGTCGATTCGGGATTCGGCTTTCATATCATAAAGCGGCTTGAACGCAGGCCGGTGCCTGAATTCGGCGAGGTAAAGCGGGAAATCGAGGAACGAATCAAACGCGATGGCGAAAGGAGTGTCAAAAGCCGGGATGTTTTCGTGAAACAGCTGAGAGATGAATATGACTTCACCAGGAACCAGCAAGCCGTGGATGATCTTCTTCATTCGACTGTTGAATGGCTGCAACAGGACTCCCTGGTTCTTCCTGATAACCCTGCCCCCGATCCTATTCTTTTTTCCTTTGCCGGAAACAACGTCACCACCCGGGATTGGATCAGCCATTTGAAACAGATGCCTCCGGTACTCCTGAAAAACGACCGCTCCCGCTTCAACCAGCTTTTCCATGAATGGGAAAACAGCAAACTTCTGGATTATGAAGACAGCCAGCTGGAAAGAAAGCATCCTGAGTTTCGGTCCCTGCTGCAAGAATACCATGACGGCATTCTGCTTTTCAATATTTCGGAAAATAAGATCTGGCAGAAAGCTTCTTCCGATTCGGCAGGCCTTGCCCGGTTTTATGAAACCAACAGGCAGAAATACATGTGGCCCGAGCGATTCAAAGGAGCCATCCTGCAGTGCGTGAATAATGCCGTCAGGGAGGAGGCTGAAAAATATCTGGAGTCGGGAGTTCTTGCTTCCGAACTGCAGGATCTGCTCCGCCTTGGCACAGGGAGCATCACCGTTACTGAAGGAACCTGGGAAAAAGGAGCGGATCCGGTCATCGACTACTACATCTGGAAGGGTGATAAACCTGAGAACTGGAATCAGGAAACAGGATTTGTCAATGGGGAACTCATCGCTCCTGAACCCAAATTGCTGAATGAGGCAAGGGGATACCATATTGCTGACTATCAGCAGTATCTTGAAGATAATTGGGTGAAGGAACTCCGTAAAAAATACCCCGTCAGAATCAATAAAAAATTGATGAAGAAAATTACGAATGGGTAAACCCAAATTCCCATATACCACCGTCTTTCTCCTCCTTCCGCTCCTTTTTTCCTGCATTTTCGCGGACAGATCGGAAAAGATCCCGCTGGCCAAAGTGGGAGATGAAATATTGTACATGAGTGAACTGGAGAGTGTCCTTCCAAACAACCTCAGCAGGGAAGACAGTATCCTGATGGCAGAAGATTACATCAAGAAATGGGTAACCACGGAATTACTGATAAAAAAGGCCCATGAAAACCTCACCATGGCCCAGCGTGATGTCTCCAAGGAACTTGAGGAATACCGGAATTCCCTGATCATATACCGGTATAAAAAAGAACTGCTGGCCGACAAAATGGACACCCTTGTGAACGATGAGGATGTGCGTCAGTTCTATGACGCCAACAAGCAGAATTTTATCCTTGCAAATGACATCTTAAAAGCCATTTATATCAAAATCCCGTTGCAGGTTTCAAAGCCTGAACAGGCCAGGGCTTTCTGCGAAATGACAACCGGGGAGGATCTTAAAGAACTTCAGGAGTTTTGTCTTCGAAATGCTGAAAGTTACCAGTTTTACCTCGACGAATGGGTTGATGCCAGGATCGTATTGCAAAACCTTCCCGACATGCCCGAGGATTTTTCATTTCCGAATTTGAAGAATTCCCTTGTGGAAAAAAGGGATGAGAAATATTATTATCTCGTTTGCGTTATCGGATACGGGCGCAAGGGAACAGTCGCCCCATTGGAATATGTCAGTAACAACATCAGGGATATCATCATCAACAACCGTAAAACTGAGTTTCTGAAAAAAATAGAAGAGGATGTTTATGTAGAAGGTATTAGAAATCAAAAGTTTAAAATCTATCATTATGAAGCTGAATAATGCAAAATACGGGATTCTGATAATCCTTTTCATCCTTTTGTTTTTCAGGGGGAATTTTCCTGTAGTGGCTCAGGACAGGGTAGTGGACCAGATCATCGCTGTCGTGGGAAACAACATTATCCTAAAGTCGGAAATTGAGGAGATGTTCAAGCAGCAGCAGGCGCAGGGGATCACCAGCGAAGGAGATATGAAATGCGAGATTCTGGAAGATTTCCTGATTGACAAATTGCTGGTTGCGGAAGCGCTGCTCGACACCAACATCATTGTTACCGATAACCAGATCAATCAAAACCTGGATGGGAGGCTTCAGATGTTCATCACCCATTTTGGTTCTGAAAAGGAGGTGGAGAATTATTTTAAAAAGTCCATTCCTGAGCTGAAATCAGAATTACAGGAGGTGATCAGGAATCAGCTTCTCAGTTCGCAGATGCAGGGCAAGATTCTGGAAAATGTGACGGCAACCCCTTCCGAAGTCCGGCTGTTTTACAGGAATCTGAAAGATGAAGATATCCCTGAAATTCCGGTTCAGTATGAATACAGGCAGATTACTGTCGTTCCTGAAATTGATCCTGAAGAGGACAACAGGATAAAGGCACAGTTGCGGGAGTACAAAAGGCGTGTTGAAGAGGGGGCGAATTTTGCCACGCTGGCAGTGTTGTATTCCGAGGCTCCTGAACAACGTTTTGGCGGTGAGATCGGATACAAAGGTCGGGCGGAGCTGGACCCTGCCTATGCTGCTGCGGCCTTTAACCTCAAGGACGACAAAATTTCCAATGTCGTAAAAAGTGAATTTGGATATCATATTATTCAGCTCATTGACCGGAAAGGAGAAAAAATCAATACCAGGCATATCCTGATGCGGCCCAAGATAGCTCCCGAGGCACTGGAAAAGGCTTCCTTGCGGCTCGACAGTCTGGGCGATTTAATCAGGAAACAACAACTCACCTTTGAAAATGCCGCCATGATGTTTTCCCATGATAAAATTACTCGGAACAACGGAGGTCTCATGATTAACCCGGAATCGCTTTCCTCCCGGTTCAGTATCGAGAGTTTGGATCCTGACATCAGCAAGGTGATTACCACTATGAAAGTCAATGAAATCTCAGATCCGTTTCAAACCATTGATGAAAATTCCAAGCAGACGGTTTACAAAATTATCAAACTAGTGAACAAGGCGGAGGGTCACAAGGCCAATCTTCAGGAAGATTACCAGCAGCTTGCCGAATTATATCTGAATAAGAAGAAACAGCAGGTTCTCGAAGAGTGGATTGCCCGACAGCAAGCCAAAACCTATATCAGGATTGATAATACCTATGCGAATTGCAATTTCAAATTTTCCAACTGGATTAAATAGCACCTCACTTAAATAGCGATGAATTACAAAAATGATGTGGAAGCCCTGGATGATCTTCATGCCAGGTATAGGGAGCTGCACACTGAGATTTCGAAGGTCATTTACGGTCAGGATCAGGTGGTTACCCAAGTGTTGAACACGTTATTCAGCCGGGGTCACTGTTTGCTGATTGGTGTTCCGGGACTTGCAAAGACGTTGTTGGTCATCTCCATTGCCAAGGTTCTGGGATTGAAATACAACAGGATCCAGTTCACCCCCGATCTGATGCCATCTGATATCATCGGCACGGAGATCCTGGACAAGGATCGTCAATTCAGGTTTGTCCCCGGTCCGGTTTTTGCCAATATCATTCTGGCCGATGAGATCAACCGGACGCCGCCCAAAACCCAGTCGGCGTTGCTGGAAGCCATGCAGGAACAGGCTGTGACGTCGGCAGGCCACCATTTCATTCTGGAGCAGCCCTTTTTTGTGCTGGCCACCCAGAATCCTATCGAGCAGGAAGGCACGTATCCGCTTCCTGAAGCCCAGCTCGACCGTTTTATGTTTTCCGTATGGCTCGACTATCCGAAGTTCGCCGATGAAATTACCATCGTAAAAAAAACCACCTCCACCTATCATTATGATCTCCACACGGTAATTTCGGGTGAAGAGATTCAATATTTCCAGGATCTGATCAGGAAGGTGCCTGTTAACGACAATGTGGTTCAGTACGCGGTTAAGCTGGCAGCCCGGTCCAGACCGTTCACGGAACTGGCTGCAGAGGTTGCCAACCAGTATCTGAAATGGGGTGCGGGACCCCGGGCGTCGCAGTATCTGGTGCTCGGCGCCAAGACCCATGCAGTGCTCAACGGGAAATATGCCCCCGATATTGAAGATGTTCAGGCCGTCGCCCCATCGATCCTCAGGCACCGAATCATCAAAAATTACAAGGCCGAAGCTGAAAACATCACTGTGGATGAAATTATCGCCCGTCTTATGTAAATGGCCTCTGGTTTAAAAAATATCGCCCTGATTTTCGCAGGAAGGTTTTTGTTTTTTCTTGCTTTGGCGATGGTTTCCTTCGTCGTTCGGGGACAACAACCTGTCAGGCCGGCGGGCACACCACCGGTTATTCCTCCGGGACTTCCCCGAAAAAGCCCGGAGTATCCCGAAAAAAAAAGGATTGAAATTCTGAATGCCGAATTCCTCGAATACAACCAAGCCATTGTCGCCAACGCACAGCGGCTGATCGGCAATGTTCTCATCAGCCATAACGAAGTGCTCATGTGGTGCGACAGCGCTTATGCCTATACCGAAACCAACCGCGTCGATGCCTTCGGAAATGTCCATATCAACCAGGGCGACACAGCCCACCTCTATGCCGACATGATACATTACGACGGGGACATCAGCTTCGCCAGAGCCATCAAAAATGTCAGACTTGTCAATAAAACAACCACCCTCTCCTCCGATACCGTCGACTATGACCTGATTTCCAACATTGGCTATTACGATGACAACGGAAAAATCGTTGACAGCACCAATGTGCTGACCAGCCAGATCGCCCGCTATTATGTCAATGAAGATATCGTCTATTTTTACAGGGATGTGGTGGGATACAATGAAAAGTACCGGTTGGAGAGCGACACCGTGAAATATAACACGGAGACAGGGATTTTCTTTATCCAGGGACCTACCACCATCCGCGATTCCGTAAATACCATATACGCTGAAGATGGTTGGTATGATTCACGGACAGGAGAAGCCCAATTGTTGAAAAATCCGCTGGTTTACAATGAAAAACAGCAAATGACGGGCGATGTGATTGATTATGACCGTAACAAAGGGTATGGAAAGGCCAGAGGGATGATTGAAATCATCGATATAGAAAACAACGTGATCATCAAGGGAAGGAATGCCTGGTTTGATGAAATCTCCGAGATGGCTTTCATCACGGACTCTGCCCAGTTCATCATGATCAGCGATGGGGATTCTTTGTTCCTGCATGCCGACACCCTCAAGACCGTTAACGACACCATCCCTGATGAAAAGATCATCCTGGCATTTTACGGTGTCAGGTTTTTCCGGACCGACCTGCAGGGGAAATGTGATTCCCTGGTTTATTTCAGCCGTGATTCCACGATCCAGTTTTTCAATTCACCGGTGTTGTGGTCTGAAATTCACCAGATGAGTGCTGACTATATCGAAATGAGGTCCAACGCGCCCGCGCCCGACGAAGTCCATCTCAATACCAATGCTTTCATCATTTCGAGGCAGGACTCCCTGATGTTTGACCAGGTGAAGGGAAAGAACATGACAGGATACATTGTCGACGAACAACTCGACCGAATTTTTGTTGACGGGAACGGCCAAACGATTTATTATGCGCGCGAGGAAGATAACATTATCGGACTGAACAGGGCTGAAAGCAGCAAAATAAAGATTCAGTTCAGGGACGGTAAGATTTTCCGCATCTCTTTTTTAGGGAATCCGGAGGGGAAGCTGACCCCGCTGGACCAGGTGGAGGAAGAAGGGAGGTACCTGACAGGTTTTGACTGGAAGGAAGCCATCAGACCGGTATCGAGGAGCGACATTTTCAGAAAAACGGCGGGCTCTCTTCCTGAAAAGGGTAGTTCCCGGGAATCGTCTGAAACCACGCCTGAAGGAAAAATCCAGGAAGCCATTCCGGCGGAGGAAGAAATCAGATGATTCCTATTCCGGATTCCTGCAGCAAACGGGTACTCATTTCTGTCAATTTGAATTTCTGAATTTTGCCGCTGGCGGTCATCGGGAATTCGGTGACAAAAAAGATATATTTGGGAATTTTGTACCGGGCGATCTGTTCACGGCAGAAATCCGTCACCTCTTCTTCGGTGAGGGTATATCCTTTTTTTATCTTGATAAAAGCCCCCACCTGCTCTCCGTATTTCGGGCTGGGTACGGCGGCGATTTCCACCGCTTCGATCTGTTCCATTCCGTAGAGGAAGTTTTCAATTTCGCGCGGGTAAATATTTTCACCGCCCCTGATGATCATGTCCTTGATCCGCCCGGTGATGCAATAAAAGCCATCTTTTGTTTTCACTGCCAGATCGCCTGAATGGAGAAATCCTTCGGCGTCGATGACTTCTTTCGTGGCTTTTTCGTTTTTATAATAGCCTTTCATGAGGTTGTAGCCGCGGCAGCAGATTTCTCCCTGCTCTCCCATGGCGCACTCCTCTCCGGTTTCAGGATTTACGATCTTCACTTCCACGTTGGGGAGTTCGAATCCTACGGTCGTAGCTTTTACTTCTGGGGAGTTGTGGGCACGGGTGGCCGTCACCCCGGGCGAACACTCCGTAAGGCCGTAAACGATGATGATGTCCCTGGCATGCATTTTCGTCATCACCTGTTTCATCGTTTCAATGGGGCAGAGGGAACCCGCCATGATTCCGGTGCGTAGGCTTGAGAGGTCGAACATGTCGAACATGGGATGGTTCAGTTCTGCGATGAACATGGTGGGGACTCCGTACAGGGCAGTGCACTTCTCTTTCTGGACGCCTGCCAGGACCATCAGGGGATCAAATTCCTCGACCAAAACCATGGTGGCTCCGTGGGTGACCACGGCACACAGGGAGAGTACGCACCCAAAACAGTGGAACAGCGGCACAGGCGTCATCACCCGTTCGGCATTTGTGAATTTCATGCATTCGCCGACAGAATAGCCGTTGTTCAGAATATTGTGGTGCGATAGCATCACCCCTTTGGGAAAGCCGGTGGTCCCGGAAGTATATTGCATGTTGACCACATCATGGCAGCTCATGGTATTGGTGATGGTTTCAATTTCAAAATCATCGACATGGCTCCCCAGCAGCAACAATTCCTGGGTATTGTACATGCCCCGGTGTTTCTGCTGGCCGATGAAGATCACATTGCGCAATTCCGGGAAACGGGGAGTGCGCAGCTCTCCCCGGGGCTGTTCCCTGAGTTCGGGCACCAGGTCAAAGATGATCCTGATGTAATCACTTTCCCGGTAACCGTCGACCAGACAAAGGGTGTGGATATCCGCATCTTTAAGGATGTATTCCAGTTCTGTGGTTTTATAGTTGGTATTGATGGTTACCAGGATGGCACCGATTTTGGCAGTGGCGAACATAAAGGTAAGCCAGTCGGGGACATTCTTGGCCCAGATACCCACTTTCTGACCCGGCTGGATGCCGGTATACAGCAATCCTTTGGCCAGGCGGTCAACCCGGTCGTTGAATTCCCGGTAGGTGAAACGAAGGTTACGGTCAGGATATACAATAAATTCCTGGTCGGGAGTTTCCAGGGCCCATTTTTCCAGAATACCACCCAGGGTGAAATCGAGTATCTGCATGACAGGATTGGTTTAAGGCTGAAAAAGAGGCTAATAGGGAGTGTATACCACGGCCAGGATTTTCGCGGGTTGGTTGCAGCCTGCGTGGACATTGTGCATAACGATGGAATCGTAGTAAATGTTATCCCCTTTCTGAAGGAGGTAGACCTCTTTCCCGTAGTTGATTTCCACACAACCTTCCATCACGTAAATAAATTCTTCTCCTTCGTGGGAGGATAATTTGTAGTCGGAAGCGATGGACGGCCTGATGTCAACGATAAAGGGTTCCATATGTCTTCCGGCCTTGTCAGCCGCCAGTGAAAAGAAATTCAGATGCTGCCGTGAAGAGGGATCATTCGACGAAAAGCTGACGGCGCTTTTTTCGGCGCCTGCCCTTACCACCACCGGCCCAACCTGGCCGGCATCATCCAGGAAGGTTCCGATCCTTACCCCCAACGCCCTGGCAATACGGATCAGCGGGCCCAGGGAAGGTACGACACCCTCATCTTCGATGATGCGCAATTGTTCCTTATCCAGATTGGAATTCAACGCAAGGTCTTCGCGGGAGACCATCCGCATCTCGCGGTATTGTCTGATTTTCTCTCCGATGTTGCTCTTTTGCATTACTGATTCAGATTTTTATTTCTGCAAAAATAATAATAAAAAAGGCGGGAATTGAAACTCCCCGCCACAAAGCAGCGGGGAAGCCGATTCTGTATAGGACTTCTCTATTGCCTTGCCCGCTATCCCCGCGGCAGAGCCGACGGGAAATGCGTTCGCAGGAATTCATGAAAGTAGCCAGCCTGTGGATATTATCACGGTCATAACCATTTGACATACCTGAAATCCTGCCGGTGCACCAGGTTTTCATTTTTCGGGAACAACCGTAGCCCGTAACTGTAAGTGCCCGATTTCTGAATGTGGATATTCCGGAAGAAGGTGGCGATGCTGCCATCGCAGTTTTCAACGTCAAATTCCATTTTTTCAACCAGTTTCAGGGGTTGGCTGTTGCCGTTCAGCGCGATGACGAGTTCGAGCCCTACATCTTTGCTGGTCAGTCCTTTCAGGTCGACAACGACCCTGGCGGGATAGTCCTGGCCGATCTTCATGAGGTTGGTGATGCCGTGGGAGATCTGGACATCCTTGACCTCTATCTGGTCCCAGACGGAACTGACCCAGTATTTCCATTTGGCCAGTTCTTTGGCGATTTTGAAGTCGTCATCGATGAGTTTCCGGGTACGCAGGTACTGGGGCATATAAAACCGCTCCTGGTAATCGCGGATCATCCGGCTGGTGGTGAAGTTGGAGGCTACTTTGGAAATGGTATTTTTGATATATCCCACCCATTTTTCCGGGACTCCCTTTTCATTGCGTTCATAAAATGCGGGGACGATTTCATCTTCCAGGGTGTTGTAGATTGTTCCCGCGTCAAGTTCATCCTGGAAATCCTGGACATCGTATGCCCTTTCCATGGGGAGTGCCCAGCCGGCATCTTTTTTGAACCCTTCGACCCACCATCCGTCGAGGACCGAAAAGTGAAGGGTTCCGTTCATCACTCCCTTTTCACCGCTTGTTCCGGATGCTTCCAGAGGCCGGGTAGGGGTGTTGAGCCATACGTCAACGCCCTGAAGCAACATCTTGGCCAGGTTCATGTCGTAATTCTGCACAAACAGGATTTTCCCCTTGAATTGCGGATATTTTGAAACCTCGACAATGTGTTTGATAAGGTCCTGCCCCATCTTGTCGGCCGGGTGTGCTTTCCCGGCAAAGATGAACTGAACCGGCTGACTGGGATGGTTGACAATCCTGTCAAGGCGTTCCAAATCGCGGAAAATCAGGTGGGCGCGTTTATAGGTGGCAAAACGGCGTGCAAAGCCGATGGTGAGAGCTTTGGGATCCAAAATGTCGATCAGGTCGGTGATATAACGGGGATTCTCGTTCCGCTGGATCCACATGTCGGAGAAGCGCTGTTTTACATAGTTGAAAAGTTTGAGACGCAGTTCTTCGCGGAGCTTCCATATCTTGTCATCGGGGACTTGGTATATTTTTTCCCACTTGTCGATGTCAAGCAGGTTATCGACAAAATCATCGCCCAGGTATTCCTTGTGTATCTCTTTCCACTCGTTGGCGGTCCAGGTTGCATAATGTACGCCGTTGGTAACATACCCGATCTCAATTTCTTCTTCGAGATAACCGGGATACAATCCCTTGAGGATTTTCTTGCTAACCTGTCCGTGCAGCCAGCTTACTCCGTTGATGCCATGGGAGAGCGTACAAGCCAGGTAACTCATGTTGAAATAGTCCTCTTCGGCTCTGGCTTTTCCCAGCAAGACGAATTCTTCCCATGAAAGCCCCAGTTTCTCGGGATAATGCTTCATGTAAGCCCTGAAAAGGTCATTGTGAAAGGAATCATGACCGGCAGGAACCGGTGTGTGGGTGGTGAACAGGGTAGAAGCCCTGACCACTTCCTTGGCTTCCGCATAGGTGAGGTTTTTCTCCGCAACAAGATTGGCAATCCTTTCGATGCCGATCAGCGCCGCATGTCCTTCGTTGCAATGGTAAATGTCGGGTTGACAGCCCAATTTCTTTAAAAGCCTGATACCGCCGATTCCGAGAAGAATTTCCTGCTTCAGGCGATTTTCATTGTCCCCTCCGTAGAGGTTGTGGGTGACGCTGCGGTCAAAATCCTGGTTCATATCCCTGTCGGCATCCAGAAGGTATAATTTTATGGCGCCGACATTCACTTCCCAGACTTGGGCTTTGAGGGTTCTTCCCGGATATTCCACTTCGATGGTAAGCCATTCGCCGTTCTGGTCGTAGGTGGGTTGTACCGGGATTTTGGAGAAATGTTCAGGGATGTAATTGGCCATTTGTTCCCCGTGCAAGTTGATGGTCTGACGGAAATAGCCGTACCGGTAAAGCAAACCGACTCCGATGAGGTCCACCTTCGAATCGCTCGCCTCCTTGAGGTAGTCCCCTGCCAGGATGCCCAAACCTCCGGAAAAGATCTTGAGGCTGTCGTGAAGACCATATTCCATGCTGAAGTAGGCAATCCGGGGTGAGCTGAGAGATTCCCTGTCCTTCATGTAATTCAGGAATTTCTCGTATGTCGTGTCCATCATACGGATGAAAACCACATCTTCTTCCAAATCCCTGAATCGCTGATAGGTAACCTGTTCCAGGAGAATGATGGGATTGTGTTCACACGTCTCCCAGATTTTTTCGTCTACATACTGAAACAGTTCCCTTGCTTCGTTGTTCCATACCCACCAGAGGTTGCGTGAAAGTTCACGGAGCGGGAACAACTTTTCGGGAAGATTTGATTCAACGATGAATTTCCTCCATTGGGGCATTTCAACCACCGTGGGCTGTATATAGCGTATTCCTTCTTTTTCAAACATATGAATTGATAATTTTTCAGGCCTGCAATAATAGTAAATTCTACAATCAAAATCAGGGTGCAAAAATAGCCGGATAAATCATACAAATGAATTTTTTCTGATGGAAAGCTCAATTTGCAGGCAATCTTAATAATTGTTTCAGGTCATCCTCCTGATCCGGGGAGACGCTTGTGTCTCTTTAACCGCCTGATTTCCTCCCTGAATTCTTCAATTTCCTGTTCTTTTTCTTTCAGGAGTCTCCTGCAATTTTCCAGTTCCTCAAAGCAGTCCGGTTTTAAAGGATTTTCATCCATCCTCAGGCTGAAATCATTCAGAATATTCATATAGTTGATAAATGCTTCGAAGGGGGAATTGTAGGGACTGTATCTATTATGCAAAGGCTGGGGTGCCGCTTTTGTTGACATGAAAAGGAAATGGTCGCTTGCCTGGAGGTAATGCCAGTCTTTCAGGATGTCAGGGTCAACGTTATGATTCATCGGAAGAGCAAGTTCGTAAAGTTTTGCCAGTGCTTCACCCTGAATGTCGTTTCCGTTCCAGAAGGATAGATCGCGTTCCTCACCTGCCAGGGATACCGGATGTTTAACATTGATCAGGGAGACAGGCTGCAGTCTGGCAATCACCTCCCGCGGGGAACTGAAGAAAACATCCTGCGATTGGGTGACCAGGAAGATAAAGTGGTCGAGGAAGTTGAAAATGCCTGATTTTGCAGGGTGGACATTTCCGAAAGTCCCGTAATCGACGCAGATGGTGATTGATTCGCCGGCAGGTTCGGAACCCCTGATCCAGCCGAGGTATTTATCCGCCGTAAGGGGGTATCCTGCCCAGGAGTTGTCAGAGAACCTGATGGAGAGATCGTCGCTGAGTTTGGAATGGCGCATCATCACTTTCAGTCGGGGGTTGATGGCATTGCAGTATAGGAAGTCAGGACTTTTCCATCCCAGGATGTGTCGTGCTCCTTCTGTGATCATCCCCTTGTATCCCATGTCGGCGACCATGGCACCGATGGTGTCGGAATAAATCATTTCGGTGTTGAGAAAAACTTCAGGCTGCTGCCCTGAAAGCCGGCTGATGGCTTGCCGCTGGTGCTCTGCTTCGGAGGCAAAGGAGGCGGGGTCAGCCACGGAAGAGAGGGAATGGCTATAGGTTCCTCCCAGGAACTCGACGTTTCCGGTTTCCGCCAGTAGTATGAAGGAATCGGTCACTTCGGGGGCATACTGTTCAAAGAGCTCCAGGGTGACACCCGGAATGGCAAAGGCAACCTTCAGCTGTCCGTTTAACCTGTTGATCTGACGCAGGAGCAAACTGTTCGCAGGGAGATAACATTGTGCGGCAAGTTGACGGATCAGGGTTTCGTTGGCATAATCGTCATAGTAATCATGATGGGTACCGATGTCAAAGAAGCGGTACCTCTTTAACCTGACAGGTTGATGAACCAGGAAAACCAGGGTAACTGACTTCATAGGTGCGGCGTATTAAGAGTTTCTCTTTCCAGCAATTTTTTGTATATGCCGGTTACCTCGTTGGCTGAATTTTTCCATTTCAGGTTGCTGGTTTCTTCTATGCCATGTTTGACAAATAAGCGGGCCAGGGCGGGGTAATTCAGCAGTGCGTATATGGCATCGGCCAGGGCGAAGGTATCCCAGAAGTCCACTTTGATGGCGAAATTGAGGATTTCTGCCACGCCCGACTGACGAGAAATAATGACCGGGACGTTGGCCTGCATGGCTTCGAGGGGAACGATTCCAAAGGGTTCCGAGACGGAAGGCATGACAAAAACATCGGAGAGGTGGAGCATCCGGTAAACGTCATCGCCCCGGAGAAAGCCGGTAAAATGGAATTTGCTGGTAATGCCGAGGCGGGCGGCCTGTTGGATCATGTCGTCCATCATGTCGCCGCTTCCGGCCATCACGAACCTGACATTTTTCATTTTTCGGAGGACGAGGGCGGCGGCTTCGATGAAATACTCTGGTCCTTTCTGGTAGGTGATCCTGCCCATGAAGGTCACAATCTTTTCGTGGATCCCCTTTTTGATCTGCCGTTTTTCTTCGTCGGAGAGGGGTTCAACGGCATTGTAGACGGTTACGACCCTGGTTGGATCTATCCCGTATTTTTCGATCACGGTCTGGCGGGTCAGGTTGCTGACGGCAATAACTTTGTCGGCCGTTTCCATACCCTCTCTTTCTATGGCATACACCATGGGATTTACATTTCCTCCCGTGCGGTCAAATTCGGTGGAATGGACATGGACCACCAGGGGTTTCCCGGAAGCTTTCATGGCCTCGATGCCGGCCGGAAAGGTAAGCCAGTCGTGGGCATGAATGATGTCAAAGCTCCTTGCCCGTGCAATAAATCGGGCTACGATGGCATAATTGCGGATTTCGCGGTACAGCGACGGCCCGTAACTTCCCGAGAATTCAATTTTCCCTTCTTCGTTAACTTCGACAAAGCGGGTTCCCCGGGCATAGCTCCGGCTTTTCAGTTCCCAGAATTGTTCGGGGGAGCGATAAGGAGCCAGGTCGGATAATACCTCAACAACTTCCATCCGGGTTTCGGAATCTCCGATTTCGACCCAGCGCCTGTTCACAGGTACCTGGTTGGCCCCCAGCAACTGAATGTCAGACCTGAGTTCGTCACCCCAGGCCCTGGGTACGACAAAGGTCACCTGCATCCTGTCCACTTCCGACAAACCTTTGGTAAGGCCGTAACATGCGGTTCCAAGGCCTCCGGAAATATGGGGGGGAAATTCCCAGCCGAACATCAGGACATTCATAAAAGACTATCAGGGTTATGAATCAAAAGATTAAATAAGGCTATTCGCTTTCCTTTTCCGAAATAAGTTGTTGGGTATAGAGGAGGGCAGCGACATTCCAGGCTTGTGAGATGGCTCCTTTTCCCAACTGCGGGGGCGTGCCGTTGTACATTTCAGAGATGGACCCGATGCAATTTTCGGTCATTTCACTCTCGAATCCCAGTACCAGTTTTTTTAGGAAGGGGATTTCCTTGTTATTATAAACGTTCAGGAATGCTTCGGCGAAAAACTGGATAAGCCAGGGAAATGCCGCTCCGTTGTGGATAGCTGCCTCCCGCTGGTGGGGATCTCCCTGTACACTTTCTTTGTAAGCGGGGTCATCGGGTGACAAAGAACGGAGTCCCCGGGGAGTCAGCAACTGGTTCCGGGCCACTCCCAGAATCTTTTCCCGCTGATCTTTTGTCATCGGTGTGTAAGGCATGGCGGCTGCAATGACCATGTTGGGCCTGACCGACCAGTCGGTAAAGAGGCCGTTCTCCACATCGGCGAGGTATTTTTTTTCTTCACTCCAGAAGGCTTTCAGGAAAGCTTCGCCGATCATTTCGGGCATCAGCTTCCAATCAGCGATGAATTCCTCATCTTTCTCATTCCGGGCCATTTCCAGTCCGTAGCAAACGGCATTGTACCAGAGGGCATTCAGTTCGACCGGTTTCCCGTAGCGTGGGACAACAGGGGCTCCGTGGCTGTAGGAATCCATCCAGGTGAGTGCGACCCCCTGTTCTGCAGCAAAAAGCAACCCGTCTTCCATCATGGTCACGATCCGGGTTCCCTTGCGGTAATTTTCCAGAATTTCCTTCATTGCGCTGTAAAAGGGCGGGCCGAATTCCCTGAAACGGGAACCCTGTTTTTTCAGCTGCTGGAGGCACCAGATAAACCAGAGGGAAGCATCTGCCGAATTGTAAAGGGGAAGATTGGCTCCGATGGACATGGGGAACAAACCCTTGTTGAGATGGGGCAAATAGGTGGAGAGCACCTCCAGGGCGAGCCTTCTTTCAGTCTGTGCCAGCTTCAGTCCGGGCAGGGCAATGAAGGTCTCGCGGCTGATGGAGTTGTACCACGGGTATCCGGCAATAATATCCACTGCCGTGTCCCCGATGTATTGAATGAACTGGTTGGCCGTATTTTTGAGGCACCCCAGGAAGGAATCCCTGCTGATTCGTTTGTTGACTTCCCTTTTGAAGCGGTTTTTGAAAGTCGACGGGATCCCCTGAAAGGTGGCGGCCGAAAAGACCAGCGAATCCCCCTCTTTCATTTTTACCTCGAAGATACCGGGTGTGTACAGATCTTCATGGCATTCATAACCTCTGTTCTTTTCCTTGATGTACTCGACGTTATAATACCAGTCGGGCGCTGCCACAAATTCGGCTTCCTTGCTGAACTGCATGTAGAGGCTGGGATAGCTGTCATATAACCTGATACTGATGCCATTGGGTTGTTCGTGGTAATGGGTCTGTGCATACGGGTTGCTTTTGCTGAGACTATGAATCCCCCGGAAGGCCAGGAAAGGCCTGAACTGCATCACCACCGTGTCCGGAGATTCCTCGATGATATACCGGACCAGCAGTTGTTGCTCCTTTTCCACCAGTAGCCGCTCTTTCGTCAGGATCAGGTTCCCGACACGGAAGGTGAATTTCGGGATTTTCTCAAAATCAAATTTCTGCAGGTATTTGTGACCTTTGGGTTCCAGATGTCCATCCTGATACCTCCTCACTGCCAGGTTAAAGGTGGAACCCTTCATCACGATGCTTTCGTCAAGGGCTGACAGGAGCACGTGTTTTCCGCCATCAAGCCCGTTTACGGGACATACCAGCAATCCGTGGTATTTTCTGGTATTACAGCCGTTCAGGGTTGTGGATATGTAGGAACCGGCATGGTTCGACCTGATGATCTCCCGTTTGGTGGTAAACTCCAGGTTGGTAAGCTTTGTCGGGCTAAAATTGATGTAACTCATGTTGTTTATCTTATTTTTCAGAGCCGTTTTCTATTTGTTTAGAAAAATAGTGAATTTCGGCTGAAAAATCAAGTACGGGATGGTTTTTTACCAGCAAAGAAATTGTTCTGAGAGAATTTTCAAGGAATTGCCGGTATTCTGCTGATACTGAATTAAGTGGCCGGTGTTCCATGGCTTTTTTAACCTGTGTTATTTCCCGGGATAGTTCCAGATCGGCTTTCCCGAAAAGTGTGGTTTTGAACTTATCCCAGATGAAGTCAACAGCGACGGGGGAGGGGTGGATCATATCAGCCGCATAAAAGCGGTAATCGCGCAGTTCATCCATCATGATTTCATATGCCGGGAAATAGAAGCACCGTTCTTTCCCGAATCCCGTGACCAGGGCATCGCAGGTAAGTAACAAGACAGCCTTGCTCAGTTGGTTTTCCACGGCGCCATCCCGGGTGTGTCGTACCGGGCTTACTGTGAAGATGACCCTGATGCCGGGGTTTATATTCCACACTTCTTCGAGGACTTCGCGTAAACAGGCTACTGATTGGGTGACTGTAAGACGGTATCTGCTGAATTCCCTGGCAGGCACCTTGTGGCAGTTGGCAACGACGGCACCCGTAGTTTTCTGTTCATAAACCCATGCGGTTCCCAGGGTGATCAGCAGGAAATCGGCCTGTTTCAGGAAACGGGATCCTGTTTCAAGCCTTTGGTTGATGCGTTGAAGGGTTTCATCGGGGTCTGTTCCCGAAAATCTTCCGTGATGGCGGTAGCTGTGCCACAATCCCCCGTGGTGAAAGAGATCCTCTTTGGCAAAGGGGTCTGCCGTGACCAGTCGGCCGAGGGCATCGGACAGGGAAACAGGATTGTAGAGAATTCCGAAGGGATTGATATCGGTTTTGAATTTCAATCCTTCCATTATGCCGCCTATATTTTCGGTAAAACAGGAGCCCAGGAAGAGGTGTTTTGCGGCGTATCCCGATTTCCATGGAAAGGGAGGGATTTCAACCGGTAGGGTAAAGTCGGTCATGCTATTTTCTTTTGCGGATTTCTTCCCTCAGCAGGACCATGGCGGTACGTGCCGGCAGGTAAAGGGGGAGGTAATGCTGGCTTTCCCGGTCCCCTTCGGGAAGGGTATAATAGGTCAGAGTTTCGTCGATGCGGTCCTGTCCGCCATAGCGGCCGTTGTCGCTACTCAGGGCGATGTGGTATTTTCCGGCGCCGAGGGGGATTCCATAGTCGGTAAAGGAGTGCACGGGATTGAAGTTGAAAACGAAAAGCCAGGGGCCGCGGTGGAAAGCCAGCACCTGGTCGTCGTTCTTTTCCCACACCAGGTCTACCGAGGGGATCCCGAGGATCCTTTTTTCCCGGAAGAGGGAAATCATGTCGTGGTCGAAGTCGAGGAGCCAGTGGAATTTCAGTTCTGGGTCGGTGGCGATGCTCCAAATCCTGCGGGCATGGCGGTAGGACCAGTTGTTTCCTTCACGGGGGAAGTCGATCCATTCGGGATGGCCGAATTCATTGCCCATGAAGTTGAGGTAGGCGCCACCGGCGCAGGAAAGGGTGACCAGCCTGATCATCTTGTGAAGGGCTATGCCCCGGTCTACGGTGAGATTGGGCTGGTCCTTCCGCATGCTGAAATACATCTCCTTGTCGATGAGCCTGAAGATGATAGTTTTGTCTCCCACTAGGGCCTGATCGTGCGATTCGGCATAACTGACCACCTTTTCATCCATCCGTTTGGAGGTGAGCTGATAAAAGAGGTCCCCCATGTGCCACTCGTCATCCTTCTTCTCCTTGATGATTTTGATCCAGTAGTCAGGGACCCCCATGGAGAGGCGGTAGTCGAAGCCCATTCCCCCGTCAGCCACCGAAAATGCCAGTCCGGGCATGCCGCTCATATCTTCGGCAATCGAAATGGAGTGGGGGTTGACCTCCTTGATGAGCTGGTTGGCCAGCATGAAATAGGTGACCGCTTCTTCGTCGCAGTTGGCATCGAAATAATCGCTGTAATTTGTGAAAGCCTTGCCGAGGCCGTGGTCAAAATAGAGCATGCTGGTGACCCCGTCGAAACGGAAACCATCGAACTTAAAGATGTCGAGCCAGTATTTAATGTTGGAGAGGAGGAAATGGAGGACTTCGTTCTTGTTGTAGTTGAAGCAGTACGAGTCCCAGGCGGGGTGTTCGCCGCGGCCGCCGTCGTGAAAGAACTGGTAGCGGCTGCCGTCATATTTGCCCAGTCCTTCCACCTCGTTGCGCACCGCATGGGAGTGGACCAGGTCCATGATGACAGATATCCCCATACCATGGGCTTCATCGATGAGCTGTTTGAGCTCGTCGGGGGTTCCAAAACGGGAGGAAGGGGCGAAAAAGCTGGAGACATGATATCCGAAACTACCGTAGTAAGGGTGTTCGGGGATGGCCATCAACTGGATGGTGTTGTATCCGTTGGCCTTGATGCGGGGGAGCATCTGCTCCCGGAATTCCGCATAGGTGTGGACCCGTTCCTCTTCCCCAGCCATGCCCACATGGGCCTCATAGATGAGCAGGGGCTCCTCCTCTCTTCTGAATCCGGCATTTTTCCACTGGTAGTGATTGTCGGGAGCCCACACCTGGGCATTGAAGATGTATGTCTTTTCATCCTGGACGGTCCGGGTAGACCAGGCGGGGATTCTTTTGCCGCTTCCGCCGGGCCAGTGCATCATCAGGGCGTACTGGTCGCCGTGACGCAGTTTGTCATGGGGCAGTGTGATCTCCCATACCCCGTGTGCCAGCGGAATGAATGTATGGCTTTCGTCGGCTTTCCAGTCATTGAAGGTGCCAATGAGATAAATCATGGTAGCGTAGGGGGCCCATTCGCGGATCACCCAGCCGTCGGGAGTCTTGTGCAATCCGAAATAGAGGTATCCGGTGGCAAAATCGGCGAGGGATTTGTTGTGGGTAAGCCGCTCCTTTTTTTCAGCGGCGGCCTTGTGCCTGCGCGCAATCACTTCAGCCCAGGGTTGCAACCATTTGTCGTTCTCAATTAATTTCAGCTTTTTCATCGCTGTTTGATTTTTTATAAAGATAGATATTTGTCTTTTGGTTCGCGGGGGAGGGAACTATTTTTTCAAAAGAGAAGCGATCAAAGGAATTTCTTTCTATTTTTGCGCCGTTTTCAGAATAATTCTCTTCGTAGCTCAGTTGGTAGAGCAATTNNCAGCGGGTCGTGGGTTCGAGTCCCACCGAGGAGACAGAAAATCAAAGAGTTATAAGTGAAAAATATAACTTTTTGTATTTGCATACTGTTTGCATATCCAGCCGTCGATTTTGTTTTGAGGATTTCAATGTGTCTTGCACTAAGTTCGAGAAGAATTTAGATTATAATACTCCCTGAAATTTAGA
>DBPT01000004.1:0-83762 GCA_002304925.1 Prolixibacteraceae bacterium UBA1413
TGTCGGAGCTTGTGTGTCCACCATGCGGATCAGTTTCTGGGTCACCCTGATCTTGTTGTTGCATCCGTCGGTGACGCTGTATGTGCGGATGACGGTCTCGGTGCACCCCTCCGTAACGGGGGGTCCATCGCTTACCCATGCCACCACGGGAACGCCGCAGTTGTCGGCCTCATCGGTGACCACCAGCGGATCGGGTACCGGAAAGGTGCTGTTGCACCCTGTAAGGACGATATCGGCGGGATTAGAAGCTGTCGGGGGCTGGTCGTCCATAACCGTATAGGTAAAACGCCAGGGGTATTCCAATCCGGCACAGTCAATGTAGACATAGTCGTATGTGATGGTTCCCCCGTACTCTCCGCCGGAATGGGTTACAACAGGTTCCGGGGCTTTCAGGATTGTTCCGCACACATCGCGTATTTCCGGAAGTTGAGGTGTCAGGGCATCATCCTGACACTGCACCGCTGCTGCTGTAAGGGCCGGCCCTCCCGACTCCCGGGGGGGAGTGGTACGGAGGATGTGGTACGTATACTTCCAGTATGCCGTAAGTCCCGTGCTGCCAGTATATTTGTAAGTATAGACCCGCGTCCCCTCACAGCTCAGCGGATCGGGGGTGTCGATAATGCTCTCCAATACCGGGGTGAGTTGTTCGCTGCAATTGTCGGAGGCGAAAGGGTATTCCGGCTCCACGATATCGTCCAGGCATTCCACCTTCGAACTGCCGTCACTTTCGCTGACCACAGGGGGATTGGTATCGCCGTAAATACAGACAGAAGGGACGGGATACCCGTAAGTCGCCGGATTTCCATCGTTGTCGTAAATCCAGTTGAACTGGACCGCCATCTCGGTGACCGGCTTCGATTGCTCATAAATCGGCTCACCATCAATGTAATACAGCGGGGGATCGAGACAAGTGATGGTCACCCCGTCGCTGCCAATCTTGAAGCCTCCGTTGGAATTCACCTCCTGCAGATCCCAGATCAACACAGGGCAGAACCCATTGGCTATGATCCCGGGATCCATGACCTTGAAAAAGATGCTGAAAAGCTTGACCCACTCCCCATTACCCGTTGGAAGAAGGATGGGATCCTCGGTATAATCAGCCAGTTGGATGGCCCCGTTGATGTAAGTAACCGCCGAAGTCCCGGGAAATCCAAAGGGAGTCCCCTCCCAAAACTCCTCCTGGGCAGGATTGGGACTGTAACGGGTATAGCCGGGCGCCAGTTCTCCAAGCCCCAGGTAATCAAGCGCCGTCGTCTCATGGCAGAACCGGACGTTCATGCTGTAAAGCCTTAATCCGGGTTTATCGGAACGAAATTCCGCATCAACACGATAGGTTTGATTGTCGCACGCGTAGCGAGGATTATTGAACCGGACCGTGACCACCGGAAGAATCTGAGCAACAGCCGGAAAGATGCAAAAACAGAAAACTACGGCGATCAACAGGGACCTCCGGAAAAATACTTTGTTCTGCACACCAGTGCTTCCGCAAAGAGCGAATATTTCTTTCATAAGCTATGGTTACTATAATAAAAGGGTTTGTTAATATATTCTCCTGATTTACTGATTGATCTTGCAAATATTAAAAAAAAAACAAACCCGTTGTCCGGAAATCAAAAAAAAAACAGTTTTCCAGATGACCTCCATGGCGGAATACTAAGGTTTGACACACCTATTACTCCAGCTGGATGGTTAACAATTCTTTTCCCAGTCTATGTATCCCTTCCTCAATCCGCTTGGCCTGGGCACGACGTGGTTTTCTAACTCCAGCAGCATAATGCCAAAGTTGACGTTCATTGATCCCGGTTACCCTGCTCAGAGCTGCCTTCGTAAAAACTCCGCTGTAGATTCACATCCGGGTAAAGATGGTGCATGGGCACAAAAGTTCTTTCCTGTAAAATAAACCTCAACAATTACTTTCTTTTCCATCTTTTTCGCTCTTTCATTTTATTCCAGCCTGCCTTAAAATTGAATCAACCAGAAAATGCTCCAGCTCATCATTTTTCCCATGAACAGGAACCGTAACTTTTCCCCTTTTCACAGGATCTTTATACTGTTTGTGGCTTCATTTTTGAGCAAAGAAGTACCAACCATCACTCCCATGGAGCTTAATTATTTCTGCTACCTTTTTCTCCTCTGAGAAGGTTTTCATAACAAAGATAGTAGTTTCACGAACCGTTTATCTTATTTTATAAAATAGCTAAAATCTTCACATCACAGACTCTCCCTTCCGAAATACGAAATACGCCTTTTGCTTTTCGAAATCTGCAATCAGCCTTCCGCTTTTCGAAATCAGCCTTCCGAAATAGGAACTCTATAACCTCTTGATGTAAATCCTGAACCGTTTGTAAACCTTTCCGCCCATGCGCTCCATTTCGGCCCGTACCTTGGTATTGTGTTCCAGTTCGAGATGAGAATCCATGGTAGTTTTTCCGGTCTGTTTTGCCGATTCCAGTATTTTGGCGCCCATGAGCATGTCGAGGCCACGGCCCTGGTAGTTGGGATGGATTGCGCCCAGCAAGAGATTCAGCTGCCGCGTCCGGCGGGCTGCCAGCACCAGGTGGATCCACCCGAAAGGGAGCAGCCTTCCCCGGGCTTTCCTGATCCCTTCGCTCATGTCAGACATCCCCACGATAAAAGCCACCACTTCCTCCTCACGGTTCACCACCGCCTTGATATAGCGCGGGTTGATGAGATACAGGAAACGGTTTGCGAAATCGTCCATCTCGTCCTCGCGGTAAGGCCAGAAGCCGTAAATCTCGGTAAAGGTCATGTTGACCAGTTTGAGCACCGGGTGGATATAAGGCCGCACCTTCCGCCGCGATGTGAATTCCACCACCCGCAATCCGCTCTCGTTCCGCCGGTGGCGCTCCTCGATTTTGGCAATGATAGGAGGCAACACTTCCGGAACCGGCACCTTGTATACCACGAGGTTGGTGCGGGGGGCAAAGCCATAGGCTTCGGTGAGGCTGACCAAATAGGGGAAGTTGCAGTTGGAGGCCAGCACCACAGGTTCGTCGTACCCTTCGATGAGGAATCCCTGGGGGTCTTTGTCCGAAAATCCCAGCGGCCCCACGATATGGGTCATCCCCCGTTCCCGGGCCCAGCTTTCCACAGCCCCCATCAGGGCAGCATAGACTTCCGGGTCTTCGTAGCACTCCATCCAGGAGAAACGAGCGTGTTTCTCACCGTTCTGAGCATTGTATGGATGGTGGATGATGCCCATAATCCGCCCCACGGCTTCCCCGTTCCGGAAGGCCAGAAAAAGTACCGTGTCGCAATAGGAGAATGACTTGTTCTTCTTCTCGTTGAAATAGTCCAGGTCATCGAGGTAGATGGGATGCACCCAGTTCGCATGGTCGCGGTGTATCTTCTCGGGAAGATAGATGAATTGCCGATAGTCGGAAGGGGTGCTGACCGGGCGGACTTCAATATTCATGGTAAGTAAGGTATTTTAACCACTATCTCTTTGTGGTTTCCATCATTCGAAGTCTATTTTCCCGAAGAATTCAGGCCGGTGAAAGTCGGGCTGCGGCGTGCCCACCGGATTCCAGGTCACGAAATGGGGTTCGGGAAGTTTGTCACCACACTTGTAGAAATTTGCCGTGGCCGACAGTCCGGCGAAGCTGATGCCAGGATCATGCACCAGTACCGAAGCAGGGATCAGCACCACCAGATTCCACGAGAAAGGGCCGGTGCGCACCCCGAAAGGGTCCTTCCCCAGGGAGGATTTCACCCCGATCGTCCGTACCACCTCTGGCGGAAGATGCTGCCGGTTGTGTCGTCCCTCGCCCCACGCCACATGCGGCGTGCCGATGCAGTTGAACTCAAAATTGTAGTAGTGCCGCCCGTCGATGGCCAGAAAAAACTCCACGCAGCTGTCCTGGTAAACATCACCGTTGATTTCCGTCTCCATGGCCCGGAGGAAATCCTCCCGTACGTAAAATTTCAACAGAAGATGGTCCACCGTGTGGCCGATACGGAAGTCCACCGCGGGTTTTCCGGAAAACTCCTTCCAGTTGATGCAATCAACCCTGTGCATCTCAACCAGGTTCTCAAGCAGGAGCGATGCACTATTCAGGGTAACAGGCCCAACGGTCTCCATCAGAATCACTTCCAGGCTCTTCATATGCGTTCTTGTTTAACCGGATTTGGATCTCCTCGCGGCAAAGCCGACGGAAATGCGCTCGCCGGAATTGAACGGTAAAATTAAAAACATTTTTCCTTAAATTTAATTAGTTTTGAATCCATATATCCATAGAACCATGAAGTCTGTTTTTCAATATATTTTTCTGATGATGACACTTCCTGTACTTATGCCATCATGTTCTCCCGGAAAGGAGGAAAAAATCAGGGTGATCTTCGACACCGACACCAACAACGAACTGGACGACCAGCATGCCCTGGCCTACCTGTTGCTGAACGACGGCATTTTTGACGTGGAGGCCGTTACCGTCAACGCCACCCGCAGCGGGGGAGGTATCGACGAGCAGTACGACGAGGCCAAACGGGTGATGCGGCTGGTGAGCAAGCTGGGGAGCTGCCCCCTCCTGAAGGGTGCCGACCGATCTTTCAATGAGATCTACGAACATCTCAACGATGAATGGTACGACGGGTATGATGCCGTGGAGTACATCATCGAACAGGCACAGGATGCCAAAGGGGGAAAGCTGGTGGTGATTGCCGTCGGAAAGCTCACCAACATCGCCCTGGCCCTGGAAAAGGCCCCTGATATAAGTCAAAAGATCAGGCTGGTGTGGCTGGGATCCAACTACCCCGACCAGGGGGAGTACAACCTCGAAAACGATGTCGACGCCCTGAATTTCGTTCTGTCAACCGACGTGCCCTTCGAGATGGTGTTGGTACGGTATGGCTTTAACGACGGCACCGACGCGGTGCGGGTGACCCTGGCGGAAATCAGGGAGAAGATGTCACATCCCGCCCACCACCTCAAAGCATCAATCATAGGACGCCATGGCGGCGAGTTTTACAATTTCGGAGAATACTCCATCAACCTTTTTGAGAACAGCCAGCTCCACGGAACCGAAAAGAGTCGCGCCCTCTTCGACATGGCTGCCGTGGCAATAGTCAAAAACCCGGAATGGGCCGCCAAACGGGAAATACCCGCTCCCTACTACGAAAACGGACAGTGGAACGAATACCCTGACAACTCCCGCACCATCACCCTTTGGGAGAATTTCAACCGCGACGCTATCGTAGCCGATTTCTTCGCCATTGTCGCCGGACACTAAACTGAGGGTCGAGGTTGAGGTTGAGGCTGAGGTTGAGGTTGAGGTCGGGGCTGAGGTTGAGGTTGAGGTTGAGGTTGAGGTTGAGGTCGGGGTTAAGGTCGGGGTTAAGGTCGGGGTTGAGGTCGGGGTTGAGGTCGGGGTTAAGAAGGAAGACGCAATTGAACCATAAATGAAGAAGCAAAAAATCGGGATGACCGGCATTGCCATCATCTTACTGATTTTCACGATATTAAAAATAAACGCGATGAGTGTTCCGAACGGAAAAATTGAAAAGGCAACACTGGGTGGCGGATGCTTCTGGTGTACCGAGGCGGTCTTCCTCCGCCTGAAGGGAGTGGAATCGGTCCGATCGGGCTACAGTGGCGGACATGTAAAGAACCCGTCCTACCGGGAGGTGACGACAGGATCCACCGGTCATACTGAAGTGGTGCAGATCACCTTTGACCCTGCTGTGATCACCTTCCGTGATATTCTGGAGGTCTTCTTTGCCGTCCACGACCCCACCACGCTGAACCGGCAAGGTGCCGACGTGGGCACTCAATACCGCTCGGCCATCTTTTTTCATTCCCTGGAACAAAAAGTCATTGCCGAACGGGCCATCCTGGACCTCGAAAATGAAAAGGCATTCGACCGTCCGGTGGTGACCGAGGTGACGTCATTCACTGCCTTCTTCCCCGCCGAAGAGTACCACGGAAACTATTATGACCGTAACAAGTCGCAACCTTACTGCTCCATGGTGATCTCCCCGAAGATCAAAAAACTGGAAAAGTTATTCAGGGATAAACTGAAATGATCCTGCGGTCAAATGGGGCTGCCTTCCTATGGAAACCTTTAACTGGGGGCCGCCAAAGAGACTGCGCTTCTTTAAAGACCACAGAACCTAGAAATTGCTAGTGTCACCAGCAGATCTTTAATGATTTGCCAAATGCCTGGGTTAAATTCCTGAACAGGAGAGCTCTCAACCTCAACCTTCAAAGTTTAAGAATCAATTGTTCATGCCACTGATCTTTACCTTTACCTTGACCTTAATGTTGACCTTAGAATTGATGCGTCTGGAATATGATGTACCCGTGAATTGCAAACCTCGCCAGCCGGGTCAGGGCGGCCAGCAGAAACCCTTTCAAGGGATATCCCGATGCCCCCACCACCAGGCAGGTCCCCGACCATGGCAATGGCGTGGCGGCCGCCACCACAATCAGGAAAAGACCCCACTTGCGCACCAGGGGCATCAGCTTCACAAAGAACTTCCGCTGGAAATAACGGAAATATAACACCCTGTTGAGGTATTTCCCCAGAAAATAAGTGGTCACTCCCGCCGCCATGGAGACCAGGGCGAAGAAAAGCACATTCATACCGTACATGAGCAGGCTCCCCTTGTGGAACGCCCACACCAAAAACAATTCAGGGGGAAAAAGCCCGAAGCAAAATTCGGAAAAGAAATACAACCCGTAAATCTGTCCGGGTTTCGAATAGAACTTCTCAATCCAGTACTCCGGATTGTCCTTGTAAACCAACTCCATGAACAGGATATAAGCCCCCGCAATCAACGAGAGCCACACCAGCCCTTTCAGCAGGTTGACAAGAAAAAACCGCAAGCGGGGATATTTTGAAGAGCTCATTTTAAATACTTAAGGGAAATATTTCCCATAGCTTTTGTTTTTTACAAAAATAATAAATTTGGTGCCTTTTGTTATGTAAGCAGAGAAAATACAAAGACACAAAGAACGTTGTGTCCTTTGTGTCTTCCTTTGTGTCTTTGTGTTAAAAACCGGATACCGGTAAAAGCAGGAAATCTCTCAGTCTCTCAGTCTCTCAGTCCCCTCTTCCTAAGCAGCGGTTCGATGGAAGGATCTTTTCCGCGGAACTTGCGGTAGACGTTCATCCCCTCGTCGGCACCCGAACGGGTCAGCAACTCGCGGAAGCGTGCCGCCACCTCCGGATTGAAGATGTCGCCGGTCTCCTTAAAGGCTTCAAACGCGTCGGTATCCAGCACGGCGGCCCACAGATATACATAGTATCCCGCCGTGTAGCCCCCCGTGAAGGTGTGCGAGAAATAGGTGCTCCGGTAACGGGGCAGAATTTCGGGGATCAGCCCGTATTTCTCCATGGACTTCTTCTCGAAGGCGCGCACGTCGTTGATCACCGGATTCTTCACGGTATGGTAGTCCATGTCGAGCAGTGAGGCAGCGATGTATTCACCGGTGATGAATCCCTGGTCGAAGGTGCCCGCAGCTTCCAACTTGGCAATCAGGGAGTCGGGAATGGCTTCGCCGGTCTGGTAATGTTTGGCATACTCCTTCATCACGGCAGGTTCGGCAGCCCAATTCTCCATGATCTGGGAGGGTAGTTCCACGAAGTCGCGTGGCACCGACCGGCTGGTGCGTTTATAAGGGCCGTCGGTGAAGAGGCTGTGGAGGGCATGGCCGAATTCGTGGAAAAGGGTTGTCACCTCCTCAAAACTGAGCAGGGCGGGAGTATCGCCGGCGGGACGGGTGAAATTCATCACCATGGAGACGATGGGATAAATATGCTCGCCATCCTTGTAACCCGACGAGCGGAATCCGGTGCACCAGGCCCCCACCCTTTTGCCGTCGCGCGGATGGAAATCCATGAACAACACCCCCACGTGCGATCCGTCGGCTTCCTTCACCTCATAAGCAACCGCCTCCTCATGGTAAAGCGGAATGTCATCCCGCTTCTCAAAGGTGATGCCGTAAAGTTTGTTGGCAGTATAGAAAATCCCGTTGACGGCATTGTCAAGGGTGAAATAAGGTTTGAGCTGTGCTTCGTCAAGGTTGAATTTCTGCTTCCGCAGTTTCTCGCTGTAATACCACCAGTCCCAGGGTGCCAGTTTGAAACCGCCTCCTTCGCCGTCGATGATCTGCTGCATCGCGTCACGGTCTGCCCTGGCGATCTTCATGGCAGGTTCCCAGAGCTTCAGCAGGAAATCATATACCGCCTCAGGCGTTTCGGCCATGTTGACATCAATCACATATTCCGCATAATTTTTGAAACCCATGAGCTGGCCCCTTTCGTGGCGCAGCTGCACCAGCTTTTTGATGATCTCCTTGTTGTCGAATTCGTTGTCGTTGTCACAGCGCATGAAGTAGCCCCTGTAGAGTTTCTCGCGCAAGTCGCGGTTTTGGGCATACTGCAGGAAGGGAAGCATGCTGGGCTTGTCGAGGGTGAAAACCCATTTGCCTTCCATGCTGTCCTTTTTGGCCTGGTCCGCAGCCCTGATGATCACATCTTCAGGCAATCCGGCCAGGTCGGCATCATTGTCGATCACCAGCCTGAAGTTTTTGTTGCTCTCGGCAAGCAGGTTCTCTCCGAACTGAAGCTGCAATTTCGCAATCTCCTCATTCAGGGTGCGCAGTTTGGCCTGGTCTTCTTCGGAAAGGTTGGCGCCGCTGCGCTCAAAATCCTGGTAGAACTTCTCTACCAGCCGCAACTGCTGGGCATCGAGTCCGAGGGTTTCACGCTTGTCGTATACCGCCTTGATCCGTTGAAACAGTTTGGGATTCAGGGCGATGTTGTCGCGGTGCCGCGTCATCTTAGGCGTCATCTCCCGCGCCAGAGCCTGCCGCTCCGGATCGGTGATGGCCGAATTCAGAGGCCCCGACACACCCGTCACCTTGCGGATCAACTCCCCCGAGTTGTCATACGCCAGAATGGTGTTCTCAAAGGTGGCTTCCTCAGGATTGTCTACAATGGCGGCAATCTCAGCCTCCTGAAGGACAATGCCCGAATCGAGGGCCGGCATGTAATGCTCCATTTTGATTTCGTCAAAGGGCGGAACCTGGAAAGGAGTGGTGTACTCCGTGAAAAATGGGTTGACCATACTTGTTGAAGTTTCTTTTTTCTGGTTGGTGCAGGCGGCCAATGCCACCCCGGCAACCAGCATTATCAAAAATGATTTTTTCATAATTTATTATTACATTATATTATGGAGCGAAAATAATCTAAAAGATCAAAAGATACAAGACATCGGGGGTCAACATCACCCAAAACCGCGACTTCCAGGTACTCTTCAACCTCCTGCTGCTGGCCGGACTCTTTTCCGCCTTTTTCCGCAATCAGCCGCGTCTCAAATCGGAATATTGTATCATATTCCGGGAGTAAAAAAACTTTTTATCTTTGTCAGATCAAAATTTTTAACCATGAAACAGATTTCAACTTTTTTGCGTGGTGCGGCAATTTGCCTGATCGCGCTTTTCATTTCTTCCGCCCTCCAGGCGCAGTGTGCCGACCTTTCCGGAACATGGAAACTGAATGCTTCGAAAAGTAAGCTGAACGAGCAGTTCAGCATGGCCCCAAAACGTCTGGTCATCACCCAGGATGCCGCCATTCTCACCGTGGAACGCCACTCCGAATTCATGGATCAGCAATTTGTCACCAAAGACAAGTTTACCCTCGACGGAAAAGAATGCGAAAACGAAGGGTTCCAGGGATCTAAAAAGAAATCAACAGCCACCTGGTCAGACGACAAACAGGTGCTGACCGTTAAAAGCACCATCCCCATGGAAGGGGCCGGGGAAATATCCTTTAAGGAGGTATTCTCCCTGGCTGAGGGCAGCCTCTCCGTAGAAACCACCACCTCCTCCGACTGGGGCTCAAGCTCCGAAAGTTATATATTTGATAAATAACGAAGCATTCCTTACCTTTGAAATAAAAAATGCCTACCATCTTAGTTAATTGCGGGATGGAGGCTCTATTTCTGGCCAATGAAATGAACGAACCAATCCACGTTCATGCCGGGAAGGGAGAAATGGAATGCAAGTTTTGGCAGGACACTTACAACTTTGAGATAACCATTTCGGTCGAGTACAACCTTACTCCCCAAACCCGAAGGGAAATCAAAAAAAAAAATTGTCTATAGTCATTTTGATTATATCGTCGATGAATGGAACAGATATTTCAGACAAGATGGAAAAAGCATATAATATAACCCTGGTTAATTTTGATTAAGAATTTCTTATTATTGAAATTGATTATCAGTTATATAAATTCCGGATTAATGAAATATCAGAAAAACTGGCTGCAGCAACACCGGAAGAAAGAAACAGTTACAGAATTACTTCATCAGGCTATGGCACACATTGGAACCTGCTCGACGAAGATCTTTCCATCAACGGACTACTAAAAACCGTTCAACCACAGGCATCCCGTGCAGTTTTTAAATTAACACTCTGAAAACCGTTATCCTCAGAAAATAACATCCTGCTTATACAGGATGATCTTTGCAGTCCGGAGGTTTTTAAATCCTCCGGGTTGTTTTTTTTGGTATTTTCAATTATTATGACTAATTATGACCCCTGATTTTGTTATACCTAATTAGGAGGTTTTATTATGGGAATTTTATATTGGATACTTCTGGGCCTCATTGTGGGCGCTCTTGCCCGGTTGATTGTTCCGGGGAAACAACCCGGCGGAATCATTGTCACCATCATCCTGGGTATCGTCGGCGCCTTCCTGGGTGGCTGGATCGGCACCCTGCTGGGACTGGGATCGGTCAACGGCTTTAACCTGACCAGCATCCTGCTGGCTACCGGCGGGGCCATCATCATTATTCTTATTTACAACGCCCTCAAGAAGAAATAAGGATCGTACCGATAATAATCCTGCCTTTGCCAACCTTGTAAAGCAAAGGGATCTTCTATGCGAAAAATAGCTTCTTCAGCGGTCATCCTGGCTGTTTTATCATTTTTTTGCGGGAAGGTATTTCCGCAACACGCTGAATATTGGTCGCTGCTGGTGAATGCGGAGGAGTTGTGGAGCTATTTCCCGGGGACCCGGGAACCACCTTCGGACTGGGTGGCCCTCGGATTCAACGTGGATGGCTGGGAAAAAGGACCAGGAGGAATCGGCTGGGGGGACGGTGATGACCGGACCGTCATTTCCAGGGTTCCTTCCGTATATCTCCGACAAACATTCCAAGTGGAAGATCCGGGCACCGTCGTTTCAGCATTTCTTTTCGTCGATTATGACGACGGCTTTGTGGCGTACCTCAACGGCATCGAGATCGCCCGCGCCAACATGGGGTCTGGTTACCGTCCGCCCTACAACCAGTATGCCGTCAATTGCAATGCGGAAGCCCAACTCCCTTCCGGGGGAGTTCCCGCCCGCTTCCTTCTCCTTCCCGAACACCTGGCCATCCTGCAGAAGGGCGATAATGTGCTGGCCCTCCAGGTCCATGACTGCAACCCCACTTCCAGCGACCTCTCCTCAACAGCATACCTGGCGGCAGGCTTCTCAACCCAACCGCCATCCACAGTACCCCTACCCGCCTGGATGCCCGATCCTTCCGCCGAGAAAAGCCACCTTCCCATCATCATCATCGATACCTACGGACAGCAAATACCTGATGAGCCCAAAATAAACGTTGCCTTCAGAATCATCGATAACGGCCCCGGAATGATCAACAGCCCCTACGATGCCCCCAACCATTTCGACGGAACAGCGGGTATCGAAGTCAGGGGACAGTCCTCCCAAATGTTCCCCAAGAAAAGTTACGGCCTCGAATTACGCGATTCTCAGGGAGAGGAGGTGAAAGCGGAATTGCTGGGAATGCCCGGCGAATCGGACTGGATCCTGTATGCCCCTTACACTGACAAGACCATGCTGCGCAATGCCATCACCTTTTACCTGGGGGGAAGAATGGGCCGTTACCAGCCCAGGTTCCGGTTTTGTGAACTCTACCTCAACGGCAATTACCACGGAGTCTACCAGCTTACCGAAAGAATCAAAAGGGATAAAGACCGCGTCGATATCGAAAAACTGGAAACTACCGACACGACAGGTGATGCCGTCACCGGCGGATATATCGTCAAAGTGGACAAGATAGAAGGCTTGACCGCTTCGGATTATTTCATCAGTTACCCTGACATCACATTTCCGAACAGCCGCGCATACAGGTGGAGCTGGTATGTCCCCAAAGCCAGAGACCTCAACGACCAACAGAAAAACTATTTCAAAGGATTTATTAAAACCGCCGAAACCGCCCTTAATTCCAGTTCCTTCACCTCATTGCAGAACGGCTATCCCAGGTATTTCGACACCGGATCGTTCATCGATTTCCAGATTATCAACGAAATTGCCAACAACGTCGACGGTTATCGTTACAGCACCTTCTTTTTCAAAGATCGCGATTCGAAAGGCGGGAAACTGGTGGCCGGCCCCTTGTGGGATTTCGACCTGTGCTACGGAAATGTGGATTATGCCCCCGAGAGGTACGCCACCAATACCTGGCTTTATGCCTCTTACGGCACCGGCGAAGGGAACTGCATGCACTGGTGGTACCGGCTGATGCAGGATCCTGCTTATGCCTCAGCCCTGAAACAGCGTTACAGCATCCTCCGGCAGGGTATCCTCAGTAACGACACCATCATGACATGGATCGACAGCAATGTAACCCTGCTGGGCGACGCCGTGGACAGGAATTTCACGAGATGGCCCATCCTCGGCCAGTACGTCTGGCCCAACAGCGCCATCCGCTATTCCTACGACGCCGAAATAACCTTCCTCAAAGAGTGGATCACCAACCGGCTGAACTGGATGGACAGCAGATGGCTCGTCCCCGTCTCAGCCACCTCCCCAAAACAACAAACCTCCCTATCCCTATCCCTCTTCCCAAATCCCTTCCGTGAAACATTCCACATCGTGACAAGCACCGCATGTGATGAATTCTCCCTCGAGGTGACGGATGTCAGGGGAATCACGGTATTTTCACTTTCCGGAATAAAACCGAGTTCGGGTAGCGTGCCGGTCAGCCTGCCCGGAGTCAGCAACGGCGTTTACTTCTTAAAAGTAACCGATGGCAAAACCCGGCCTGTGGTCAGTAAAATTGTAAAAAAACAAGAATTCTGACACTAATGTAACACAAAAAAGATCTTCGTGCTTGCAAATTAAAATCATAGGCTTATTTTTGACAAAATTTTGAACTTAACATTGTCATTTGGCTTATGAAAACTCACTCTGCAACTGAAATCAAATTTTCAAACGGACTGAAAATTCCGGTCGAACTCCATAAGGTCAGGATGGTCCAGAAACTTCATCTGAAACCCG
Source organism: Prolixibacteraceae bacterium UBA1413 (assembly GCA_002304925.1). Lineage (GTDB taxonomy): Bacteria > Bacteroidota > Bacteroidia > Bacteroidales > Prolixibacteraceae > UBA1413. The sequence continues at coordinate 13,314 of DBPT01000004.1, forward strand.
TGGAAGAAAGATTAGCTGCTATTGAAAAGGGAGGATACAACACCTTCCAGTTGAAAACCCCGGACATTTTCCTGGACATGCTGACCGACAGCGGTACCAACGCCATGAGTGACAAACAGGTTTCATCCATGTTGCAGGCCGATGATACCTATGCCGGATCACAGAGTTTTTCCCGGATGGAACAGGCGGTAAGAGATGTATTCGGGAAACACTATGTTTTACCGGCTCACCAGGGAAGGGCTGCCGAAAACATCATCTCCCGGGCCTTAATAAGTCCGGGCACCGTGATCCCCATGAATTACCATTTCACCACCACCAAGGCACACATGGAGATTAACGGGGGTGAGGTTCTGGAGATCTTTACCGATGAAGCCCTGAAGATCAAAAGCGACGTTCCGTTTAAGGGGAACATCGACATCGATAAACTGAACGGGGTCATAGAAAAGTATGGCGCAGAAAAGGTTGCCTTTATCAGGATGGAAGCATCGACCAACCTCATCGGGGGACAGCCCTTTTCGATCCGGAACATGCGGGAAGTCCGTGAAATTGCCGACAAACACAATATCCTTGTCGTTCTCGATGCAAGCCTTATCGGTGAAAATGCCTGGTTCATCAAGCAAAGGGAGGAGGAGTATCATAACTCCACCATCGCTGAGATTCTGCTAACCCTTTGTTCCCTGGCCGATATTGTCTATTTTTCCAGCCGCAAGGTGAGCTCCACCCGGGGAGGAGGTATATGCACCAATAGCGAGGAGCTTTTCCTGAAAATGCGTGAACTTGTTGTCTTGTTTGAAGGATTTATCACCTATGGGGGAATGTCAGTCCGCGAGATCGAAGCTATGGCCATCGGCCTGTATGAAACCACCGATGAAACCGTCATCGCTCAGTCTCCTTCTTTCATTGAATACACGGTAAACGAACTCGACCGTCTGGGCGTACCGGTGGTGATGCCTTCCGGCGCCCTGGGATGCCACCTCGATGCCATGGGATTCCTTCCCCATGTTCCCCAGGAAGAGTATCCTGCCGGAGCATTGGCTGCCGCACTGTTTATCATCTCCGGAATCCGCGGAATGGAACGGGGAACCATCTCCAGTGTCAGGGATCAGCAGGGAAAGGACATTCTCGCCGATGTGGAACTCCTCCGCCTTGCTTTCCCCCGGCGTGTCTTTACCCTTTCTCAAACCATGTTTGTCATCGACAGGGTTCACTGGCTCTATAAAAACAGTAACCTGGTCGGCGGATTGAAATTCACCGATGAACCAAAGGTTCTGCGATTCTTCAACGGACGGCTTACCCCGACGTCAGACTGGCCGCAGAAACTGGTAGCCAGGTTCAGGGAAGATTTCGGGGAGAGCCTGTAAAATCTCTTCCACAGTCCACCGACTCCCTCTTCCTAAGGAATTGGTCGCCAACCCAAAATCCCCTTCTGGAACCAGGTTGAATTTTTTCTTCTGTGGGCTTCGAAAAAAGGAAAAAGCGGGTTTCCCCGCTTTTTCCTTTTGCGGAGAGTGAGGGATTCGAACCCCCGGAACCGCTAGGCGGTTCAACAGATTTCGAGTCTGCCCCGATCGACCACTCCGGCAACTCTCCTTTGCGCCGCAAATGTATAATTTTTTCCTTAAAACCTGTTGCCATGGATTTCGTTTTCGCAGTCAAAAACCGTAGAAACGCCGTAATGCATTTGTCAGCTGTCCGTACAAATGGGGCATAATTTTTGTGCATCAATTCCGTAACCTTAAAATCAGGAATGGACAACACTTTCTTGTATCCGCGGAGGGGCATGAAAATCACCGCCCTGGTACTGGCTTTCTGGCTTGCTGTGCTTCCCGCCTGCAGCACCACCCGTTACATCGCTGATCCCCAAAGCCTTGAACTGCAAAAGGATATCCGGAAGAGGAGAGCTCTCAGGGTCTTCGGGGACACCTTTCTCACCGCCGGATCTTTTGTTATGGCTGCCCTCACGGGCATCTACATCGGGTACTCACCGGGGGGACAGGGTCTCAAACGGATCGCCCTCGACAATACGGGACCTGACACCCTCCAGGTCTGCATGCTCACCGACGTCTTCTGGAAAGACTCCACCTACGCCGACTTTATGAACATGCGCATTCCCCCGGGGGAAAAAGCCCGGCTCCTGGTGCCGGCAGGTGCCGTCTATAACCTCTACTTCAGCAATACCTTCGACACCCCCGATGACGACGAATTCATCCAATTCGACACCTCCGCCATGCGCAAGACCTCCCTTTACCCGGGAATGACATTTTTTAAAGATACCCCCACCGGCGAGCAGCTTTACCCCGATTCCCTTTCAGGAGTGCAATCTCAACCCGAAACCCCCAGGGTGGAAATCCGGCAAGCACCCTGACCGGTCAGGACGATGCGCGCTTACAACCATCGGGGGAAGTTGTCTGCAGAACCTGCTTCAAAATAAAGGACCAGGCATGATGTCATCAGAAGAAACAAGACTTTACATCCACTTTTTCCTACGGAAAAACCAGACCATCAGTACCCCCAGCAACGCCATCACTCCCAGTACGGCAAAATAGCCCCACCGCCATTCCAGTTCAGGCATGTGCCTGAAATTCATCCCGTAGATACCGGCAATAAATGTCAGGGGAATAAAGATCGTGGAGATGATGGTCAGAATTTTCATCACTTCGTTCAGCCGGTTGTTTCCGATCGACAGGTAGAGCTCGATCAGGTTGGAAATCATTTCCATATAGGATTCCACCGTTTCAATAACGATAGTGGTATGATCCTGGAGATCACGAATAAAAGGAAGCGTCTGCCTGCCGATGAGGACCGAATCGGCACGCTCCATTTTGGCAACCACCTCCCGCAACGGCCATACCGACTTACGGAGGGTCAGGTTCTCCCGCTTCAGGATATAGATCTCATTCAGAATTTCCTGGCAGGGATTGTTGAGCAGCATCTCCTCATATTTCTCGATCTGCTGACCGATACGCTCCAGAATGATGTAATAATGGTCCACAATGGTATCCATCAGGGAGTACGCCAAGTAATCGGCTCCCTGGAGGCGGACTTGACCCTTCTCCTTACGCAGGCTATCGCGGAGATTGTTGAAGATGTCATCGTAATTCTCCTGGTAGGTAATCACGTAATCCTTACCCACCACCAGGCTGATCTGCTCGGCTTCGATCAGGTTTTCAGCCTCGTTGTAGGAGAGCATTTTCAGCACAATAAAAAGGTGATTCTCAAAAAATTCGATTTTCGGCCGCTGGTTGGTATTCAGGATATCTTCCTGAACGAGGGGATGAATGCCAAACAGCTTCCCCGATTCCTCAATAAGCTGCAGATCGTTAAGCGCCTTGATGTCGATCCACGTCACCCCGCCGCCACCTTCCGGAAAATTACTTCCCATAAGTTCTGTAACCTCCTCTTCAGAGAAAGCGCCCGACCGGTACCTGATCAGATTGACAACCGTCTTCTCTGCGTTCCGGGTTCCCGTATACACCAGGCTTCCCGGTTCCATACCGGTCTTTCCCGACAGAATTTTCGTCCTGGATTTGTATCGCTTCTTCATCGCCATTCTTTTAACATTGTCTGAACAAAATTGCGATTAAAATCATCAGAACTGGCGATTCCATGCCAGATAATATAAAAAAACTTAATTTTGCATTCACAACTGAAACAGCCGATCTGTATCAAGCACATCCTGTTCGCCCTGTGGTCACCCTACTGACATGGTAGCCTGAATGATCGGACCGGGTGCCGCCGTCAATCCCCTCGACGATGACCTGAAATTCTATTCCGCAGAAAAATTTTTCAGGATTAACAAAATTTGGTACATTTGTTGCTGTATTCTGAGGCACCTGGCATAACGTTGTCGGTTTTATTACGGGTTTGTTGCCAAAACCCGTGACAGGCATCGGGTTCTTTTGAATATGAATGAGTTACAATATCTCGGGACTGACCGGTTTTGACAGCGGGCAGGAGAGGTATGCAAGCATGCCGGGCTTTGATCGCACAGCCCGTCAACAACGGCGTTCAAACAACAACTGGCGAAAACAATTACGCTCTCGCTGCATAACCGAACCAAGTAGGTTATCTTAATTCCGGCACAAGGTGCCGGAACGGGACGTCACCCCGGAGGTCACGACTTCAGCCATCCGGAACCGGTGGCGCAGCAATTGAAGGATAGTTCGCGGAAAGCTCCGGGCCGCGGGCGAAATTCAGGAGATAAGGTGCAGGTCGGTGGCCCTGATCCAGCTGGCACACGAAAACCAAGTCAGGGATAAGCATGTAGAAAACATATGGCTTCCCCGTTTGGACGCGGGTTCGACTCCCGCCAGTTCCACCAAGTTTTATAACTCGCTGCATAGAAGGTAGTTACAAGCAAAAATTGTCTGTTTTGACGAAAATTTTTCAAAAACAGACAAAAAAACAGACAAATTTTATGTAAAATTACCCGCTATGCCTGATAAAATCTGTATCCTTCCCCTGCTTTTTTACATCATTATGAAACGAATTCTCCTGCTCCTGACATTTCCCCTGCATGGCATACTGTTTTGCAGCCCTTTCCCCGCGGCCGGACAACCGGAAATCAACCGGACCGATGCCGGCGGACTGAAACAGGGAGCCTGGGAAAAAAGATACCCCAACGGTAAACTGATGTACCAGGGTACTTTCAAAGATGACAAGCCGACAGGGGAATGGAAACGGTGGAACGAAAAAGGTACCGTGACAGCCATCCTCCGGTACAGCGAAACCGGCGATACCGTCTGGGCAAAACTCTATGAGGGATTGTCAAATCCCGTGGCAGAAGGTATTTACCTCGGCACGAAAAAGGAGGGTTCCTGGCGCTATTTCAAGCGGGGTACCGTGATCGCCCTGGAGGAGTTTTCCGGAGGAATGAAAAACGGAACCTGCCGGAAATTCTATCCCTCGGGGGAACTGCTTGAGGAAGCGGAATGGCAGGACGACAGGATGCACGGAAAATACGCCGCCTATTTCACCTCTGGAAAAGCGTTCCTCGAATGCCACTATGTCAACGGACAACGCGACGGCACCTGCCTGGGGTACTACCCCTCCGGAGCCGTCGAAGTGAAATCACCCTATGAAAAAGACCTCCCCGAAGGGATGTGGACCTACTACGACGAAGAAGGAAATATCCGCTATACCCTCCGCTACCGCAGCGGAATCCTCCAGAATCCCGAAGTCCTCCGCGAATTGGATTCCCGCCAACTGGAAGAACTCGAAAAACAGCGTGACCGGATCCTCGATCCTGAAAAATATCTCGAAGATCCCGAAGGTTTTCTGGAAAGAAAACGATAAATTGGTACGCTGAACCCGTTTAACGCGACATTCCGGATGCCGAAAGCCATCTGTAAAATATTCCTTCAGGCGCTCATCGCCCTGTCATGCTGTCACTCCCTGCATGCGCAGCCCGTGTATCGGGTCGATTTCACCGACAAAGCCCAATCCCCCTATTCCGTGGACCGGCCCGCGGAATTCCTTTCACAACGGTCTATCCAGCGGAGAGAACGACAGGGGATTGCCATCGATGAAACCGACCTTCCAGTGAACCGGAATTATATCGATGCCGTCGTAAAAACTGGGGGGATTCCCCTCCACACCTCCCGGTGGCTCAACGCGCTGACGGTCAGGTTACCCCACGATTCCACCGCTGCTGAAATCGCAAAATTGAGTTTTGTCAGAAATGTAGAACTCACCAAACCCGCCGCTGGGTCGAAAAGTGCCTTCAACAAGTTCGGCACCCCGGGAAGGCTCAACCCCATCGACACCTCCCGCTACGGGGCATCGGTCTATCAGGTGGGGATGCTGAACGGCCAGGCACTCCACCAGCGGGGTTTTACCGGGAAAGGGATCCTGATAGCGGTGCTTGACGCCGGCTTTTACCGGGTCGATGAACTTCCGGCATTCGATTCCCTGCGTATCGACGGAAGGATCGAAGGTACCCGCGACCTTGTGAATCCTTCGGCCGATATCTATGCGGAACACACCCATGGAATGATGGTGCTCTCCTGTATGGGGGCCAATCTTCCCGGAAGGCTCATCGGGACGGCACCCCACGCCTCGTACTGGCTCATCCGTACCGAAGACGGCTCTTCGGAATACCCCGTGGAAGAGGACACCTGGATCGCCGGAGCCGAACTGGCCGACAGCATCGGTGCCGACATCATTAACTCCTCCCTGGGCTATTCCGAATTCGACCTCGCCACCATGAACCACCGGTGGGCTGACATGGATGGCAAAACCACCCGCGTAGCCCGGGGCGCCAACATGGCCGCGGCAAAGGGAATGCTGGTATTCTCCAGCGCCGGGAATGAGGCCAGGAAGCCCTGGCGCCGCATCATCTCCCCTGCCGACGGAGACAGCGTCATCGCCGTGGCCGCCGTGAACAAAGAAAGCCAATGGGCCCCCTTTAGCTCCGTGGGACCATCGTCCGACGGAGATGTCAAACCCGACCTGGCAGCCATGGGTCAAAATACTGCCATCCAAAATACCGACGGACAAATTGCCGCTAACAGCGGAACCTCCTTTGCCTCACCGGTACTCGCTGGAATGGCCGCCAGCCTCTGGCAGGCCTTCCCGGATGCACCCGCCTGGAAAATCAAAAAAGCCCTCCTCCAAAGCGGCAGCCTCTTTCTGAACCCCGACTCCCTCCTGGGCTACGGAATCCCCGATATGGAAACCGCAGTAACCTTTCTGGCCTTGTGGGGGAAGCTCTCCCCCGAAACCGGTCGCCGGTGGGCGGTGTTCCCACGTCCCTTCCGCGAGTCGGTCACCCTGCTCTCCCCGGGAATTGCACCCGCCGGCAGCGGTGCTGACCCGATGGCCGGAATCACCGTGGAGATCTTCAGTATGACAGGCAGGAAACTGATGTCGACGCAGGTAACGGGACCGGGACCCCACCGGATCGGCGGACTGGATGCCCTTCCCTTCGGAATGTGGATTCTCCGGATTTCCGGTTCCGAAGGTTCCGAAGTCCATAAAATCATGGGAGGGAAGCGGCCATGAACGAAAAAATGAGCCTTCTGGAGCTGAACAACCGCATCCGGGACGCCCTGCAGGGTGCCTTCCCGGAAACCCTCTGGGTGGTGGCAGAGATCAGCGAGATCAAGGTCAACCGCACGGGCCATTGCTACCTCGAACTCGTGGAAAAGGATGACGTCACCGATGAGCTGACCGCCAGGGCACGGGCCACCATCTGGTCTTACACCTTCAGGATGCTCAGACCCTATTTCGAAACCACCACCGGGCAACCCCTGGCCGAAGGCATCAAAATCCTGGTGCAGGTGAGCGTGGAATATCACCCGGGCTACGGATTAAGTTTGAATATCAAGGACATCGATCCCACCTACACATTGGGGGATCTGGCCCTCCGCCGCCGGGAGATCATCCGCCGCCTCGAGGAGGCCGGGGTGTTCCATATGAACCAGGAACTCCCCCTCCCCCTGGTGCCCCAGCGGATCGCCGTTATCTCCTCAGCCACCGCCGCGGGATACCAGGATTTCACGGACCAGCTCGAAAACAACGCCTATGGCTTCCGCTTCGAAGTCCGCCTCTTCGAGGCTTTTATGCAGGGGAGCGAAGCCGTGCCCTCCATCCTGGACGCCCTCGACAGGATTTTTCATGAAGAAGCGGCATTCGACGCCGTGGCCATCCTTCGGGGCGGAGGCTCCCAGGCCGATCTCAGCTGCTTCGACCATTTCGACCTGGCCTTTGCGGTGGCCCAGTTCCCCCTGCCGGTAATCACGGGCATCGGCCATGAGAAAGACGAGACCATCGTCGACCTGGTGGCCCATACCCGCCAGAAAACCCCCACGGCGGTGGCGGAATTCTTCATCGCCGGGGTGCTGCGCTTTTCTGAACAGCTGGAAGCACTTGAAAAGGCCGTGGCTGAGAGGAGCCGGGAGATCCTCTCCGCTGCTGGGGAAGAGATCGAAGAGACTACGGAACGGCTCCACACCGCTTTTGATCGGTATACCCGCCTGTCGGAGATGTCCCTCCGCAAAGCTGTCCAGCGTCTTTTCTCCGGAAGCGGCAGACTGCTCTCCAGGGAAGCACAACAGCTGCACCAGCGCCAATTCCGCCTTCCGGGGAGGGTTCAGGGTATACTCCGCCGCCAGGAACAACTCCTCGAAAACGCCGGGAAAGAGTTGCACCATGCTCTCCGCAGAACCAGAGAAAAGGAGAAGGCCAGGATTCTCAACCTCTCCGTAACCTTGCGACGAAGTGTCAGACACATCGTGGAGAGGAACAATACCCTCCTCGACAATGCAGAAAAATCTTCCCGCCTCCTCGACCCGCGGAATGTCCTCCTGCGGGGATTCACCATCTCCCGCCAGAAGGGAATAACAATCAGGTCATCTGCCGGCATTGACCCCACGGCGCCCCTGACCACCCGTTTTGCCGACGGCACCACGGAAAGCAAAATTATCAAAACCACACGATATGACAACCAAAAAACCCTCCTACCAGGAGGCGATGAATGAGATCGAAGAGATCCTCACCCAAATCGAAAGCGATGAACCCGATATCGACGACCTGGCCGAAAAGGTAAGGCGTGTGGCTACCCTCATCCGCTTCTGCCGCGACAAGCTCGCCAAGACCAGCGAAGAGGTGGAGCAAATCCTCGGGGAAATGGACGAGGATCAAAAAAGCTGACATGTGCGGCAGGAAACAGGCCGTTTGGATGGTAGGGTTCCTTTTCGGTTCCCTGATCCTCCTGTATCATTTCTTTGCCTTTGCGGGATTTTTCGGGTATGACGACCTCCAGTATGCCGAAGTGGCTGTGCGGATGACCCGGGGCGTCGCCGACTGGAGCGATCATTTCTCCTTCCGGTGGGGGGTAACTCTATTGGCGGCCCTTTCTTACAAGCTTCTGGGGATCAACGATGTGGCCTCCTCCCTGCCGGCCCTGCTCATCTCCCTGGCTACCCTGGCCCTGGTAACGGGTGCCCTGCGTCGCCACTCCCCCTGGATCGTGGCGGGCGCCGCCGCCCTCCTCACCCTAAACCATTGGAGCCTCTTCTATTCCGACAAACTGATGCCCGACGTCTTCGTGGCTTTTTTCATCACTGCCGCGATCCTCATTTACTTCAGGATCTTCTGCCGGACGGAAGTCCCCGGAACGGCAGTTGACTCTCCACCTTCACCAGACGATGCAAACAGTTACAATCAGATAGAAGCAACTGCAAATACTTACGACCGGGAATCAGAAACCGAAACACCGCCCTCACCAACCGGTGCAAACGCTTACAAGCAAATAGAAGCAACTGCAAATGCTTACAACCGGAAGCCAAAGACCGAAACACCGCCCTCACCAACCGGTGCAAACGCTTACATGCAGATAGAAGCAACTGCAAATACTTACGGGGGAGCCGCCCCAACCCGGTCCAGCAGAAAGGGAGACAAAACCCAAATTCTCTCAGGAGTGGCATTCGCCCTCTCCCTGCTGGGGGCATTCCTTTCCAAGGAGACGGTCATCCTGGCGGTTCCCCTGCTGGCCTGGTGGGCGGTCCGCGATCTCGTAACCCGCAGACGGCTGCGCTTCTGGAGTGCCGTCATCCTCCCGGGAATCCTCCTCCTGGCAGGCTATTTCCTCCTCACAGACTTCCTCACCGGAGACCCGGCAGCCCGCTGGAAAGCCCTCCTGGACAACCGCTACGTCAGCTTCTGCGACTACGCCAGCCAACCCCTCCGGGAACTTCTGGCACGCATCTCCTCCGGACTCGTCACCGAACTCACCCATCAGGGCATGATGGCCGGGGTCATCCTCTCCCTACCGGCACTCTTCCTGCTCCGCAAACACCAGGAATCCCCTGCCCTGCGCTTTTTCTCTTCCACCGCATTGATCCTCCTCCTCTCAGCCAACTTTATGACCATTACCCCATTGGCTTATAATCCAATGTGCCCCGACCCCCGCCACTACCTCTTCCTCATTCCCGTATTTGCCATCAGCGGGGCACTCTCCCTGGAAGCATTCCACCACAACCGCCCCTACTGGATCCTCACCCTGGCATTCTCCCTCCTTGCCGCCCTGCTGATCCTCCCGGTAAAAAGCATTTCCCTGTACGAACAAATCCTCCCCCTGGCAGGCCTCGCCCTGCTCCTGCTGCTGTTCCTCACCATTACAGGAAAAAGCCGCGATCGCAGTACCGGCGGGGAGAAAATCTCCAGACGTGCGCTTCCCCTGGCCATCCTGCTCCTCATCGCCATCCTGGCCGTCAAACCCCTCCGCTATGCGGAATACGCACGCCAGGTCGACTATGCCGGACAAAAGGAATTTGTCATGAAACACATCCTAAAGGGAAATTTCGTCCGGGTAATCACCGATGATGTCCAGAAACGGTTGATCCGCTATTACCAGGGGTTCAGGGAAACACACCCCGAACCCCTCAACTGGGAAGAAGCCACCCTCCTCCCTGATAACGACACCACCCGGACTGCCCTCCTCATCAACGGGCACACCGCCTTCCTGAGCGGTGAACGTCCGGGCCGGAATCCCTGGTTTGCCACCCACCCGGAACAGATGGCCGTCAAAATTGCTGAGAATGAAAAACCGTTGATGACCCTTTACTCCGCCCCGAGATGGCACAATCCCCGTATCGTGGCCAGCTTCAGACATGACTATGAAAAGGAGGAGTTCCCATGGAACGGGGGAAGGGTGATCACCGCAGAAGCGGAAGGAGCTCCAGCCTACGGCGGAAACCATTATGACCACCCCGAAGAGTTTTCCGCCACCTTCCGGATTCCTGTCGATTCGCTGGACATCTCTGCCGGAGAGATCCTGCTGGTGACGTGCCGGCTGCAACTCTTCACCCGGGACAGGACAGAGGCATCGGTGGTGGTGTCAGCTCCCGGAAAGGAGGGAAAGGAGCTGTGGCAGGGATTTTCCCTTTTCCCTCAGGTCCGGGCTTTTAACGTCTGGAGCCCGGTGACCGTCCATGCCCTGCTCGAAACCGGAGAGATGGCTCCGGAGGCCGAACTGGCGGTTTACCTCTGGAATCTGAAACGTGACGACATTTACATCGACGACTGGGAGGTGATCCTGGCGGCGATCCAGTCGCCGGTTTCCGAGGTGGAATAGGCCATCTCCCCTTCCCCGGCGATGTCGCCGGTAACGATCCCCTCTTCCAGGGAGTCCTTCACGGCATCGCGGATAGCTCGTCCCTCTTCCGGCAGGGAAAAGGCGTATTCGAACATCATCGCGGCAGAGAGGATGGCTGCCACGGGATTGGCGATATTTTTCCCGGCGGCCTGGGGCCAGGAGCCGTGGATGGGCTCAAACACCGACGTGTGGGTCCCTACCGACGCCGAAGGCAGCAATCCCATCGATCCGGTGATGACGCTGGCTTCATCGGTGAGGATATCTCCGAACATATTCTCGGTGATCAGCACGTCGAAATTGCGGGGCCACTGGATGATCTGCATGGCAGCATTGTCGACGAACATATATTCCGTGGTGACATCGGGCCAGGAGGAGGACATTTCCCGGGCTACCTCCCTCCAGAGACGGGAACTCTCCAAAATGTTGGCCTTATCAACCACCGTCAGCTTTTTGTTTCTTTTCCGGGCAAACTCAAATCCCAGCTTCAGGATGCGTGTGATTTCCTCCCGGGTATAGGTGCAGGTATCAAAGGCTGTACTCCCCCCGTCCCGGCGTCCCCGCTCTCCGAAGTAGATGCCCCCGGTGAGCTCCCTGATACAAACGAAGCCGGCCCCTTCCACCAGTTCCCGCCGCAGGGGGGACTTGTGCAACAGCGGGGGAAAAGTCTCCACCGGCCGGATGTTGGCATACAGCCCCAGCCCCTTGCGCATCCTGAGAAGTCCCTGCTCGGGCCGCACCGGAGCCCCGGGATTATTGTCGTACTTCGGATCCCCGATGGCACCGAACAAAACGGCATCGGAAGCCATACAGAGCCGGTGGGTCTCTTCAGGAAAAGGATCCCCGAAACGGTCAATGGCAGCAGCACCTACCCACCCATGGGAGAATACGACTTCATGGCCAAACCTGCGGCATACGGCCTTTACACTTTTCACAGCCTGGTCCGTCACCTCGGGACCGATCCCGTCACCGGGAAGAAGCGCAATATTCAGTTTCATAGAGTTCTATTTCTGCACAAAATTATAGCCATTTTCAATAATATTCAGCATTTTCAGGGTGGCCTTGATGGCCGCCGTGGTCTGGTCGGGATCCAGACCACGGGTCTTGAACTCCTTGCCGTTCTGCCAGGTGATGACGGTCTCCACGAGGGCGTCGGTTTTTCCGCCCGGGGGAATGGTCACCACGTAATCGACCAGCGAGGGGAAAGGCTTATTCAGTTTTCCGTAGATCTTGCGCAAGGCCCGCATAAAAGCGTCGTACTGACCGTCGCCGGAACTGTTCTCTTCATACTCCACCCCGTCAATGGCGATGCTCACCGACGCCATGGGCTTCAACCCCTTGGCATGTGCGATCGAGTAGTTGCGGATGACAATCCGGTCCCCGATGGTTTGACTGCTCAACACGTCGGCAACGATATAGGGAAGATCCTCCACCGACACGTTCTCCTTCTGATCGCCCAGTTCGATGACACGGTCGGTGACCTTCTTGAGCGACTTCGGGTCCAGGTTAATGCCAAGGTCTTCAAGGTTTTTCTTAATGTTGGCTTTCCCGGAAGTCTTCCCCAGGGCATATTGGCGAATCCTGCCAAACCGCTCCGGGAGCAGTTCGTTGTAGTAAAGATGGTTTTTGGTGTCCCCGTCGGCATGGATCCCGCTGCACTGGGTGAAGACAAACTCCCCGATCAGCGGCTTGTTGGCGGGGATACGCACCCCGGAGAAGGATTCCACAACCCTCGAAACCCGGTTCAGCATCTGCTCGTTTACATTGCTCCTGAGTTTCAGATGGTCGGTAGCGGTGGCGATGACGCTGGCCAGCGGCACGTTCCCCGCCCGCTCCCCAAGTCCGTTTACCGTGGTGTGCACACACCGGATCCCTGCCTTCAACGCCATGAAGACATTCCCCGCCGCCAAATCGTAATCGTTGTGGGGATGAAAGTCAAAGTCCACCCCGGGATAACACTCCAGCATCTCCCGGCAGAAGAGGTAAACTTCATCGGGATTGAGGATCCCCAGGGTATCGGGAAGCATGATGCGCGATACCCCTTCATCCCGGAGACCGGCCATCATCCGGTGGACATACTCCCGCGAGTTGCGCATGCCGTTCGACCAGTCCTCAAGATAGATATTCACCCGGATCCCCATCTCCCGGGCACGGCCGATGACCTGCCCGATGTCAGCCAGATGCTGCTCCGGAGTTTTCCGCAACTGCTCGGTGACATGGCGGTACGATCCCTTGCAGAGGAGGTTGATCACCCTGCCCCCGGCCCGGCGGATCCAGTCGAGAGAGACATCGCCGTCGACAAATCCCAGGATCTCCACCCTGTCGAGATAACCCCTCGATGCCGCCCAGTCAAGAATTTTTACGGCTCCCCGGAATTCACCCTCCGACACGCGGGCCGAAGCCACCTCAATGCGGTCGACCTTTACATCCTCGAGGAGAATCCGGGCCATACCAAGCTTTTCAACATCGGAAAAAGAGACCCCCGAAGTCTGCTCCCCGTCACGCAGCGTGGTATCCATGATCATCAGCAGATCACTGCCCTCATCCTTTGTCATTTTCATTGACCTCGTTTTTCAAATTCCCGGATCTCCCCTTTCATGCTGAGGAGATAGTCAATATCGTCAAGTCCCTTCATCAGGCACTCCTTTTTGTACATGTTAATTTCAAACGGAACCGATTCCCCGGAACCGACGATGGTGAAGAGTTGCTGCGGAAGGTCAACTCGGAACAGGGTGGCCGCATCATGGCCGATGGCGGCAAAAATCTTTCCCAGGAAAAGGGGAGGCACCACCACAGGCAGCAGTCCGTTATTCAGGGCGTTGTTCCTGAAAATATCGGCGAAGAAGCTGGAAACCACCACCCGGAAGCCGTAGTCATAGAGGGCCCAGGCGGCGTGTTCGCGGCTCGAGCCACTGCCGAAATTCTTGCCGGCCACCAGGATCTTCCCAGAGTAGCGCGCATCATTAAGCACAAACTCAGCCTTCGGCAGGCCCTCCCGGTCATAACGCCAGTCCCGGAAGAGGTTGTCGCCAAAACCCTTCCGCTCGACAGCCTTGAGGAACCGTGCGGGGATGATCTGGTCGGTATCCACATTCTCGCTTTTCAGCGGTACTCCCGTGGAGATCAGTGTAGTAAACTTTTCGTATGCCATATTATCAGGTATTATCAGATGTCTCGTTCTTTAAGAACCCTCCATGAGTATCCTTGGATCAGTGATCACACCCATGATGGCTGCGGCTGCCGCGGTGAGCGGACTGGCCAACAGGGTTCGAGCTCCGGGGCCCTGACGCCCTTCGAAATTCCGGTTAGAGGTCGAAACGGCGTATTTGCCCTCCGGAATTTTGTCATCGTTCATGGCCAGACATGCTGAGCATCCCGGCTGACGAAGAACGAAACCGGCAGTTTCCAGCATCTGCGCCAAACCCTCCTCCCGGGCGGCTTTCTCCACCTGTTTGGAGCCGGGAACGATCCACACTGTCACCCCGGATGCTTTCACCTTCCCCTTCACCAAAGCGGCAAAGGCCCTGAGGTCCTCGATACGGCCATTGGTACAACTTCCTACGAAGACATAGTCCACCTTCTTGCCGGCCACTGGCTCGCCCGGTCTGAAACCCATATATTCCAGCGACTTCAGGAAGTTATCCCGTTCGGCAACAGCCACCTCTTCCAGAAGCGGAACATGCCCCGAAACGGTGATCCCCATCCCCGGATTGGTACCATAGGTGATCATCGGCTCAATATCTTCGGCCCGGAAACGGTATTCGCTGTCAAAAACGGCATCCTCATCACTTTTCAACGTTTTCCAATATGCGAGGGCTTTTTCCCATGCATCTCCCTGCGGGGCAAATTCACGTCCCCGGATATAGGCAAAGGTGGTCTCATCGGGCGCGATCATCCCCCCGCGTGCCCCGCTTTCTATACTCAGGTTGCACAGGGTCATACGCCCCTCCATCGTCAATGCGCGGATCGCCGATCCGGCATATTCGATGAAATGGCCGGTGCCCCCGGAAGTAGAAATTTTCGAGATGATATAAAGGGCAATATCCTTGGCCGTCACACCGGGGCCCAGCCGGCCATCGATGGTAATCCGCATCCGTCGGGGTTTGGGCTGCAGGATGCACTGGCTGGCCAGCACCATCTCCACTTCGGAAGTGCCGATGCCAAAGGCAACGGCCCCGAAAGCCCCGTGCGTGCTGGTATGGCTGTCACCGCAGACAATGGTCATACCGGGTTGCGTAATACCAAGCTCCGGACCGATCACATGGACAATCCCATGCCAGGGATGATTCAGCCCGTAGAGCGGAATGCCGTGTTTTTCACAGTTGCGGGACAGCATCTCCACCTGGTGGCGCGAAAGTTCCTCCCCGATAGGAAGATCCTGACCCTCGGTAGGTACGTTGTGATCAGGAGTGGCTACCGTCTGCCCGGGACGGAAAACCTGCAGCCCCCGCCTCTCCAGATTCAGAAAGGCAACCGGACTGGTCACTTCATGGATGAGGTGGCGGTCGATGTACAACACATCGGGACCCCCCTCAACGCTTCGAACGACATGGCTATCCCAAATCTTGTCGAATAATGTCTTGCCCATATTCGTAGTTGTAATTATTAATAAATATATTATTATACCGGGAGTTTCCGATCTTAAACCCCTTCTAATCCTCAATCATCGGCAATTTGTTCAGTGCATCGAGGAAAGCCTCCACCGAAGCGGTGATGATGTCGGTATGTGCCCCGAAACCGTGGTAGATGTTATGTTCATATTCCACCTGGATGTGGACTTTCCCCACGTCATCACTGCCCCGGGTGATGGCCTGAATCAGGAACTCATCGAGGATCACCTGCCGGTGGATGATCTGCTTGACGGCATTAATGGCTGCATCAACGGGACCGTTCCCCGAAGAGGTGGCGTTGAATTTCTCGCCGGCGATATCCAATCTGATGGTTGCCGTGGGAACCAACGTTTTCCCCGCCACGACCTGGAGGAAGTCCAGTTTGATACGCTTCTCCTGGCGCGTGGCATCCCCCACCAAAAGGGCGATGTCGTCATCGCGGATCTCCTTTTTCTTGTCCGCCAGCTTCAGAAATTCCTCATACACCTTGTTGAGTTTCTCCTTATCAAGTTTAAACCCCAGCAGTTCCAGGCGGTGACTCAGTGCCGCCCTGCCCGACCGCGCTGTGAGGAGGATGGAGGATTCGTTGACCCCAACATCCCGGGGATCCATGATCTCGTAATTCTCCCGGTGTTTCAGAACGCCGTCCTGGTGAATCCCCGAGGAGTGGGCGAAGGCATTCCGTCCCACGACCGCCTTGTTGGGCTGTACCGGCATGTTCATCAGCGTGGATACCAGCCTGCTGGTATGGTAAATGTTCTGCGTCCGGATGTTGGTATCAACGCCGAGCACCTTATGCCGGCTTTTCAGGATCATCACCACCTCTTCGAGCGAGGTATTTCCCGCCCGCTCGCCAATGCCGTTGATGGTCACCTCAGCCTGCCGCGCCCCGTTCATGATGCCGGCAATGGTGTTGGCGGTGGCCATCCCCAGATCGTTGTGGCAGTGCGTGGAAATCACCACCTTGTCAATCCCTTTCACATTCTCCACCAGATATTTGATTTTCGCACCGAATTCCTCAGGAAGGCAATAGCCCGTGGTATCGGGAATGTTGACCACCGTGGCACCCGCCTTGATCACCGCTTCGATCACCCGCGCCAGATATTCGTTGTCGGAACGACCGGCATCTTCGGCATAGAATTCCACATCCTCCACCAGCTTTTTAGAATATTTCACAGCCTCTACCGCCCGCTCAAGGATCTCGTCGGGATTGCTGTTGAGCTTGTAGTGAATGTGGTAAAAGGAAGTGCCGATTCCGGTGTGTATCCTCTTCTTCCGGGCATACCGCAGGGCATCGGCAGCCACGTCGATATCCTTCCGGACGGCCCGCGTGAGGCCGCAGATGACCGGCCAGGTCACCGCCTTGGAAATCTCCACCACTGATTCAAAATCGCCCGGACTGGAAATCGGAAAGCCTGCTTCGATGATGTCAACACCAAGATCCTCCAGGGCTTTGGCCACTTCAATCTTCTCAATGGTGTTCAGTTGGCACCCGGGTACCTGCTCTCCATCCCGAAGTGTCGTGTCGAAAATAAACAACCTGTCACTCATATTTTTAGGTTTATGTGAAAGGGCCATCCCCGTTTTCCGAGAATGGCCCTTTCCTGTTACTATCCTGCCCTGTCAATATGCCATTCTCATCCAATCCCTCCAAGAATTAGAATGCTGTTGAGAATGATGGCAATATTGACTAAAAAACTCATTTTTACTTACACTTTAACGCAAATAAAACAAAAAATTTCCGGATTAACAGCGAAATGACATTTTTTCTAATAATATTAACATTGAATAAACATTGGGTTGCTTGTGGCGCTGTTCCTATTTTCCCTTCACCACCCTTTGAAGACCCCATCGAGGAAGTTCCACCTAACCTCCAGGTATTCTCTCAGCTGTCTGACGGCCACCTCGTGTGAAGCGGGAGGTGCGGCGGCATGCCCCAGTTTCTGTTCCCGAATGTCCCATACCGAAAAGTTGGCTTCCTGTGACATGCTGATCGATTCCGCGGCCTGGTCCACAAAAGTGACCAGGGTCCGTAATTCCCCCTTTTTTAAATTCCACCGCTCCTTCACCGCCTTTCTGAAACCCGGGTCCTCCCTGAGGCGGTTGACCCACTGGCGTGGCTGGTGGGCTGCATCGGCCATCAGCTTCAGCCGGGCATCTCCCAGCCGGTTGTCATTGTTGAAGGCAATGTCAAAATCCCAGACAGGGCCGAAGTAAAAAAGAGGATCATCCCTGAATTTGTAAATATAGGTACTCCACCAGGCATCGGAATTTCCGGTGATTTCACTGATGATGAAATAGTCAACCCAGGTTTTTTCGTCGAAATATTTGCGCCATCCCTTCACCGGATCGGCAAAATCGGCAGCAAAGAGAGCCCCCTCGGCCTCTCTGCCGAAGAGGTTACTGACATAATCGACTTGGGCGGGATGATAGTTATCATCCTTGGGATATTTAATGGTGACGGGAATATTATTAACGTGGGTAATGAAATGCAGCGGTTCTGAGGCGGCAAAGCCGTCGATTTCCAGCAGGTAACCTCCCGTGATGGTCACCGGATTGCTGCCGTCGGAAGCTTTCAGCGACTGCACCGCTACCCGTCCCGGTGCCACCTCCACCTGGTCGGTAAGATGGTAATTTCCTATGTAGATGCCGTCGAGGTAGATATCAACGAAACGTGTGGCTGCCGTGAAGCCCGCTCCCCGCGCATTGTCGGCCAGCAGAATTTCACTTGCCCTGAAAGCCACCGCATTGCGCAAAAGGCTTTTATCAGCATCATTGGCCAGCAATACCCAGCTTTTTTCTTTGGCATGGTTGAGTCCGAGCGGACTGTACTTGTCGGGAAACTTTATCCGGTAAGGTTTCTTGGGCAATCCCAACGTCGAATTGCCCCGCAGGCGGATCTCCACCTTTTTGCCGTTCTCCGAACTGCTCCACAACCCCTCCTGAATGCCGTTTCCGAAGATCTGCAGCGAGGCAGTCTGGTATACTTCCTTGCTGTCGATGGGACCGTCAGCATCGATTTTCAGCACCGGAAGGGTGGCGTTCACCTGGGGAGAGAGCAACTTTACCAGGTAACTCCGTTTCACACCCGTTTCTGCCTCCACCATAAGGGTGAATTCCTCCTTGAAGGAGATGGCCGTGATGCCGGAAGTCACCGTTTTCCCTTCTACGGAAACCGAAACAGCGCCAGTCTCAAAGGAGGGGATCATTCCGACGACGGGATCCCCGTCGATCCAACGGAAACAGCTACCCCTGATCTCCTTTTTCTGCTGATTAATTACAAAGGTGATATCGGAAGGCAAACCCGGATTGTCGGCTTTTTTCAGCCCGAAGAAGGTAAGGGTATTGTCGGTCGAAGGATCCTTGGTGGCGATGACGGTATACTCTGCAGAAGAGCCGTCCAAAGCGACCACCATATACTTCACCGGCTTTGAGAAGTCGCAGATCGTCTGGCCGCTTACCTGCACCCGGTTACCGATGAGGACCTCCTTTCCTGTATGGATGAAATTGGGGATCAGCGACGTAAGATTGGTATTCGCGGGGAAATGAACGGTAATTACCCGGTCGCTCCCGATGACCGCATTAACATCGGTGGAAAGAGCGACGTTGTTGTAGCTCAGAAAGGTGAAAGAGGATATTTCGGCACAATCCGTACATATCCCGGTATCCTCATCCTCCCTGCAACCCCACATCAGGGCAAGGAGGACCAGGACGGCCGGAAGGAGAAAATTCCGCAGTCGCCACCGCATATTTACGTAATCAGGTTAGTGAGATGTTCCGGCAAAATTAACAAAATACTGATAACAACCACCTCCCCCGACATACGGCGGGTACTCCTCCTTCGCAAGGAGGAGGCAGGTGCGCACCGCCGGGCGGCATATCCACTCCCGAAGCCGGGGAGGCCCTGTGTCTCCAGGGCGGTACGGGGGGATCCGGGTTGTTTTATTTGGTTCCCGGCCGCAGCTGCCGCACGGCGGCGCCGGCCTGCCAGAGTTCCGATTCACGCATTGCCTTCAGTTCCGCGTTGAGGGTATCGCGGTAATCGGCGCTGCTGAGCGAGTCAATCACCCGCTTGGTTTCCACACCCGCCGTCACGCTTTTGTAAAGGTCGTTGAACACGGGAAGGGTCGCTTCCCGGAACTTATGGCGCCAGTCAAGGGCACCCCGCTGTGCCGTGGCGCTGCAGTTGGCGTACATCCAGTCCATGCCGTTCTGGTCTACCAGCCGGATCAGGCTCTGGGTGAGTTCTTCCACTGTTTCGTTGAAAGCTTCAGAAGGGGAATGGCCGTTTTTGCGCAGCACCTGGTACTGGGCTTCGATGATGCCGGCCAGGGCACCCATCAGCACCCCCCGTTCTCCCGTCAGGTCAGAAAAGACTTCGTTTTCAAAGGTCGTGGGAAAGAGGTATCCCGAGCCGATGGCGATCCCCAGAGCCAGGGTGCGGTCCAGGGCACGTCCGGTAAAATCCCTGAAAACGGCAAAACTGGAATTGATGCCATGGCCTGCCAGGAAGTTGGTACGCACACTGGCGCCCGAACCCTTGGGAGCCACCAGGATCACGTCGACATTCTCCGGAGGGATCACCTTGGTCTGATCCTTGTAAACAATAGAAAAGCCATGCGAAAAATAGAGGGCGTCGCCTTCCTTCAGACACGGTTTTATCCTGGGCCAGAGGATCCGCTGAGCAGCATCCGACACCAGGTACTGGATGATGGTCCCCCGGGTGGCAGCCTCTTCCACAGGGAAAAGGGTCTCTCCCGGCACAAACCCGTCGCCGACGGCCTTGTCCCAGTCCTGTTTGAATTCCGGCGCCTGCCCGACGATCACCCGGAATCCCTGATCCCGCATGTTGAGGGCCTGGGCTGGACCCTGCACCCCGTATCCGATGATGGCGATCACCTCATCCTTCAAAACCTCCCGGGCTTTCTCCACTGGAAACTCTTCGCGGAGAACCACATTTTCCACTTCCCCGCCAAAATTGATTTTTGCCATAATAATTTTATTTTAGTGTTTATGTTAATCCTGCACCTGTCAAACTGCTTAATCCATATTCATCAGAAAGGCATCCCTTTCCCGCAGGTATTCGGAAATCCGCTCGATGGGATCCCGGGTGATGGCCACCCTTCCAGAACGGATGAACTGCATCACCCGGAACTGATTCAACTGGTCAAAGAGCGCCTGGGTTTCCTCTTTGTGTCCTGTCTTCTCAATCACCGTATATTCCCGGGTGATCTCCAGGATACGAGCTCCGGAATCACGCACGATCTTTTCCACCTGGTCGCTGTCGTAGAGGGCTTCCGTGGGAACCTTGTACAAAGCAATTTCCTGGTAGATCATCTCTTCGTTGGTCAGGTAAAAGGCTTTCAGCACGTCGATCACCTTGTCGATCTGCCCCACAACCTTTCGCACCATATCTTCGGTGCAATGAACAACAATGGTGAATTTATAGATTCCCCGGATGGCCGATTCCGAGACGGTCAGACTGTCGATGTTGATTTTCCGTCGGGTGAAAATCAGGGTGATCCGGGACAGCAACCCGATGTTGTTTTCCGAGAAAACCGTGATGTTATATTCTCGCTTCATGATTTCAGATTATTCAGGGTTCGAGCATTATTTCGGACACAGAGGCACCGGCGGGCACCATGGGAAAGACATTGTCTTCCTTTTCTATGGTCACTTCAAGGAGGAAAGGTCCCCGATGGTCAAGCATGGTCTGAGCGGCTTCGTCGAGATCTTCACGGTTGTCGACCTTTATTCCGGGGATTCCGAAACCTTTGGCAATGGTGATAAAATCGGGGTTGGTAAGTCCGGTGAAGGAGTACCGTTTTTCGAAGAAGAGCTGTTGCCATTGGCGCACCATTCCGAGGAAGTGGTTGTTGAGCAGTACGATTTTCACCGGCAGTTTGTTCTGGGCGATAGTCCCCAGTTCCTGGATGGTCATCTGAAATCCCCCATCACCGATCATAGCCACGACCGTGCGGCCGGGAGCGGCTATCTGGGCGCCCATGCTCGCGGGAAGTCCGTATCCCATGGTCCCCAGGCCGCCCGAGGTAACACAGCTCCTGCTGTGGTTAAAACCAAAATAACGTGCCGCGATCATCTGTTGCTGGCCTACATCGGTGACCAGGATCGCTTCTCCCTTCGTCTTGCCGGAAACCATCTTCACCACTTCCCCCATGGTCAGACCGGGTTTCGTGGGATACAAATCCTTCCTGATCACCTTTTCATATTCCACCTGGTCGGCTTCGCGGAATTCCTTGACCCATTCGTCGTGGGAATTGGATTTCACATTGCCAGTCAGCATTTTCAGCGATTTTGACGCGTCTCCAAGAATGGCAACGTCGGCTTTGACAATTTTATTAATCTCCGCAGGATCGATATCGAGGTGGATGATCTTAGCCTTACGGGCATAGTCAGAAACTTTTCCGGTCACCCGGTCGTCGAAGCGCATTCCCACAGCGATGATCAGGTCGGCATCATTGGTTTTGATGTTGGGGCCGTAATTGCCATGCATCCCCAGCATGCCTACATTCAGCGGATGTTTGGTGGGAAGCGCCGACAGTCCCAACAGGGTCCATGCCGCCGGAATACCGGTCTTTTCGATGAAAGCCCGCAATTCATCCTCGGCCTTGGCGATGATCACCCCCTGGCCGAAAAGCAGGAGCGGCTTTTTGGACTGATCGATCAATTCAGCCGCCTCTTTCACCTTGAAGGGATCGACAGGGATCTCGGGGATGTAACTTCTGATCTTGGTGCACTTTTTATATTCGAAATTCAATTCGCCGAACTGGGCATCCTTGGTAATGTCGAGGAGGACGGGGCCCGGCCTGCCCGTTTGGGCGATGAAGAAAGCCTGGGCGATGGCATGGGGAATTTCTTCCGGGGAAGTGATCTGGAAATTCCACTTGGTCACGGGGATGGACATGCCGATGACATCGGATTCCTGGAAAGCATCGGTTCCCAGTAAGGGAGAGGTTACCTGTCCGGTAATGCAAACCATGGGAACCGAGTCGATCATGGCGTCGGCGATGCCGGTCATCAGGTTGGTGGCACCCGGACCGGAAGTGGCAAAACAAACCCCCGCCCTGCCCGTGATTTTTGCAAATCCTTCGGCAGCATGGGCGGCACCCTGTTCATGACGGGTAAGGATGTGCCTGATCTTAGAACCGTAATCGTAAAGGGCATCGTAGATCGGCATAATGGCCCCCCCGGGATACCCGAAAATGGTATCCACCCCTTCCTCGATCAGCGACAGGATCACCGCCTCGGAACCGCTTATTTTTCCTGGACTCTTATTCATAACGTGCTGTTTTTTATTTCAAACTGACTTAATTAACTCAGAGCTTCAGAGTTTCAAACTACCGTGCAGGTGCGTGGAGAAGTTCCTTCATCCACCCGGTTTTACCGGTGGTTATTGACCTTAAACCATTCGGGTTATCCTTTAAAAATTATTCAATTCTTAAACTTAACCTTAAATTATCCTCACCGCTCCCTTGTCAGCCGAGCTCACCATTGAGGCATAAGCCCGGAGGGCCTGCGATACTTTCCGTGGACGGGCTTTGGGTTTCCAACCCTCTTTTCCTTTGGCTTCTTCGGCCTGCCGGCGGCGTTCCAGTTCTTCTGCCGTCACCAGCAGGTTGATGGTCCGCCCGGTGGCATCGATTTCGATGAGGTCGCCCTCGCGTACCAGGGCGATGTCGCCACCTGCCGCTGCTTCAGGGGAGACATGTCCCACCGAAAGGCCGGAGGTGCCCCCCGAAAAACGGCCGTCGGTGACCAAAGCGCACACCTTGTCGAGTTTCATCGATTTCAGGTAGGAAGTGGGATAGAGCATCTCCTGCATGCCGGGGCCTCCGCGCGGACCTTCATAGCGGATCACCACCACGTCGCCGGGACTGACGGCCTTGCCGAGGATGCCGTTGCAGGCCTCTTCCTGAGAATCAAAGACCCGGGCGGTACCGGTGAATGTCAGCATGGAGGGATCCACACCGGCAGTTTTCACGATGCTGCCGTCACGGGCGATGTTGCCGTAAAGGACCGCCAGCCCGCCATCGCCGGAATAGGCATTCGCGATGCTGCGGATGCACCCTTTCTCCCGGTCGGTATCCGGGACCTGATAATAGTTGCTCTGTGAACCCATCACCAGGTTGCGCTTCCCTCCCGGCGCCGACCGGAAAATATCAGAAGCTTCCGGGGAGGGGTCAGGATTCATGATGTCATAAGCGGCAAGGGCCTCCCCCAGCGTTTTCCCGTCGGCCCGCTTCACCGAGGTATCGAGTAATCCGCCCCGCGCCAGCTCGGCCATGATCCCCAGGATCCCACCGGCCCGGTTGACATCCTCGACATGATAGGATGAGCTGGGCGCTACCTTGCAGAGGTTGGGCGTGGTCCGGCTCAGACGGTCGATGTCCTGCATGGTGAAATCCACCTCCGCCTCATGGGCGATGGCCAGCAGGTGAAGTACGGTATTGGTAGAGCCGCCCATGGCGATGTCGAGTATCATAGCATTGAAAAATGCCGCCCGAGAGGCGATATTCCGCGGCAATACCGAGTCATCGTCATCGAAATAGTAAGCTTTTGTCATTTCCACGATCCTGCGGGCCGCCGTTTCGAAGAGCTTTTTGCGGTTTACATGGGTGGCCACGATGGTGCCGTTTCCCGGAAGGGAGAGGCCGATGGCTTCGGTAAGGCAGTTCATGGAGTTGGCGGTGAACATGCCGCTGCAGGATCCGCACGTCGGACAAGCGACTTTTTCCACGGCCGTCATCAGATCATCGTCCACTGTGGGATCGGCAGCCATCACCATGGTATCCACCAGGTCGTAGGATTTTCCGCCGGAGACACCGGCTTCCATGGGTCCGCCCGAAACAAAAATGGCCGGAATGTTCAGCCGCATAGCCGCCATCAGCATTCCCGGGGTGATCTTGTCACAGTTCGAAATGCACACCATGGCGTCCACGCAATGGGCATTACACATGTATTCCACACTGTCGGCGATAATATCGCGCGAGGGCAGCGAATAAAGCATTCCGTCGTGCCCCATGGCAATACCGTCGTCAATGGCGATTGTGTTGAATTCGGCGGCAAAAAATCCCTCCCGCTCAATGAGCGATTTGACCTGCTGGCCGACGGCATGAAGGTGGGTGTGCCCCGGAACAAACTGGGTGAAGGAATTCACCACGGCAATCACCGGTTTTCCCATCTGTTCCTCCGTCATCCCGTTGGCGCGCCACAGGCTGCGAGCCCCCGCCATCCTGCGCCCTTGCGTCGTCGTTTCACTGCGTAACCTGTTTCCCATTTTTTCGTCAGCCATGATTATTTCTAAAAAAAAACCTTTCCCGTTTGCTGAGAAAGGCTACATATCCTGATTCCTGTAAATGACCGTGCCCTCCTCAGCTGCTGCTTAGAATGACGACACCTACAAGAATAATATTAACCATCAGATTCTTCATTTTTCCAAAGTACGGATCAACGCTACGATTCCATAGCAAATGTAAAAACTATTTTCAATAGCAAGAGAAAACCGTAATTTAAAAGCGGTATTTTAAGAAATAAGTTAAGAAAAGAGGGAGATTTAATATTAAATTTACATAAACCGGAAAGGATTGTAGCTGATCCCGCGGTCGTAAACATCGATGTTTTCCCGCTTTTTCAGGAAGCGGACCCCCGCATAGGTGACGGGAGTGAAGAGGATCTCGACGGTGCATTTGAAGATGTAGTTGGAGAGGAACACCGTCAGGAGGAGGTTTCCGGGGAGGAGGCCGTAGAAGGCGATCAGGCAGAAAAGGAGGGTGTCAATGCCCTCTCCGGCGAGGGTGGAACCGATGGTGCGCATCCAGAGGTATTTGCCTTCCATCAGGAGCTTGAGCCGGGAGAGGAGCCAGGAGTTGGTGAATTCGCCGGCGAAGTAAGCCACCAGACTGGCAAGTACGATCCGTGGGACAAAGCCAATGACCTTTTCAAAGGCCTCCTGGTAGGGCCACTCCCCTGCCGGCGGCAAAACCTGGACCACCCACAGGATCAATGACATCATCAGGGTGGCGAAAAAACCTGTCCAGATCACCTTCCTCGAACGACGGTAGCCGTATACTTCTGTAAGGATATCGCCGAAGATATAACTCATCGGGAAAAGGATGGTTCCCCCGTCGAAGGTAAATTTCCAGAGGGTCAGGATTTTCGTAGAGGCGATGTTCGAAATCAGAAGAACGGCCACGAAAAGAGCCATGATCACATCGAAGTAGCGGAAGGAGGCCGCGGGTTCCCCGGAATTGGCAGCAACGGTGGGCATATCAGCTTCTTTAACGCGGCAAAGATAGATAATTAAGGTTAATAACCACTTGCGTAGCCAATTGTCATTCATGATCCCAAATTTGGTCATATACAAAATGTTGACTATATTTGTAAGGATTCGGTTTCACAGGAACCGGATTTTTTATTTCTATGACAATTAACAACGCATTTTTAACAATATGAGAACGCAATTGCAAATCACAAACCTGGATTATCAGCGCTTGTTCAACCTGATCAACAGTGTCAGGGACACCATGAAGGATGACCTTCACAATATCGAGACCCTCGAGCAAGAGATCGACCGGGCCAAACGGATAGAACCCCGCAAGATCGGTCCCGACTTCGTGACCATGAATTCCGAGGTGGAGGTGATTGACCTGGCTTCGGGCAGGGTGATGACCTTCAAATTGGTCTACCCCCAGGATGCGGATTTTAAGAACAACAGGCTATCGGTGCTCTCGCCGCTGGGGAGCGCCCTGATCGGGTACCGCGAAGGTGACGAGGTGGAATTCAGGGTTCCTGCCGGCACCAAAAAGGTGAAAATCACCAGGATTTTGTTTCAACCGGAAGCCAAAGGGGAATATGCTTTATAGGAGAGAAGAACGAATTGCAATTGTGACGGAAGCCACCTTCTTATCGGGATATACCAGCGTCTTGGCAGTAATCGGTAAATAAATCCTGCAGATTTCACCTAAAAAGTCAAAAATGAAGGAAATTGAAAGGAAATTCCTGGTGCATCGGGAACAATTTCCGGGAAGCGACAACCAAACCATCCTGAAACAGGGTTATCTGTCGGTCGATCCCGACCGGGAGGTTCGCATCAGGCGGGAGGGTGACCGGGCATGGATCACCATCAAGGGAAGGATGGAAGGAATCACGAGGCCGGAATTTGATTATACAATCCCGGTGGAGGATGCGGAAGCCCTTCTGGGGTTGGCCCTCTTCCTCCCGGTGGAAAAAATCAGGCACCGGCTGGTGGTGGATGAGACCCACTGGGAGGTGAATGAATTTCTGGGCGCCAACGCCGGGTTACTGATGGCGGAGGTGGAACTGGAAGACGAAAGCCAGCCTTTCAGCCGTCCCGCCTGGCTCAGCCACGAGGTAACCTTTGACCAGCGGTACTACAACTCAGAACTTGCCCGGAAACCCTACACGCAATGGTAAGGATGAAGCTGAAGCTGACGTCAGGGAATGTTTACTGCACCTTCATCAGAAGAATCCGGTAATCCCTGCTCTGGTATTGTGGTATACCAGGGTAATGAAGGAAAATTCCCAAGTCAGCCATTGAACAGCCGACCATTTTATCCTCAAACCCCATTCCCATGGTATTCCAGTTCCTCCCGTCGTAATATATTTCAGCCGAAAGGATCCTGGTGTTGGTCTTGTTATAATCAGAAGGCCAGGAAATCAGGACAAAGGATCCCGTGGCGCTGGTCATTCCGGTGATCTCCCTGATCTCGGAGAAAACGATTCCTGCCGAACCGACCGCCATGGTTCCTTCAACATCGAGTGACGCACTCGGCTTGGTAGTATTGATGCCCACCCTTTTGTTGGCGCCATCAATGGTCATCATCTGAATGTATCCCGAGCTGGAATTGATTAAAAACCGGAAATTTGCATTTAAATTGTCATTGATAAATGCAAGTTCTCCCCTAAACGCACCAATTCGCATTCCGCCGGTGCCCTGGGTGTCCTTTAACTTGATAAAGCAATCGTTGCTGGCGTTTTCGATAGTCAGGGGATAATTGGTCAAAGAGGTTCCGATACCAACATAACCCGCATTATAAAAAATGTCATCGTCAATTATCTTCCAGGGGTTGGAAGCCGGGGTCTGCCAGGAAGCAAATCCGCCGGCATCGGAGGTCAGCACCTTTCCTTCTCCCTGGGTGCCATCAATAATTTTGATTCTGTTCCGGAATTCGGCAGCCGGTCCTGCCCCTTCGTTAATCGCAAAAATGGAGGCTTGGGTGGCGCTTTTGTTGATGGCAGCCACCGCCTGCCTGTCAGAAGTTAGTACCTGAAACTGCCGCAGGTCGGTATCGGGGATTTTTCCGATCCCCACCTTTCCATCATTGAAATAGATATCGGAACCCGATGACAGCCAGGGGCTGGACGTAAAGCTTTTGGGGCCCCAGGCCGTACCGCTGTAGGTGAGCACTTGTCCGGCCGTTGCTCCCATGGGGGCCAGTTTAACTGACGTAACGGCACCGGCAGCCAATTTGTTGGTGATGACCGCTGCATCGGCGATTTTTGCGGAAGTCACGCCGTTGTCAGCGACTTTCAGGGGTGTTGCCTGAAGCCCGTTCCCCGCCAGGGAGGCATCGGTGACCACCGTCTGGGTCCCCCAGTTATCGCCTGCGGTACCCGACGAAGGAAGGGTGACGGTGCCCCCACCCCGAGACAGCGACAACTGGTTGCCGTTGAGACTCAGCGTCTGGATCTCATTGGAAGCATCACCATCCGCCTCAATCTCCACATTTTTGGCATGGAGGGCATACGGAACACTCAGCAACTGACTGGTTCCCATGTGCTGATATGCCGATCCCCCGGCCGGATCCATCTCAACTTTCACATAATACATCCCTGAATTCCATGTCACGGAATGAAAAGCCCCAGTAACCGGCGTTCCCTGCCCGATGGCGAGTTGGACCAAGCCGAATCCGTTGGTCACCTTTCCGGTGTGAACCTCCGAATAAACAGCGGAGCCTGTGGAACTGCCGCTGAGAATGCTGATCCTGAAACTCACAAGCTGATCGGCCAGTACATTTCCGGAGGCATCGCGTGCCACAGCCTGATAATTAAGGGCCTGCGGGGCTTGCGCTGAAAGCGTCCATGCCACAGTCATCATTGTAAAAACGAAAAATAACTTTTTCATAATCACATAATTTTTGTTGTTGAAATCTCCTGCATACAAGTTACGGAAAAAAAAAGTTAACCACTGCCATTTCCGCTGAATTTGTGATTGTCGATTATGTGAATCATACCAGAAGCCTTATTTTTGCGTTTGATTTCTTGAAATACCCTGCTATGAGAGGAAAATTGATTATTACGGTGACTTTGCTGGTTCTGGCGCTTTCGGCAGTGTATGCCCAGACAGGAGATAAACCGGCATATACGGATTCACTCAATTATAACCTTCAGCTTATCAAGCGTTATATATCGCATGGCAGCAAATGGCATTTCACCGATCCCCTCGCGGAACGGAGGCTTGCCGGCCTGATCGATTTCATAGAAAACGAACCCATCGACACCATCCTGAACCATTTCTCCCGGCTCAGGGGTGAAGAAACCACTCCGATGATTGTCAGGAAGCCGCAGGATGCACCCGACTCCCTGCGCGTTGCGGGATACATTCCCCTCCGGATGCTGAACCGGCAGTTGGAGGCCATTGAGGAAGAAGTAAAGAAAGAATACGAAGGAAGGCCGGTCACGGTTCCGGAGGAGTTGATGCAGGAAGCGGAAGAGAATGCGCAACTGATCCCTCCGGGAGAGGGAATGCAGTTGATTACCGAAGGGATATACACCCTTCCCGATTCCCTGAAAGTGTTGGATGCCATTCCGGAGGAGATGGTACAGTCACCCCAGGATTTCCGGAGAATCCTCCGGCTCGACAATGACAGGAGCCGGCTGGTAGAGCAAATGCGGATCCATTACAACGATTCGGTATTGTCGGAAGTCAGAAATAACAGGATCGCTGAATACCGCCGGCAACTGATCGAAGAGCGTGCCAACCTGCTGAAATCGCAACGGATCACCACCGTGAAAAGGAACAATGAACAAGTGATGAATTTTCACAACAAGCTGGTCATCGATGCCGTCAACGATTCGATATACCAGTCGATTCGCTGGCTCACCGGATTCGCCAACCTGGTTGACAACACCACGGTAAACCTGATGAACCTCACCTATGCCAGCTCTCCCCTGGTACTGAGCAATGCTGGAAAATACTTTACCAGGGTCTGGCTGAAAAACCAGCAGAACGACTCCCTGTCGGTGCTGGTGCAAAACATTGACAGACGTTCCATGCAACTCGTCATTGAAGACGGGGTGACTTTCAGCCGTTTCCGGCAGCAGGCCGTCAAGGATTTCGACTTTACCACGCTGAACAAACCGTCGACAAACCTCGACAAAGTAAGTAAACGGTATCAGGCTTATACACCTTGGTCCATCGGAGGGAACGGAAACACCGGATTCACCCAGACTTACCTGAGCAACTGGAAAAAAGGGGGGAAAAGCGCCCTGTCAATCCTGATCGTCGCCCGGGGTTTTGCCAATTACTCTTCCGACAAGGTCAAATGGGAGAACAGCGGAGAAATCCGGAATGGATGGATCAATCCCGGACAGGAGGGGATCCAGAAAAATGACGACAAGTTCGGGCTCACCTCCCGGCTGGGATTCAGCGCAGGAAAAAAATGGTATTACAGTACGGAAGTCGACCTGGAATCCCAGTTTTTCTACGGATACAAATATCCCAACCGCGACAATCCCATTTCCGGATTTCTGGCCCCGGGCCGTTTTCTCTTCAAAATCGGGATGGATTACAAACCCAACAAGGATTTATCACTCTTCATTTCCCCGCTGACCTCCAAATTGGTTTTCGTGAATGACACCCTGAAAATCGACAAATCCAATTTCGGTATTACCCCCGGAAAAAGCTCCTACTGGGAGCCCGGACTGAATACCGACCTGAAATTTAAAAAGGATTTGTTTCCCAACGTAACCTTTGAAACCAAGTTCAGGATGTTCGTCAATTACCTGGCCCCGTTCAAACAGTTGGACGTCGATTGGGAGAACCTGCTTAACATGCAGCTGACCGATCACATCAGCATCAACATGATGGCCCATTCGATTTACGACAGCAAGATCCTGTTTGAAAAAACCGACAAAGAAGGCAATCCTGTCCTGGATTCACAGGGGAACAAGGTTCGCGGACCCAAACTGCAGTTCAAGGAA
This sequence comes from Prolixibacteraceae bacterium UBA1413, assembly GCA_002304925.1. Lineage (GTDB taxonomy): Bacteria > Bacteroidota > Bacteroidia > Bacteroidales > Prolixibacteraceae > UBA1413. Next base: position 44,262 of record DBPT01000004.1, read on the forward strand.
TTCATCACCGTCGGCTTTTCTTATAAAATCAACCGGAGGGTTCTGCGGGCCCGGGAAATCTTTCCGGACTAACGCCCTTTGTGTCATCGCAGGAACATGTCGGCGATCAGGAAAACGGCATAGGCCACGCTGGCAAGGCCGTTGGTGGTAAAAAAAGCCATGTTGACCCGCCGGAGATCGTCGGGTTTTACCAGCAGATGCTGCGACAACAGCAATCCGGTAAACCAGAGTACCCCGGCCCAGTGAAGCCCTCCTCCTTTCAACACCACGGCAAGGAGAATGACCAGCAAGGCCGTGAGCAAATGAATAAGTTCCGAAAGCCGCAAAGCCTTTCTTTTCCCCAGCCTGACAGGCAGGGAGTTCAACCGGTGCTCTTTATCAAATTCCTCATCCTGAAGAGAATAGACGATATCAAATCCGCTCACCCATAAAAAGACGATCGAACTGAGGATCAGCGGCGGCAGGTCGAAGCGGGCGGTAACCGCCAGGTAGGCTCCCAACGGGGCGATGGCCAGCCCCAGACTCAGGAAAAAATGGGAAAGAGAGGTAAAACGTTTGGTGAAGCTGTAAAAGAGAACCACAAACAATGCCACCGGGGAGAGATAAAAACAGAGGCGGTTAATGAACCAGGTGGTGACAATGAATAGCAGCGCGTTGATGATGACAAAGGCCAGTGCGGAAGCGGGCGGGATCGCTCCCGCCGGGATCTCCCGCTGCGCCGTCCGGGGATTGATGCTGTCAACGTGGCGGTCGAGCCACCTGTTGAAACCCATGGCCGCATTCCGGGCAAAAACCATACACAACACCACCAGGGCAAAAAGCTTCCAACTCACGTCGGCGCCGGGTTGCCGCGAAGCCATGAAAAAACCGGTCAAGGCAAAGGGAAGGGCAAAAAGCGTATGCTCAAACTTCACCAATCGGCCATAATTCTGCAACCATCCCATCATTCTGTTCTTTGCACGCCAAATTTAGAAAGATTGAGAAAACCCGGCGAAAATAATCAATAAAAGCTATATTTGGATGACCGGGAATAACGACTGCCCGAAGTCTGGCCCCCCCGGACGGGACAAACACCTATCTGGCCAGGAGTGCGCCAACCCCAGGAATCGTCCCCGGAGTCATGACATTTGTTTAACGGAAGGAAACAAAGCCTTGAAATATTTTAACCGATGAGAGAATTTAAAAAGTACGTTACCCTGCACGCCTCCCCCGAAGACGTATACAATGCCCTGGTGAATCAGACGATGCTGGAAATCTGGACCGGCGAACCTGCGGTGATGTCCGAAGAACCAGGAAGCGCTTTTTCACTCTGGGACGGAAGCATAACAGGTACCAACCTGGAATTTGTTAAAAACAGCAAAATTGTCCAGGAATGGGACTTCGGCTCACAGGAAAACCCTTCCGTAGTGACCCTCCTGCTCCATCCTTCCGGAAAATCTACCAAAATGGAGATCCGGCAGGTGAACATCCCCGATGAATTTTTTGATAATATGAGGGAAGGGTGGCTTTCGGACTATGTCGGCGGACTGGCACAGTTGTTTGAAAAATGACCCGGTCATTTGTCCGCTATGCCCATGCCCCCGCGGAAGCAGGAATTCCGCCTGAAATCAGGCCGGGGTATACCGTTGACCTTAACCTTTCCGGCCACCAAAACTTTACCGCTACCGGGGTTTTTCGGAAGGGGGTGGCGCAGCTTGCAATTTTTGTCCTAATCTTAATCTTAACCTCAACCTTAGTCCTCCTTTTCCTTTTTTGTATCTTTGCCCCGAAATAAAAAGAGTGGCATTTCGTTTGCTTAAAAGTTAAATTGAAATATTTCTACACGACATGGTGAATATTTTGTTGCAGATTCAGACCGTACCCGCGGGTACAAATAACCTGGCGGCTCAGCCTGACGGGATTTCGATGAAATTTATCGACCTGGCGATGAAGGGGGGGTGGATCATGATCCCCATCCTGCTGCTGTCGGTTCTTGCGGTTTATATTTTTGTGGACCGTTATTTTGCCGTCAAGCGGGCCGGAAAATTTGACACCGGGCTGATGGACAAGGTAAAGAGTTATATTACGGCGGGGAAAATCGACGCCGCCATCGCCCTGTGCCGCAGTAGTGATAATCCTGCCGCCCGGATGGTGGAAAAGGGGATCAGCCGCCTCGGCAGGCCCTTAACCGACGTGACGGCAGCCATTGAGAACGTGGGTAACCTCGAAATCCAGAAACTGGAGAAAGGATTACCGGCACTCGCCAGCGCCGCCGGAGGAGCTCCCATGTTGGGGTTCCTCGGAACCGTCACAGGAATGGTCCAGGCTTTTTACGACATGGCCAACGCCGGCAACAACATCGATATCACCCTGCTTTCGACCGGGATTTACCAGGCCCTGGTCACCACGGTAGCCGGACTCATCGTGGGGATCATCGCGTATTTCGCCTATAACATCCTGGTATCCAATATAGAAAAAGTTGTATTCAAAATGGAGGCCACCACCACCGAATTCATGGACCTTCTCAATGAACCTGCCTAATCATTCCCCATGGCTTTAAAAAAGAGAAATAAAATAAGTGCGTCATTCAGCATGGCTTCCATGACAGACGTCATCTTTCTGCTGCTTATATTTTTCATGCTGTCGTCGACGCTGGTGGCTCCTAACGCCCTGAAACTGCTGCTGCCCCAAAGCAACAACCAAACAGCGGCAAAACCGGTGACCACCGTCTCCATCACCAAAGAGTTGCAGTATTACATCAACGACGAGGGAGCATTGAAACGGGTGGCATTCCAGGAAATCGAACCTTTCCTGGTGCAGAAGTTCGGGGGACAACCCGAGCCCTATATTTCCCTTCATGCCGACAGGTCGGTTCCCTTTGAAGAAGTGGTGAAAATAATGAACATAGCACGTAAAAACGATTTTAAACTGATTGTGGCCACAGCCAAGGAAGATTAACATATGGAGTATTTCAGGGAACATAAGAATGGATTGATCGGCACCGTGGTTTTTCATGTGGCCCTCCTTCTCATGTTGTTCCTGCTAGGATTTTTCACGCCCTTGCCTCTTCCCGGGGAAGAGGGGTTTCTGGTCAATTTCGGGGATTCCGAAACCGGACTGGGGGAACTGGAACCTTCCCCCCTTGTGGAGAGTGAAGAACCGACCGCGACCGCGGAAGAGGAAGTCCCTGCCTATGTGCCGCCACCTCCCCCGCAACAGCCGGCGAAACCCGCCAAAGAAGAGATGATGACCCAGGATTATGAGCAGACGGCAGCCCTGGAAGCCGCCCGCAAGAAAAGGGAGGAAGAGCGGCAGAAACAGCTGGAGATCGAACGGCAACGGCAGGCGGAACTGGAGCGCCAGCGGCTGGCTGAGGAAGCGCGCCGCAAAGAGGAGGAAGAGAAACGGCGGATCGCCGAAATTGAAAACCGTACCAAAGGGGCCTTCGGAACCCCCGCAGGAGGTGCTGCGGGCACCGGCAGCGGCAGCGGAACCAGCCAGGGCGTCTCCTACCCCGGCGGAAACCAGGGTTCTCCTACCGGAGATCCCAACTCCGGAAATTACGGCGCCGGAGGCAGCGGCTCCGGAACTTCGGGACCAGGAATCTCCTACAGCCTCTCCGGAAGAAAAGCCACCTCAACCCCCAAACCCAACTACCCCGGCCGTGAACAGGGTACCGTGGTCGTCAAAATCACCGTCGACCAGAATGGCAGGGTAACCGCGGCGGAACCCGGACAAAGAGGGACTACCACCATGAATCCCGACCTCCACGATGCAGCCAAAAGAGCTGCACTCCAGGCAAGATTCAACGTCGATACCAACGCCCCTGCTTTTCAGACCGGTACCATCACCTACAGGTTTATCCAAAGCCAGTAACAAGCAAGAGGTTCCTGATAAACAAAACTTTACATGACCAATATCTGGATCAATTCCCTGATCAGCACCCTGCTGGTAAGCTTTATCTCGATCACCGGGATTTTTTTCCTCGCCCTGAAAGCCAAAAAACTCCAGAACATCGTTTTTATCCTCGTCAGTCTGGCCGTGGGAGCCCTGCTGGGGAACGTCTTCTTTCACCTGATCCCCGAATCCTTTGAGTCGATTGACAACCACGGAGTGATTGCCGTACTGATCCTGTCGGGGATCCTGGTCTTTTTTGTGATGGAGAAATTTCTTCACTGGCACCACGGACATGATTTGGCGCATATCGGGGAGCATCCGCGGGCTTACGGCTATATCAGCCTGATGGCTGATGCATTGCACAACTTCACCGACGGGATCCTGATTGCCGCCGGGTGGATGACAGGACCGGAAATCGGCATTGCCACCACCCTCGCCGTGGTCCTTCATGAAATTCCCCAGGAGGTCAGTGATTTCGGAATTCTCATCCACGCGGGATTTACCGCGACAAGGGCGTTGTGGCTCAATTTCTACGCGGCACTCGCCGCCATCCTGGGAACTGTCATCACCCTCCTTGCCGGTTCAGCGGTGGAATCCCTCTCCGAATATGTCCTGCCGGTCGCCGCAGGTGGTTTTATCTACCTGGCAGGAACCGACCTGATGCCTGAACTCAACAAGGAACACTCCTGGAAGAAGTCACTCCTCCAACTGGCCATGATCCTTGCCGGATTGCTGTTGATGTACCTGGTCAGCAGCGGACACAACCACTAAAGCCGTCGCTACGCTCCGGCAGGTTGAGTTTAAAGTTGAGATTGCGTGAGAACCCCGATAGAGGTTCTCCAGTAACAGGTATTACCCGAACTCCACAAAATGTCCCAATTTCTTGTACTGCTCGTAGAGCCGGGCGTACTTCTCTGCATTTTCGGGAATGGGACGGTATTCGGTTTCGATGCCGCCGCCCATTTTTTTCTGGGCTTCTTCGGTCGTGGCATGGATCCCCGCTGCCACAGAAGCCGCCATGGCCGATCCGAGGGCACATGCCTGTTCCGAGCGGGCTACCTTGATGGGCATATTCAGCACATCGGCGACCACCTGCATCACGAAAGGCGACTTTTTGGCCACGCCCCCCAGGGCGATGACCCCGTCGATGCGTACACCCTCTTCCATGAAACGGTCGTTGATGGCTTTGGACCCGAAGGCTGTGGCTTCCACCAGGGCACGGAAGATCCTCGGGGCGTCGGACCCCAGGTTGAGGCCTGTGATGGCCCCCGTGAGGTTCTGGTTGGCATCGGGGGTGCGGCGGCCGTTGAGCCAGTCCAGGGCCACCAGTCCGCTTTCCCCGATGGGTAGTCTGGCAGCCTCCTCGCTCAGCCGGGCAATGATCTTCCCCGACACCTCATCGGCAAGTTTTTGCCGGGTTCCTTCGTCAACCAGCGACGTTTCCTGAAGAAGGGTGGTCAGGGGCCATTCCAGCAGTTTGCGGAACCAGGCATAGATATCGCCGAAAGCCGATTGCCCGGCTTCCAGCCCCATCATCCCCGGCACGATCGACCCGTCGACCTGTCCGCAGATGCCGCTCACCAGCCGGTCGTTAATTTCGTCCATGGGTGCCACCAACATGTCACAGGTGGATGTGCCCATCACCTTGGAGAGGTGGTAAGGCTGTATCTCAGCGCCCAAAGCACCCAGGTGGGCATCAAAGGCACCCACGCCCACCGTCACACCTTCCGGAAGGCCCAACTTGGCGGCCCATTCAGGGGTCAGCGTTCCGGCAGAGATATCGCAGGTGTAAGTATCCTTGTACAGACGGTCGCGCAAGCCGGCGAGCAGGGGATCCAGGGCGACCAGAAACGCTTCGGAAGGCAGTCCGCCGAAAGCTTCGTGCCACATCGCCTTATGGCCCGCAGCACAACGGCTGCGCTTCAGGGTGAGGGGATCGCTATTGCCCGTCAGAATGGCGGGAATCCAGTCACAATGCTCCACCCAGCTGTAAGCACTCCGCAAAACGGCAGTGTCCTCGCGCAAAACGTGAAGGATCTTCGCCCAGAACCATTCCGAAGAATATACCCCCCCTTCATATTGCGTGAAGTCGGTGTCCCACTTTCGCGCCAAACTGTTGATCTCAGCGGCTTCCTGAACGGCGGTATGGTCCTTCCACAGAATGAACATGGCGTTGGGATTCTCCCGGAATCCGTCGGTGAGCGCCAGGGGCGTCCCCCTTTCGTCCACGGCAACAGGAGTGGAACCCGTCGTATCGACGGAAATTCCCGCCACCTGTTCCGCCACTCCCGGAGGAGCCTGCCGCAACGCCTCCTTTACGGTATATTCCAGCCCTTCAAGATAATCCAGGGGATGCTGACGAAACTGGTTCTTCCCCGGATCACAATACAATCCTTTCTTCCACCGGGGATATTCAAATACCGCACCGGCGATTTCTTCCCCTGTGGAAGTGTCCACGATCAGTGACCGTACGGAATCGGTCCCGTAATCGAGACCTATGGTATACTTCTTGCTCATATTCTTCCCAATAAAAATTACTATATTTAATCACCTCATCTTAAGGCATTTAAGGCTCGGAATCCAAGACTCAAAAACCATAATTGCCTTCCGGTCCTCTACCAGAAGTAGAAGTAGAAAATCGCCACGACGCTCAGAATGATGACGGTGTGGATCACATCCCACTTGTTCCAGCTGGCGCGTGTCTCAGCGATATTTTCGGGGGTTTGGGTACCCTTCATGGTATATTTCAGCTTTTCAGCTGCCGGCGCCGGAGTCAGCAGACTGATGGCCACCACCAGGATGATGCAGAAGGCGAACAGATAGGCGGTAAAAACGTAGGAATTGACAGCGGCGATGTCAAAGAGGAAGCCGTACTGGCCCGAGAACATGGTACCGAGTTTTGTTCCTACCTGTGAAATGAGGTTGGTGGCATGTTCTTTGGCTTGGGGAGATACAACCGCCATAGTCTGTGCGGCTTCGTTTACCGATGACTGGAAGGTTCCGGCCAGGTCAGCCGGCAGCACTTCTGCCAGCCGGTTCTGGAATGACTGCATATTGGTCAGCAGCAGGTCGCGGGTATATTCGGTAGCGCTGCCGATCCGGGAAACCAGCTTTTGGGCAGTGGCGACCAGTTCGGCTTTTGCGCCGATGGTGACATTCAGCGCCAGCCGGAACATCCCCAGGGTGAAGCCTACGATCATGCCCCACATGGCGCCTTTGGCGGTGGTACGTTTCCAGAAGACGCCCAGGATGAAGACGGTGGCGATGGCGGGAGCAAGCAGACCCTGGACCGCCTGAAGGTAGTCGTAGAGCACCTTGCCCAGACCCAGCATGACGGGGATCCAGACTACGCCGAGGACCACCACGGCCACCGTGGCCATCCTGCCCACGTAAAGGAGATGTTTTTCACTGGATTCAGGCCTGAATTTCTTATAGAAGTCACCTACAAACAAAGCCGCGGAAGAGTTGAAGAGGGAGGCCAGGGAACTCATCAGGGCGGCCAGCAGGCCGCAAACCACGACACCTTTAATTCCTGCGGGAAGCAGTTGCGACACCATGGCGGCAAAAGCGGAATCACTCGACGCTACCGTAATGATACCCTTCTGATTCAAGGCAAAAGCGATCATTCCGGGGATCAGGAAGATAAACACCGGAAGCAATTTGAAATAACCTCCCAGAATAGCCCCCCGGCGGGCTTCCTTCTGGTTACGTCCCGACAGGACACGCTGCACAATGTACTGGTCGGTACACCAGTACCAGAATCCGATCACCATGGAAGCCACGATCACCCCCGGCCAGGGAAATTCCGGATCGGCAGCCGACCGGATCAGGTGAATGTTGGGGCCTGCGATATTCTGGACTTCCACCCATCCGCCGACTTTTACCAGTCCGATCGCCAGGATCACAATGGAACCGATCAGCAAAACGGGGGATTGCAGCACGGAAGTGTAAAGGACGGCTTTCATCCCTCCCAGTACGGTGTAGAGCCCTGTAATCACCACCAGCCCTATGGCGCTCACCCAGAAGAAATCGATGCCCCAGAGGGTCTCAATGCCAAAGACCTCCTTGAAAACCACACCCCCCGCATACACGGTGACGGCCACCTTGGTCAGCACATAGCTCACCAGCGAGATCAGGGACAGGATGGTCCGGGAACCCGCCGAAAACCGACGTTCCAGATATTCCGGCATGGTAAAGATCTTGATCCGATCGTAAAAAGGAACAAATACCCAACCCAGGATCAGGATGATCCATGCCTGAATTTCCCAGTGCGCCATGGCCATTCCGCTGATAAAACCGGCACCCGCCAGCCCTACCAGATGTTCGGACCCAATGTTGGAAGCAAAAATCGATGACCCGATCGAAAGCCAGCCGGCATCCTTGCCCGCCAGAAAATAATCGGTGGTGTCCTTCTCCTTCTGCCTGATGACATACACTATGATGCCAATCATGGCCAGGAAGAACAATGCCAGAATAATCCAGTCCAATGTACCCATTTTTTAGTTTTATTTAGTTATTATCAGAACTTTACGATTCTTTCCGTGGTGATATCCGAGACCTCTCTGTCAAGGGTGTAATAGTGGGCGCCCTTGCGCGATTCCGTAAAATTCATCTCGCTGGTCTTTGTAAGCAGTCCGAGCGAAAGTATCTTTTTCCGGAAATTCCCCGCATCAAACCCGCGCTGGTAAATCGCCTCATACAATTTTCTCAGTTGGAGCAGGGTAAATTTTTCGGGAAGCAGTTCGCTTCCCGCCAAACTGTAACTCGCCTTATGCTGTAAACTGATCAGCGCCTTCCGGATCATCTCGCCATGGTCAAAGATCAGTTCCGGAAGGTTTGTCAACGGCCACCAGCGGGCTCCGTGACGATCGAGGAGTTCCATGTCCTGCTGATGGATCCTGATCAGGGAATAGTAAGCCACACTGACCACCCGTACACCAGGCTCCCGGTGGGGATTCGAAAAAGTAGCCACCTGCTCCAGAAAAATATCGGTCAGCCCTGTCGTTTCCAGCAAAACCCGCGCTGCCGCCTCTTCACAGGATTCCATCTCCCGGATAAATCCCCCCATCAGGGACCATTTTCCCTTGACAGGCTCAAAACTGCGGGGATACAGCAGCAATCTCAACTCACCCGATTCATAGCCGAAAATTACACAATCAACCGCCAGAAGGTGTTTTGATTGCCCTTTGTAATACTCTACCATGATTTCAATTTGATAGTAAAACTATAAAAGTATGATTTACTTTTAAGACAAATCATCCCTTTTTATATAAAACATGTTTTAAAACACATGGATTCTTGTCAAAAAAAACACCCGGGCATGCCGGGTGGTTTTTAATATCTGGAACGGAAGAAATCAGGTTCTTATTTTGGAACCTTTTGTTGCAAAGAAGATCAGATAGGCATAATAGATGAACAGGCAGCTGATGGCGATCACCACGGAAGCGGTTGCCGTTTGGATGGCACCCATCAGGGGCATCAGGATTGCTGCGCCGATCACGCCGGTGGCGATGACGCCTGAAGCGACCTTGGCATGGGGTCCCAGGTCTTCGAGGGCCAGGTTATAGATGGTGGGCCACATGATGGAGTGGAACAGTCCGGTCCCCAGGAACAGCCACAGGGCGAGATTGCCGGAATCGCTGCCGATGATCAGGGCAGCAGCCACCAGGATGGCTCCTCCGATGGCGCAGAGGGTGAGAATATTCCGGGCGGTATATTTCTGAAGGATGAAGATGCCGATCAGACGACCGACCATCAATCCTCCCCAGTAGTATTTCAGCATGTCGATCCGGTCTTCGGAGGAGAAGGAGAAACCGATTTTATCAGAAAAATCAGCAAAGAAGCTGGGAATGCCAATTTCGATACCCATATAGAAAAAGATGGCCAGGAAACCGAGCCACATGTGGGGGTACTGGAATGCGCTCTTCTTATACTCTTTCTTGACGCCCGTGAGTTCGTCATCTTCCAGTCCGGTGAGGTTGGGAAGTTTCAGGAAGAACATGATGATGAGGATGACCACGGTAATGGCTCCGATCAGTCCGAACGGGAACTGGACGGCTTTGGGGTCGCTGGTGTCGTTAACGATCAGCATGGAGACGAATATCGGGGCGATCACGGTAGCGACGGAGTTGAGGGCATTGGTCAGCGTAAGTCGGCTGGCGGCGGTTTCAGGAGCTCCCAATGCATTGACATAAGGGTTGGCGGCCACCTGGAGGATCACCACACCGATGGCAAAAACAGCCACAGCCACCAGGAAGGGGATATACCCCATGGCAACAAGCGGGATGCAAAGGAAAAACCCGAAGGCAACCAGGGCGAGTCCCGACAAAACACCGTTCTTGTATCCGATCCGGTGGATCAGGAAGCCAACAGGCACCGACAGCGCATAGGCGCCGTAGAAGAAGGTGTTGGGAAGCTGTTTCTGCACGTCGTTCAACCCGAAAGCATCTTTCAGGAAGTCGATCATCGAATTGTTCATCGTTGTAATGAAGCCGAACAGGAAAAAGAGGGACGCCATTACGATCAACGGGAACAAATACTTGTTTTTAGATTTTTCAGTCATTTTTTTCTAAATATTTATAAACACTTAAGTTGATTGTTGATTGCCAGATTGCAGATCGCGGAATTCGGATTGCCCGATTGCGGAACGCGGATTTAGAACATTGGACATAACAGTAGTCCGACCTCGTTGTGCTCTAATACCCTGGTATTCTGACCCTCTAGAAAAGTCTTTTTGCGCCGTCGCCGATTTCAGCCACGTAGAAGGCTGGTTTCAGTCCGGTTTTCAGCTCATAGTTCTTTCCGACTTCAGCGATGAAGGTATCGATGGCCTCGTCTTTCACCAGGCTAACGGTGCAACCGCCGAAGCCGCCTCCGGTCATTCGGGATCCGATGACGCCTTCTATTTTGCGGGCTTCATCGACCATGGTATCCAGTTCGTGCCCCGTCACCTCGTAATCGTCGCGCAGGGAGTCGTGGGAGCCGTTCATCAGCCGGCCGAATTCTTCAATATTTCCGGCACGCAATTGTTTGACTGCCTCTTCAGTCCGTTCGATCTCGCTGATGACGTGACGGGCCCTCTTGCGGGCCGCTTCATTTTCAATTTTGTCTTCCAGTTGCAGGAATTCATCCCACGACACCTGGGCCAACACCTTGATAGGTTTGTATTTACTGATGGCTTCCACAGCTGCATGGCATTCCGACACCCGGAGGTTGTACATTCCCGAGTCTAGTTTGTGCGGACTGTTGGTATTGCTGATGACGATCTTGATACCGTCGAGTTCGACGGGTACCAGGTCATAGTCGAGGGTATCGCAGTTCAGGAAGATGGCATGGCCTTCCTTGCCCATCCCCGAAGCGAACTGGTCCATGATCCCGCACATGACGCCGGCAAACTCATGTTCGGCTTTCTGGCTCATCTTGATCAACTCAAGCCGGTCGAGACCGATCTCCCACGATTCGTTGACGGCTATGGCCGTCACCATCTCCAGCGCGGCCGAAGAGGAAAGTCCCGCACCATTGGGAACATCGCCAAATACCAGGATATCGGCGCCCTGCTCAAATTTTACCCCTTTCTTCAAAAACTGGGCAAACACCCCGATGGGATAGTTGACCCACTCCTTCCCCACCTTCTTATCAAGGTCCTCAAGTTTTACCTCAGTTTCAAAGGGGAGGTTCAGCGAAGCAAACCTGACACTTTTCCTGTCGGTTTTCCGCAGGAAAAGATAAGCGCCGAAACTCAGCGCACAGGGAAATACAAATCCTCCGTTGTAATCGGTATGCTCGCCGATCAGGTTCACCCTTCCCGGGGAAAAAAAACCGTGAAACTCCCCGGCACCGTACCTGGAAATGAATTTTTCCTTTAATTCGTTAACTGTCATAATTGGTCGTTATTTGATTGTTAATTGATCGAAATGCAGCTTGTGAAGCAAAATTAGAAATATTTTCCACACATCGGTTTTTAATTCTCACAATCACATTTTTTCTAACTTTGAAGCGTGATAGGAAAAGTTTTATTGAAATTAATTTTACATAAAAACCATGCAAATCTCAAAATCAGTTTTCGGAAGGTTGGCCGACAGGCAGCCGGTTTATCTGTTTACCCTTCAGAATGACAATGGGGTTGAAATTAAAATCCTCAATTACGGAGCCATCATTACGTCGGTGACCACGCCCGACAAAAAGGGGGAAAAAGCGAATATCGTTTGCGGCTTTGACAAGCTGGAAGATTACCTGAATGAGGTATACCTCTCCAGCTATCCTTACTTCGGATGTATTATCGGGCGTGTGGGGAACCGGATCAAAAACGGGCGGTTCACTCTGAACGGTAAGACGTACCAGTTGGCTGTCAACAACGGGCCCAACCACCTGCACGGGGGAATCACCGGTTTTGACCGCCGTTTATGGCAGGGGGAAGCCATGGTGGAAGAGGAAAAAGTAGGCATCCTCTTTTCCTATTTCAGTCCCGACGGCGAAGAGTATTATCCGGGCAACCTGAACGTGAGCTGCCTTTACTCCCTCAACAACAACAACGAGCTGGCCATTGATTATTTCGCCCATACCGATCAGACGACCATCATCAACCTGACCAATCACACCTATTTTAACCTTACCGGCGGCAAAAGTGATATTCTGGATCATGAGCTGACCATTTGCGCCGACCGGATCACCGAAGCGGCAGATCTGATTCCCACGGGACGCATCATCCCGGTGAAAGGCACTCCTTACGATTTCTCGGTCTTCAAGAAGGTTCGCAAGGACCTGGCCGCCCTGGAACAGGGGTATGACATCAACTATGTTCTGGACAACGAGGAGGATAACCTGGTGTATGCCGCGTGCCTGAAAGAGAGCACCACCGGCAGGCAGGTGGAAGTTTTCACCACCCAGCCCGGCATGCAGCTGTATACCGGATATTGGATTCCCGAGCTGGAAATCAACGGCAAAAAGCTGTTCGGAAAATATTCGGGACTGGCATTGGAAACACAGCACTATCCCGACTCCGTGAACCAGCCCTCCTTCCCCCCCATTGTCCTGGAACCCGGCGAAAAATACCAGCAAAGCACGGTGTACCGCTTCGGAATCGCAGAGGAGTAAAAAACGCAACCTTAACCTTGCCCGGGGTTCACCGGTGGTTGTTGAACTTCAGCCCTTTCTGGGCACCTGCGGTATACGCCACTGATCTTAACCGCAGCCTCACCTGCCCTACCGCAGGGAGGGCTCAGGTTTGGCCGTAATAAGCATCCTTTCCGTGTTTGCGAAAGTAGTGCTTGTCAAGCAGGTATTGATCCATGGAAGCAAAAGGATTGATTTGCAGGGTATGATAAGCCATGTTGGCCACTTCCTCGAGGACTTTGGCATTGTGGACCGCTTCACGGGGATCTTTTCCCCAGGCAAACGGGGCATGGTTGGTGACCAGCACCCCCGGCACCGCCTCCGGATCGAGTCCGGCAAAAGTCTCCACAATCACATTTCCGGTCTCTTTTTCGTAGGCCGTTGAGATCTCTTCTTCCGTCAGTTTGCGGGTACAGGGAACGGGGCCATAAAAGTAATCGGCATGGGTAGTCCCCAGCGCCGGAATGGCTTTCCCTGCCTGCGCCCAGGAAGTAGCCCAGGGGGAATGGGTATGTACGATGCCTCCGAGCCCCGGAAAAGCCTTGTAAAGAATCAGGTGGGTGGCGGTATCGCTTGAAGGGTTCAGGCTCCCGTCCACCACATTCCCTTCCAGATCGACCACCACCATGTCGGAAGCCTTCATTTTATCATAGGAGACACCGCTGGGCTTGATGACGACATATCCGCGGCTGCGGTCAATGCCGCTGACGTTGCCCCAGGTGAAGATCACCAGGTTATATTTCACCAAATCGAGATTCGCCGCGAAAACAGACTCTTTCAGTTCTTCAAGCATATCTAAAAAATATTGGTTACTGTATCATTGAGCCTCTCCGGGGCCGGGGCACTGACCCGTCCTCTGAATCCCCACCATTGCCCGGGGGTTACTGAGATTCAGCCCCTACAGGGCTCCTGCGGTATGCACCACTGATCTTAATCTTCTTCGGGCGCCCCAGCTTTGGCGGAGGCGATAACCTCAGCTTCAACCTGCCCGACCGCGGGGAGGGCTCTCATCCTCAACTGAAAAGCGAATTGACAAACTCCCTCCGGTCGAAAAGCTGCAGGTCACTCATCTTTTCCCCGATCCCGATGTATTTCACGGGGATTCTGAACTGGTCGGAGATGCCGATGACCACGCCTCCCTTGGCGGTCCCGTCGAGTTTGGTAAGCGCCATGGCAGTCACATCGGTGGCTTTGGTAAATTGTTTTGCCTGTTCAAAGGCATTCTGTCCCGTCGATCCGTCAAGGACCAACAACACCTCATGGGGAGCGCCGGGTATCACCTTCTGCATGACGTTTCGGATTTTCGTCAGCTCATTCATGAGGTTTACCTTGTTGTGCAACCTCCCTGCAGTATCGATGATAACCACATCGGTTCCTGAGGCTTTGGCCGACTTCAGGGTATCAAAGGCCACTGATGCCGGGTCAGCTCCCATTTTCTGCTTCACGATGGGAACCTCCACCCTGTCGGCCCAGATCTGCAATTGGTCAATGGCGGCTGCTCTGAAGGTATCGGCAGCCCCCAGCATCACCTTCTTCCCGGCCTGCCTGAAATTCCACGCCAGCTTGCCGATGGTGGTGGTCTTCCCTACCCCGTTCACTCCTACTACCATGATCACATAAGGCTCTTCCTGTTTCGGAAGCTCAAAATCAGAAACATCGGCCTGGCGGTTGTCTTCCAGAAGGGCAATGATCTCCTCACGTAAAATGCGGTTCAGCTCCTCGGAACCCAAAAACTTGTCGCGCGAAACCCTCTTTTCAATCCGCTCAATAATCCGGAGGGTGGTCTCAACTCCCACATCCGAAGAAATCAACACCTCCTCCAAGTTATCCAAGACAGCGTCATCGACCTTCGACTTACCGGCAATGGCACGGCTTAACTTACTAAAAACACTCTCCCTGGTCTTGGCCAGCCCCTTTTCCAGGCTCTCCTTTTTCTCCCTGTTGAAAATTCCGAAAATGCCCATCTGTAATAAATTGTAAATGACGAAGGTAAAAAAAAGCTTTCATTTTCGATGAAAGCTTTTTGTTCTGGTCATTGAAGCGATTATTTTTTAAAATAGGTGGCTATCTCATCGTTGGCTATGACCTCTTCCTTAAAGGTATATGCACCTGTCTTGGCCGATTTAACCATTCTAATCACTTTTGAATAACTCTTTTTGGTTCCGGTTTGCAGTGTTGCAACAGTTTTCTTTGCCATGGTTAACCTTATTTAATTTCTTTGTGTACAGTAACTTTTTTCAGAATAGGGTTGTATTTTTTCAACTCCAGTCGCTCCGTGGTGTTCTTGCGGTTTTTGGTGGTGATATAACGCGATGTTCCGGGCATTCCGCTGCTCTTGTGCTCAGTACATTCCATGATCACCTGAATCCGGTTACCTTTTACTTTCTTTGCCATTTCTGTTCCTCTTAAATTTTAGCAATCAAACCATTCTCCTGTGCTCTTTTCAAAGCTTCACTGATGCCGATCTTGTTGATCGTACGCAAACCTGCTGCCGACACGGAAAGGGTTACCCAACGGTCTTCATCAGGCAAATAAAACTTCTTGTCGAAAAGGTTCACGTCAAATTTTCTCTTCACACGCCGCTTTGAATGGGAAACATAGTTCCCGACCATGGCCTTTTTTCCGGTTATCTGACAAACTCTTGACATTTCCTGATATCTTAATTAACTTAAATTCACCTGTTTTAAACGGAGTGCAAAATAAACTCTTTTTTTTCGAACAATCAAGCGGAAAAAAAACTTTTTTAATTCTGCGGAATGATTTAACCTGAAGGTCATCCTACCAGGCTTTGACCAGTTCCCTGAAGGTTATCCTACCAGGCTTTGACCAGTTCCCTGAAGGTCAGTACCGAACCATCGTTGCGTGCTTTTTCGCTTTTCCCGGCCATGCCGTCCATAAAATTGCGGGCGCTGCTCCAGTAAGTGTGTACGATTCCGGAGAGTTTTCCGCCCATCTCCCGGGAACTGTTTTCCCGGAGGAATTTCATCATGGCGACCTGGGCGGTGCCCACTCCGGGATTGTTCCACGGACAGGCCACCACACGGTATCCCTTTGCCGCGAACAACACGGGGGTTGGATGAGCCTTTTCATAATGCCAGTCGCAAATCACCACATCCTTAGGGATCAGGTCGATGGCCCGGTGGGTATTGTTATAACTCCCCTCCCAGAGTCCGATGCCGGTGGTCCTGCCGTCGATGAGGCGGTCACCCCAGATCCACAGTTCCTTTTGCAACAGGGCGAGGTGGTTCCTGATCTTCGTCACTTCCCCGGCGAACAATTCCGCGGGGTCGTGGCCCTGACACCGGGGACAGTCGGGATGGGCGATGTAAAAAACCTCATCCATGCCGGCATGGAAAGCATCAGTTTCAAAAACTTCCGTGATCTCATCCACCAGATCGAAAACCACTTCATGCACTCCGGGATGGAGAGGACAGTAACTTTTGCAATACAAGCCGTCGGGATTGGGCCATTTGTATTCCTCCGGCAATTTAACCCCGGGGGTTTCATCGAATTCCGGATATACCTCGAGCAATTTCCCAGGATGGGTAGCCCAAGACTGGTGCCCCAAGAGGTTGATCTGCGGGATCAGCCTGATCTGATGTTTTTTGCATACCTCCACCAGTTTTTTCACATCCTCCTTTTCCAGGGGCCGCTCCCCGGCCAACTCGGGGTGAGAAGCATACCGGAATCCCCAGTCCACCCTGAGGATCAGGGTATTGACGCCTGCCGGCGCCAGCTCCTCATCCACCAGTGTCACAAATTCGTCAATGTCATCCTTAGCGGGTGCTCCGACACACAAACCCTTTACCGGAAAAGGTTCCCGGGCCTGTACCTGGGTGACCGGCGCCAACACCGCTGCCACAGTCACCAGCACCAGAGCTGCTACTCTGATCTCCATACTGTTCATAATGTATCATTTATATGGTTTATAACTTCGATATTCTGACTTTACTATCGCCTTCAACCTCCCTTTTTTAAATGGAGGAGGAGGAGCGTCAGGGGCCTTCCAATCCCACCGGCTGCGCCGGGGATTACTCAACTCCGACCCCTGCGGGATTCAGCCTCGACCTCCATCTCCCCTTACATTTTGAAATAGCATTCTTTCAGCCAGTACGCATATCCCGGATCCTGAAAAACGATGGCATCCCCCTGAACATCCAGAATATCACGATCGGCAAGAGATTTCTTCATACGGGAAACATTTCCGGAAGTTCCCATCCTGTATTTCTTCAGGGTTGCCTGGGAACTTATCTGTTTTTCGCCTGCCAGACAAGCTTTCAGCAATCCAAGCTGAGGAATGCTTAAACCTTCCGTTATGCCCATATAGAGAAGGCTCATCTGGTTAATTAAAGAATGATGGGACTCTGTAATGATTTCCGGAGTACATATCCTTTCTGTCCTCAACCAGGTTTGCTGAGCCAGTTGCTGCACATAGAAGGGGTGATTATCCGACAGGGACGCAATCATGGAAGCTTCTTTCTCTCCAATTTGCTTACCTGTTTCCCTGAAACGCTCCCTGATAAAAGAGATCCAGTTTTCATGCGAAATTTTTTCAAGAAAGATGATTTGGCCAAACTTATAAAAAGGCATGGAAGAATTGGTGAAAACATCCAGAAACATATGCCGTTTGCTGCCAGACAAACAGTATGCCACATGGTTGTGCCGTTGCCAGTGTGACCGTAACTTTTTCTGGAAAGCCAGGGGCTCACCAAATTCGGCGATATTCTGAAAATCATCAACACAAATAATGATGTTGATTTTCTTCTCGATGGCAATAGATTCAGCCAGGTCAAGGATGTCATCGGGATTCTTCTTCAACTCTTCACAACCAATTCCGAAAGAAATTTCGTTTTGCTGGTCGGGTGCTAATGTAATACGAGGGATGAGGCGGGAAAGGAATTTTGATGCATTTTGCGCCATCTCCTCCCATTTGGATGAGGTCACTTTTAAAACCTCTTTTGCCAGAGCAAGATAAAAATCAGATTCATCCCTCACATTGTAAAGATCGATATGACAAATTTTCAATCCGGGTTCTTCCTTTTCCAGAATCTCCGAAACCCTGTTGACAAGCGAAGTTTTTCCCCACCTGCGGGGTGATATGATGATCGTGTTGACCAACATCCTGAAGTTAGATTTCACCAGGGCAATTTCCTGCTTGCGATTGGTAAAGTCAGCTTCTACTGCCAATCTTCCAAAAACAAAAGGTATCGGACGCATGTTTTTGTTTCAAATATACCTTACTTTTTTGTAACTTACAAATTTGTAAGATCTATTATTCCACTAATCAAAATCTCAATCCTGTTGCGCTTCCTCCTTCTGTCTGGAATAATAGGCTTTAAGCCTCCGGGCGATCAGAAAGTACCGGTAAATGCCTACCAGGAAAAATACCAGACCTGCAGCCAGGGAGGCAATACCCAGCCAAATCAGGTTACCCAATCCCTGCACCTGGATGAAGGCAATTCCCGCCAGGATCAGGTAAAGGGCGGTGCGGATGTAGGCCATCAGCGTCCTTTCATTGGCCAGATGAGTTCGTTCAATGGCCAGGTAATCGCGGAGGATGATTGCCTCCCGGTTTTCGAATTTGAGGTTTTTTCCAAAAAGTTGCATGATGCGTAGATATTATCAGAATCCGTTAAGGGTCATGGTGACGGTAGGGATCAGCAGGAGGAATCCCAGGAGGATGAGAATGATCATCAGGGGAGTAACCCATCTGACCCACTTGGCGAAGGGGATTTTTGCCATCCCCAGTACACCGATGAGCACGCCCGAGGTGGGGGTGATCATGTTGGTGAAGCCATCGCCGAACTGGAAGGCCATCACCGTGGCCTGACGTGACAATCCTACCAGGTCTGAGAACTGCGACATGATGGGCATGGTAAGGGCCGCCTTGGCCGATCCAGAAGGGATCAGGATGTTGATGCCGGTCTGGATCAGGTACATTACCGACACGGTTCCCATTTGGCCCAATCCTTCCATGCCCGATGAAGCATAAAACAGAAGGGTATCGATGATTTTTCCCCGTTCGAGGATGACAATGATTCCCCCGGCGAGTCCCACGATCAGCGCGGCGGAAAGGATATCCCGGGTTCCGTCAAGGAAAAGCCTGGTGATTGTGTTGGGGGAATAGTTCATGGCGATGCCCGCGATGATTCCCAGCGCCAGGAATAGGGTGGCTATTTCCATCACATACCACTGGTAGCCCATCACACCGGTGATCAGCAGGAAAATGGTGAATGCCAGTAGGTCCAGGATAAAGAAATGGACCGATTTCCGGAGGGTCAAAAAGCCGGAGACCAGGAAGAGGACAGCCAGAACCGGCAGCACGGGAAGGGCGGCCGAAGCCAGACCGATCTTCATCTCTGTCATGGGCCACCGCAGGGCGGCCATTCCAAAGAAAACAGTCAGCACCCCGAAGAGGATCCAAGCACTTCCCGGGGTGAAATAGTGTACCTCGTTTTTATTTTCAGCATGCAAAGCCCGCCAGTAACCATCCTCTTCATGAACAGGCGACGCCTGAGGGTTGCGCCTGAGTTTGCGCATATACCAGAGGATGTAGGCGAATCCCGCCAGGTTGATCACCAACCAGCAAAAGAGCCGGTATTCAATTCCCGAGAAAAGAGGCAGGTGAGACAACCCCTGTGCAATGCCAATGGTGAAGGGATTCAGCAGGGCACCCGCGAAACCGAGGGCCGCCGCCACAAAACAGAGGCTCACGCCCACGATCGAGTCATACCCCATGCCGATGGCCAGGGGGACAAAAATGATCACAAAGGCGATAGTCTCCTCGCTCATTCCGAAGGTAGCTCCGAAAATACTGAAAATCAGCATGATCAGAACCACTACCAGGTTGTCGGCTCCTATCTTTCTGACCCACCGGGATTTTTCAAGTCCTTTTGACTTCCGCAGGAAGGCCCTGATCCCTACATCGATGGCTTTGGTTTCGTTGAGAATCCAAAAGGCACCTCCGATGAGCAGGATAAAGACGATGATGTCGGCACGTTCCACAAATCCGTCGAAGATAGCCGAAAAGATCTGCCACGTCTGCGGTTCGTTTTCCGTGAAATTGAAAGAATCACTGCGGATCACCTCCCTTTCGGTGCCGTTCACCTCCACCCGTTCCCTGGCATATCTCCCTCCGGGCACCACCCAGGTAAGCACCGCCGCAAAAACGACGATAAAAAAAACGATGACGTAGGTATGCGGAAACTTCCGGCCGGATGCCATAATGCCCGGTATTAAACGTTTCCGGCAAATGTAATAAAAATGGGATATCGGGAATTCAGCAAGGATGGTTATCTTTGGTACGGCAACTTAGTAAATCATCCTTCCATGAAAGAAAAAAAGTCAAAGAAAGCATTCAAAAAAAGGTGGAAATCGCTCATCGGGGAGCACGAAAGGCTTCTGGCCAAGCGCAACAAACAGGTAAAAGAGGGGTACAACGGCATTTACCACCGGTACCGGCGTCCGGTGCTCACGGCTGCCCACACGCCGCTTCACTGGCGGTATGACCTGAACTACGACACCAATCCCTATCTGATGCAGCGCATCGGCATCAATGCTGCTTTCAACAGCGGTGCCTTGTATGTTGACGGAAGATATTTGCTGGCGGTCAGGGTGGAAGGATGGGACCGGAAGTCATTTTTCGCGATTGCGGAAAGTGTGAACGGAGTGGACAATTTCCGGTTCTGGGACCGGCCGGTGGTACTTCCCGGAACGGAAAATCCCGACACCAACGTGTACGACATGCGGCTGGTTGCTCACGAAGACGGCTGGATCTACGGTATTTTCTGCGCCGAGCGGAAGGATCCTTCCGCCGCCGCAGGAGATACTTCGATGGCCATAGCCAGCGGGGGGATTGCCCGCACCAGGGACCTGGTCAACTGGGAACGGCTTCCCGATTTCATCTCCCACCACGGGCAGCAGCGTAACCTGGTCCTTCACCCCGAATTTGTGAATGGCAAATACGCCTTTTATACCCGTCCCCAGGATGGCTTCATCGAAGTGGGCGGAGGCGGCGGCATCGGATGGGCACTGATCGAGGACATCACCCAGGCTGAAGCCCCGGAAGAAAAGATCATCGATGAAAAGGTATATCACACCATCAAGGAACTGAAAAACGGACAGGGACCCGCCCCCATCAAGACAGACCGGGGATGGCTCCACCTGGCCCACGGGGTGCGCAACTGCGCCGCCGGATTGCGCTATGTACTCTACCTCTTCATGACCTCTGCGGAGGATCCTTCGAGGGTAATCGCCCGTCCGGGAGGATATTTTATGGCACCCCAGGGAAAGGAACGGGTGGGCGACGTCTCCAACGTCCTCTTCTGCAACGGATGGATCGTCAATGAGAAGGATGAAGTATTCATCTATTATGCCTCCTCCGACACCCGTTTGCATGTGGCGACTTCCACCGTTGACAGGCTGGTGGATTACTGTCTGAACACCCCGGAGGACGGCCTCCGGTCAGCGGCCAGTGTGGCTGCGATCAACGCACTTATTGACAAGAACCTGTAAAAATAGGATTCAGGTACGATGATCATGAGTAAACGTTACAACTGGGCGGTGCTGGGATGCGGCAGGATAGCCCGGAAATTCAGCAGCGACCTGAAGCTGCTGTCCAATGCGCGGCTTTATGCTTCGGCAGCCCGTGAACTGAAACGGGCGGAAGAGTTTGCCGCGGACCTGGGATTTGAAAAGGCTTACGGAAGCTATGAGGAGATGGTGGCCGATCCGGCAGTCGATGTGGTTTATGTGGCCACGCCACACTCCCACCACCACGATCATGTGTTGCTGTGCCTCAATGCCGGAAAGGCAGTACTCAATGAGAAGGCCTTTGCCCTGACTTTTGCTGAAGCACGCGAAATGGTGCTAGTCGCCAGGGAGAAGCAGATCTTTCTGATGGAGGCTTTCTGGACCCGGTTCCAGCCCTCCTTTCAGAAAGCCCTGGAGATCGTCCGGTCGGGTGATCTGGGAGCCCTGAAGGTCATCCGCTCCGACTTCGCCTTCAACGCCCCGAAAGATCCGGAAAAGAGGCTTTACAACGTATCCCTGGGAGGGGGATCGCTCCTGGACATCGGCGTTTACCCGGTTTTTGCAGCCTTGTCGGCCCTGGGAGTCCCGGAATCCATCAGGGCGCTGGCGACCTTCGCCCCGACCGGTGCCGAAGAAAGCATTGCCATGGTGTTCCGGTATCCGGGAGGAGAACTGGCTTCCCTCTTTTCCAGTCTGGCCACCTATTCCTTCGTCACTACGGAATACAATTGTGAGCGCGGATCGGTGAGGCTGGCCCGCCGTTGGATGGCACCCACTACGGTGACTGTATGGCGTGAGGGAGGAGACGAAAAAACGTTTGATTTCCCGGCGGAAGGGATGGGTTATCAATATGAGGCAGCCCACGTCATGGAGTGTCTCGATGCCGGAAAAACCGAAAGCGACCTGATGCCCCTCAGCTTTACCCTCGCCATGATGGAAACTCTCGACCGTATAAGGAGGGAGGCGGGGATCCTCTTTCCCGGACGGGAGTAGATGAGATTAAGAGCCCTCCCTGCGGTAAGGCACGTTAAGGCTGAGGCTGAGGCTGAGGTCAAGATCAGTGGCATATTAACCTGAAGCGATGCAAAAAAACAGCTCCCCAAGTGGATTGGATAAGGGAATTTCCGATCTTTGCGGGTTATTATTGTTAAATCGGTTATGTGGCATCTGATTATCCTTCTGGCAGGTTTCGTACCCCTGATTTACGGAGCCGACTTATTGGTTGATTATGCGTCAGCCCTGGCGAAAAAACTCAACATCCCCAACATTGTCATCGGACTCACCATCGTGGCTTTTGGCACCTCGGCACCCGAACTGGTGGTCAATGTCTTTGCATCCTTAGAACACAATTCCGCAATTGCCCTGGGGAACATTCTGGGGAGTAACATTTTCAACATCGGGGGCATCCTTGCGGTTTCAGCCATCATCACCCCCCTGGCTGTAAGAAACTCCACTACGTGGATCGAAATCCCCCTTGCCCTGCTGGCAGGTATCGTCGTTTTTGCCCTTGCCAACGACAAGCTGATCGATGGTTCGGAAATTTCCTCACTCTCCCGGATCGATGGAATCGTGTTACTGATTTTCTTCGTGATCTTCCTGGTGTATAATTTCACCCTGATAAAAAAGGGAGGTTTTACCGATGAGGTTTCCGTAAAGGATGTTGCGCCGTGGAAAGCCACGCTCCTGGTGATTGCCGGGCTGGTTCTTCTGGTTGCCGGAGGAAGGGTGATCGTATATGGCGCCATCGAGGTGGCGTCAAGGCTTGGGATATCAGAAAGGGTTATCGGACTTACCATCGTATCCATCGGCACTTCCCTGCCAGAACTGGCCACTTCCGTTGTCGCAGCACGCAAGAAAAATTTTGACATCGCCATTGGGAATGTCGTCGGATCCAACATTTTCAACATTTTTTTTATTCTTGGGGTCAGTGCAACCATTTATCCCGTTTCCGTTCAGAAAGGCTCCAACATTGACATATTAATGAATATTCTGTTGGGGCTTATCGTTTTCGTTTTTATTTTCACCGGAAAAGAAAAGTGGATAGACCGGAAGGAAGGCATTGTGATGCTGCTCATTTACCTGGGGTACCTGGGCTATCTGATAGCCATTCCGGCCTGATCCGGTGATGAACTGATTTACAAACCGTGTTATGAAAGACCATGAAATTCTGTACAAGGAATTTGCCGGGGAACTCACCGACAACATTTTAAATTATTGGGCGACCAAAGTGTATGACCCTCGCCGAAAAATCTTTTTCGGATTGATCGGTCCGGATGAAAGATCCGATCCGGCCGCCCCCCTGGGGTGCGTGCTGATCTCGCGGATCGTCTGGACATTCGCCGCCGCGTGGCGGCAATACCCCACCGCCCTGTACCGCACCATGGCCGACGAGGCCTTCCGTATACTCACCACCCATTTCCATGACAAGGAATACGGTGGCTATTTCTGGGAAGTAACTCCGGAAGGAATTCCCACCAACGACAGCAAGCAGTTTTACGCCCAGTCATTCGTCATCTATGCCTTGTCGGAATATGCCAGGGTTTTCAGCCACGCCGAAGCCGGAGACATGGCGGTTGCCCTCTTCCGCCTGCTCGAAAAACATGCCGCTGATCCGTTACACGGAGGCTATTTCGAAGCCGCATCCCGCGACTGGCGCGCAACAGCCCCCGATTTCATCACCCCTGCAAAAGGGCATTCCCGGAAATCGATGAATACCCATCTTCACATCCTGGAAGCTTATACCAATCTCTACCGGATGAAACCAGAGCCGGAAGTCGCCGCAAGGATTGCTCACATCCTGGATCTCTTCACCGATCATATCATCAACCGGGAGAACCATCATTTCCACATGTTTTTCGATGCGGAGTGGCGGGTTACCTCCACCGCCATTTCTTACGGCCATGATATCGAGGGATCCTGGCTACTCCATGAAGCTGCGGAAGTGCTGCGATACCATTACCCATCAGAAAAGCTCCTTCCGCAGGTCATTGCCATGGCCAAAGCAGTCGGAAAAGAAGCCCGCGATCCGTCGGGAGGGTTGTACAACGAGTCGGACGGTGACCATTGGGACCGCGATTTTCATTGGTGGCCCCAAGCGGAAGCCGTGGTCGGTTTTTACAACGCATGGCAGCTGACCGGGAAGAAAAGATTCCGGAAATGGTCCCTCAAAGCCTGGAAATTCATTCAAAAATACCAGAAAGACCTAAAAAACGGGGATTGGTACTGGCTCATCACCCCGGAACTGGATGTCAGGCCCATGGACAAGGTTAGTACCTGGAAATGTCCATACCACAACGGCCGGATGTGTCTGGAAATGATGCACCGGCTGAGCCGGGGCTAAACTGATTTCTATGATCCTCCAAAATGAAACGGGTGAACTCCCGGTTCCTGCCAAACCGGCCTCAGTCACTGAAATTTACTGACCTTTCAAAAAAATTCACTGATTCCCTCCATCAGGACATTCTTGGGTTTTACGCCTACGAAGCGTTTCACCTCTTTGCCATTTTTGAAAAGGATAAGCGTGGGGATGTTTCGCACCTTGAATTTGTTTGCGAGCGCCTGCTGGTTGTCCACGTTGACCTTCCCGATGCGCACCTTTCCCTGCTGCTCTCCGGCGATCTCGTTAAGAACAGGTGCCACCATCTTGCAGGGACCGCACCATGGCGCCCAAAAATCCACCAACACAAGTCCTCCGGCGGTCTCCTGTTTGAAGTTGTTCTGTGTCAGGTTTTTGACATTGGGATGATCCGCCACCTGCGGGGCATTTTTCATTTTCCGGTAGGAGTAAGCGATAAATAACATCCATGCTACTGCCAAAACGGCAACTATTATCAAAACTGTTGACATTATAATAATCTTAAATCTTACGTCCTAAATCTTAAACCAAATCCAACTGACAGATCAACCTCATATGATTCTTATTTCAGAGGATATTTCCATTGCTTTCCGGAAGGTGGCGCTGATCCCGCAATACCGTTCTTCCGACAGTTGAACCGCCTTTTCCAGTTTGTCCATGGGGAGATTCCTGCCCCTGAACTCATAAATCACGTGCATACCTGAGTAGATTTTCGGATGTTCCTCGGTAATGGTACCTATCACCCGGACGGAAAAACCCTCCACGTTGACCCGCATTTTTTTCAGGATCGAGACCACGTCCATTCCCGTACATCCGGCCAGAGCGACCATGGCCAGAGGTTTGGGCCGTGGCCCCCGGTTTTCTCCACCCACGGCTTCGGTGGCATCAAGGATGATTTCGTGACCGTCAACGTGGGCTTTGAAAGCCATATTTTCGAGCCAGTCAATTTTTATTTCCTGTTGTGACATATTTCCCGTTTTAACAAATGATTAAAGAGCGAAAACTTGATAATCTTCTAATCCTCTGACTCTCCTTCCATCATTTCCCTGGCCGCTTCGCGTGCATTCTCCGACGGCCGGTCGCCGCCCACCATGCGGGAGAGCTCTTCCACCCGCTCTGCATTGCTTAGTTTTCTGATGGAGGTAAAGGTTCCCGAAGGCTGGTCTTCCTTGTATACCAGAAAATGGTGGTCTCCTTTTCCGGCGATTTGGGGAAGGTGGGTGATGTTGATCACCTGGACGCCGGCCGACAGTTGTTTCAGTATCTGTCCCATTTTCAGGGCGGTCTCCCCGGAAATGCCGGCATCGATTTCATCGAAGATAATGGTGGAGAGCATTTGAGATCCCGAAACCAGGCTTTTCAGGGCGAGCATCACCCGTGAGATTTCGCCTCCTGAGGCGATCCTGCCGATTTCCGCTGGTTCCGTGTCGCGGTTGGCGCTAAAGAGAAACTGGATAGTATCGGCGCCTGAGAGGGAATAGCCATCCGATTTTTCCTGCGTCACGACAAAGCGGGCATGGGGGATGGCCAGCTGACGGAGCACACGGGTCACCTTATCCCCGATCTCCGGAAGCGCTTTTTTCCGTATGGCTGACAACACCTCCGCCGACTCATTCCGGAGTTTCTCCAACCGGAAGGTTTCCTTTTCCAGGGCGGTGATTTCCTCCTCGTATCCGGTAATTTCGCCGATTCTGGCGTTCAGGTCATCGCGGAAAGCGAGCAAGGCATTTATTCCCTTCATCTGGTGTTTCTGTTCCAGGCTGTATATGAGGTCGAGGCGGGCATTCACCTCCCCGAGGCGGCGGGGATTGTCCTCCGTTTTCTCTGCCAGTTGTCCGGCTTCTTGAGCCAGATCATTCAATTCTATCCAGGCAGAATGAAGCCGCTGTTGCAACTCTTCTGCAGCTTTCAGGAAAGGAACGATCTTTTCAACCCTTCCGGCGGCTTCTTTCAACCGGGGGACTATAGGGAAATGCTCCCCCGAAAGCAAGTCGGCCACCCACAAAAGCGCCCCTTTGATCTCTTCGGCATGTATGAGGCGGTTTTGTTCCTCCTCCAGCAACTCCAGCTCTCCAGGCTGCAGGCGGGCTTCATCAAGCTGGGTGAACTGGAAAGTGAAATAATCGAGATCGGCACGGCTTTTGGCAGCCTTTTCCTTCAGCTCAGCCAACCGCCGCGATGCCTCATTGTATTCCGAAAAGAAATTCTGGTAAGTCTTCAAAGCCTCACCGGAACAGGCGACAGCATCGACAACCCGGAGTTGAAACTGCCGCGTACCCAGTTCGAGATTCTGGTGCTGGGAGTGGATGTCTATCAGACGCAAGGAGAGATCGCGGAGCAGGGAAAGGGTGACAGGCGTATCGTTTATGAAAGCTCTCGATTTTCCTGCGGAAGTGATCTCCCTGCGAAGAATGGAAACCGGTTCGTAATCCAGGTCATATTCCGAAAAAAAAGGCTCTAGTCCCCGGCAGGAAATATCAAAATACCCTTCGACGATACATTTGCGTTCCGCGTTCCGGAGAGAAGAGGAGTCGGCCCGCGCACCCAGAATCAGCGACAGGGCACCCAAAAGTATCGATTTCCCGGCGCCGGTCTCTCCCGTGACGATGTTAAATCCCGGCTCGAAAGATACGTCAAGTTCATCGATCAGTGCGTAATTGGAGATCACCAGCCGGGTAAGCATAAGGCTCAGAAGCTTTCAGATTCCTGGATTTTCTGGTATTTTGAACCGTTGGAGGGATCTACCTCATTCAGGATGGCCACCACCCGGTTCCGCTCATCGGGATAAGATTTGGAAAAGATGTTGACCAGTTCATCCGACTTGGCATCAAAGAAGATCTGCAGGATGTAGGTCGAGGGCCGCCGGCGGAAGACCTGCTGCACCGACTTCATGGCTTCCGCAATATTGGATCGCCCCTCTTCCGTCTTGTCAGCCATCATGTCAAGTCCCATCCGGTGATAGTTGAAGTAGCAGTCCCGCATCCCCGAATAGGAACGGTTCATGATGTTTTCAATGAGCCAGTAACGGTTCCTTTCACTTTCAAAAGCCCTCCATCCCTTTTCCCGGGCATTCTGGGAATTGTTCACAATGGCCTGCGCCTTTTCAAAATAGGGAGTTCCGCCCTCCCGGGAGAAAGAGTCATAGTCAAAACCCAGGATGATATAGGCATAGAAGGCGATGATATTGGTAAGATTGTCCCGGTTGCTCGTTTCATTGAATTCCAGAGGCTGAAATTCCACATACTTGCACTGAAAATCGTTGTCCTTGATGTTGAGAAGCGTGGTTTCGTAGGAGGAGTTGAACACCGGCCTTTTGACCTGGATCTGAATGGAACCCTTGAATTCATCGGCCGAGATTTGCTCGTCGAGCCGGATGAACATGTTGCATTCAATCCGCTCTTCCATGGAATAGGCATGCTCGGTCCACCGCCGGTTGTTAATGAATTCGTACAGGTCGGACTGCATGGTATAGAACAGGTTGCGGTTGGCACCCTGAATACGCTCCGCCGATACGCTGATGTTACACCTGAATTCCTGGCCGAGAGCTTCCGAAAGCACCGCCACGGCAAACAAAAGAATAAAAAAACATCGTTTCATGACCGAATTTCCTGTTTGGATTGCCTTAAGGCACCCCATCTGCAAATTTATCATTTTTCAGACAAAGCGGCAATTAATAATAAAACTCTCCCAAAGGATAAATATTGCAGAAGCAAAGCGAATTTGAAGGTCTTCAACCGAGGCAACTTCTGATCTTAATCTAAATCTTAACCTGCCGAAGCAAAGCGACAGCTCTCGTTCTT
The DNA here is from genome assembly GCA_002304925.1 of Prolixibacteraceae bacterium UBA1413. Lineage (GTDB taxonomy): Bacteria > Bacteroidota > Bacteroidia > Bacteroidales > Prolixibacteraceae > UBA1413. Next base: position 72,936 of record DBPT01000004.1, read on the forward strand.
AACCTCAGACTCTTTTTTTGTTTTCGCGGGCGGGGTTCCGGTGGTATATTTCCCGGTCTTTCAGTTCTTCAAAGGCGATGAGAGAAGGTTTGGGAAGCCTTTCATAGAATTTGGAGATTTCGATCTGCTCGCGGTTTTCGAACACTTCTTCAAGGTTATCGGAAAAAGAGGCGAATTCCTGCAATTTCTGGTTCAGTTCTTCTTTCAGTTCCGAAGAAATCTGGTTGGCCCTTTTGGCGAGGATCATCACGGTTTCATAAACGTTTCCGGTCTCCTCTTCAAGCACGTCCAGGTCTCTGGGAATGGTCGTCATTGAAGCTTTTGTCTTTTTATAATCCATGGCTAATCGCTGTTTACATTTTCTGTATTATAATTCAATAATTTGGCGGTCACCTCATAGAAGCGTTCGGCTTCCCTGCGGTATTTGCTTTCGGGGAATTCGTCAACGAAGGCGAAATATTCGTCGAGGGCGTTGGAAAGCCTTTCTTCCTTTTTCTCTTCCACACTGTTGACCGCCAGCAGGTATTTCGATTTCAGGAGCATATACATCAACTCCTCCCGGAAGCGGGTGTCGGGATACTCTTTCAGGGAATTCTCAAGGGCCACCACGGCGGCCTTATAATTTTCAAAGTCGTAGTAGAGCCGGGCGCTGAGAAATGATTTCTCGACGAGTTTATCCCTCAGTTCGTCGATGAGCCGGTGCGCTTCATCCACCTTCTCGCTGAAGGGATAGAGGTTGATGTAAAGCTGAAGCGCGTCGATGGCATTAAGGGTGGTCTCCTGGTCCAGACGGACCTTGGGCGACATCAGGTAACTGCAATAGCCCACCATGAACTGGGATTCCTCCACATGTTTGCTCGTCGGGTATTCTCGGATCAGAGATCTGAAATACTGGGCGGCCATCAGGTAATCCTTTTGTCCCAACATGCTCATGGCATAATGGTAATATATCTCGTCCGAACGGCTTGTTCCCCGGTAAATGTTGATCAGTTCCTGAAAAAGGGTTCCCGACCTGACAAATTCGCCCGCCTCGTAATACTCGATGCCTTTTTTGTACTTGTATTCGTAGTCGGTACTCTTGACCACCTTGTTGAAATCGCTGCAGGAACTCAGCAACAGAAGCCCCAGCACAAAAAGGATGGAATGACTTTTCATTTTTTGAAACATGGCGCAAAGATAGTTTTTTTGTCAATATCTCTATCCATTGCATTTAGTTTTATGCGATTGCATTCAGGATGTTATGATAATTTAACAGATTTGCATGATGATCAAAAAAGTTTACATTTGCACCGTTTAAAATAAAAATCAACCATCGTATGACTGATATTTTTGCAAAGTTCCAGAGAAACCAGGGGGACATTGGCCAATACATGAAGCTGGCGCACGGCTATTTTGCCTTTCCTAAGCTGGAAGGGGAAATTGCCCCTTATATGAATTTCAGGGGAAAAAGGATGCTAACCTGGAGTCTGAACAACTACCTCGGTCTGGCCAATCATCCCGAAGTCAGGAAAGCCGATGCCGAGGCAGCGGCCAGATGGGGGCTTGCCTATCCCATGGGGGCGAGGATGATGTCGGGACAGACCGTTAAGCACGAAGAACTGGAGAGGAATCTTGCCGCTTTTGTGGGAAAGCCCGATGCATTTCTTCTCAACTACGGTTACCAGGGAATGGTTTCCATCATCGATGCGGTTTGCGGGCGGAATGACGTGATTGTCTATGATGCGGAATCGCACGCCTGCATTCTCGACGGTGTCCGTCTTCACATGGGCAAGCGGTTTGTCTTCCAGCACAACAACATGGAAAGCCTCCGGAAGCAGCTGGCAAGGGCCACCACCCTGGCCACCAGACAGGGGGGCGGGATCCTGGTGATCACCGAAGGGGTTTTCGGCATGTCGGGCGACATGGGCCGGCTTGATGATATTGCCGCCCTGAAGGAAGAGTTCAGTTTCCGTTTCCTCGTCGACGATGCCCACGGCTTCGGAACCATGGGAGCCACCGGTGCCGGCGTGGCTGAGCATTTCGGCGTTTCTGACAAAGTGGACCTCATGTTCGGCACCTTTGCCAAATCGATGGCAGGCATCGGCGCATTCGTGGCCGGAGAAACCGATATCATCAACTACCTGCGCTACAACATGCGGTCACAGACCTTCGCCAAAGCGCTGCCCATGCCCATGGTTGAAGGAGCACTCAAAAGACTGGAACTTCTGCAGGGTCATCCCGAACTGAGGGAAAAACTGTGGACCAATGTCAGGGCATTGCAAGCCGGACTGAAAGCTGAAGGTTTTGACCTGGGACGTACGAATACGCCGGTGACGCCGGTTTATCTGAAGGGAGGCCCCAGCGAAGCCACCAACCTGATTTTCGACCTGCGCGAGAACTACAAGATATTTTGTTCCGTGGTGATCTATCCGGTAATTCCCAAGGGGGAAATCATCATCCGGATCATCCCGACGGCAGCCCACTCACTCAAAGATGTTCAGTATACCCTCGACAGTTTCAAAGCCATCAGGCATAAACTGGAATCGGGAACTTACGCAAAGGAAGGGATTGCCAAGGTACAAGTAGATATGTAGATAAAAAAGAGGAGGCTGTCTCAAAAGGGCAGCCTCTTTTTTTTATCTTTTCTTTTCGGAAAGATACCGTTCAGCATCAATGGCAGCCATGCACCCCGACCCTGCGGCCGTGATGGCCTGACGATAATGGGGATCCTGCACGTCGCCACAGGCAAACACCCCCGGCACATTGGTCTTTGACGTCCCCGGAACGGTTTTGATATATCCCACGGGATCGCGTTCCAGATAATCGGCAAAAATTTCAGAATTGGGCTGGTGGCCGATGGCCAGGAAAAAACCGTCGATTTTGATTTTCACCTCTTCCTCCCCCGGTTCCCCGAGGTTTTTCACCAGTGTGGCCCCTTCGACGACGCCGTCCCCGAAGAGTCCTTTGGCCTGGTGTTTCCAGAGAATCTCCACATTGGGGGTATTCCTGACGCGTTCAGCCATCACCTTCGAAGCGCGGAGCACGTCACGGCGTACGATCAGGTAGACTTTCCGGCAGAGGCCTGCCAGGTACATGGCTTCTTCGGCAGCGGTATCCCCTCCCCCGACCACGGCCACATCTTTTCCGCGGTAGAAAAAGCCGTCGCAGGTGGCGCAGGCCGAAACCCCGCCCCCGGCATATTTCTTCTCATCGTCGAGGCCCAGGTATTTGGCCGTGGCTCCCGTAGCGATGATCACCGTTTCCGCCTCGATCAGGCGGGAGTCGTCGATCCACACCTTGTGGACAGCCCCTGAAAAGTCAGCCCTGGTAGCCATTCCCCACCGGACGTCGGTGCCGAAGCGTGTGGCCTGGGCTTTGAGGTCTTCCATGAGTACCGGACCGGTGACCCCCTGGGGATAGCCCGGGAAATTCTCCACTTCGGTGGTCGTGGTCAGCTGTCCGCCGGGCTGAAGCCCTTCGTACATGACCGGATGAAGATTGGCACGGGCAGCATAGATAGCGGCGGTATAGCCCGCGGGGCCCGACCCGATGATCAGGCACTTCACTTTCTCGGCAACTCCCGGTTCAGGAGTCACTTCTCTGTGCGGATTTATATCAAGCGTTTTGAACATGGCTTATTTTTTTGAGGTGCAAAATTAACAAAGTTATCCGAAAAAGCCAGCAGGGTTCTCCCGGCAGGATCCTCTTACCTTCTCCTGCCCCGGAGAGATTGATAGAAGGGATGCTCATTCACCGCTTCACCCCTGACAACGAAATCAGGAACGAAAAGGTAATGTACAAAAAAGGAGCTGCAGGTTTTAATCACCTCATTTTAAGTGTAAAAGAGCGACCTTCGGGCGAAAGTGCGCTCTTTATTTTTAAAAACTGGAATTCCTGAAAAACCGTTTTGCAGGAAATGAAATAATAATTACCTTTGCCCTGATTTTGAAGTGCAGTATCCCTGCATTGTCGGGAGAAGCGCAAGCGTTCAGAATATCGTTTGATTTTGTTTCGGGGTGTGGCGCAGTCTGGTAGCGTACGCGTCTGGGGGGCGTGGGGTCGCAAGTTCAAATCTTGTCACCCCGACAAATTGAAAATGAGGCAGTTACGATGAATTTCGGGACTGCCTTTTTTCATGGGTTGTGCCGTTTTTGTGCCGTTTTTCAGGGAGATAGTCAAGTATAGGGGTAAAATCAAGTAAAACCCTGGATCAAAAATTTCCGTACACAGGGCCATGACAGGAAGGCAACTATTCGAATTACAAACGTCGGTGTGGGGTGATTACTCACAGGTCCTTATGACGGCTTACAGCCTCATCGGGAATAAACTTTACCCCATGCTGGAAGAAGGCGACCGCACCGGGAAACGAATAGTTGTCCGTGAAATAACCGGCGATCCTGGAATAAATGACCCTCCCCTGAAGGTTTTTCTGTGTGACCAGGACAGAAATTCGTGATCATGGTTGTCGTGACGGATTTCTGTGTGACCAGGACAGAAATTCGTGATCATGGTTGTCGTGACGGATTTCTGTGTGACCAGGACAGAAAACCTCAAAAAACCTCTCCCTCGACCTCTACCTGCCAGTGCGGAGCGACCTCTACCTTAAATAAAAAGGGATGAAACATTTTGCTTCACCCCTTACTCCCTGCAAAATCCCCGGTGCTGGTATGGTGGTCAGAAACTCACCGGGGAAAAATTCGATTTTTCGCGTACCCAAATTTAGGAAAATTATTGTTTGGGAAACATCATTCAAAGTACCTGAATCCTGAAGTTATCACCGGTGCGGCACTCTCCGGCACGTCGATAACCTCCAGACAACATTCTTCAGGCAATACCAGGTGTCTTTTGTAATTCTCCGCATGGCGCTCTGACTTGAAACCGGCATAGATGCTTTTCAATCCGGTACGTTTGTTTGAGATTTTTACAGCTTTCATAACGTTATGTTTAAAGTTCACGGGCAAAGTAATGTATTTTTCATCAAAATACAAAAATATTTTTCCTGTTTTTTTGCCCTGTTTTTTACCTGTTTATCCTGTTTATATTTAACAATAATCGTGTAAAAGTTTATTTTATGTTAAATACAGATAGTATTGATTTTCAATGAGTTAAGTAGGCAAAATCGTTGTCTTATATTTTACATTACGTTAAATAGGGGACTTATTGAAAATCAATGAGTTACAAGCGCTATTTAACAGGCGATTATGTAAAAATGATTATATAATCCTGTTTTTTGCGCCTGTTATTATCCTGTTATCCCTGTATTGCTCTGTCATGTTGTCATATAATACAAAAGACTCTTTTACCTTAGATCGCCACTATTGATCTACCCTACCCCCTCCGACAATGCGCTGTATAACCGCGTCAAGCTGTTCATCAGTAAACCGGCCAAAGTCCAGGTTTAAGTCGGTCTGCTTCGGCTGTGGCATAACGAATGAAAGCAGCTTCAGGAAGTATTGAATTCTGGCGGGCGGGTCCAGCCTCTTGAAGTCGCGCTGTATTGTCGGCCACTGGTCTGTTAAAAAATCGCCAATTTCCTGTTTTGTGAATGGCACAATCTTATTTTTTGCACCCTTCGGCCTACCTGAAGGATTCCCGGATTCCCCGGGTCTGAAACGTGTCGTTGTTACCTTATCCATTTCTTTTTTCTGTAAAATTACTGTAAAAAATAATTAACAGGACCCAGAAACAGGTTTTTATTCCTGTTCCTGGGGTTCATCCAACTGATTGAAAAACTTGGTCAGGGTCTTTTTAGCGTCACCCACAGCAACTATGCTTACTTCGCTACCTGGCTCCTGGGATGCCGCAAACATAACCCCCAGCATGGCTTCAGACTGATCCGACAAAACCCATGTTTCCGGCGTGATCTTGTTACCGTCAATTTCCCCCGAAACGACTTGCTTCAGGAAGTTGATTTTCTCGGATCGTTCAAAGTCTTTAATCTGCTTCATCGCCTGATCTGCCTGTAAACTGAATGATCAATCATAAATTCACCAGTTGCCGGGTCGGTGTTTAATATCCGGTTTTCACCGATAACGCGGGAAATTCCAAATTTGGATAATTCCCTTTTCAGTGCATTCAGAGCCGTTTTTGCGGCTTCTGCCAGTTGAACGGTCGTTTTATTGACCGCATCCTCACATGTCGTGTGTAACGATTTTACGGCCTCAAAATCGACTGAAAATTCATTCCCTTCCAGGCGGATGAGGTTCATGGGGTGAATGATCGGTTTAAACGACAAGGTAAGGGTTCGATTGAATTCTGAATGTTCATCCTTCAATCCTGAAAAAATATGATCCAGGCGGTACATGTCTACCTGGTTCGATTGAAGGGCATTATTCCTTACCAGGTCCGGCATACCCTCCAACTGCTTCGCTCTGGTGGCCATGATCGCGTTATGCACATCCTGTGATGTTCCATCAACAAACGACTTCATGGCCGTTTGATCGACTTTTATACCGTGTTCGATCAAAACACTGGCCAGGGCGTTCACATGAACCGTGTATCGTTGGATAGCTCCGGCCCCCATTGATTGCCCCAGACTGTCAAAATACAAAATCCTCTTTTCCATGATTCAAATTTTTATTCCGGGGTGGGTACCGGTGTTTGTAATGGTTTTGTTCCTGCTCTCCGCGATCTGCCTGGCAAATTCAGCCGCTTTTTGTGACTGATCCGGGGTAAGGCTTTGCCGGAGCTTTTCCCGATCTTCCGGGGTAAGTGAATCGATCAATTCGGTCAATAACTGGCCGTGATGTTCCTGGGGAATTAATTCTTTCAATGTCATATTACTTCAGTTTTGAGTGAATTACAAAATCAATTTCCTGGTGAAACCCTCCGAATTCGTCATAAATCACGAAACCCGGAATTTCCAGGCGGTGGGGGTCAATACCGAAATCCTTCACCATTTGATTGAAGACTCCGGCACATGTCTGGGCCATGCGAAGACGGTCTATTTCTCCGTTTGTAACCGCATACACCTTGTGGTTGTCAGCCTGGGATTCGATCCGATCGTTAAGGCGGCGCACCTTTTCTCGTTCCTCATCGATCTGGAAGAAATTGAAGAAATTCCCGATTTCCGGAATAATATTTCCGATAAACTGAAGGGTTTCAGTAAGTGCGGATAGGTCGGGAAGGGTGATGATCTCCCGAAGCTTTTTACGGTCCACTTTGACCCCATGAATTTCAATCTCCTGTGCAGGGTACATTCGTAAAAGAATGGCCTCCCGGAGAAGGTCTGGGGAGAATTTTCCGTTTTTGTCGAACATGCTTTGAATTTCCGTCAAGTTCGGACAATGCCCGGTTGTTTGTTTGAATCGGCTCACTACCCCCTGAAGGGCGTTTTCCGTTTGATTCAACTGGCCATAAAATTTAACCAGTTCGTCTTTGTTTTCGTAGATCGGTACTCGTTTCATTATAAAACAGTTAAAGGTTAATTTTCAATATTGATTATTGTCTTCATTTTTTAATCTGGAAAAAAAGTCTTCACTGGTCGCGAATATTTTTTTTTGAGTATCCGTTATCCTCGTTCCGTCTCTGTTAAATTCTGGAAACTTGCCTTTGTTTTTATATTCGTTCGATAACAGGCGCTCAAAATATTTCGGGGTCAAAATCCATAACAGCGGTACGACTGAAGCTCTTTCATTGTGACCAATACAATACCAGCTTTGTGACGCGTTGGTTATGGCCTCTTTGATTTTTTCAATTCCATGCTTTTTCAGCATAACGTAATACTGCTTTCTCAAAGAATTATCATTCAAATCAACTTTTGGGAAATATGATGATGATGATTCAAAAAAGTTCGCGATTTCAGCGAACCCACTTCCAGCATCAGAAACATCAACATCATCAGTATCAGTATCAGTATCAGTATCAGTATCAGTATCAGTATCAGTATCAGTATCACTGTACGTAATTTTACCAGATTTTCCAGTGGTATTTTTGGAATCGGTTTTATTCCATCTCTTATTGATATTCTGGCGGTTACGATTTATGATGTTTTGATACTTTTCATTGTCCCTGTCAAACTGCTGTTTCATTATCGAAAAAATGATTTTTACCAGCTTGGGCATTTCCGACACATCACCGGTTAATTGATATTCAAAAATAGCATCTAACAAAATTCCCTTTTCCTCTATGGATAGTTCCGCGATCGAATCGCGATAACTCAAATACATGATAAAACTGTCTTTATTCATTTGCTGAAATTTTGAGCGTACCAATCATTAAACTGTTGAAAGTTCCGGGCAATAACGTAGATTCCCCCCGCCGCTTCGACTTGGCGCTGGTACTCCCGTTGGTGGTCACTCTGGCGATCCTTCCCGGCCTTCACTTCGATTTTTACGGACCTTCCGGCAATGGTTGCCGATATGTCGGCACTACCCCTCGTTCCGGTCCCATATACCCACTCAAACCGGCCTATGGTCCTCCTGACCCCCATCACATCAGTATAACTCTTGGTGTGGTTCACTGGCCTGCCTGTCGTATTGATCCGCTCCGCCTGCCATCCCTCCAGCTTCAGGAAGGCGATAATACACTTGGTAAGGCCGTTGGCGGTGTCATCCCTGAAGGTCCGGGGGGCCAGGTAAGGGACCGTAGGGTAACGCCTGCGGGCCTCATCCATCGCAAGCGTTTCCAGCATCTTTACAGCCGGACTTTTGCAGTAGCGCACATTCGTTGTGTTCATAGCTTTGCGGCTAACTTCGCGTCCATCCGGTTTGAAAATTCCGTTTTAGTCTCTCTCCTGGCTTCAGTGATCCATGCCATGATTTCAGCATGTTTGAAGTATAACCGGCCATCACGTTTGAAATGGGGTATTTCATTCCGGCTGGTTTTGGCATAAATGGAGGCACGGGAATAACCGGTTATTTCCTGAAGCGTTTCCACTCCGAAAATTTCGGGAATGCTCTTTTCTGCTGGTTGCACACTGGGTGTTGCTTTCCGGAAAAGTTCCAGCACCTGACCGACCGTTAAGGCGGCTATCGGGGTGTCCAGCGAAATCTCGACCTTATTCATGGCTGGTGGTCTTATTACGTTTTGATTCCCGGATTTGCTCAAACCTGGTCAGGTCCTCATCTGAAAACAGGTTTCTCCCTAAAACCTTTTGAGGGGTCAATTTACCGGCCATTACAAGGTAACTGATATAGGTCAAACTGACGTTTAATCGCTGGGCGGTTTCCTTTGTGGTGAAAAAAATATTCTGTGTTGCCATAACAGTATTTTAAAATGACAACACAAATAAATTATGAAAAAATCTGATTTTTCGATTATAATAATTGAATTATTACATCATTTGGCAAATGGTTGAAAATTTCCCCCTGGGGGTACCCTTTTAAAGTACCTCGTTTGCCTTCGCGATCACCTCACTGGCGAATGAATCCAGGTATGTTTTAGTTGTGGACAGGTCTTTATGTCCTAGCGCCTCACTGATAACATCCTCACTGATACCGCTATTCTTAAGCCTCATCGCATAACTATGCCGGGCCTGATAACTGGATAGCCTGATTCCTTCAAACTTCAGATCATTCCCCAGCGTCTTCAGGTGCTTATTGAATTTCCGGTTCCGGTCCCGGATATGGTCGTATAACTGTTGTCCATCATACCCCTTTTTTGTGATCACCGGGAGCAAATAATCATCTACCAACTTCGTATTTTTCTTAAACCAGGTAAGCAGGAATTGAATGTTATCGGTGATTTTTATTTGAATGATCTTTGCTTTTTTGCTCTCGGTCTTATGCCTCCGGTAACAAATGAACCGGCCATTCTCAAACAGCAGAATATTTTTATCAGTCAAATATGCCATGTCCACTATGGCCATGCCCTGACAGTAGTATGAAAACAGGAATAGGTTCCGGGTCCACTGAAGGGCCGGACTGTCGATTTCCGCCGTTTTCAATGCTTCAATGTACTGGCTGGGTAGATAACGTTTCTGTGTCTCCTGGGATTGTCCTGAAACGCTATATCCATGTTTCCCGAACGGGTACCCAACTTCAGAGGCTTCACCCTCTCTTATGGCACGGTTCAGCAGCGCACGGAGCGCACGCATATAGTACGATACGGTGTTTCCCTTACACCCCCTGTCGATCTTCAGATAATCGTCAAACCGACTCACATACTTAAAATCAATGTCCTGAAATACTTTACGTGAAAAGTCGGCATCAAACATTTTCAACATGTCCAGGGTACGGGCGTAACATGTAGCATTGCCGATGCTCCCGGCTTTGGTCAGCTTATCGATAACGATGTTAAAAAATCCTTCTACCCCGGTATGTTTGGAACGGTTCAGAAACTCCTGTTCGAACATGGTCAGGGTCCAGTCGGTCTTTGAATCTTCGTACCCCTTCAGAATATCGTTTACCCGGTTTTTCACCATAGACAACCAACTATTGAGTTTTTCCCGGTCCGGGTGAAGATCCTTCCGCCGTTTGTCCACTTCGTAAGCCTGATAATCGTAATTCCATTGTTCCGGGGTTGATGAGGCATTAAGGGAAATATGTTTCCTCATCCTGGCACGGCGGATTACCAAAATTAGCGGAAAACTCCCGTCTGGTTTCTCATGGGATTTCGATAAATAGGGTTTGATCTGGTATTTTTCGAGCTTCATAATAGTATGATTTTTGTCATGTTTTCAAAAAGTTGTGCCGTTTTCTGTGCCGTTTTTTTACTTTATGTTCAACAGAAAGTTGTGCCGTTTTTGTGCCGTTTTTTATCAAATTACCTATAAAACTCACTTATTTTCAGTTATTTTTGTTTCTGGCAAATATAATGATTTATAGACAATTATAAAGAATAATTAAAGAATTTTCAGCGTCTGGGGGGCGTGGGGTCGCAAGTTCAAATCTTGTCACCCCGACAAAT
>DBPT01000004.1:83775-96126 GCA_002304925.1 Prolixibacteraceae bacterium UBA1413
TGTTTTTTCACCGGGCCAGCGGAAAACTTGTTTTCAAGGAGGACCGGGGAAAAACAAAGACTGGAGAGAGTGAAACGAACGACAGAATTTTTGATTTAAGTCAACCCTCCCGCCGTGGAAGATTCACCGTAAGGTAAATCTTGTCACCCCGACAAATCANNTGTTTTTTCACCGGGCCAGCGGAAGAACCCGCTCACCATTATTTAGGGATACTTGACTATCGAACGTTTCACTGCACCACCATCTTCCCGACCGATTGATGATTCCCGCTGGTAATCACCAGCAAATAAATCCCTCTACCCTGATGAGAGAGGTTAAAGTGTTCCATATGCCCCTCGCCGGACAGATCAACCTGCCTGCTTTCCACCACCTGCCCCACAGGATTTAAAAGATGAATGCTGATTCTTTCCCGGGAAGAAGAATTCAGCCTTACCGCAAAACGACCGGTACACGGATTGGGGAAGAGGGTATAACTGAGCGCTTTCGTTTTACTCCCTTCAGCAGAAGAATGGATGGCTGTGACAGGGGCAGAGGTGTTAGTACAGCCATTGCCATCGGTGACTACCAAGTGATATATACCTCCCTTGCTGATCACATATTTGCTTTTTGTGGCTCCCTCAATGATGCCGGCATCGGTATACCACTGATAGGAAGAATAGGGATCCGGGGAAACCAGCGTATCGCCCCTGACCTCCACTTTGGGCTGGTAGGCGGGGTGGACAGATAGCGAGAGGAATATGATGCTATCGGCGCCCTTTGACGAAATCAGTGTGTCGGAGTAGAACCCTGCCTTGTTGTATATTTTACTCATAAAGGAGTAACTTTTGCCTTCACAGATCAATGCCTTTGTGGTATCACCAGTGATGAAGAAAGGAGAATAATAAAGCAATCTTTTATATGAATAAACCATCTGGCCGGAACCTGCATCCCGGGAATACGAAACAGTACCCGTCAGTTTAGTAAAAACAGTATCATTGAGGGTACTGAGATAACAATCATCTCCAAAAAGCAGATCCGAAGAAGAGACTGTCCCGTCATAGATATATTCTTCCTTATCACTCATCACCCACTGGCCTGAGTTGGTATTCCATGAGTAAAACATTTCCAGGATTTTGTTCCGGCTGGTATCGTATGCGTATTCCCTTTGCAGTGTACCGATCCATTTGTTGCCCGCAACATTCCAGTTGTACCTGGCATCTTTTTGCAATTTGCCATTGGCGTCGTAACTGATTTCCGTTTTCCTATTGCTTACCCACACTTTGGAGGTTTTATTCCAGGAGTACACAACGGACAAGGTAAGTTTCCCCCCGGGATTGTAAGTATATTCGGATTTATAACTACCCACCCACTGGCCGGAAATTTTATCCCAGGAATAAGAAACCACCTGGGTGTGGTTTCCAGTAGTATCACTGATGTAATCAGTCGTGATGCTGTTCACCCATTGGCTTAGTGCCTTGTCCCAGTTAAATGTGGTACAGTTAATAAGGATGCTTTTTATATTCCATCTCCATTCTGTTTTTGAACTAATGTTCCACTGAGGGATGGTTTCGTCATACTTGTGCATGGTGGACGATACATAGTTACCCAAGGTGTCGTAAGTGATCTCCTCTTTCTCGTCCGGTATCCACTGGTTCAAGGTTTTATCCCACGCCTTATACTTTATTCTTTGCCTGATGTTACCAAGGGAATCATATACGTTTTCTGCTTTCTGACTTTCAGCCCATTCTTCTGCGGTTTTATCCCAGTTATAGAAAACATTCTGCGTTAAATGCATGCTCAGATCATAGCTGTAGTCATTCCTGGCATAACCCTCCCAAAGTTTTGTCGTTTGATTCCACCGATAAGAAAGGTTTTGTGTTACATTGCCGTACCCATCGTAAAGGTAGCAGTTCTTCTTTTGCCCCTGCCATCTTTTTGTTGTATCGTTCCATTGAAAAGAAATGGCTGTAACATTTTCCCCCCGGGCATCGTAGAAAAATTCGTCTTTCTCATCATTCATCCACTTTTGGGTGTTTTTATTATAGTTCTGGTATACAATACTATCCAGTTTTTGTATTTTCCCTTTGACAGCTAAAAAGGTAAGATCTGTTGATAATCCCAGATGATGCAGATTCCGTTCGTCCTGGGTAGAAATCATCTTCTGCGCAGGAAGTGGCCTTTCTGTATGCCGGTCTTCCCAGGATGCATTCCGTTCAATTTCAATTGCCTGCCCACAGGTGGTTGATGCCAGAAAAAGCACCATAGCTGTGATGGTATGTATTGATTTCATTAGTAAGATGGTTTGTTAAGTACTACTAAAATTAGACAATCAATTTACGGAATTTTTCCATGAATCTTAGTTTTTTTATTCGTAAACAAATAAAATTTTGCACAAAGTACAATGGTAACTATCCTACGCTGGCAGGTCCTTTGGCAGCGAAACCTTTGAGCAGTTTATGGGTAACATTTAATGTGACATGCTTGCAATGAAGTGGAATCTAAGTTCCTACCAACTGATATAAGCAAATGACCTGGTGGCTAACCTGCAGATCGGGAATCCCCCCGGGTTCCGGAAGCTGAGCCGCTACCTGGGGGTCTGGACCCGAACGGATTTGATGGAGCCGCGAGAGCGGGTGCGTACGGGTTTTCATTCCGCTGTGCCCTCCAAGGTAACGATGGAGCCGTCGGCGCGGTATTCCAGTTCCACCACCTTGAGGCTGCGCAGCCACTCCTTTCCTCCTGAAGGACCACAGTCGTGGTGGAAGAGGTACCATTTGCCCTTGAACTCCACAATCGAATGGTGGGTGGTCCACCCCACCACCGGGGTAAGGATCACCCCCTGGTAAGTGAAGGGTCCGTAAGGATGGTCGCCGGTGGCGTAGCAGAGACGGCGGGTGTTGCCGGTAGAATAGCTGAAATAGTATTTCCCGTTGTATTTATGCATCCAGGAGGCTTCGAAGAAGCGGCGGTCGTGATCGCCGGCGGTAAGAGGCTTTCCGTTTTCGTCGAGTATGACCACGTCACGGGGTTCTTCTCCGAATTCCACCATGTCGTCGCGCAGACGGGCCACCCTGGCCGTGAGGGCCGGCTCCCCGTCGGCAGGCTCATGGCCGCACTCGATGGCTTTGTTGTTCCGGTAACGCTGCAACTGTCCGCCCCACAAACCTCCAAAGTAGATATAAAAAGTGCCATCGTCATCGCGAAACACGCAGGGATCGATCGAATAGCTTCCCCTCATGGGGGCATCCAGAGGTTGGAAAGGCCCCTCAGGACGTTCCGAAATGGCCACCCCGATGCGGAAGATGTCGTTCTGGTCCTTCAGCGGAAAGTAGAGGTAGTATTTGCCATCCTTGTAAGCGCAGTCCGAATCCCACAACTGTCGCCCTGCCCAGGGAATCTCCTCCACATGAAGGGCGACACCGTGGTCAGTCACCTCCCCATCGATACTCTCCATCGAGAATACATGATAATCGTACATGTTGTAATGGTCACCGTAATCATTTACAGGAACCTCTGATTCCACATCGTGGGATGGGTAAATATAGATTTTACCGTTGAAAACATGTACGGCAGGATCGGCAGCATAAATACCGTCAATCAGGTACTTGCTTTTCTTATCTACCATCTTTCCGTTATCGATGTTTCTCTTCCATTCGTTTATTCACTTCTTCCATTGTCCCGGCAAACGGCCCGGGGGTTTCCATTTTGATCGATACCAGGGCGGCAGCAAACTTCAACGACTCCGCCACATCATGATCCAACCGGCGTGAAAGGTAAGCCGCAAAGGTCGTATCGCCGCGGCCTGTCCTGCCTGACACGTTGCTGTTGGAAAATCTTTCATAGTAAGTTTTCCCGTTAACCCTTGCCAATACTCCCTCCGAATGGGTGATCATCACTTCGGGGCAGCCCCAGGATTCAACAATAATCGCCGCTTTCTCCAGGTCATCGGTGCCGGTCAGAAGCTTCGCTTCAACAATATCCAGTTTAAGCTTGTCCATCATGGCTGCGATCTCTTCTTTACCGGCAACATCGCTGAACTCGTGGTTCTTGGTTACCGGATTGATATGACGGACAAAACTCTGCATATCGACCGACAGGCTCCGGTAATTCCTGGCTTTCAAACCTTTCATAAGGGGCATGTCAAATTCGGTATCTGAAATCCCTGCCAGATGAAGACATGTGGTATCCAATTCGGGCACGTCACCGATGGAAATCAACCCCGCCGATTTGAGGAGGGTCATTTCACGTTCGTCAACATTTGCAGAATAATGCAATACCCGGTTATAGCTGGTCTCTTCACTGGGAATCAAAAAGGTATCTATTCCAAGATCCTTCATCGGTTGAAGAATATGTTCGTCTTTCACGGCCATTTTGGTTACCACGGCCACCTTCTTTCCGACTCTTGCAGCTACCATGGCCCCGCATAAAACTGCGCTTCCTGGAGCGACACGGGCAACGCCACCGAAGGGAATTATTTCGTCGTAGACCATGTGCCCTACGAACGTAATATCATATTTTTTGCTCATCACAAACTCTTTCAGCTGTAGGATTTATTAATCCTTACGTATTACTCTGTCTTTTTTTCGGGACTCATCAACCACGGAAAGAATGGGATCAGCTCTTTCGGATCCACGGTTTCGCTCTGATTTTTGGCACGCAAATCCTTCACATGGTTCATCACCAGATGGGTCCAGACGGCGCCGGGCCTCGGATAAGCTGCCACAATGTAATGAGGCCCCTTTTCGGTTTCACCAGCTTCCAATTCAAGCTCAGCCCTGAGATTATCGGGGGTGATCATGGTATTGGCGTATTCGAAAACTACACGGTCCATGTGTTTGTAAACCTCCTTACTCTCTTCCACCATTCCGTAATAATCCAGTAACTGGGCAAAAACATAGTTGGAAGTAGTATACACATCCTGTCCCTGTTCCGATTCCACTTGTTCACCATCCTTGGTTTTACACATGGCCCACCCCATGAAGGCTTTGTTCGTGTTGTAGATGGTTCTGAGGATCTTTTTCACCCTTTCCTCCGGAATCGCAGGCGCCTCTCCAATGGAAAGGAGGTACCACAAGGCATCGAGTTGATTGGTCCACACATCGGTATTGGATTCCCCTGTTTTCGGATCAAAACAGGTGATGTAGTATTCCAGTTTTTCCCCTTTCTTATTCACATCTTCACGCCACAGTTGCTCAAAACTGGCCCAGGCTTTGTCATATTTTGCCTGAATGTGTTTCTCGTCTTCCTTTTCACCCAGCATTTGCGCCATCTTGATCAACGCCTGGCAGCCGCCCAGGAATTGGGTGGCGTCATAAGCATCGGCACCGAAAAGCACCAGGTTGTCAAAGGTATTCTTCACATCGTCGGGATTTCCTTCCGGAATTCCATCCCCGTCAAAATCGAGTTTTAACAGCGATTCCAATCCGAATTTCATGGTTTCCCAATTCGACCGCAGGAATTCCATATCGCCGGTGAACTTCACATTCCGGAGCACGCGCATCATCAGTTTCGGATACAGGTCAACCCAGTAGTTGTTGTTGTACCAGGCATAATCGCTCACGTTACGCAGCGGATGTCCTTTTGACAACATACATACATCATGGGCAACGCTCCCCAGGGTTTTGAAATCATCGCGGATCTGGGTCAGCTTTTTCCCTTCGTATTCTTCCGGAAATTCTTCGAAATGCATCCTGGCTTCCACAAAGGAAGCGTGATGGTGGTACCAACGCGGAGTGGGATCAACAGCATTGATGGAATCGATAAATGCCTGGCACAAATCTTTCTCCACTTCGGGGAACATCATCAGCAGCAGCATGGAGTACCAGTCCACGTCGGAAGGATCGATATAAGAATAATCAAAACATTCGAGGAAACGGGCTTTTTCAACGCCATTTTCCTCAATCCAGATATTGGCGTTCGACAGCGGGAAATGAAATTCGTTCAGCATGAGCCGGGTCAGACGCAGCGCCCCTTCGCGATCGTGCTGATACGAGGAAGAGGAGGAAATCAGATTGAAGATCCGCTCCTGGATGGTCAACGTCGCCTTCCACCACTGCGGGTAACTCTCAAGCGCGATTTTCGTCAGATCAAACGCCCGGGTTCCGGCATTTTGAAAATTGCCGATGTATTTCCGGTCGAATTTCATTCCGTCGATATACTCCTGAACCGGGAAGTCAAGGACAACAGCGAAAGGGATGGTCTTTGACTGACCCGGACGGAGGGTCATGGTTAAACCGATCGCGGCTCCATAATCCCTTCTCTTGACGGGTTCGCATTTTTCATAAAAGTTGCCTTCCGCAGTAATAAGGAGGTCACCCGAGTATTTGTTCAATAAGAAATAGGGCTGCGTATCGACAGTTACACCGGGAACATCGGAAACGGCGATGATCATCCTGTTTTCCGTTTCGGTGCTGCCCATGACCACGCCGCGTATGCCGTTCATTTCAAAGGCCTCGTGTTTCTGCCCCGAAATGGCGGCGCTGCTCACGTAAACGCTGTCCTGGTCGGTCGGCTTCAGCTCTTTCTCCTGCAAATTCACCAGGGAAGGCCTGGGCACCACCAGAGTATATTCCTGATCTTCGTCCGTGTTATTCTCCACAATAAATTCCTCAACGCTGATGGGCATCAGGGTTTGCTCATTGCCTGACAGAAACGGGGAGATAAACCTCCTGGTTACCTTGACATCTTCCAGGGAATATTCCAGTTCCAGGGACGGAGTGGCAATGGTCATTTTTACATTTTCTTCGTCGACGGCTTTGGGATAGTAATTTTTCATTGCCGGAATATCGTCGGCTTCCGTTTCGCCGGGTTGCAGCTGGGTCAGCAAGGTGTTCCCCTCGTAGGTGCTGATATAGGGTGCCGAGCCAAACTGAACCGCTTTCTGGTTTAACAGGATGAGGCGGCCGGCATCGTTCAACCGGTTATAGAGGCCGTAAGGGGAAATGCCAACAGAACAGGTCGGCGCTCCCATGATGGCCACGGTATGCGGAAACTGCAAACACTTGGACATTCCCTGAAAATGGACCGTCATTTTGTTCTTCTCATAAATTTCGGTGATCCTGGGTCCCGTTATGGTGTAGAGATCCTTAATATTGAATGAACTGGATTTTGTCATTTTTCTTGATTAATAATGTTTAACAAAGCCGGTTCCGGCAGGTTCCGGCAATTAATCTGAATTTCGGCCGCCTGCAAGTTAGTTATAACCATGGCTGACGCCCGAAAAATTGTTGGTTCACATTGAATCTAAAGGCGGGACAATCAGCACTTGCCCTGCCATACGTTGACATTTTTCTTCCTTTTTTCCCTGGTGGGTTCAACTTCAGGCTCTTCAGGAAGATTGGCTTCCGCACTTAAATCAATGGGCATTTTTGTCGTGGGACAGGTTTTGACTGTACCAAAGACCAAATCGGCGGACACCCTGATGGAATCTGGAGTTCCGGAGAAATTGCAGACCACGGCATCGGCCATGGTGGTTGTGCCTTTTCTGTAGGGGAAATTTGTCACAACAACCACGTCATGCCCAGCTTTTTTCAGAGCTTTTACAAGATGGGTGTTATTTCCGCGTTTCTCAATACGGGCATAGTAGTTGGTCATCACCACCAGATCGGCTTCCTTCGCCAGGGCCAAGGCTTCTTCGACATCCTCTTCCGAAGCATGGAATGCGGTATCATCCAGGATGATATTCGTGGAATGTTTGGTCATCTGCTCACAGAACATGTGGGCATGGCTGTACATATCTTTTCCCAGGAATTCATAAGGGATGCATTGTTCGATCACCAGGACTCTCTTGTCTTTGCTCAACGGAAGCAGTTTTTTATCATCGCGGACCACCAGCAATGCCTTGCGTGCCACTTCCCACGAGAAATCCCTGTTTTCCTTGTTGCGAACAATGGCCGTGACTTCCTTCGGATCCATCTTACCGGCTTTTTCAAACAAGCCCTGGTCGTACTTCCTGTTAAGCAAACGACGTACGGCATCGTTGACACGTTCTTCGGGAAGCCACCCTTCTTCAACGGCCTTTTTAATGCCGAAGAGACACTGTGAACGGGATTCGTCATCGGCTTTAAGCAAAATCGTATCGACGCCGGCTTTGATTGCCATGGCACAGGCCAACGGAAGCGGCCACTTTTTCAGAATGGCGGCCATACCGATGGCATCGGAAACGATAATTCCTTCAAATCCCATCTCCCCTCTCAGCAGGTCGGTGAGGATCTTTTTTGACAGCGTGGCCGGGTATTCTTCATCATACACCGGAAAAATCGTGTGAGCGGTCATCAACGCCGAGGCGCCGGCATCGATACCGGCTTGGAAAGCCTTTAATTCCACATCCTGCATGCGTTGTTTGTCGCCCCGGCAAATGTCAAGGGTATCGTGGGCATCGGTTGACGAATCACCACGGCCGGCAAAGTGTTTGACGGTGGCCGTAACGCCTGCATCTTCATACCCACGGACGGTGGCTTCGATAAATTTCACGATGGCATCGGCATTGTCGCCGAAAGAACGGACGCCGATTTCGGGATTCAGAGGGTTGATGTTCACATCGCACACAGGGTGATAGAACTGGGTGACTCCCATGGCAGCCATCTGCCGTCCCATCAGGTTGGCAATTTTATAGGCCAGGTCCACATCCCCTATGGCAGTAATGCCCATCGGAGGGATAAATTGCAGAACACCCCCCGCGGAATAGTCGTTTTTGAAATCACCTTCCATATCAATGGTCACATGAAGAGGAATTCCGGAAGGCCGCTCCATGGCGATTTTCTGAAGGTTATTAAGGGCTTCAGTGAGTTCTTCGGGGGTAACACTGATCCCAAAAGCACGTGAGTCGAACCATGTATGAGAAATATCGAAATAATCCGCTGGTTTTTCGAAGTTCGGATCGACCTGAGAGCGTCCCCAATAAAGATTCTTACAGGTTTCCAGGGCATAAGGTTCCAGACAGATCCCTCCCGCATGTAATTTGGTGATTTGTTCAATTCCAGAGGGGGTAGGTATGGCACCCCGCCAGGTGAATGTTAGCAATTGGCCGCATTTTTCCAGCAGGCTCATTTTCGCGATTTTCGCCGAAACGAAAGCATCTCTTTCTTTTGACATAATATATCTCCTTAATAATTTAATGATTGTTTTATTGTTTTTGTTTCACCAGGGACAAACCTGACTATGCCCCATAAAAACCCGGTGCCATCATTTTTTAGCATACTTTTCCAGGAAAGGTTTGGGCTGGTAGTTGCGGTCGATGAGCAGCGGATAGTCTGTCCGCCCACGCACCGGCCAGTTGTTTTTCCAGGAGGTATGGTCGGTGGTCCCCCAGGCGGTGACCCGGGTGACGAGGTCAGCGTGTTTCAGGAGGAGGTCGAAGAATTCCCCCATCCTGTTGTTCCAGGCCACTGACACGGAATCGGGAAGCCCCTCAGTATACGGGTTGAGTTTTG
This sequence comes from Prolixibacteraceae bacterium UBA1413, assembly GCA_002304925.1. Lineage (GTDB taxonomy): Bacteria > Bacteroidota > Bacteroidia > Bacteroidales > Prolixibacteraceae > UBA1413. Next base: position 93,186 of record DBPT01000004.1, read on the forward strand.
CCTGGTAATCGAAGTCGGCCGAGACTTCCGCCCCCACGTTGCGGTCAGGGAAAGGCAATATGGACATGTCGAGTTCAGTGACCATCACCTTGACCCCTGCATTGCCATAAGCCATGATGGCATTTTCATACTCCTCAATGGTCGGATGGTCCATACCGATGTGGCCCTGCATGCCCACGGCGTCGATGCGCAGCCCCCGCTCACGTAACTGTCGGATCAGCTTTACGATGGCCTCCACTTTCCCCGGGTACCATTCGTTGTAATCGTTGTAGTAAAGCTCGGCATCGGGATCTGCCTCATGGGCGAATTGAAAGGCCAGGGGAATGAACTCCTCGCCCAGAATCTCGTAAAACCGGCTTTTGCGGTATGATCCGTCGTCAAGCAAGGCCTCGTTGACCACATCCCATCCCTTCACCTTGCCTTTGTAGCGACCCACCACGGTGTAAATATGGTCTTTCATCCGTTGGGTAAGCACTTCGGGGGAGACGGTGTTCCCCAGCGAGTCGGTGAAAAGCCAGCGGGGAGCCTGTGAATGCCATAGCAGTACATGACCGGTGATGAACATATTGTTGGCTTCACCAAAGGCCACCATCCGGTCGGGCAGGTCCCAATTGAATTCCCCTTCACGGGGTTGTATCGGACCGGGCTTCATGCAATTTTCAGCCACGATGGCATTGAAGTGCTTTTTGATGACTTCCACAGCGGAAGAATCCTCACCTGTAATCTCCCGGGCATTCATGGCCGTTCCGATAAAGAACTTGTCGGCAAAACCATCCTTAATCGCTGCTCCACCCTCAACCCTGCCGGAGGAATTACAGGCCCAAAGGGCCATGGCAGCCAAAGCAACCATCAGAGTATTACTTAATTTGCTAATCATAATTCATTTGTTTATTGTCATTTGCAATCATAATAAACGCTATTGAAGCTTTCCGCCTCATCGCATAAAAATAGTAAAAATCGGCTACTTCCGGCGATCCTCCAACTCCTTCTGAATTTGCAGCTCCATCTTCTTGTTGATTTCATAATAGAAAAGACAGAAAGCCACCGCCACACAGAAGGTAAGGAAGGGATAGATGCTCATGGCTGTTTTAATACCATTAATGGTGGCCTCATTCTGCACGGCCAGTCCCTCCTGGTACCCGTATAGGGCAAGGATGCCGGCAACCAGCCCGCCGCCGATGCTCAGTCCGGTCTTCAGCCCGAAAATCATGGCCGAAAAGATGATGGCCGTGGCACGGCGGTTGTTTTTCCACTCCGAGTAGTCGGCCACGTCAGCGATCATGGCCCACAGAATCGGGGTTCCGATTCCGTAGAAGAAACCATGGGCCAGCTGGGTAGCGAAAACCAGTCCGATCGATTGCTGCCCCCAGAAGTAAAACATCAGTTGCATCAGGGCCGCTACAAAAAGGCTGTATCCGAAAACGTCGCGTTTTCCAAAGCGGTCGGCCAGGGTTTTCGAAATGGCGATACCGATGAGCCCCATGATGATGCCCCCGGCGTTAAAGAGGCTGAAGGCCGACGTGGGAGCGTCTTCAGGCCAGATGAAACCTACCAGTCCCATGCCGGTCAGCATACTGTTGAGGCCCGCAATGAAGCGGTTGAAACCCACATTCTCCAGGAACCGCGCCAGCGCTTCCTCGCTGAGGTAATTCTCGAAATAGTAAACATACATCCCCCCTTTGAGCGACAGCGTAATGAAAATGAAGACCGTGATGATCAGCATGGCGATCCAGGGCTTGTTCCTGAAAAGGTCCTTCAGGTCGGTCTTCACACTCGTTTGCTGTTCCTGCTGGGGCACGATCCGCTCCCGGGTGGTCAGGAAAGTGATGATGAAAAAGACAATCCCGGTGATGGAAAAGAGGAGCATGGTCTTCTCGAATCCCACGGTTTTGTCCCCTTTGCCTAGGATAAGCACCAGGGGCAGCAGGAGGCTCTGTACAATGAACTGGGCAATGTTAACCGCCACGAAACGGTAACTCGAAATGCTGTTACGCTCCTTCATATCGCCCGTGAGCACCCCGCTGAGAGAAGCGTAGGGCAGGTTGTTGGCCGAGTAGATGATCACCAGCAGGATGTAGGTAATCATGGCATAGGCGACTTTCCCGCTCATTCCGAAATTGGGAGTGCTGAAGGCCAGCAGGGCAATCACCCCGAAGGGCACCGCCGTCCACAGGATCCAGGGTCTGAATTTTCCCCATCGGGTATTGGTACGGTCGGCGATGATCCCCATGACAGGATTGAAAAAGGCGCCGATCATCCCCCCTATGAAGATAATGGCCGAGGCAGCCCCCGCAGGGATCTTGAACACATCGGTGTAAAAAAAGGCCAAAAAGGTCATCAGCGTCTGAAAAATCAGGTTGGCCGCAAAATCGCCCAAACTATATCCGATTTTCTCCAGAACAGATACTTTCTGCGAATTGGAATTCATAAGACTGTTTTATTAGTTGTTATTATCACAATAACCTGCAAAGATATAATTCTCTGAAGATGACTTCTCCCTGACATGGAAAAAAATCAGAAAATATTGAAATTCCACGTATCTGCTGTTCAACCCGATATAATCCTTCAATTTTCCGGAAAGGTAGCAGGAAAGATTCATCAGCCGGAAAGTATGGCCGGAAAGCGTCTTAAATGATCAATCTGAAAATGACCGGCATATAACCTGACAGACAGTTTAGGCCGGACTATTTCCCCATATTGGTGTAAAGATCTTAATTTACCCGATTTCACTTCCGCAGGAATGGCTACCCCATCATTAATAAAAAGATAATCCAGCTCGGAAGAGGTCCCTTCTTTGTCCCGGACCTGTCACATTCTATAGGTATTTTTTCAATTTAATGTTATATTCTATAGGCAATATAAGCATTTTTTTGGCTTATTATATAGGCATTTTAAACAGACAAGGGCCGTCGCTGCAGGTGTACGGGTGTGCGGGTGTGCG